>CALNYA010000028.1:0-137261 GCA_942490575.1 uncultured Verrucomicrobiota bacterium
CCAAGACGGAACAACCGGCAGATCCCCTCAAACTGAAAATGGTTTTCTTCAGGCCAGTTGGTTTTTTCGGCGGTCTGTCTTCTCGCAAGGAGGAGAACTCAACGAACGGACAACGGTGCTAATAAGAAACAAAATCCGATCATCAACAGCGGCCAACAGCCCGAGTTGTTCGGCGCGCCGGCCTGCCGCGGCCATCGAAGCCCTGGCAGCGGGCGTCGGTTCGTTCGACGTTGACAATCACCACTATCGGACAATAAGATCTGTTTATATAAACGTAAACTCTGACGTCAGAGAGGGCGGCCGGGTTCCCGGATCGTCCTTCAAGAAAGTAGGAAGGTAATCAATGCCAAGCTACGTCAATACTGAAAAGTGCGATGGGTGCAAGGCGCTCGACAAGACCGCTTGTCAGTACATATGCCCCAACGACCTCATGGCCTTGGACAAGGAAAAGATGAAGGCCTACAACCGGGACGTTTCGATGTGCTGGGAGTGCTATAACTGCGTCAAGATCTGCCCCACCCAGGCAGTCGAGGTTCGTGGTTATGCGGACTTCGTGCCCATGGGCGCGCAAGTCACGCCAATGCGCTCCACTGACTCGATCATGTGGACCGTCAAGTTCCGCAACGGTAATGTGAAGCGGTTCAAGTTCCCCATCCGGACCACGGCGGAAGGTTCCGCAGTGCCCGACGGCGGATTCGAGACCGGCGCTGACCTGAACGATCCGGCCGTGCTCTACACCGAGCCAGCCTCGACCGGGATGGATGCAGTGTACACCCTGAAGTAAGGAGAAATCACATGGCGCAATTTGAAGATGTTGTAGTCGAAACTGATCTTTTGCTCCTTGGTGGCGGAATGGCCTCCTGCGGCGCCGCAGTAGAAGCAGCTTACTGGGCCAAACAGCAGGGCTTGAAAGTCACCTTGGTAGACAAGGCCGCCGTGGATCGCTCCGGAGCGGTCGCGATGGGCCTGTCGGCAATTAACCAATACGTCGGTCTGAAAGACGGCAAGAACTCCATTAAGGACTATGTGGACTATGTCCGCAACGATCTCATGGGTATCGCCCGTGAAGATCTGGTTGCGTCCATCGCCCGCCACGTCGATTCCTCGGTCCACCTCTTTGAGAAGTGGGGACTGCCGATCTGGACGGACGAGAACGGTGCATATGTTCATGAGGGCCGGTGGCAGCTCATGATCAACGGCGAATCCTACAAGGTTATCGTCGCTGAAGCGGCCAAGAACGCTCTGCTTCAGAGCGGTGTTGGCGAGATTTTCGAACGCGTATTCATCGTCGGACCGCTGATGGATGGCGATCGCGTCGCTGGCGCGGTCGGCTTCTCCACCCGCGAGAACAAGTTCTATATTTTCAAGGCGAAGGCCGTGCTGGTCGCCCTCGGCGGCGCAGTACACGTCTTCAAGCCGCGGTCTTCCGGCGAGGGTATGGGCCGCGCCTGGTACCCGCCGTGGAACTCCGGCTCATCGGCCTATTTCACGCTGCAGGCCGGCGCCGAAATGACCTGCCAGGAAGTTCGGTTCATCCCGATCCGCTTCAAGGACGCCTACGGTCCGGTTGGTGCATGGTTCCTGCTCTTCAAGAGCCGGGCGACCAACTCCGAAGGTGGCGCCTACATGGTCGACCGCCGCCCCGAGCTCGAAAAATGGGGCCCCTACGGCCGTGTGAAGCCGATTCCGGCCAACCTGCGGAACTGGCTCGGCATGCTCGACATCTTCGAAGGCAAGGGTCCGATCTACATGCGTACGGAAGAGGCGATCGCCAATATCGCCGAGGCCTTCAAAGACGATCCCAAAGCCTACAAGAAGAAGATGAAGGAGCTCGAGTCCGAGGCCTGGGAAGACTTCCTGGACATGACCATCTCGCAGGCCATTCTGTGGGCCGCGAGTGACGTCCAGCCGGAAGAGAAGGCCTCCGAGATCGCGGCCGCCGAGCCGTACTTCATCGGTTCGCACTCCGGCGCTTCCGGCGCCTGGGTTTCCGGTCCTGAGGATCTGCAGTCGGACGAGACGCGGGACGAGTACTTCTGGGGATACTGCAACATGTCCACCACGAAGGGCCTGTTCTGCGCGGGTGACGCATCTGGCGCCTCTTCGCACAAGTTCTCCTCCGGTTCGCACGCTGAAGGCCGCATCGCCGCCAAGGCCGCCATCAAGTACATCGTCGAAAACAACGAGGCCCCGAAGGTCTCCGATGCCGACGTGGCTGCATTGAAGACGCAGATCCTGAAGCCGATGGAGATGTTCGAGACGCATTCGGCGGAAACCACCGATCCGGACATCAACCCGAACTACCTCCGAGCCCCGCATGTTCATGTTCCGTCTACAGAAGATCATGGACGAGTATGCCGGAGGTATCAGCGCGAACTTCTCCACCAATGAGAGTCAGCTCAACCGCGCCCTCGAACTGCTCCAGCTTCTCAAGGAAGACTCCGAGAATCTGGCCGCCGAGGATCTGCATGAACTGACCCGCGTGTGGGAGAACGTCCACCGCATGTGGCAGGCCGAAGCGCATGTCCGCACCGTTCTGTTCCGCGATGAGACCCGCTGGCCGGGCTACTACTTCCGCGCGGACAAACCTACCATCAACGAAGCAGACTGGGTCAGCTTTGCCAACTGCAAGTACGATCCCAAGACGAACGCGTGGGAGATGATCAAACGCGACGTCAAGCACGTCTTCCCGAAGGCGAAGGATCACGAGCTGCTGGGCGGCTGATCCCACTCGACGTAGTTCAAACCGGGAGGTCTCCTTACCAGGGGGCCTCCCACAACAAAGCGTTGCAACTCAGAGAGGATTCACCGAAATGGACGTCAAACACAACAAACCCTGTCCCCATTGCGGGGGGAAACTGGTTCGCTGGGAGAACCCCGATAGCTGGGAAACAATGTTCCAGCTCGTGTGCTTCAACGATGAATGTTCCTACTTCATTCGCGGCTGGCTTTGGATGAATGATCGCTTCAACGTGAACGCTTCCTATCGCTTCAGGCTTGACCCGGATACGGGAGAGAGGAAGGCCCTCTGCCGGTGTGGTCAAAGAACGCCCTCCGTTCCAACATAGTGCCCGAGGTAGACGCGGAGACAGCCCATGCCGGATGAAGCGCCCAACCCACTCAATATTCTCACGGACTACCAACGACTGAACGTCGACGACCAGTTCGACTTCAGATGCGGCACGGAGATGGATTGTTTCACCTGCTGCTGTAAGGACGTCTCGATTGTGCTCACGCCTTACGATGTGATGCGCATGAAGCGCTCCCTGGGCATCGAGTCAGGTGAATTCCTGGACAACTACACCATCCTGCCGTTCAGCAAGGAGCAGAAGATCCCCATCGTCCTGCTGAAAATGGACCCGGAGACCAAGAAGTGCGTCTTCGTCAACGACAGCGGTTGCTCGATCTACACCAACCGGCCCTGGGCCTGCCGTATGTACCCGCTCGGTGTTGCCGATCCGGAGAACCCGAACCCGGAGGAGCACCGCTTCCATTTCCTCATGAAAGAGGATCTCTGCCATGGTCACGAGGCGGGGCGCCAGATCACGGTCCGTGAGTGGATCGACGACCAGGGAATTGAAGAGTACGACATGATGGGCCAGGGTTTCAAAGACCTGATGGTCCACCCGGGCTGGGATGACATCGAGGCCCTTACGCCGAAGCAGATGGACATGTTCTACATGGCGTGCTTCGACCTCGACCGCTTCCGGCGATTCGTTTTTGAATCGAAGTTCCTCGAGATGTTCGAGGTTGACGAGTCGCGCGTTGATTCCCTCAAGACCAACGACATCGAACTGCTCGAGTTCGCCATGCACTGGCTTCGTTTCGCACTCTTCAAAGAAAAGAGCATGAAGATCAAGCGCACGGTGGTTGAGGCCTGGGAGCAAGCTACCTCAAGAGAAAGGAGTCCCCGCGGCCGGACCCGACACCATGAACGAAAGGTTGGCAAACTCGAATGGCTGAAAATGGCAAAGGGATCCTGGTCATCGGCGGCGGCATGGCCGGCATGACCACGGCGCTTGAGGCGGCTGAAGCCGGCATCGAAGTGGTGCTGGTGGAGAAAGAGTCGTACCTCGGCGGCCGTGTTGCCCGGATGAACCAGTACTTTCCCAAACTCTGCCCGCCATCCTGCGGGTTGGAGATCAATTTCCGCCGCATTCAGAACAATCGACGGGTTACGGTCCTGACGCGGGCCGAAGTCGAGCAGCTCACCGGGCAACCGGGCGACTACGAAGTCACGGTGAAAGTGAGTCCTCGCTACGTGACCGATGCCTGCACGATTTGCGATGACTGCGCCAAGGCGTGCGAAGCCGAACGGGTAGACGACTTCAACTACGGGCTGTCCGAAGACCAAGCCGCTTATCTGCCCCACGTGATGGCGTACCCGCAGCACTACGTGATTGATCGCGATGCCTGCAAGAGCGGTTGCACCGCCTGCCAGGACGCCTGTAAGTACGGCGCCGTAGATCTGGAGCAGCAGCCCGAGACCAAGACCTTCCAGGTTGCCGCGGTGGTCGCGGCCACAGGGTGGTCGCCTTACGACGCGTCGAAGCTGGATTTGCTCGGCTACGGAAAGTATGCCAACGTGATCACCAACGTGGTGATGGAGCGGCTGGCCGCCAAGAACGGCCCCAGTGGTGGGCAAGATCCTCAGGCCCTCAGACGGTGCGGAACCGAAGACCGTGGCCTTCGTGCAGTGTGCCGGTTCTCGCGATGAGAACCACCTGCCCTACTGCTCGGCCGTATGCTGCACAGCGTCGCTGAAACAAGCCACCTACGTGCGGGAACGATACCCGGATGCCAGGATCGTGATCTTCTACATCGACATCCGGACCCCGGGCCGGCTCGAAGACTTCTACACGAAGGTGAAGGAGCAGAACATCGAGCTGATCAAGGGCAAGGCGGCCCAGGTGGAAGAAGAAGGCGGCCAGTTGCTGGTGACCGCCGAAGATGTAATGCACGGCGTGAAGGTGACCGAGAAGGTCGACCTGCTGGTGCTCGCCACCGGGATTGTTCCGAATACCGAGAAGCTGCCGGGTGACTTCGCCAAGGATGAGTTCAACTTCATTGCCAGCCCGCCCGGAAAAACCGGTGTCTACGGCGCCGGCTGCGTAAAGAGGCCCGAGGAGGTATCGGCAACCGTGCAGGACGGAACCGCGATGGCTTTGAAAGCCTTCCAGTGTGCAGTGAGGAGCGCGAACCATGGCTGACAAAGTCGGTGTATACGTCTGCGGCGGTTGCGGAATCGGTGACGTCCTCAACGTCGACCAACTGGTCAACGGCGCATCGGGCGCCGCCATCAAGAAGTCGCACGACCATCTCTGCGGCGCTGAAGGTCTGGCATTGATCAAAGAGGATCTCGCAGCCGGGACCGTTGACGGCGTGGTAGTGGCGGCCTGTTCTCCCCGCGTGAAGATGGGAGCCTTTGATTTCGGCGCCCAGGTCATTGTCGAGCGCGCGAACATCCGCGAGCACGTTGCCTGGTGCCGCGACGCCGCGGCCGACGACGATGTACGGCGGCGTCCAGCGCCTGTCCGAACGTTACGCACCATTTGTAGGGCTCCCATACGTTACTACCTTTGCGTTTCCTTAGTCGTTGCAATTCCCAGCAGTGTTTCGTGCCCGCGATTCTGTTCACTTCACTCAACTGAATAATCATGACTCGATCCACGGGCGAGAGATTCGCGTATACGCTGATTGTTGAATTCGAGGATCTCGTCAGCGATCCAGCCCACTGATCTAATTCCGAGGTTGATTTGGTGCGGAAATTTGTCCTGCGCCATCAGCGCATAGATCGTTGAACGTGGAATCCCAGTGCGGGCAATTACTTCAGGTAGCCGAATGATGGTTTTGTCTGGCATTTGCAAGTCCTCAGTATTTCGGGGATGCAAATAGAACCAAAATTGCTCCAATCGACGTAACGTAGTATTCAGATTCCTGAAGAGTCGCCTTACTTCGAGTTCGATGTAGGATT
This sequence comes from uncultured Verrucomicrobiota bacterium, assembly GCA_942490575.1. Taxonomy (GTDB): domain Bacteria; phylum Verrucomicrobiota; class Verrucomicrobiia; order Limisphaerales; family CAIMTB01; genus CAIMTB01. The sequence goes on from CALNYA010000028.1 coordinate 5,975, forward strand.
CAACCCGATTTCTTCGTCGAATAGTACTACTCGCGGTTCCATGCACCGATTAAGGCAAGGACAGATTGATTGCGTACTACTCCGTGGCGCGCGTATTCGCGAATCGGATTTCATCAGCTTCGAGCTTGGCCAAAATAATGCTGAGAGACTGGCGGACATCAAGTTCAGTTAACTCACTATCGGGATTCAGATTCAGCGCAACTGTGCCAAACTGCGCAATTAGTAAATAGAATTGTTTCGACTACTGATAAAATGCCAAACAAAATCTGGGGGAGTAACGGAAAATCGAATGTGCAGGTAACGCACGCGTGTAGTCGCGTTTTCGACTTGATTTCCCGTTTAGTAGAACCGCATCAAACCCGGGTCGTATCTAAAGGGAATAGAGTCTGCGTCTGATGTGATATTCCCAAGCCGAATCAGCATGTCAGGGAGCGAGGGTGCTGCATCCCAACACTCAGCCAATGCTCGCAAGCTATCTACAGTTGGGGGCGTAAGTGTACGTAGACGAGGTATGTCACTAGGGCGCTCTTTTGGGCGGTTTCATCAATCACTAAAGCATTCATCAATCGTATCTTGACTCATTAGTGCAAGTGGAGGATGAAGAAGTTGTCTCGCAACGCCACTCTGAATCATCAGTCATGGCAGCCTCATCAGTGAGGCCGTAAAACTTCGGCGAAGCATGCATCATAAGGTGCTTTGTGTTGGCCGCGTCTAAGAACATGGCCGAGCCGGCGATATCTGTGTCTGCGTGCGCCTCAAATAGAACGCGAAACTCGTCAGCCAGCTTGAACGCTAATTTGCTGATGCGGTTGCAACTTGCCGCAAACGATTTGCGTTGTGTCCTCAGATCGCTGTAGTCGCGCTCACAACTTAAGGCTGTATCAACAAAAACGATCTGATCATTCCGTTAGATCCGATGCGCTTAACATTGTCCATGCGGCACGTAGTCGATCGTCAAAGAATAGCGATTCGAGGCGCGAGTCCGCGCCAGCCCAAAGTTCTCGCAAGGGTTCCACGCAACTTGGCTGCGGCGAAGCCATCCGGAAATACGGCCAGATCATCGGCTTCGCGCGGGGACCCATCGCGGCGGGAAGCCATGTCCACAGCCACAACGTGACTCTCGGCGAGTTCACCCGCGACCACGCCTTCGGCAGCGAACTCCGCGACCTTCCCCCCCTCGATCCCGGCGAACCCCTGACGTTCCTGGGCTTTCCCCGCCCGGGCGGACGCTCCGGCACCCGCAACTACCTGGCGGTGATCTCCACGGTGAACTGTTCCGCGTCCGTGTCGCGCTACGTGGCCGACCGCTTCCGCGGCCCCGATTTCCGTCGCGACTTCCCCAACGTCGACGGCGTCGTCGCCTTCACCCACAAGAGCGGCTGCGCCATGTCGCCGGATGCGCCCACCCGCCTCCTTCAGCGGGTGCTCGCCGGCATCGCGAGGCATCCCAACATCTCCGGATATGTCCTCATCGGCCTCGGGTGCGAGGTCAACCAGACCACCGGCCTCCTTCGCAACGAACACCTCGCCGACGTGGCTCCCGGCGACCTTCCTCCCGTCGTCTTCAACATCCAGACCCAGGGCGGCGTCCGGAAGACGGTCGATGCCGGCGTGGCCGCGGTCGCCCGGTTGCTCCCCGGCGCCAACGACCTCCGGCGCTCGCCCCAACCCGTGTCGCGCCTCGCCGTCGCCCTCAACTGCGGCGGTTCGGATGGAGCGAGCGGATTGACCGCGAATCCGGCGCTCGGTTGGGCCTCCGACCTGCTGGTCCGCCACGGCGCGACCACCGTGCTGGCCGAGACTCCCGAAATCTACGGAGCCGAACACCTGCTCACCCGTCGCGCCGTCACGCCCCAGGTCGGGCAACGCATCGTCGACCTGATCCGCTGGTGGGAGGAGCACGCCAGGGTTCACGGAGCGTCGATCGACAACAACCCGTCGGTCGGCAACAAGGAGGGCGGCCTCACGACGATCTACGAAAAGAGCCTGGGCGCGGTGGCCAAGGGAGGCCAAGCCCCCCTGGCGGCTGTCTATCGCTACGCCGATCCCGTCAGCACCCCGGGCTTCTGCTTCATGGACACACCCGGCTACGATCCCGTGTCGATGACCGGCCTGGTCGCGGGGGGCTGCAATCTCGGGGTCTTCACGACGGGCCGGGGGAGCGTCTACGGCTGCAAACCCGCCCCCTGCCTCAAGATCGCGACCAACACCCCGCTCTACGACGCCATGTCCGACGACATGGATCTCAATGCCGGCACCATCCTCGACGGCACCGAATCCATCGAACAGGTCGGGCGCCGCATCTTCGACCAGATCCTCGCGACCGCCAGCGGCGAACCCACCCTCAGCGAACGCTCCGGCATCGGCGACGAGGAGTTCGCGCCCTGGATCCTCGGCCCGGTCTTCTGAAGGGAAACCGGGAGCCGGTCACCCCGCGACTTCCGCGACGCTCACTTCGCGCCCTCCGTTCAGCGCCGAGGCCAGGCAGGCGTCGATCACGACCTGGTTCTTCCAAGCCATGTCGGCCCATCCCGGTTCCAGCACGCCCGAGAGCACCCGCTCCGAAAAAGCCCGGTACAGGTTCGCCTCCTGCGAATCCGGAGTTCCGTGCGCCGATTCCCGGACGGTCTCGCGCTGGGACTTCGGTTCCATCCGGAAGTCGCACCCGCGGATGATGTACTCCGGGCGCGACGTCCTGAATTCCAATGTGTCCCCCAGGTAGGGCAGCACGAAGTCGTCGACGATCAATTCCCCCTCGGTTCCCCCGACGCTGACCCACTGCTGCATTTCGGTGATGAACGAGCAGTAGAACGCCAGGGTCAACCCGCCCTCGAACAGCAGTTCGCCGGAGAATTCGGAGGGCACCCCCGCCGACGCGCCGGGGTTGCGCATCTCCGAGAGGACCCGGCCGGTGGCGGCTCGGGGCATGCGTCCCCCGAGCACCTCGAGGCCGAAACGCACACAGTACCAACCGAGATCCCCCAGGCATCCCGCCGGCTCCAGCGACGCGTCCGCCCGAATGTTGCCCGCCTCGAAATCACTCCCCGCCCGAAAGGAGAAGTGGGAGGCGATCCGCCGGATCGTCCCGACCGACACGCCATCCGCCAGTTTCCCACGAATGCCCGCGAACCGCCGGCTGTGGACGAACATGACGCCGTCCATGAACTGCACTCCGTTGCGGCGGCAGGCGGTCAGCATCTCCCGCAGGTCCGCCGCCGAGGGCGCGCACGGCTTCTCGCAGACGATGTGCTTGCCCGCGTCGGCCGCCCGGATCACCCATTCCTTGCGCAAGGTCGTTGGCAAAGGGAGATACACGGCGTCCACGTCCGGCGATCGAACAAGTTCCTCGTAGCTTCCGACCGCCCTCGGCGCGGCGGGGAACGGGACCTCACCCTGGCAGGCGTCCACGAAAGCCCGGCTCCGAGCCACGTCCCTACTGCCGACGGCCGACACGATCGCGTTCCCGGAATTGGCGATCGCTCGCCAGTTCTTCCGCGCGATCGTCGCCGTTCCCAGGATGCCCCATCGCACTTGTCGCTCGCTCATGCCGGACCTTCGCCGAATCGGGTGGCGGGCTCAACCCGGTTCACGGCGTCCTTTCACGCACCCAATGAAAACGCCCCGACACCTTGCGGCGTGGGGCGATGTGACGATGACTTTTGGACGGAAGGGTGGGAGGGGTCGCCTACTTCTTTTCCGCTTCCCGCTTGGCTTCCCAGTCGCGGGAGGTCTTCTCCCCCTGGCGGTCGAACTCGGTCTTGCCCTTGATCGTGTCGCCGCTGACCTTGCCCGTGTAGCCGATCACGAATTTGTTCCCGTTGAACTCGCGCACCACCTTGAACTCGATTTGATCCCCCTTGACCTTCCCTTCGGAAATCTCCGATTCCATGGTCTGACCATCCCTTCCCGGCGACGAAACTTTGCCGGTCAACTTCTCGCCTTCGGCCTTGAGCTTGAGGGTCGTCTTGCGTTCAGCCCCGCCATTCCGGCCCGGCGTGGACCAAGTCCAGGTTCCCGTGGGGGAGGCCTTGGCGTCCTCGGCGTGCGAAGTGACCGGTGCGGCCCATGCCAGGAGCGCCACAGCCGCGGCGGCGGCCGAGAAGTACGATCGGAACGAATTTTTCATAGTGCTGTCGACTGATGGTTGGAGCGTGGCTCCGGGGCCATCCCACCGATCCGCGATACCCGTGATTCGGGATTCACGCGGCCCCAGCGGCAGTGACGGCACTCTCGTAGGGGAGATAGGCGGCCCAGGAATGTGGGATCCCTCTCGCCAATCGGCATCCAAGTCAATCCCGTTCCCGCAATGATTCCAGCGCCAGCGGCAAAATGACCCCTTTCCCAGCGTCCGGAGCGGTTTTCCAAACAATCCCGGCAAGAATCCTCCAAGGCGTCAGAAATCCAGCGGGCCCGCCATCCGCTCTCCGTCCAAGGCGTAGATGCCCACCAGATAGCCGTTCTCGTACATCTCGCCCACCTTGAGTTTCCCGAAGAGCGTCACCGCCTGATCCATCACAGGCTTCACTCCGTCTCCCGTCATTTTCACGCTCACCCATTCATTGATCTTGGGAACGGTCCCGTAGCAGCACATCGACTGGTCCCGCATGATGAGGAGTTCGGTGACCAACCCCTTCTCGACCTTGAGCGGGAGCATGAATCCCTTCAGCGAAATGAACTGGTCGTTCAAGGCGTGGACCGTCGCCGGAATCTGATTCGTCGACGCGGCCACCGTCACTTCGTTCGTGTCCACCGGCCCGTCGGGAAGCGAGTAGGGGAAGGACGCCAGCTTGTCGAAACCCACCGACAGCGGATGGGCGGCCGTCCCCACCGTGGACTGGGCGACAACAGCGGTGGTCGAAGGCGCGGAAACGCCGCCCGCATCACTTTCCCCTTGGGTCGGCAAGCTTCCAGCGACCGCCTTGGCGGGTTCCTCCTCGGGTTTCTTGTTGTCCTCTTCCCGCGCCTCCACAGCCCCCGCCTCCACCACATCGGTCGCCACCCGGGCGGGGGAAGTCTCCGAAGTGGGAACGGTCGGCGCCACAATGGGTTCACCTCGAATCGGGTCCCCGCGAACTTCCGACGGGGTCGATGCCGCCGAGGCCGAAGGCGTAGGTCCGGGGGATTGGGCTTCCGGACCGCAGCCTGCCAGAAAGAGCCCAAGCCCCAGGAGACTCAATCGGTCCGACAGTTTCCGTAGCAAACCCCTGTTGCGGCCATTCATAGCGCCTCAAGCAATGGCACAGGCCCCCTCCGTCCTCAAGCCGCAACACGGAACGAATCGGGCGACTTACGGACTATGAGGCGCTCTCGCCCGTCGCCCTTCGCCCGAGCCGACTGGAAAGTCGGCGCTCTCCGTGAACCGGCACTCGGGAGTCAGCCCGCGCCATTCCCGACCAGAGGTCAGCGCCGACTGACGTCGGCGGCTACGGTCCGACCGCTGACCCACCGGGTTCAAGGTCTCAACTCGGGGTTCGCGAACCGTGGAGCCTACTCCCGAGCCGGCTGGAAGGTGGGCGCTACTGGCCGCCGACCTCGTCGAAGCCGGCATGGAACCTCGGGTGTCGCCGGGTCGAAAGGAGGATCAGCCAACACCGGTCAGCGCCTGCCGGATCGCGGCCTGGAGCCGCGCTTCGGACCCCGGCGCCACCCAACACCAATCCCCCAGGTTGGAGTCTTGTTCCGCCCAATGCCTCTCGGTCGGCACATAGCCCGTGGCACCGTCGCCGTATCCCGCCACGCAGAGAAAAACACCGGGCCGCAGCGCCTGCGCCCAGAGCTGGTAGTCCACGTAGGTCTCCCCCGGCAGCAACAGGACTCCGGCGCCGTCGAGGTCCAGGAACGGCACTTCAAGAGGCGACCCCGCCGCCACCCGACGCCGCCAACTCAGGCCCATCGCCGCCAGGCACTGGTCGAAAGGCTTCGCCGACGGCGTCAGTTTCGCCAGCAGGTCCACCTCGGTGAATCCCTTGGAACTTCGCGGTTCGAGCCACAAGGGGGCGACACGGAAGCCACACCGCCCGACGGGCGCGCGCACGGTGGTCTTCCACGCCTCGGCCATCGCCTCGCGGAGCCGCTCCGCCAGCACCGGCCGATTCTCGGGGGCGCCGGTGTTGTACTTCCCAGCCGTCACATTCCCGCCGCAACCCGACACGTAGATCTGCGGCACTCCGGGGACCTCCGAGGCCCGCCGTCGCCGGGCCAGCCCCGGAAAATCCGCCGACACTTCGCCCTGTCCGTAGTAGCTCATCGGGTGGACCGCGTAGAAACTCGCCGCGGCCAGCGCCTGGTCGCCCTCCCAAAAACTCAGCGTCCGCAACCACGGATCGATCAGCCCCTCGTTCGCCTCGATGGCGAAGGCGTTGCGGGTGGCGCTCCCGCGGTCGAATCGCACTTGCCCGTCCGGCATCACGTACCTGCGATTCGACGCGACGCCTTCCACGCGGGCCCTGCCCATCCCCCAATGCGTGACCCGCCGTAGGTCCGGCAATGCGCCCTTCAGCGCGGCGGCCACCCGCTGGACGGCGGCCTCGTGGAACTCCAGATCGCAGATCGTGCCCGAAAGCCCGCGCTCCCGGAGAAGACGTTCCGCCGCCAGATCGGCGACGGGCGCGTCGTGCTGATGGATCGTGCTGACCATCACGCGCTCGGGACTCGTGCCGGCGGCCTCCGCCAGGACCTCCCGCCACCGGCGGTAGGCCTCGTTCCGGATCTCACACCAATCAACCGACACGAAGACAACCGGCGGCCCGAACCCGGTCAGCACCAACCCCCGCGCTTCGAGGGGATCGGCCACCGACTTTGAAAGCCAGGCGCCTCCCATCATCCCATGCCCAACCGGCACGGTGACGTCCGCCTCAAAGGAAGCCACCCCCAGCCCGGAACGACGCGAGGCGCCAACGCAGCCACCGAGGATTCCCACACCCGCCGCCGCGGCCACGCGACCCAGCCAACCCCGACGTGTCCGCCCCCGAGCCGGCGCGAAGAGCTTCCCGGGCGAAGCATCCCGCATGGGCGGGACCCCGGCTGGCGGTTCGACAGGATGATGCATGCCGGGGACCTTGCCCGAAGTCGGGCGCGCCTTTCAACGGCGTCCCCACCTTCCCGCGTGACCCCAAACCGATCCGGTGTTAGGAGCAACGGGCATGACCCGCCGCGATTTCCTCAGACGCTCCTCCTCCGTCGCCGCGCTCGCCGCGGCCGCTTCCTACCTTCCGACGACGTTCGCCGCCGAGAGGCCCCTCCGGGTCGGACTGATCGGAACCGGGTGGTACGGCAAAGGGTCCCTCCTCCGCCTCCTCCAGGTCGCCGACGCCGAGGTCGTCTCCCTCTGCGACACCGACTCCCGGATGCTCGCCGAGGCGGCCGAGATCGTCTCCACCCGCCAGAAATCGAGGAGGAAACCCCGAGTCTACGGCGACTTCCGGAAGATGATCGCCGAGAAGGATGTCGACGTGATGATGGTGTCCACGCCCGACCACTGGCACGCGGTGCCCGCCATCGAGGCCATGCGGGCCGGCATGGACGTCTACTGCGAAAAGCCCACGGGCGTCGACGTCATCGAAAGCCAGGCCATGGTCGCGGCGGCGCGGAAGTACAACCGCATCGTCCAGGTCAACACCCAGCGCCGCAGCACCCCGCATCTCATCGAAGCCCGCGACGAGATCGTGAAGTCCGGACTCCTCGGAAAGATCCAGCACGTCGACATCTGCTGTTACTGGCACATGCGCAACCGGGACACGCTGGCCTCGGCGCCCGACATCGCCCCGCCCGAATCCCTCGATTACGACCTCTGGACCGGTCCGGCGCCCCTCCGACCCTTCTGCAAGATCAATCACCCCCGTGGATGGCGCGCCTTCATGGAGTACGGCAATGGCATCGTCGGGGACATGTGCGTCCACATGCTCGACATGGTCCGGTGGCTGCTCGACCTCGGCTGGCCCCAATCCGTCACGTCCTGGGGCGGGATCCTCGTCGACAAAGCCAGCCGCGCGAACATCAGCGACACGCAGACGGCGACCTTCGACTTCGACGAGGGACCGCAGGTCGTTTGGAACCACCGGACCTGGGGTGCGATGCCGGATCCCGACTACCCTTGGGCGGGTATCCTCCACGGAGAAAAGGGCACGCTCAAAGCCAGCGTCTTCAAATACGAGTTCTTCCCGAAGGGCGAAACGCGGCCCACCCGAAAACGCGACGCCCTGCTCGAATACGACCGCTATCCCGAGGATGAAACCGAGAAGGACCTCGAACGGCATGTCGCCTCCGCCATGCGCGGGCATTGGCGCAACTTCCTCGAAGCCCGATCCCAGCGCGGCCGGATGCTTCCGGTCGCCGACATCGGGCAGGCGCATATTTCCAGCTCCTCCTGCTTCCTCGCGAACCTGTCGATGCGGCTCGGACGCAAGCTCGCCTGGGATCCCGAAACCCACACGGTGGCGAACGATCCGGAGGCCACCGCCCTGCTCCGCCGTCCCTACCGCGCGCCCTGGACCCACCCCGACCCGGCCAAGGTCTAGTGGTAGGGGTCAGTTCTCATAATCGACAATAGCCGCCGAATTCGCTCCCCCCTTCGGATTGCGGTCGGTCTGATCCTTCGTCCTAAGAACGGCGGCGACAACCAGTAGAGTCGAGGGGAAGGCTCGGGATGAGAGGGGGTTGCGGAGGGAGTGCTGGTCGCCTCCCAGAGGATACCCATCGCCTCTCCAAATCCCTCCCCCTCCGTGTGTTCCGTGCCTTCCGTGGTTGAAATTGCCGCTTCCCGGTTCCGGCGTGTGCGATTGTCGATTATGAGAACTGACCCCTATGGACGGGCGCATGAAAAAAGGGACCGGATTGCTCCGGTCCGGTCGCCGACATCGGGCAGGCGCATATTTCCAGCTCCTCCTGCTTCCTCGCGAACCTGTCGATGCGGCTCGGACGCAAGCTCGCCTGGGATCCCGAAACCCACACGGTGGCGAACGATCCGTGGTAGGGGTCAGTTCTCATAATCGACAATAGCCGCCGAATTCGCTCCCTCCTTCGGATTGCGGTCGGTCTGATCCTTCGTCCTAAGAACGGCGGCGACAGCCAGTAGAGTCGAGGGGAAGGCTCGGGATGAGAGGGGGTTGCGGAGGGAGTGCTGGTCGCCTCCCAGAGGATACCCATCGCCTCTCCAAATCCCTCCCCCTCCGTGTGTTCCGTGCCTTCCGTGGTTGAAATTGCCGCTTCCCGGTTCCGGCGTGTGCGATTGTCGATTATGAGAACTGACCCCTATGGACGGGCGGATGAAGAAAGGGACCGGATTGCTCCGGTCCCTTCGTGGCTTGGAATTCAAATCCGACGCGGGCCGCCTTCGGCCCGCGCCTTGAGGTCCTTACGGCTTGGCCGCGCGCAGGAACACCGCCGCGTCGTTGCCGATCGGCACCGTCACCGGCGTGTTGGCACCCGCCTGGGTCACCCAGGGCCCGCTCACGCTGGGCCCGAGCTGGAGAACCCAGCCCGCCGGAAGCGGACTCGGTTCGGAGGTCACCGTCAGGTTTCCGCCAGCCCGCGTCACCGCGAGACGAACCTCGGTGGCGCCACCGCCGACCGGGGTCGTCGGATCGTCGGCCGGACTCGGGTGCGAAATCACCGTGTAGAAGTTGATCTCACGGGGGGAGTTCGCGCCCTGATCGGGCTGGTTCTGCAGGTTGATCTCACCTTTGGCGGACACGAGGATCTGCTTGGTGGTGATGGCCATGCTCATTCCCAGGCTCCGGATGCCGCCCTGAGGCGCGGAGTTGATGAACGGCAGGAAGCTCGAGGTCACCGGCACCACGAGCTTGGTGGCCTCGTCCAGACGAAGCACCCGCGCCGCGATCACCTGCTGCTCGTAGCCGTCGGGTCGGCTGACCCAACCCACCACGAAGCGGTTCAAGGCGTCCACCGCGGCATGGGCCCGGTCGGCGTCCGCGCGGAACCCGCCCTCGCTCACATCCGCCAGGGTCACCAGGGCGCGCGTGCGCGCATCCCAGATCGCCACGCGAACGGCCGTCGATCCCACCTCGCGACCCACCAGGTACACGTAGGGCGAATTGATGTGACCGCTCAGACGGGTGCCATCGCCGCGACCGGCGTCGAAATTGGCGCCCGAGGTCGCCTGATCCACGGGATCGCCCTGGGCCACGCCAGCGTTGTTGAAGAAGTACAGCTTCCCGACAACTCGAACCACGAAGCCGTCCTTGACCGCGGCCACGTTGGCCCAGATGTCGCCGTCGGCGACCTTGAAGCTCTCCTTCACCACCGAACCGTCCGGCGCGAAGATCGTCGCCACCGCGGCGTTGCCGTCCGTTCGGAAAACGAGGGACCGATCCTCGACGACGGAGAGGAAATTCCCGTCGCTAAGCCCCACGACATCACCGCCGAAGCGGGAGATCTGGTTGCCTGGCGCCCCTCCGGTGGTCTGACGGCCGGTCGCGGAATCCTGCGCCTTGCTCAGCATGGTCTGCGTGAGCGTCGTCGGATCGAGTGAGAACGTCTGGACCACGCCGTATCGGCCGTCTTCGAGCCGGTCGAAGCCACCGGCCCACCGGTTACCCGAATCAAACTCCGGATAGACATGCGGCGAGGCCTCGGCCCCGACGATGAAGTTGACCGCGCCCGGGCGGGTGTCGCCCGCCACGCGGCCAGGATTCCCGTTCTGCCGGGAAGCATTGACCTGCCCGGTGAAGGGCGTTCCGTTGTCCGCGAAGAACCCTTCGCCGAGCTTCATCGCCCCGCCGGCCGCCGGCTGCAAGGCCACGACGTACCGCTGGGTGTCGGCCGAATCCTGGGAAAACGCGTTGGCTTCGATCAGGAATGTGCTGGTCCCGAGCACCGAGGCGTAGGGCTCCCAGTTGCCGAGGGCATCCTGGTTCTGATTGATGACCGGGGTGTCCGCGACGATGCGGGTCAGACCGACGGACTCAATGCTGCCGGGCTTCACCGGGATCACGAACTGGCGCACGGCGACGACCCGGGTGCCGGGCTCGATGTTCTGGCTCTCCCAGGCCACCGCGACCGTGTCGTTGCGGAAGGCCACGCGAGCGTTGCGCGACTCGAGGGAATTCTCATCCGGCAATTCCCTTTCGCTGACGTGGAACGTCCCGCCCAACGGATCGCCCTTGGCGTCGAAAACGCGGCCCAGGATGATCTTGGCGTTGCCGCCCGTCCCCGCGGCGTCGTCGTAAACCACCGCGACCCGTCCCAGCGAATCAATCGCGACGTCGCATCGGCCGGGGCCGATCAGTTCGAGATCGTCCGAGACGCTCTTGCTCCAGCGGACCGTGCCGTTGGTGTTGATCACGCTCACCCAGACGCGGCTCAGGCCTTCCTCGTCGCGGCCGATCGCCACGGCCGCGTAGGCGTCGTTGCCGTTGCCGTGGAAGCCGACTCCATCGCCGCGACCGCCGCCGGCCGCGATCGGTTGCTCGGTCAGATCGCCCAGATTCAGATTCGCGGAAGCCGGGGTTCCGTCGTTGTTGAACAGGCGGATGGTGCCGGGCCCGTTGTCGGAAAAGCGGACCGCGAAGCCGTTCTTCGTCACGCCGACCCCGTGCCACATCTCCGCCTTGGTGGGAGTCGCGCCGACCAACTGCACCGATTTGATCTCGGCGCCGGCCGGGGAAACGATCCGGACGATGGCATGGGTCTGCGGGGATTCTCCTCCGTAGACGCTCACGAGATCGTCGCTCTGGCGGCTCTCTCCCACGATCACGATGTTGCCGGTCGACAGGTAATCCCAGTCGCCGATCCGGATGCTGCCGTCGCGCTGGTGGTATTCCTTGGGAACGCCCACGGCGATCGAGATCGGCGTGCCGTCGTTGTTCAGGAGCTGCACCGCGGGGAAATCGCCGAAATCGCCGCTGAAATCGGGCGACAGCTCGGCCACTTCCTTGGCCAGGTCGAAAGCCGTGGCGCCCATTCCGATGCCGTCGCCGAACGGGTTGGCCTTGATCTTCGGGCCCCACGAGGTTCTGCCCGAGGTCGCCGTCTTATCGGCGCGGAAGAAGGACAGGAACTTCGAGGGGAACGTCTCTCCCGCGAAATCCGGGTCCGTGCTCGTGATATCCGTGTCGGGCGTGATCGAGACGCCGGAATCGTTGATCAGCGTCCAGACGGCCTCGAGATCGGTCAGGCCATCGCCGTCGTCCTCCCACCCAACGATCACGTTGCGATTGCGGGCGATCGCAATCCCCAGGCTCTCGGTGCTGGCGTTGTTGATCGTGTCCGAGGTGTTGAGGTAGACGGTCTCGGAAACGGGTTGGAGTCCGTTGTCCTCGGGTGTCCCGGGCAGCGCCAGCTGCCCAAATGCCTGGCCTGCCATCACTGCGAACCCAATGGCGGGCAACGTTACAAGTTTTGTCATGCGGTGCGTCCTACTGTTGAATTTGGCCCCGTCTGGGGTTGAACCGATTCCCTCCCGAAACCCCGGCAAGCGCGGAACCTCCCGACGCCGGCACATCTTCGCGGCATCGCAGGTTCCGAGACGCTCGGACCTTCGAAAAAGAAAAGGATGGCTCTGGCTACTTCCTTCGCGGCCTGCCATGCAACCGTTTTTTGGCGAAAGCCCGAACCCGCCCCCCCTGGGAATGGAGCCCCTTGCTTGAATCTTCAGTCGTTTGCCGGCCATGCCGGCGCCCCCGGCCAGCCGGTCACTTGGGCTTGGAGAACTCCGAGTCCGGGACTTCGACGTTGTGCTTCACCTCGTCCAGCTTGATCTGGAACCCCATCGTCTCAGGCTTCGGAATCCGAATCAGAAACGGCACCTTCACCCCGCCGACGTCCCGGTAATCCAGAAAATCGACTTGGAACGTCATTTCGCCCAAACCGGAGTCCACGCTCGACTCCTCTCGGACGAGAAGTCCCGTTTTCTGGTCGAAATAGAGGCGATCGGGCTTGCCGCCTTTGGAAACTCCTTCGATCACCCAGGCGTCGGCGCCCGCCACCTTGGCCGCGCCCTTGGCCTCCATCCGCTCGTAGGCTTCGCGGAGTTTCAATTCCCTCGGAAAGACCTTGGTGCGCTGGTCCCGCGCCAGTTCGCCACCCGACTTCTCCCGCAACCCGACTCCCGGCGCGTCCGACCAGGACACCGTCCCGTCGTAGCCCTCGCGCACGGCTCCGAATCCGGCGAGATCCACCGAGCTGATCTGTTTGTTGGGCACCTTGGCCTTCACTTCGATGGCGCCGCTCAGCCCCACCGTCGTCACCTCCACGTTGCCCTTCGAGACGCGGGTTTTGAGCTTTTCAAGCGCGGCGCGCCCACCGGAAGCCTCCACATAACGATCCAGGATGGCCTGAACCGACGGCGAACCCGCGGGCGCGGGCTCCGCCGCGTTGGTCCACGAACTGAGAGCGAAAAAGAACGTCAGGGATGCCAACAAAGTCGATTTCATGGGTCGGAAGGGCCCGAACATGCTCAGGACGCCGACGGGACGCAAGCCCCGCACCCCCGCGCGGTTAGCCGACGCGCCACGGGAATTTCGACCGCCGAACTGGAATTGCATTGACCGGAGCGTCGTTTCCGAGGACCTAGTCCGACCAGAACCCTCGACTGTATGAACGGAACTTCGTGGCTCCCCCGCGCCCTCCTGGCGGTCCTCCTCGTTTCCACCCTCCTTCGACCCGGAACCGCGCGGGCTCGGGTCGTGGACGACTTCAACTCGGGCAAGAACGGCTGGGAGGATTTCTCGTTCGTCGCCGCGCTCCCGAAACCCGCCGTGGACGGGGGTCAATTCAAGTTCGTCCTCCCGCCCGCTGGCCAGGCCCTGTTCATCGCCAGCACCAAAACGTCCGAGACGTTCGAACTGAAGGAGGGACGGACCATCGAGTTCCGCGTCGACCTCGTCCAGGGGGGCGGCAAGGACTCCTTCGCGATTCTCGGTTTCATCCCCACCAGCACCGGCGCCGCCACCCTGGCCGGTTACGGGTTCGCCAAGTCCGCCACCGACATCCTCATCACCAAGGGGATCGGAAAGTACTTCTACAACGAAGACCCGCCCGAACCGATCAAGAACGAGGACGTCACCCTGTCCCTCACCCTCACCGTCCGGAACGGCAACGTCATCGTCAACGCGAGGGTCCTCGACCGGGCCAACAACGACGCCGTCCTCTTCGAGAAAACGGTGGTCGACAGCCCCGCGGCCGACGTGATGGCCGACGGTTCCGACGACCCGGCCGCGCCGTTCATCACCCAGGGCAACTTCGTCCTGTACCTGTACGAGGACTTCGATGCCGGCGCCCCGGAGGATCCCTACCAGGCCACGTACGACAACGCCGAAGCCTTCGTCACGGACACCGCGGTTCTTGATGATTTCAACTCCGGGAAGGAGGGCTGGGAAGACTTCTCCTTCGTCGCGGCCCTGCCCAAGCCCGAGGTCTCCGACGGACAGTTCAAGTTCATCATCCCGCCCGCCGGCCAGGCCCTGTTCATCGCCAGCACCAAGAAATCCAAGACCTACGAACTGAAGGAGGGCGAACGCCTGGAGTTCCGGGTCGATGTCGTGGAGGGCGGCGGCAAGGACTCGTTCGCCATCGTGGGTTTCATTCCCACGAGCACCGGCGCGGCCACGCTGGCCGGATACGGCTTCGCGAAATCCACCACCGACATCCTGGTCACCAAGGGGATCGGCAAATACTTCTACAACGAGAATCCCCCCGAACCGATCAAGAACGATAAGATCACCCTCTCCCTGTCCCTCACCGCCCGAGGCGGCTCCGTCACCGTGCGCGCCCGCGTGCTCGACACCGAAAACGATGACGCCGTCCTCTTCGAGAAGATCGTGGTCGACACGCCGGCCGCCGACATCATGGCCGACGGCTCCGACGACCCCGCCGCCCCGTTCATCACCCAGGGGAATTTCGTCCTCTACCTGTACGAGGATTTCGACGCCGGAGCTCCCGAGGATCCGTACAAAGCGACCTTCGACAACGCCGTCGTCGCTTCGGCCCCCGCGACGGGAAACGAACCCCCGATCCTCTCCGGCGTTTCCCCCGCCTCCGCGGCCGGTTTCCTCCCGGTCTCGACCGCGATTTCCTTCACGGCCACCGACGACAAACCGATCGCCGACGAAGGCCTTTCCATCACCTTGAACGGCACGACCCACACCTCCGCGAACGGTCTCGTCGTCGGCGGCTCCGGCGCGTCCCGAACGGCGTCCCTCGCCGGCCAACTCGCCCTCAACGTCAGCCACGTCGCCGTGCTGAAGGTGGTCGATTCCGATGGAGTCGCCCGCGAACAGACCTTGAAATTCGACACGTTCGATCCGGCCAACTTCGTCATCGAGGCCGAGGACTACAATTTTTCCGCCGGCGGTTTCCTGAACAGTCCCGTCCCCGTCCCCGAGGGCGCGGGTGGCGGCGAGAACTCCTACGACAGCCAGGAGGGAGTTCCGGACATCGATTATTCGGATACCCGCACCTCCCCCAACGGCGAGGACACGATGTACCGCCCGATCGATCCCATCCGCATGGCCCGCTCCCTGGACAAAGTTCGGAAGAAATACACCGACGCCGGCGGCGTTGAGGCGGGAGTCTACGAGTACGACGTGGGCGACCTCGTCGCCGGCGAATGGACCCAATACACGCGGACGTTCACGGCGGGCAGCTACGAGATCTATCTGCGCGCCCAGGTCGTCAACATCGCGACCGCCGACAGCGTCCTGGAACGGGTCACCGGGGATCCCACGCAACCCGACGCCGCCGTCAGTCCGCTCGGTTCGTTTCTCGGCACCCGCGGCGGTTTCGACTACCAGAACATTCCCCTCACCGATGGATCGGGCGCGAACCGGGCGGTCGTCCGCTTGAGCGGAACCACCACGTTGCGAATCCGGCACCTCACCAGCAACGCCGCCGATGGCTACCGGCTCCTGAACTACCTGATCTTCGTTCCCGTCGCCGACACCACCCAGCGGGCGACCGTCTCCGCCGCATCGCCCGCCGCGAACTCGACGGTGAACACCGTCACCCCCGTCATCGATGTCACCCTCCAGAACCGGGACACGACGGTCGACGTCGGAACCGTGAAGCTGCGCCTGAACGGCGGCGACGTCCCCGCCACGGTCACGGCCACCGCGACCGGCGCCACCGTCCGCCATCCGATCTCGCCGCTACCCGCATCCGGCGCGCTCAACACCGCGCGGGTGACCTTCAAGGACAATCAGGGCGAAGAGATCGTCACCGAGTGGCAGTTCACCGTCTCCTATGTCGCCCTCGACCCCGCCTCCCGGATTTCCGGGACGGGACGGTCGCCCGGTTTCAGCGTCCATGTGGTCCAGGCGCCCATCGAGGGCGGCGCCCTCGAGAACAGCCTCGACCGCGCCGAAACCCAACTGGCGCCCGGCTCGTCCATCCCCCGCTTCGTCGACACCAACGCCGTCGTTTCGGCCATCAACTTCAACAAGAGGGACGGCGCGGTCGCCGGCGCCATCGAAGGCGACGTCATGGTTCCGGGCATCGACCCCGACAACACGGGGAACGGCGACAGTGATTTCGCGGTCGAAATCCTGACCTACCTCGATCTCCCGGCCGGCATCCACCGGTTTGGATTCATCACCGACGACGGCTACAAGATCGCCTCCTCCGCGCCTCCGCTGGGTCCCGGCACGACGCCGTTCTCATTCCGCAACGGCGGGACGGCCGACCTGACCGTGGATTTCGTCGTGGCGCAGTCCGGGCTCTATCCCTTCCGCATGGTGTGGTACGAGCGGGGCGGATCCGGGTACGCGGAATGGACGTCGATCAACCCCACCACGGGCGACCGGGTTCTGGTCAACGGCGAAGGCCCGTCCGCGATCAGGGCGTGGACCGCGTACGACGCGGTCGCGGAAGCGGTCGTCGTCGAATCAGCGGGCTCCGCGGCTGGACCGTTCGCCGCTGATCCGTCGGCGGTCGTGGATGCCAACGCCCGGACCGTGACGGTCCCGGCCACGGGCGGAATCAGGTTCTTCCGGATCCGGTCCGCGTCGGCCGTCACCCTCAAAAACCCTCGGATCCAAGGGGGTTCGCTGACGTTCGGCTGGTAGCCGGGGACCGGTCCCGTCGGGTGGAAGGGCGTTCCCTTTCCAAAAGTCGCTTTACAGCGACCCGACGGGACGCCTAGGTTCCTCGTTCTCGAATCTCGACTCGACCTGGATTAAGACTGAAGAATGGTATGACAGCAGCCCCGAAGGCGCAGAGCATCAAGGAATTCGGCCGGCACGAAAAAGACACCGGTTCGCCGGACGTGCAAGTGGCACTCCTCACGCGTCGAATCAATCATTTGTCGGAACACCTCAAGGCCAATGCCAAGGACTTCAGCTCCCGCCGGGGGCTCCTCGTGCTGGTCGGCAAGCGCCGCCGCCTTCTGGACTACCTCGGAAAGGTGGATGTGAGTCGCTACACCGACGTCACTAAGAGGCTCGGTCTCCGGAGGTAACGACCCCGAATCAGGCAGGTGCTCGGCGCCCGGACCCCGCACCTCCGTTCGTAGTTCGTAACCCCGGGGCGGCCAGTCCCGGCATCAGGGGGACCGGCTGACCGCCAACGCGACCCCCACCAACTTTGGACCGCTGGACCTGGGAAATTTCATTCAACCTCCGCCCCGCGGCGGTTGAATGAAGTTCCCCCGGCCGGCGGCTATAACTTGTAACCATGGCTGAAAGAGTCGTCGCCCAGATTGGCGACCAATCCATCATCATCGAATCCGGGAAACTCGCCAAGCAGGCGGACGGATCCGTCACCGTTCAACTCGGGGAAACGATCGTCCTGGTCGCCGCCGTCGCCGCCACCAAGGCGAAGCCCGGTCAGGAGTTCTTCCCCCTCACCGTCGATTACCGCGAACGCGCCGCGGCGGCCGGCCGTTTCCCCGGCGGTTTCTTCAAACGCGAAGGACGTCCCTCCGAAAAGGAGATCCTCACCTCGCGCATCATTGATCGCCCCATCCGCCCGCTCTTTCCCAAGGGCTGGTTCAACGAAGTCCAGGTCCAGGCCATCCTCCTCAGCGCCGACGGCCAGAACGATTCGGATGTCCTCGCCGCCAACGGCGCGTCCGCGGCGCTCCTGGTCTCCGACATCCCCTGGGCCGGCCCGATCGGGGCGGTCCGCGTGGGACGTGTCGAAGGTCAGTTCGTCGCCAACCCGACCCACGACCAGATGGAGCAGAGCGACCTCGACATTTTCTACGTCGGCAATGACACCGACGTCGTGATGTTCGAAGGATCCGCCGACGAGGTCGCCGATGCCGACTTCATCGCCGCCCTGCAGTTCGGCCAGCAGGCCATCCAGCCGCTGATCGCCGCCCAGAAGGAACTCGCGGCCAAGCTCGGCAAGACCAAGCGCCAGATCAACGTGAGCGTCGTCCCCGACGACATCCTCAAGGCGGCCCGCGAAGCCATCGGATCCGGCATCCTGACCGCCCTCCTCACCCCGGGCAAACTCGCCCGGGAGGCCGCGTGCAAGGCCGTCGAAATCCAGATGGGCGCCAAGCTCGTCGAGAAATTCGGCGCCGAGAAGGTGACCGAGTTCGTAGTCAAGGACGCCTTCTACTACATCCAGAAGGAAGCCATCCGCGCCCTCATCCTCGACGAAGGCAAACGCCTCGACGGACGCGGGCCCGACGACCTTCGGGCTCTCGGCGGCGAGACCAGCATCCTCCCCCGCGCCCACGGTTCCGCCATCTTCTCGCGCGGCGAGACCCAGGCCCTGGCCATCATCACCCTGGGCACCACCGACGACGTCCAGGAATTCGACGCGTACACGGGCGGACCGAGCGATAAGAAATTCCTGCTCCACTACAACTTCCCGAATTTCTCCGTCGGCGAAACGGGCCGCATCATGGGTCCCGGACGGCGCGAAATCGGCCACGGCGCCCTCGCCGAGCGCAGCATCAAACCCATGGTGCCGCTCAAGGAGTATCCGTACACCATCCGGGTCTGCAGCGAGATCATGGAGTCCAACGGCTCCACCTCGATGGCCTCGGTGTGCGCGGGTTCCCTCGCCCTCATGGACGCCGGAGTCCCCCTCATTCGCCCGGTCGGCGGCATCAGCATCGGGATCTGTTCCGAACACGACGCCCAGGGCAACCTCGGTCGCTACAGCCTCCTCACCGACATCATCGGCTGGGAGGATCACTTCTGCGACATGGACTGCAAGATCGCCGGCACCGAGAAGGGCATCACCGGCTTTCAACTCGACCTCAAGCTGAAGGGTCTCTCCATCGGCGTCCTCACCGAAGCCGTCGAGAAAGCTAGGATCGCCCGGCTCAAGATCCTGGACGCGATGAAGTCCGTCCTTCCGGAAACCCGCGCGGAAATGAGCAAGTACGCTCCGCGCATCATCCGCCTCCGCATCAACCCGGAGAAGATCGGGGCCATCATCGGACCCGGCGGAAAAAACATCAAAGCCCTGGTCGAACGGTCGGGCTGCGAAATCAACATCGAGGACGATGGCTCGGTCATGATCTTCTCGATCGACGAGGAAGGCATGCGCATCGCCCGCGAGGGCATCGAAGCCGTCGCCGCCGAAATCGAGGTCGGCAAGATCTACCGCGGCAAGGTCGTCTCGCTGAAGGAATTCGGCGCCTTCGTCGAAGTGCTTCCCGGCCAGGACGGGCTCGTCCATATCTCCGAACTCGCGGACTTCCGGGTCAAGGCCACCGAGGACGTCGTCAAAATGGGCGACGTGATCTGGGTCAAGTGCATCGGCGTCGACGAGAAGGGGCGCGTGCGCCTCAGCCGCAAGGCGGCCATGGCCGAACGCGCCAAGGAACTCGAGCCGAAGGCCTGATCGGATCGGATCCGATCGGATCCCACCGGAATCCGTTCCGCGACCATTCCTTCAACGACGGGCGCCGATCCTACGATCGGCGCCCGTACTGTTTCCGCCCGTCTTCCAGCGGTCGCCAGTCGACCCCCGATTTCATTTCCGCCGCGTCCACGCCGCCACGTACATCGCGTTCCCACCCCAATCCTGCGGCCAGATCCAAAGCCGATTCTTTGCCCGAGCCTCGGACAAGGCGCCTGGCCCGCGCCGGTGGGTGTCGGGAATGGGTAGCGGCTCGAAGCCCGGCATCGCCGCTTCAAAGGCGTCCGACACCGCGACCGTCTCCTCGTGCGTCAGCGTGCAGACCGAGTAGACGATCCGCCCGCCCACCTTCACGCCGGCCGCCGCGCTCCGCAGCAACCGGATCTGCAACGCGGCCAATTCGGTCACGTCCTCGGGCGTCGTCGCCCAGCGACTGTGCGGATTCCGTTGCCATGTCCCGAGCCCACTGCACGGGGCGTCGACCAGGACGCCATCGAATCGGATGCCGCCCGGTTGCGTCGCCTGCCCGTCCCACTCCGCCCAGCGGATGTTGAAGAGCCCGGCGCGACCCGCCCGAACGCGAAGGCGTTGAAGCCGCCAACCCGCCCGGTCGGTCGCCCAAACCACGCCCCGATTCCCCATGAGGTCCGCCAGGTGGAGCGTCTTGCCGCCCTCCCCCGCGCACGCGTCCCACCAGGTCTCCCCGGGCCGCGCCGCGCACAATTGCCCCACCAGTTGGGAGGCCAGATCCTGGATTTCATACGAGCCCGCCTGGAATCCCGCCTCCCGAAACAGGTCCCGGGTTCCACGATAGACGAGCGCGTCCGGCGCCACGTCGGGCAGCGGTTGAACCACGTCTCCGAGGGCGAGCTTCACGGATTCAGCCGTTCCCGGACGGGCCCGCAGCCACAATTGGGGCTCCGCCTGAAGGGCCTTCCACCACGCCGCCCCACCCGGAACCCGGTCCCGGACCCACGCCGGCACCGCGCGATCCCAGCCCTGGGGCGCCACGTCCTCCGGATTGAGCGCGAATCGGCGGGCCAGGTCCGCCGCCGACTCGATCTGGCGCGGGAGGGGAATCCCTCGACCCATGAAACCGCGCCACCGGAAATAGCCGAAGACCAACCGCGCCACCTCCCCCGCGGTCTCCCGACGCAACCCGGGCTCCTCCTTCAGCACCGTGCGCAGCACCGCATCGGCCGGGTGCTCCCGATCCACACCCCCGACCACCCGCGTCGCCAGGGGAAGCGCCAGTACCTCCTTCCGAACGGGCGGCTCCTCCGCGTCCATCATCCGGCCATCGCTCTCCTCCCGTCTCTTCCGCTCGGCGCCTTCCTTGGGGCGCACCCGCCGGAAGGGGGACGCTCGCCTTTTGAAATTCGAATTCGGTTCAGTCACGACCGTGGAATCCTCGACGGTCACACCCCCCGCTACAAGAGCCGCGAAGACCCCGCCGCGTCAGCGTCGTTCCAACAGGCCGCGTGATTTCATCCAATCGGCCGCGCGATCCGGCCAGGTCGTGACCGCATCGGAAGCGCGCCGCAGGCCGTACCCGTGTCCCCCGGTCGGATAGACGTGGAGTTCGAAGGGAACCGCCGCCTTCTTCAGGGCGGAGGCGTAGCCGAGGACGTTTTCAACCCGAACCGGATCATCCTGGGACATCACGAGGAAGGTGGGTGGAGTCTCCGCGTTGATCGCCAGCTCCGGCGCCACGCGATCGTCCTCCTCCTTCACCGTCAGGTACCCGGGATACACCAGCACCGCGAAGTCCGGCCGACTGCTCCGGTCGTCGGCCGCGTCCACCTTCGGGTAGGTCCTTCCGGGGATGGTGCTCGTCGCGGCCGCGAGGTGGCCGCCCGCCGAGAATCCCAGGACACCGACGCGTTGGGGATCGATACCCCACTCGCCGGCGTGTTCGCGAATCAGACCCATCGCCCGCTGGGCGTCCTGCAAAGGAGCCGCGTGCTTCTCCAAACCCTCGCGCCGCGGCACGCGGTACTTCAGCAACACGCCCGTGACACCGAGCGAATTCAACCATTCGCACACCTCCGTGCCTTCCAGGTCCAACGCCAGGATGTGGTACGCGCCGCCCGGACACACCAGGACCGCCGTGCCGTTCCGTCGCTCCGCCGCTGGCCGATACACCTCGATCGTCGGCGACGACACATTCCCCAGGCGAATCACGCGGCGCCCGGCGACCAGGTTCTCCGTCGGCTTGGTCAGGTCCGCCTCCGCCGGCAGCACCCGGGTCTCCCGGGCGCCTTCCCGGGCCAAAGCGCCACGGCCGCGTCGGCGCCCAACGCCCGCTCACCCGCGAGTCCGAGTCCGAGTCCGAGTCCGAGTCCGATGCCCGCCGCGATCGCGGCCGCCCGGATCCATTTCAATGATGGTGATCTCATCGTCCCAGGTCCTTTCCGGTCATTGGTCGGGCTGCGAGCCGGACGGATTCAACCTCCAACCCGGCCCCGCCCACATTTCCCAAACTCCGCCCGCTATTTCCGTTCCCCGGTCCACTCCAACTGAACGGGCGCGCCGCCCATGTCCGTCTTGGTCGAACCGATGAGCTTTCCACCGTCCACCTTGCCGGTCATCTGGTAGACCATGTCCCCTCCATCGGGACGGTCGCGCTTGATGGACCAGGAGAATTTCCCGCCCTCCAGCTTGCCGTCGCGCAGTTCGAGCCAACCCCCGTCGGGCCGCGCGAAGCGTCCCGTCAGAATCGTTCCATTCTGCTTCAGGGA
This sequence comes from uncultured Verrucomicrobiota bacterium, assembly GCA_942490575.1. GTDB lineage: Bacteria > Verrucomicrobiota > Verrucomicrobiia > Limisphaerales > CAIMTB01 > CAIMTB01. The sequence continues at coordinate 28,492 of CALNYA010000028.1, forward strand.
GAACGGCATCGACACCGGGTCTCCGCCGGGCCCGGGCATCGTCGCCACCCAGTTGCCGGTCAAATCCACCGAAGCCGCCTCCCCCGCCTTCGCCTTGGCCGCGGTTTCTCCCAACGCCGCGACCAACTCGGACTCGATGCTGTCCGCCCAGATCTCGTAGGCCTTCGGGGAGAGATGCAGGTAGTCCGGCATCAGATCCCTCGGGATCGTGCCGTTGGAAGCGACGAACCGATGCCCGAAATCCACCCAGACCACGTTCTTCCCGTCGGCCAGTTTTTGAATGATCTGATTCACCTGAAGCACCTTGCCCCGCTGGGGCGAAGGGTTTTCGCTGCGCGGAAATATGGGGATCAGGAGGACCTTGGTCTCGGGCAGGCGATCGCGAAGTTTCTGGACGATCGCCGCGATGCCATCCGCGATCTGCTCGACGGTGTTGTCCTCCCCGTTGGAGTTGTTCGTGCCGATCATCACCACCGCCGCCTTCGGTTTGAGACCGTCGAGGTTGCCGTTGTCCAACCGCCACAGAACGTGCTGCGTGCGATCGCCGCCGATGCCCAGGTTGATCGCGTCGCGGTGGGCGTAGCGGGCCGCCCAAACCTCGCGCCCGGCCCCTTCCCAACCCTGGGTGATCGAGTCGCCGATGAAGATCACCTGGGACTTCGCGCCCAGCGTCATCGCGTTCGTGTTCATCGACGCATGCCGCTGTTTCCACCAATCGTCCGGCCGGGGCGCCGGTTCGTTCGCCGAATGGGCATGGACACGGGCGACGCCAAGGAGGCTCAGACAGACCGCCAACACCGGGAGATGATACTGGGAGGTTCTCATGGGAAAATGGTTCGGGCCCATCTCAGGCCACCCTCGGAGGAATCGCAAGCGGTCTCACGGTGAATGTCCCACCATGAATTCCGAATTCTTGGATTCAAAATCCGCCTCTCCCACCCCAGACTCGCCCGTCCTCCAGGAATACCGCCCAAGTCCCGACAGCCATTCCTCCATGAACTCCGAATCCCTTCTCCAGTCCCGACGTTCCTTCCTCGGAACACTTGCCACAGCCTCAGCGGTCGCCGCCACGGGTTCCATCGCCGCCGTGCCCGCGCGCGCGCAGGCGCCGGGTGGCCGCATCCCCCTCGGCATGGACAACTTCGCCGTGCGCGCCTTGCGCTTGAAGGGCCGCGAACTGGTCGACTACGCCGCGTCCCTCGAACTCGACACGCTCTTCATCACCGACCTTCCCGCCCTCGGCTCGCTCGAGCCCAAGGATTCCGCGGAACTCCAGAAGTACGCCGCCGACAAAGGTCTTCGGATCCTGCTCGGTTCCTGGAGCATCTGTCCCACGGCGAAGTCCTTCAAAAAAGACTGGGGCACCGCCGAGGAGCATCTGGCCCTCGGACTCCGCCTCTCCAAGGCCATCGGATCCCCCTACTTCCGCGTGGTCCTGGGTGGTCGCGAAGATCGCCGCTCGCCCGGCGGCATCGAGGCGCGCATCGCCGACACCGTCGAAGTCCTCGCCTCCCAACGCGCTCTCGCCGCCGATTTGGGCGTCAAGGTGGCGATCGAGAACCACGCCGGCGACATGACCGCCTCCGAATTGGTCTCGCTCATCGAGGCCGCCGGCAAGGACTGGGTCGGCGCCAACATGGATTCCGGGAACGCCGTCTGGACTCTCGAAGACCCCATGGAAAGCCTGGAGAAACTCGGGCCCTACGCGTTCACCACCAGCCTCCGGGATTCGGTCGTCTGGGAAACCGAAAAGGGCTGCAAGGTTCAATGGGTCGCCATGGGCGACGGGAATGTCGTCGACCACAAAGCTTACTTCGCGCGCTTCTCGCAGCTCTGCCCGAACGTCGCCGTCAACATCGAGACCATCGGCGGTTTCGCCGCCGAACTTCCCTATCTGGAAGACTCCTTCTGGGGCGCATGGCCGAACCGCACCGCCGCCGAGTTCGCCCGATTCGTCCGCCTCGCCAAGCGCGGCAAAGCCATCACCCAATACGACGGCGGCAACCGCGACCGGCAGAAGGAGGATCTCGAACGCAGCCTCCGCTACTGCAAGGAAACCCTCGGCCTCGGTCGCAAGGGCTGACCCGGCTGCTTCATTCAATCAGGTTCTTCGCCCCGACGACCGGGGCGGCGGAAGTCGGACGGTTTCGGTCGCGGTCACGGTCAAGGTCACGGTCCAGTGACCGACGCCGTTCGGGACACCCCCAACACCACGCCTTCCGGCCACACAGCCCCGGCTTCCACCCAACCTCGGAGCAGTTCCATTTCCTTCCCGCTCAGGGCCGGATATTGATCGCGCTTCGCCACGGGCGGCATGTCGAGATCAACGACCTCGCCCGCCACATACTTCAGGAGGACGCTGTCGCCGCCGCGCCCGGGAAGGACCGGAGGCAATCCCAGATTCCCCGGTGTCAGCATCGAGGTCCGGTCCGTCAACCGATACTCGCCCCGAGCCCGTTTTCCCGAGTGACACGGAACGCAGGAGCGCTCCAGCACCGGTTGGATGTCCTTCGCGAAATCGACCTGGCCCACAGCCGACGCGACGCCTCCGATTCCCACCGGTTCCACCACCGCCTCGGCCGCCAGGCGTTGCGCGATCCCCCGCCTCTCCGCATCGGAAACCGGGCTCAGCAGCGTCGACAACGCCATCACCGCCCAACTCGTTCCGGTCGCCGATATCCATGAATCCCGTCCATGCGGAAACCCGCTTTCCATGGTCGGCTGGAAGGGAAACGCGCGCCGCCGCACGCGCCAGGTTCCGTCCTTTCCCTGGGACTGGACCAGGAATCGCGCCGCGCGACCACACCGCGGGTCGTCCGCCAGGTACCCGCCCGCCTCCCGCAGCGCGAACAGCGCCTGTCCCGTCGCGTAGGCATCCGTCTCCAATCCCGGCAATTGGGCCCACCCCCCGTCCGCGCGTTGTTCGGCGGCCAACCGGTCCGCCTTCGTCTTCAACTCGGCCTCCGACACGCCCGCCCAATGCAATCCCAGCAGCTGATACACCCGCTCTTCGTGGGTCGCTGGTTTGGCGGCGTTCAACCACGCCCGCGCCGCCCGAATGCGACCGTCGAATTCGTCGCGTCGCGACGCCCAAGCCGAAGTGCTTCAACGCATACACCGCCAGGGCCGTCGCCGTGATGTCCGACGACTGCATCGGTGGCCGCGGAAGGTTCACGTTCCAGTGCCCCGCGGCGTTTTGGATCGACGCCAGGTGATGCGCCATGGCGTCCGTTTCCGACGAAGCCCCGACGCCCGCCATCCGGAGCGCCAGCGTCGCGTACCCGTATTCGTGCGCCGGCTCGGGATGGAACATCGGCTCCTCGTCGAACACCAAACCCCGGTGGCTTTTCAGGATGGCATCCACCAGGCGCCCCAGCGCGGGCTCATCGGCCGGCACACCCCGGGCTTTTCCGTCGGAGACCGCCGCCAGGGGAAAGTACTGTTGGTGGCAGGAGACGCAGGCCTGCTTCGAAGCGTGCCGCAGAAAGGATTCCCGCGAGAACACAGCCGATTTTTGGAGGGGGGGAACCGCCTTGGCCGTGGCCCACGCGAGGACGGCCTGATCCACCACCGCCACGCCGGCCTGCCCAGCCGTCTCCCGGCTTTCCACAACCCCTTCCGCGGCGCCCGCCACCGGTGGGGCCGCGCCGCCAAGCAGGCGTAGCGCATCGGTTGAACCCCGCGAAGCCGCCAACAAGGCCGGTGTCCGGGGTACGCCAAGGAACGCGTCAACCGGCTGACCGCCCTCCGCCCGCGGATCCGCACCGCGCTTGAGCAGGAATTCCACCAGCTCCGGATCCCCGGCCTCCCCCGAGGCCGCCCAATGGAGCGGCGTGTACCCCGAGAAGGGTTCGGCGACGCGCACATCGGCTCCGCGCTCCACCAGAAGTCGTGCCATCGCCGCGTCGCCGCGCCATCCCGCATGGGTCAGCGCCGTGCCGAAAGGAATCACCTGGTTCACCTGGGCCCCGTGATCCAGCAGGTACTTCGCGAGGGTCAAGTCCCCCCGAAAGGCCGCCCACATCAGGGGAGTGCGAATCCCGCCCCAGATCGGGTCGACGCCACGCGCTCCCGGCATGGGACTGGCATTCACATCGGCCCCCGCTTCGACGAGCAGTCGGACCGCTTCCGGATTCGAAGCCGCCACCGCTCCCATCAGGGCGGTCGCTCCGTGCCGGCTCTTGGCATTCACGTCCGCGCCCCGCGCCAGCAAAAGACGGACGCTTCCACCTGCGTTCGGACTCCGCGCCGCCAGCATCAAAGGCGTGTGCCCGATCGCCGACACACAATTGGGATTCGCCCCTCGGTCCAGAAGCAGCCGCACCATCTCCGGCCGCGCCGCGCCGCGAATCAGGGCGGTCGCCCCGGCTTGATTCGTTGCGTTCACAGCGGCGCCGTGATCCAAGAGTTCCCGAACGATCTCCGGCCCACCCAATTGAACCGCCACCATCAGGGGCGTTTCACCAAGTTCATTCCTGGCTTCGATCATGATACCCGACCGGCCGAGGAGCGCCTTCAGCCCGGCTTGGTCCCCGTCCCGGATGACATCGCGGAATGCCGCGGCCGCCAACCGGTCTTCCGAGGCTCGGCTCGGGGACACGAACGCCAGGAGAATGACCGCGGCGAGCAGGAAGACCCGGAACGACACGCTGAGTCCACCGCAGCCCAGGGGGCTGGCCCCCGCCAAGTGGGACGGCGTGAAAGCGCCCGAAATGGAGCCGCGTGGCCGCGGCATCCTCGGAGGTCGGGCAGAGCCGCCCGCCGTCAAGCTCCCGCACCCCCACTCATCCTGCGTCCAAGTTTTAGTCATCATGGCCTTGTCCTTAGGTACTGGCTCCTTTGTGCCATGCCTCCCCGTTGGAGGCGATACCCCGAAAGGGGCCGGCCCGGAGCCGTCGCGACGATCCCGTGGCGGGCGCGTTTTGGCGCTTGCCCCGACGGGGCTGGGAGCGAACCCTTCGACCGCGCGATGTCGGCAACCCCCTCCCATCCGAAGCATTACTGTGGCGTCTTTGGCATCTACGGCACCCCCAATGCCTCCGAACTGACATATTGCGGTCTGTACGCCCTGCAGCACCGCGGCCAGGAAAGCGCTGGAATCGTGACCAGCGACGGCAAGGAGTTCCACCGCCACATCGGCATGGGACTTGTTCCCAATGTCTTCCAGGGCAACATGCTGCACGAGCTCGTGGGGCACATCGCCGTGGGGCACACCCGCTACTCCACGACGGGGTCGTCCATCCTCCAGAACGCCCAACCGCTGGTCGTCAATTGCGCTCGCGGCAAGATCGCCATCGCCCACAACGGGAATCTCACCAACGCCTCCCAGCTCCGGGATGAACTCGAGGAGAAAGGGTCGATCTTCCAGACCACCGTCGACTCCGAGATCATCCTCCACCTGATGGCCCAACCGCCTGACAACGGCGAACCCAACTCCCTCATCAGCGCCCTCCGCCGCATCGAAGGCGCCTACTCCCTCGTCATCATGACGCATGACGAGCTGATCGGAGTCCGTGATCCCTTCGGCTTCCGACCCCTTTCACTCGGCAAACTCGGTGACGCCTGGGTCCTGTCGTCCGAAACCTGCGCCTTCGACCTGATCGGCGCGACCCTCGTCCGCGACCTGGAACCCGGCGAAGTCATCATCATCAACGCCGACGGCCTCCACAGCGTTCACCCTTTTCCCGACCAGAAACGTCGCGCCTTCTGCATCTTCGAGTACGTCTACTTCGCGCGCCCCGACAGTTCCATCGGCGGCCAAAGCGTTTACAAGACCCGGGTCGAAATGGGCCGGCAACTCGCCCGCGAGCATCCCGTCGAAGCCGACATCGTGGTCCCCGTTCCCGATTCAGGGAATTACGCGGCGCTCGGCTACTCCCTGGAGTCCGGGATCCCCTACGAGATGGCTTTCGTCCGGAATCATTACGTCGGCCGAAGCTTCCTCCAGCCCACCCAGCTGATCCGCGATTTCAATGTCCGGGTGAAACTCAACCTCATCGCCGATCTGGTCCGCGGGAAACGGGTCGCGATCGTCGACGACTCCATCGTCCGCGGCACCACCAGCAAGGCCCGTGTCATCAGCCTCAAGGAGGCGGGCGCCAAGGAGGTCCACGTGCTGGTGAGTTGCCCGCCCCACATGAATCCCTGCTTCTACGGCATCGATTTCCCCGACCGCTCCAAGCTGATGGCGGCGAACTACACCATCGACGAGATCCGCAGGTACCTGAACGCCGACTCGCTCGGCTACCTCTCCCTCGATGGCATGGTGAAATCCATTGGCACCGATCCCCAGGGGTTCTGCCTCGCGTGTTACAACGGCGACTACCCGGTCCCCTACAGTTCGACCCTCGAAAAACACGTCATGGAACGTCGCGCCGCCCGCGCGGAAAGCTTCAGCGAGACTTTCAAAAAGGAAGCCCTCCAGACCCGCCTGCTCTGACACGGACTGACCCGGCCCCGGACCCTCCTGAAATGAAATCCGTCGCCATCGTCGGCGCCTCCGCGAACCGCGATAAGTTCGGGAACAAGGCGGTCCGCGCCTATGTCGCCCGGGGATTCAAGGTGTACCCGGTCCATCCCAGGGAAACCGAGATCGAGGGCCTGACGGTGTACTCGTCCATTCGGCTCGTCCCGGAACGGCCCGACATCGTCTCGCTGTATCTCCCGGCCGCCGCCGGCCTCGCGGTCCTTCCCGAAATCGCCGCCAAGGGATGCGACGAACTGTGGCTCAATCCGGGTGCCGACGCCCCCGAGGTCGTGGACGCCGCCGAACGCCTCGGCCTCAACGTGATTCAAGCCTGCAGCATCGTGGGCATCGGCGGAATGTAACGCCGGTCTCCGGTCCGGCAGGATGTTGCCCCAGTTCCAGACCGGCCTGGAGATTGGCAGTTTTTGGCACCAAGAAATCCGGAGCCATAGGGTTCGACGTCACGTCGGGGTGAAAGACGACCTTCGGTTGGCCGATCCACGTCGCCGAAACAAGGTCCGTAGGACCGGCCTGTCTATAGAACGCGTTCAGGAATGGATCTCAAGCCCCAGAGGGGCGGCCCAACGGATGACCCTTCCAACCCCAATCCTGGGGGCGATGGAAGCCCGTGACCACCGCTCCGAGGGCCGCTCCTCAGGGCAGTTCCTCGATCGTGAGGTCCTTGAAGGACACCACGGCCTTGCCGCCCCCATGGATCTGCACCGCGATCAAACCGTGCTGCGGAATCGAGGCGTCCTTCTCGGTGTAATCCACCGTGGTCACTCCGTTCAGTTTCAGCACGATCCGCGGTCCCTCCGCCCGGATCTCGTAGTCGTTCCAGTCGTTTTCCTTCAGGGCCTTTTTGATCACCGCTTCGTCCGGCTTCGCCAGCATCGTGTTTCGCCGCGTCTCGTCGTAGATCGCCCCCCACCATCCGGCCCCGATGTCCGCCTGGTACCCGATCATCTCATGATGATCCGGCTTCCGCTCGCTCCGGACCTGAACCCCCGAGTTCACGAAGCCTTCCGTCCCAACCAGCTTCACCTTCAGCCGCAGCACGAAATTCGTGTAGCGCGCCGTGGTCGCCAGGAATTCGTTCCGGGGAACCATCGCGGTCAGGGAACCCGCCTCGATGGTCCCATTTGCGATGCGGAAGGTCTTCGCGGTGTCCCCCTCCCATCCGGCGAAGGTTTTCCCGTCGAACAAGGACTTGCCCGCGCCCAACACAGGGCTCGCGGTCCCAAGCAACATGGCAACAGTCAGACTGCCGGCGGCGATCAGGGCTTTCATGACGCGGATCCTGAACCGACCCCTCCCAAAAATCCAGCCCGCCTCCTGGCCTACCTCAGCCATTCGCCGAGGTGCTCAGCCACGAACGCATCGTCACCCAGGTGCGGGTAAGCTAGGCGGACCCGGTCGATCTCCTCCGCCTGCCCCGGACTCAACTCCTCCTTCGAATCCAGGCAGGTGACACCTTCCAACAGTCCCTGGCGCCGCAACACCTCGTGGATGCCCGGGATGCAACCCGCGTAACCGTTCGCCGCATCGAAGAACGCCGCGTTGGCGTCGGTGACTTCCACCCCCGTTCGAAGCAGATCCGAGGGAACGGCGCCGCCCGAATCCGAAACTTCACGGCACCTCCGAAGCAAGCCCACCGCCGCCCGCGTCCCAACCGCCCAATGCCCCAGCAACCCGCCCACGACGCGACGTTCCACCCGACGATCACCCGCCAGAAACCGGAACGGCGTGACCAGGTCCGCCACGATGTTGTCGTCGTTGCCCGTGTACAGGGCGACGTCCTCGCGGCCCGCTTCCACCAGGGCCCGCACCACATCCAGCGTCTGGTACCGGTTGAACGGGGCGATCTTGATCGCCACCACGCCTTCGATCTCCACGAAGCGCCGCCAGAATCCGTACGGCAGGATCCGCCCGCCCGCCGCCGGCTGAAGGTAGAAACCCACGACCGGAATCTCCCGCGCCACCGCCTCGCAATGCGCCAGCATCGCGTCCTCCCCGGCGCCACGGAACGCCGACAAACTCAGCAGTCCCGCGTCGTACCCTAGGTCCCGCGCCAACCGAGCCTCCGATAAAGCCTGCGCCGTCGGACCACACACCCCGGCGATCAGGATCATGCGCCGCGACGGCGTTCCCTCTTCGTCGATCACTTCCCGCACCCGACGCAACAGCGGTTCCAGCAAGCCAATCTCCGGGTTCCGAATCGCGAACTGGGTCGTGTGAACGCCCACAGCCAATCCGCCCGCCCCCGAAGCCCGGTAGTACCTGACCAAGGCCGACTGCCGTCGCGGATCCCAACGGCGCTCCGGATTCAATGCCAGCGGACAGGCCGGAATCACCAGGCCCTCGGCCAACCGCCGGCGCGTCGATTCAATACCGTCCATCGCGAGTCTCGAAATGGGTGGGTCGCCCCAGGTTCCGCCCGCCGCGCCGGACCCAATCGGCGATCCAGCCCATCATCCGTTCCATGGAAACCGCCGGCTCTCCCAGCTCCGACACCAGCCGCGCGGGATTCCCGAGAAGCGCCGTGGCCGATTCCGTTCCCACGAATTCAGGAGCCCGGCCAAGCAAGCGGCCCAATCCCGACGCCACGTCCCGCACGGAGAAAACCTCCGGACGGCACAGATTCCACGCCGACGGTTCCTCGTTGGCCAGGCTCAAGGCACGGAGCACCGCCTCATTGGCGTCCCCCTGCCAGATGCAATGAAAGGCGCCGTTCTCGAGCTGGATCGGAACGCCGTCGCGAACCCGGGTCGCGATGTCGACCGGCACGCCGTACCGAAGTTCCACGGCGTAGAACAAACGGATCAGCGCCAGTTTCACCCCGCGTTGGCGCGCGCAGAACTCGAACACCCGCTCCCTCGCCACCGCCGCGTTGGCGTACTCGCCCAACGGGGTCAGCGAATCGGTCTCGATGGAACCGCCCCGCGCCACGGCGCCCATCGGATAGACGTTGCCCGTCGACAACGCGACCACCCGCGCCCCCGCGTACCGCTCGCAGACCCGCGCCGGCACGAGCGTGTTCATCGCCCAGGTCGCCGCCGGATTTTTGGACGTTCCGAATTTCAGTCCGACGAGATACGCCACGTTCGACGTGTCCGGCAGGGACCGAAGCGCGGTCGGCGTCCGGTCCAAGGAGGTCGCAGGCGATCGTCCGCACGCCGCGATCCTCCAACCACGACCTTGCCCCGGCATCGGAGAACCGGCTGACCGCGACCACTTCGAGCCGATGGCCCGCCGCCTCCGCCGCGCGCCGGGCCAGCACCGCCAACGTCGGTCCCATCTTGCCGCCCGCCCCCAGGATCACCAATGGACTGGTCCACGATCGGATCGACTCGACCAACCGCGGCGACGGAGTCGTCAGCACGTCCTCGAGCGCCGCTTCGGTCTCGATCGACGCCGGCCAGTGGTCATTCGCCGTGGAACTCATCTCATTCCAGGTCCACCCAGCGGCCGGTTGACGCCGATTCCAGGGCGGCATCCATCACCGCCTGCGCCCGCGCGCCGTCGCGGAAGGTCACCGCGCACGGCCGCTCTTCGCGAATCGCGTTCACGAATTCGACCGCCTGATCGTACCGGAAGGAGATCAGCGGATCCCCGACGCCGGGATCACGCGGCGACCCCGGCCAGACCCAGAACTCCCGGGGAACTTCGATAGGTTCCATGCCCGGTCCACCCAACCGACCCGCGATAAGCTGGTTCCAGCGTCCGGTCGTGAACTCGAAGCTTCCCTCGCTCCCGTTGATCTCCACGTAGTCCAGGCTCCGCCAACTCTCGTTCCGGCCGCTCGCCAGTTTCGAACTCTCCAGGACACCCGTCGCCCCCGATTGGAATTCCGCCAGGATCGCCACCCAGTCGTCCGTGTCGTTTAGCGCGCCGTCGCGCACCGGCGTGAGGTTTTTCACATTCGCGACCATGCGCCGCATCGGGCCGACGAGGTGATGGGCGAAATCGATCCGGTGGCTCAGCATGTCGCCGAGTTCCCCCGTGCCCGCCAATTCCTTGCGCTGCCGCCATCCGAGATTGCGCGTCCCCCAATCCTGGAGCCGGCAGGACCGGTAGTGGTAGGGCTGACCCAGATCGCCGCGACCCACCAGGTGATGCAGGTAACGCATCGCCGGAACAAACCGGTAGGTGAACGCCGTCATGTGACGGACGCCCGCCCGTTCCCCGGCTTCCGCCATCCGCTCCGCATCCGCGCGATGGAGCGCCAGCGGCTTTTCGCACAGCACGTGCTTCCCGGCACCCATCGCCGCCAAGGCGATCGGAGGGTGGGCCACGTTCGGCGTCGCGATGATGACGGCGTGGATATCGTCCCGCGTGACGATCTCCCGATAGTCCGTCGAAGCCACCTGCGCTCCGGACTCTTGTTTCGCCCGTTCCAGAGTGCCCGGATTCGCGTCGCACACCGCGTGGACCCGCACGTCCGGACAAAGCGCCAGGCCGGGAAGATGGTTCTGCAGCGTGATCCCGCCGCAGCCGATGATCGCGAAGTTGAGTGTTCCCATGGTCCCAAATCTTCGAGGCGTTCAGCTCAGGCGATCTTGCCCCAAAGCGTGATCTGTGGCGCCTCGGCCAGCAGCGGCCCCACCTTCGACAGCACCGACGTCACGTGGGGGCTCGCCAAGTGCCGGTCGAGGTCGGCCTTGCTGACCCAGTTCTCGTGGAAGACGAACCGCGTGGCGTCGTCCGCGGACTGGTGGAGATCGTAGTTCAAACAACCGGCCTCCCGCCGGGTCGGCTCCACCATCGAGACAAGGAGCTGGCGAAGTTCGGTCTCATTTCCGGGCTTGGCCCGCACCAGGGCGATCACCGTGACGGGCGTGGATGGGGAACTCATGAAAGAAGCGGAAGTCGAAGGTTGGAAATCAGGTCAGGACGCGTCGAGTTAGCGCACCGCCGAGTCCTCCGTCGAGACCGAATCGGCCATCCCGTAGATGGGGTGGCTCCCGTGGATCCGCGCGAGAACCCAGCCTCGTCGCTCGATGGCTCGCCCGAGATCTTTGCCCGAAACTTGCTTCACACGGCCAATTCAATGACTCGCGCACCCTGTTGAACGTCGTCGGTCGAAACATCCACTGCCAGCCAGCCGTTGATGGTTTCCCGAAGATTCGCTGTCACCTCCTCGATGGAATCCCCCTGCGTCACGCATCCCGGCAAGGCCGGCACTTCGGCCCAGAATCCCCCCTCCTCCGCATCGTGGATGATCGCCTTCAATTTTATGCGTTGATCATGCATCGCCGGCAACCGGCCTCAAGACCCGAGAAATGGTGACGTCGGGGCGCCATCGAACGTCCAAGGCCACCGCCTGAATGGCGATTTCCCGGCTCCATCTCTTTCTCGGGGTCGGGGTCGCTATCGGCATCGGCCGGAATGCTTTCGAATCCAAAGACGCCGGTCACCGACGCAGCGGAACGGCTGGTTCGATGAATAACCTCTCACGGAAGAATCACGGCACAGGGGATCCGGATTCCCGTCCACGACCGGGGTGATCCCGTCGCGCATCCAAGCTTCACCGAGATTCAGCCGGCAGCCCACCGATCGCATCCTCGTTCTCTCCGTGCCTTTGTGCCTCGGTGAGAGCCATCTTGCTTCATCGAACGTCCCAGGCTCGCGGTCGGAGGTAGCCACCCCGGATGTCCGTCAACGGGCCAGCCAAAACGACTACGGCCGGTTCGCACGACCTACGGCCGCTCGGGTCCGCCGAACAACGGCGAGACGCTCGGCAACCCAAACCTTGATCAGCGACTGCCTCGGCACTCCAAGACGGTCCGCCTCCAAGTCCAGCCTCGCCAACATCCATTGCGGAAAGTCGACATTCACACGCTTGCCTTCGTAACCGGGACGCAAGGCCTTGGCCAAGTCAAGATATGGGAGGATGTCCTCCTCCCCTTTGTCGAACAGCCTATCCAGCTCTTCCACTTTCATAAATAGCCTTTTCGTTTGGGCGAGCCCGCCTCACGGAAATCAGGCGCACCCGGTCTCCGCGAAGGGCGTAAAACGCGGCCCATACGTTCGCGCCCCTCTGCGCAATCATGGCCCAGCGGGGTTCAGATTCCGTCCGGGCGGGAATGACGAGTCGGTCATCGTCCGCCCACAGCTCCTTGGCCTGCTCGAAGTCGATCCCGTGCTTTGACCTGTTGGCATCGCTCTTCTCCGGATCGTACTCGAACTCCATGAAGGTATATTTTTCATACCTTCGCTTAGTTCAACCCGCAAGCGTTTTGTTGCCGAACGCCGCCGGCCAAAGACGCGGCGGACCGGCCGGCACGATGAATGACGGAGGGGTCAAACATTGACATTGGACATTTCCGCTTCAGTTCTGGGGCGCCGCAGCCCCGCCCAGCAAATGTCCAATGTCGCTGTTTGACCCCATTTCCCTCCTTCTCAACAGCATCACAACGCTGGTGATCCACATGACGGCACCGAGCGCGCCGAAGCCGTAGTAGACGACCCTGTTGGTGTGGAGTCTGGCCTCGGTGGTCAGCGCGAGGAGGTAGACGCCGATAGCCACGAGCGGGATGAGGGAGAGTAGCAGGTAGCTAAGCGGCCTCACTTTAGGGTCGAAGGCGGAAATCACATCGGGCTGCGACTCGACGAGGCGGTTCTTGTTCAAAGCCCAAAACGTGATGGCCATCAGCGGCGGCAGAACCCAGAGCGCTCTCGGCGCGGCGGGCACAGTGATGAAGGCGTAGTAGAGAAGCGCCACCACACCAAGAAACCACAGCTCGAATTTGCACGGTTTGAACACGAACGGCATCACGCGATTGTAAAGCCAGTGCGCGAGGATGAGAAATGCGCTGGTCCAGAGCGCGAAGGTCGCGAAACGGATCAAAAGGACGTCCTTCCGTCCCGTATCAAGCATTGCCTTCATCGCTTCGGGCGGTTCGTTCCACCACCAGATTCCCCAGAAGCCGTAGAAGAGGCCGATGGCGCTGGCGAGGCCGATGGTCTTTAGAAACCCGCCTTCCGCCAAGGTTTTGCGCACAAGATACCAGCCGACGAACACACCAATGAGCGCGTGCCACGCGAGCCCCGTGAAGGAGATGGACATTGGAAACGGGCCGTCGGACGTGCCGTACATCGTCTGGACGACGACACCCTCCTCGAACCAGCCGTAGAACGCGCCGGCAAGAAAGACCGCCCAAACGTTGCGGACTTTGAAGACGCTCACGACGCAGAGAAAGACATACGCCATGACCGAGTACGCGAGCCATGAAGCAATGATACCGTTCACAGTCATCCCCTCGCGATCCGGCGTCGCCCAAAACACCAACTCGCCATAGTAGACGATGATGTAGCCCGTGGTCAGGCCGACGAGCATACGTTTGAAAAAATCAGTCATGGGCGATTTGCTCAATTGCTCAATGGTCATTGGCACCAAGACGCTGCCGCAGGGTTCGGTGCAGCCGGCTTCATTGTCTTTCTCGGGTTCCCGATTCCGACACCGACCCCGATCGCAATCCCCCGCCTACGACCCAAGTGTGTGAGCGCAGGTAGCCGACCCGGAGCTCTTTCATCGACCCAACCGCAACGGATACCTCCGGCTCGCACGACCTGATGTTCGATGCTCATCCTGTGAGACGCGCCTCGATCCACGCTGGATCACGTCTCAGGTCGAGCACGGCCCAGATCATTATCGCGTCTTGCTCAACCGTGTAGAAAACCCCGAATGGAAACACCCGGCTCAGCAGTCGATGGTAATCCTGATAAACGATTCGATGGATCCCCGCGTAGAGGCGAAGCGACTCAATGTCAGCGCGAAGGCACGAAGTGAAGTAGTCGCCGAGTCCTCGATCCTGCGCCTCGTAAAAAAGAAATGCGACGGCAAGGTCTTCCAATGCCTCCTCGGCAATCCGAATCGGCCTCATGTCCGACCAAGGCTGCTCCTCACGGCGTCCCAGTCGTGCATCCGGGAAACGCCACTCCGAAATCGTGCTCGGCGTGCATCAAGCAAATCCTTGATCTCCGAAGAGATAGGCGCTGACTCGGCGCGCGCGCGGAGATCGTCCCAGAGTGTCTCCATGATCTGGAACTTCTCCGCAGTTGGAAGCGCTTTGAGCTCTTCAACTGTCATGCGCACAGCGTAGGCGTGGGGCAGGGTTCCGGCGACAGATTTTTCATCAAACGACCCTGGGCCTCGTAAAACTCGAAACCTGCACGTAGGTCGTCGAGAGCCAATTCAAGGATCTTGACGCGCATCAATCTCCTGTCGCAACCGCTGCTTGGCTTCGCTCCAATCCATCACCACATCCTGACCGGAAGCCACTCGCCTCTCTCTTTCGTCCAAGGCGCTCGCATGCCATGCAGGGATGACGCCGTCCGGGTCGGTGCTCGCCAAGTCGGCCCAAATCGACTCCATCGCGGCAATTTTGTCGGCCGTGCTCATGGAGGACAATGGCAGCTCAACTTTCATCTAAACTCTTTTGCTCCTTCTCCGTGCCTGAGTCAATGCGCCCGTTTGCGTTCGGCCTTCTGCCTGATGCGAACTCAGCGAACGCCGGGACCAGGATGACGGAAGAAAAAAAGGTCACCCAATGCCAGTTCGAGCCCTGACACCTGTGAAAGTTTGCTCATACGGCAACGAGCATCGCCTCAAACCGCTCCTCGGGCACATGAAGTCCGTCATCCTTCAGCGCAAGCACGTAACCATCAATGGCCTCTCGGATATTGGTGATGGCGGACTCGCGGCTCTCGCCCTGGGAGATGCACCCAGGGAGGCTCGGGCACTCGGCGACCCAAAAGCCATCTTCGCCGGGGTAAATGATGACCTGTCGCATGGTCGGGATCATGGGCTCCGCGCCCACGGTCCGCAACCCCGCGTCAGCCAACGGACGGGATGCTTAGCAAATGTCCAATGTCCATGTTTGATAACCATCTAGAGGATTTCGGCTGAGCTCCGGTTGAGGCAGATTTCGCTCGGGCTGAAAAACCAAGCGAAAGGACATGTCATGCCAACAACCGAAGCTCAGGAAACACTGTACTGCGGCGCGGATCTCCACGGGAATAACGTTTTTCTGACGTTGTGCGACCGCACCGGCAATCGAGTGCTGGAACGTCGGGTCAAGGCGAACCTGGAATCGGTCAACGCGGCCTTGGATCCGTACTGGCCGCGGATCGAGCGCATGGCCGTCGAATCCACCTACAATTGGTACTGGTTTGTGGACGGGTTGCGCGGCCAGGGAAGAGACGTGCGTCTGGCCAACCCAGCCAAGATGGGACAATACGACGGCTTGAAGGTAAGCGACGACGCAACCGACGCGGGATGGATCGCGGAGCAGCTGCGACTGGGAATCCTGCCCGAAAGCTATGTGTACCCGCCGGAAGTCCGACCGATTCGCGATCTGCTGAGGCGCCGTATGCTGATTGTTCGGCAGCGGGTCCAGGCGTTGTTGAGCTTGGCGAGCCTCTTCGCCCGCCACGGATGGGCTTGGCCCGGTGCGCAACGGATCAGTTCTTGGACGCCCGAGAAGTTCAAAGATCTGAAGACTGATGCCTTCACGGAAGTTCAGGCTCAGGTTTTGTTGGAACTGATTCGCAAGCAGGAGGGCGCTGCGGAGTGGATCGAATCGGCGGTCCGCAAAGCCATGAAGCCGAAGGCGGAGTATGAAAGGATCCAGCAGGTGCCTGGGATTGGGGCGATCCTGGGCATGGTGGTGGTTTTGGAAAGTGGGGAGTTCACCCGCTTCGCGAGCGCGGGCGACTACGCTTCCTATTGCCGCACAGTCCGGAGCGAGCGGAGTTCCAACGGAAAGAAGAAGGGAGAGAACAACCGCAAGAACGGTAATCGCTATTTGGCCTGGGCATTCGCTGAAGCCGCGGTCTTCGCCATACGCTACTATCCAAAGATCGCCGCCTGGTACGAACGCAAGAAGCGGCGACGCAACGTCCCGGTGGCAATGAAAGCCCTGGGTTGCAAGCTGGCCAAAGCCGCTTGGCACGTGATGCGCGGGAAGAACTTCGAAGAGTCGATGCTCTTCGGCTAATTCGCAGGGGGCCGATGGCGAGCCCGAATGGGGTCTGGAATACCCAGGCGTTTTGATTGGCAGCCATCGGCCACCCTGCCTGGGGAAACAGGGACTTGTCGTGTTTGTTCTGCTCCCGGCGTCAGCCGCCAAGGGTCTGGAAGCGGATCGGGTAACCGAACCGCCGAGCCATCCGATTTGAATCGGCGACGTCGAGGTACAAACGGTTCTCTGGTCCCGCGTTGATGCGGGAAGGGTGCGCAGCGGAAGGGGCGAAGGGCCGCTGCGCGGCCAAAACCAGATGGGTGACTGAAACAGACAAACGACGAGAATCGAGACGGCGGCGCGGCGCGGCGGGGGTCCCTGGTTGCCCGGCCAGACAGGAAAATAAAAAGGCCGATTTATCGGTCCTGGGCGGAATCTGTGTCTTGACCGGAACCTCTAATGGGTGACCCCAAACTCCGATAACACCACCCGTGGCCCGGTGGGTCAAGAAATCCCCCCAGCCGTGTCGGCGGGAGTTCAAAATGAGACTCGCTGGGGGAACAAAATGAGACTGGGTCAGAGGGAGTACTTTGCGAGGATGTCTGGCCAGCGGTTTTCGGGCGGTTTGGGAGCTTGGGTGACGACCCAGAATTGGCGTTCCGGATGGTGGATCACGGTGACCGTCTGACGGGCGGTTGGGCCGATGGGCCAGGCGCGACCGAGGAAGTCGATCTGGTGATCGGCATTACGACGACGTCCGTGGTGGATGGCAAAGTGGAGATCGAGGAGCGAGGGGTCGGGGCAAGGGCGTGAGGCGTCGCGTTTTTCAGTGCAGGCCTTGTCCCAGGCATCGTTGGGAGAAAGGCCCGTTGTGCGACAGACGGTCTGATTTTGGCGATCGAGTTCGCGATTGAGGACCTCCTGTGCCGGGCCGTAGGCGCCGATCCGGTCGAAGGCGAGCAAGGAGAGCAATCGGTTTTGGAAGGTCCCGAAACGGCGTTCGATTTTGCCTTTCGCCTGGGGACTCGGAGCGACGAGATGCGAGACGCCCAGGGCGGAAAGGGCGCGCTGGAATTCGGACCGCGGTTCGCGGCCATCGGTGGAGGATTCGTATCCAAAGAGGGCCAATCCGTCGGTGTAAAGGGCCAGGGGACGGCCATGGCGGAGAAAAGCGCGTCGGAAGTGCTCGAAATGATGCCACGTGGTGTCGACGGGGACGAAGGTTCCGCCGAGGTATTTGCGGGAGTGATCATCGACGGTGAGCAGGAGGGTCTGCTTGTCGTCGGCGGTCCACCAAGGGTGGATGGAGGAATCGTGCTGCCAGAGTTCGCTGACACGGGAGCGCTCCCATCGGCGCCTGGGTTTGGGCACCGGTTCGAGAGCGCGCACGAGCTTGGGGAAGTGGGATCGGGCGTAGGCGGCGACGGACTTGCGATTGCGATGGAAGGCGAACCTGGAGACGAGTTCATCGGCGACCAACTGATAGTTGGGAGGCCGCTGGAGGGGCAGAAAGGCGGCCAGAAAGCGCCGGATCTCAACGGGCCAGTCCACGTAGTGGTTGCCGCCCGAAGGACGTACAGCGAAGCCGGTGGGGTTGTGGAGCCAGGCAAGGCGGAGCCGGAACAGATGGGCGCGGCTGACGTTCAGCAACTCGGCGGCGGTGAGGCCATCGAGATCTCCTCGGTGGAAAGAATCGAGGGTTCGGGTGAGGAACTCTGGCGTAAGGCGCTTGGCGAGTTGGTGCTTCTTTTCAGCAGGCCATCGGAGCCGCGGCGCGCCGCCGTGGCCAGGCATTTCGTCGGCCTCCGCTACGCTCCGGCCTCCTCAATGCCTGGCCACGGCGGCGGAGTCTCCTTTTGAACGCACATCAGTCTCCTTTTGCTCCCTCCCCAACAGAAATCCCCCCAGCCGCCCAAGCCGTCGTGACGGGAAAAAACACGCGCCGGACGCCGGTGGTCTCGGTAGCCTCGGCGCCCTTTATTCCCACCGAGAGAATCTCCCCTGCCTTCGACACCGGCATTTCCCCCACAAAGGAGACAATGTCAAAAATCATGAAAATCAATGTTTGACCCCAAACCCTCCCATGTTTGACCCCAAACCCTCCCGTTCCCAGCGCGCGCTCGCCTTCGCCCGCGCCATCGCCCTAACTTGGCGAATCCCATCCCACTCGCATGCCAAGACCTCCCCAACCCGGACCGCCCCAGCCCTCTCCCTCCAACGGGATCCGGCCGCCGGACCTGCTCGTCCGGCAGTTGCGCGAGGGCCGGGTTGTTCTTTTCGTGGGCGCGGGTCTCTCCGCCCAGGCCGGCCTGCCCACCTGGCGCGCCCTTCTGAAGGATGTTGTCGAAGCCACCATCCAGGAGACCCATCCCACGCCCGAGGCGCGCGCGGAACTCGGTCGCATGCTGGAGGACGGCAAGCTCCTGGAGATCGCCGACCACTGCAAAGACAGGCTCGGTCCGGGAGGCTACACGAGCTTCCTCGCGGAACGACTGGCCGACGCCGGGCGGCCGGTGCCGGAGGTTCATCGGCTCGCCATGCGGCTTCCCTTCGCCGCCTGGGTCACGACCAATTATGACAAGCTGCTCGAACGAGCCTTCGCCGAGACTCGAGGAGGGCTGCCCAAGACGCTCACGAGTCGCGACACCGAGGCCCTGGGCCGACTCCTGTTCGACAGCGCCCCCTTCATCCTCAAGGCCCACGGCGATCTCGATAAACCGGACAGTCTCGTGTTCACGTCCCGGGATTACCGCGACCTGATCCACGGCAATGCCGCGTTCAGCACCGCCTTCTCCGCGATCCTCCTCACCCACTCGCTTCTGTTCGTGGGCTATTCCCTCGGCGACCCCGACTTCAACCTGCTGATGGACCGCCAACTCCTGACCTTTCGCGGCTTCGTCCCCGAGCGCTACGCGATCATGGGAGGCCTGGGCAAGGTCGAGGAGGAGTACCTCTGGCGCGTCGGACAGATCCGCGTGATCCCCTACCCCCAGGGCCAGCACGGCTTCGTGCCGAGGTTTCTCGAGGCCCTCGCCCTCGCCGTGGGTCGCGAAGCCTTGAGCACGCCCCGCGCCGCACCTGCGCCCCCCCCCGTGGACACGCTTGCCTACACGACCTCCGGCTTGAAGTCGGGTGAGGGTCCGGTCGCGTTGAGTCCGGGCCTCGGAACGTCGAAACGCCGCGCCAAGCCCAAGCGCTCGACAGTCGGAGGACGACCTCGTCCCACGGCGGCGCTGTCCGCGAAGGCTCCCAGTCCGACGCGACCGCCGCTGCGCCTTCTGCTCGATTGGAAGGATGGAGCGGTTCAAAGCACCCTCCAGGATCCCGACGGAAGCGTGATGGGTCCGGTGGCGGGTCCCGCGGCCAGGTGGAGCACCGTGATCACAGCTTCGCGGGACCCCAATTCCGCGGGCCCCTCGGCCCACGAACCGGAGTCCGAACGGCGATCCGCGATGGAGGACCTTTTGGACCCCGGTTTCCTGCGGGCATTCGAAAAGGCGCTCCGAAGAGGAAGCACGCCCCCGGTCGAATTGGTCCTGGCCCGGGCTGTCGAACGCCTTCCCTGGGAGTTCCTGCCCGTCGGTTCAAAAACGCTCGCACGATCCGCGGCCGTGTTCCGGGCGCCGGTCGACGTGTCCTCCGAGGCGCGCGGAACTCCCGCGGTGGCCTCCCGCCTGCGCGCGTTGGTGATCGGGAATCCTTCCGCGGACCTTCCCGGCGCGGCCGAGGAAGCCCGGGAAGTCGCGCGCGCCATCCAGGCCGGCGGATTCGGGGAAGCCAAGCTCCTGATGGGAGTGGAGGCGACCGTGGATGCCGTGCGCGCCGAAGTCGAGGCGCGCGCTCCGGACATACTCCATTTCGCCGGGCACGCCTGGTACGACGAGCACGAGGCGTTTCTCTTTCTGTCCGACGGCCGCCTGACGGCGAGCATGCTGCGGCCCTGGCTCACTCGCGAGCCACCGGCCTTTCTGTTCCTGAATTCGCATTTCACCTCCTTCATCCCGCCAGGCGTGGAACATGCGGCACCCTCCCCGACGGAGCTTGCCATCCACGCCGGACCCGGCGGTCGCGATGGGTTCGCGGACGTCGCCATGCGCGGCGGGGTCTCGTCCCTGCTCGGAGCCTTCAGCGGGGCGATCACCGACGACGTCGCGCGAAGGTTTGCCGTATCGGTGTACCAGGCTCTGCTCCAGGGTCGAACCGCGGCGGAAGCCGTGCGGATGGCCCGGGACGTTCCAGCGGGTGAGGGCGACCTGACGGCCCAATTCTATTCCCTGCACGGCGATGGAGGACTCCGGCTGACGAAATGACGGCTGATTGGCTCGCACTCACGACACCCCGAACCGGCAACCTCTCCCGAAGACGATTCACCATGAAATCCGTGACCTTCTCCCTCCTTCTCGCGATCTCGTCGGGTCTGACCCTGATCGCCGCCGATCGCGCCGATCGCATCCGTCCATGGGCGGCCAACCCGCGCTACTGGGAGTTCCGCGGCGAACCCGTCGTGCTCGTCGGCGGTTCCAAGGACGACAACCTCTTCCAACTTCCCGACCTGCGCGAGCACCTGGACGAGATCCGCGCCGCCGGCGGCAATTTCATCCGGAATACCATGAGCGACCGGAGGGACAAGGGGTTCGAAGTCTATCCCTTTCGCCAACTCCCCGACGGCCGGTTCGATCTCGATCATTGGAACGACGAGTATTGGCGGCGTTTCGAGAACATGGTCCGTTGGACCGGCGAACGCGCCATCATCGTGCAGATCGAAGTCTGGGATCGCTTCGACCATTCGACCGCCCACTGGGAACCGCATCCCTACAACCCCAAGAACAACGTCAACTACACCTACGAACAAAGCGGCTTTGCCGAACACTATCCGGATCATCCCGGACGCAACCGGCAGCCCTTCTTCTTCACCACACCGGCCCAACGCGACAACACGCTCCTCCTGAAGTACCAGCAACGCTTCGTGGAGAAGATGCTGTCGTACACGCTCCCCCACGACCACGTGCTCTATTGCATGGACAATGAGACCTCCGCCCAAGAGGCCTGGGGCGTCTATTGGGCGGAGTTCATCCGGCAGCGGGCCTCAGCCGCCGGGCGGGAGGTCTGTCTGACCGAGATGTGGGATGCCTGGGACCTGAAGGCCGACGAGCATCGACGAACCCTCGACCACCCGGAACGCTACGACTTCGCCGACGTCTCGCAGAACAACCAGAAGAAGGGCCAGGAACACTGGGACAACTTTCAGTGGGTCCGCTCGCGGATCGCCAACCGGCCGCGACCTTTGAACACCGTGAAGACCTACGGCGCCGACGGCGGCCGCTACGGCAACGATCGCGATGGCGTGGAGCGGTTCTGGCGGCACATCGTCGGAGGCGCCGCGTCCGCGCGGTTTCATCGTCCCGATTCCGGCCTCGGCTTATCCCAGCCCGCCGCCGCCTCCCTCCGCTCGGTGCGGAAGCTCGAAACCCTCGTCCGGCTGTGGAACGTCGAACCCGCCAACCACCTCCTGTCCGACCGGTCCCCAAACGAAGCCTACGTCGCGGCCAAACAAGGCCAGGCCTACGTGCTCTACTTCACCGACGGCGGCTCCATCGGTCTGGATCTCAAGAACGCCCCCGGCGCGTTCACGCTTCACTGGATCGACATCGCCAAAGGCGAATGGGGTGAGCGCGCGGTGATTCAGGGTGGGACGGTCGCCACCGTGAAAGCCCCCGCCCAAGGGCATTGGGTTGGGGCATTGGTGGCCCGTACCCCTTGACCCTAGGCTTCGCTCACCGCCCATGGCGCGGGCGAACGGCGCGGATCAGGATCCGCCCAGCACACGAAACATCCAGTCCCGCGCGCCGACCCGGCCTGACGCCACCGGAGTTCCCCCACGACCGCCCAGTCCCGGTGGGCGACCGTGGCCTTGACCGAACCCTCGCCCTTGTTCCGCGGATTAGCCCCTTGCCCTCGCGTTCTCCAGTGCCTTTGGCTTGGCTGGTGACGAAAGCCCGGAGACCCGCCTGGAGACCTTTGAAGCACCTCGCGGTTGTCGACGGCACCGAGGCCCACCTCCAAATGGCTTCGTCCTCCGCGACCTTGACCGTCCGTGCGCTCGCGGAGGACTTGTTTCACGTCCGGATCCTCCGACGAGGCGAGGTCCCATCCCCATCGCGGGCGGTGGTCCGCGCCGATTCGAATCCGGGAGTGGCCCGGGTGGAGTGCAAGGGCCGGCACGTCCGAGTGGTCACGTCGGCGGCTCAATTTCAGATCCACAAGATGACCGGGGCCTGGAAGGTCACGGACCGTCACGGTCTCGAAGTGTTCAGCGGCCCAGCCCAAGGCACAGGCTTCCGGGGCCGCGAAGCCCACCTCACGCTGGTCCTTCAGGATCGCGAAGCCATCTTCGGCCTCGGCGCGGGAACCGGATCGCTCGACCAGCGCGGGTACCTCCGTCAATTCGGGAACCGGGAACCGTCCGACACCTCCTCGGCACTTGGATTCGACCTTCAGGACCCACCCATCTCCGTGCCCTTCGCGATTTCCCTGCGGGACGGGCGGGTCGCAGGCCTGTTCTGGGACAACCCCGCTGGCCAGGTCTGGGATCTGGGCCATACCGAATCGAATTCCTGGAAAATGTCCGCCATCGACGGACCCATCGACCTCTATCTCTTCACCGGGCCTGGGATGGCCCGGATACTGTCGCGCTACACCGAACTGACCGGCCGCCTGCCTCTCCCGCCACGCTGGTCCCTGGGATACCACCACTCCGGCGCCGGCCCGGGTTCCCGGGGGAAACTCGAGTCGCTGGCGACTGAATTTCGCAGGCGCCAACTTCCTTGTGACGGCCTCACACAATGGGCGCCCCACCCCGCGGCACACCCACCCACCCCGGGATCATCCCCTCCGACTGCCCGGGCGATTGCTCGACTCAGTCAACGCGGATTCAAGGCGGTCGTTGTCGCCGAATCCGGCTCGGGCCTCATGATCGATTCCCACCCGGAAGGTGAACTTTCGCCTCACCGGACGGAGACGCCCTGGAAGATTTCCCGAAGCGGATACGCGGGTCTGCAGCGCCGTGGAACGGTCTGGGTCAGCGGGTCCGGACCAGGCTGGGATCACCTGGGAAATCTTTTGCCCGCGCTCCTGAACCTCGGTTTGAGCGGAGCGCCGATGGCGGGATTCGGACCGGACGGATTCCACGGCACCCGCACGCCGGAACTGTTCGTTCGCTGGCTCCAGATGGCGGTGTTCACACCGCTCCTGATGAATCACACCCAACTCGAGCGCCCGCTGGAACCCTGGGTCTTCGGTTCCAAGATCGAGGCGATAGCGCGGGCTTTCCTTCGCCTCCGCTATCAACTCGTCCCGACCCTCTACGGTCTGGTTGAGGAAGCCTCCCGGACCGGCGCCCCCCTCGTTCGACCGCTGCTTTGGCACCATGCGAACGACCCCGTGGCGGCCGTGTGCTCGGATCAATTCCTCGTCGGCGAGCACCTGCTGGTGGCGCCGGTGGTGAAGCCGGGTGTGGCCGCGCGCAGCGTTTATGTCCCGCGCGGCGAATGGTTCGATTTCTGGACCGGCGAACTGCTCCAGGGCGGGGTTCACGTCGTCCTTCCGGCGCCGTTGGACCGGATTCCGGTTCTGGTCCGGTCGGGCACGCTTCTGGCGATGACCCCGGCCCGGCAGTTCATCGGCCCACGCGAACCGGGTGCCGTTGTATTGCATGTTTGGCCCCGTGATTCCGGAGTGTTGAACTGGTACGACGACGACGGCCGGACCGATGCGGACAAGGAGGGAATCGTCCAAAGGCGCCGGATCCGAACCGAAATCCACCGGAGGAGCGGTCGCCTTGAGATCGGCGCGGCCGAAGGTCCCTACGCGGGCGCGGCTCGGACGTGGCGGATCGTGCTGAGGGGCGTCACCCGGGACTATTCGGTGCGGATTTTGGGCAAAGAAGTGCGCGCGGAATATGTCCCGGAGATCGGAGTTCTGGCGTTCGACATGCCAGTGGTGCCGGGGCGGCTGGAAGCCTGCTGGCGATGAAGCCGGATTGACACCGGGCCTCTTGGCCGGGCGAGACTCACCCGCGTCACATGGGTCTGTTTGGTTCCCGAAAAAAGAAGCACGGGCTGTATTATCTCCTGCCCGGCATGACTCGCGCCAACCGCGTGAAGCGGAAGCGCGTCTTCGTCTGGTCGGTGGCGATCGGTTTGCTGGTTTCAGGCGCGTTCGCGGGAATCCTTTGGTACATGGCCCGCTGAGACGTTCCAGGGGACGCCTGGGTTGGCTCTCGCGCGAACCCAAAAAGCGAAGGCACCGCCGGCTTGAGCTTCGGGGGATCCCTGCTAGCCTCTCTCCACGTTCCGGAATCACCAATCTCCGGCACTCCATTTTCAGGAAACCCAAAGGACAACACATGCCACACGAACTCGCTCCACTACCCTATCCGAAGGAAGCCCTCGAAGCCGCGATCGATCCCACCACGATGGAGATCCACCATGGTCGCCACCACAAGGCGTACGTCGACAACCTGAACAAAGCCATCACCGGCCATGAAGCCCTTGAAAAGATGGCGCTCGAGCGGTTGCTCGCCGACGTGACCGCCCTCCCGGAGGCCGTGCGCGGTCCCATCCGAAACAACGGTGGCGGCCACTGGAACCACACCTTCTTCTGGGGGGTCATGGGTCCCCAGGCCGGTGGAGCGCCTTCCGGTGCGCTCGGCGACGAGATCAAGGCCGCTTTCGGCAGCTTCGATGATTTCAAGGCGAAGTTCGAAGCCGCCGGTCTCGGCCGCTTCGGAAGCGGCTGGGTCTGGCTCCTGCGCAACCCCGCCGGCAAACTCGAGATCGCCAGCACGCCCAATCAGGACAATCCGCTCATGGGCAAGGCCGTCGCCGGCTGCGAAGGCAAGCCCATCCTCGGCTGCGACGTCTGGGAGCACGCCTACTATCTCAAGTACCAGAACAAGCGCGCGGACTACCTGAAGACTTGGTGGAACGTCGTGAACTGGGCCGCGGTCGCCAAGAACGCTTGATCCGGAACCGACCGTTCTCCGGTCATCCGGTCCGACCGACTCTCCGCCCCGGGCGGCCCAAAAGGCCCCCGGGGTTCTTCGTGAAGCGCTCAGGGGGTATCGGCTCGCAGTCGATAGAACCCTCCCACTTCGGTCCGCGGCTTCGAGTCCAACCACGATACTTCACCCCCGGTCCCCTCGATGGGGTCGGCACCCACGTCGATGAATCCGCCTCCCAACCTAAAGCTCCGCTCAACCCGGTACCAGGTCCCGGCCTTCGAACGCCAGGTGAGGCGCACCCCGCCCTGCCCGGATCGCGCATCGATCCCCAACCGCGGAGCGTCTCCGGGTCGCGTCGGATCCGAATTCCGCAGCCACTCCTCCGCGTCCGGAACACCATCGCCATCACCATCCGTGCCAAGCCCCGCGATCGTCGTGCCGCCAAAGTACCTCTCCTCCCACGAGTCCGGCATCCCGTCCCGGTCCTCATCCGCCGAAGCGGTCACCCGCACCCAGTCCCGCCGGAAAACGTCGGCCACCGATTCGACGCGGATGGGAAGGTCCAGGTCCTGATCCAGGGCGCGGATGAAAGTGAGGACGACCACCACGTCGACCCCATCGCCCGGTTTCAGGATCGATGTGATCCAGACGGGCTGACTGTTTTGAACTCCGGGATCCGAGATCACAACCCCCTCCCCCTGCAGTCGGATCACGACCCCGGCAGGCACTTCCGCGCCAATCAGAAACCGATCCGGGGTGTTGCCCTCGTTGCGCACCCGAAGGCTGAACTTGGTCGCCTCGGCGCCAACTCCCGCGCTCGCGAGAACCACGGTCGCGGGCCGGGTTTCCAAAGTCCCTTCGCCTTCGCCACCCCAACTCCCCGCTCCCTTGGTCAGGGCATCCACTCCAGCCCGCGCCAGATCGGCCACGTACACCTGATTTGCCGGGAAAGCGGGCTCGAAAAGCAGGTTCGCGGCCGACGATTCGAACACCAGATGCCGCCCCCCCGAACCGAAGCGCACTGGAAAGCTATGGTCGTCACCCGGATCGCCGCTCCGGGTCCCGCTCACCCGGTCCAACCGTCCCAACGCCAGATCGTGAACGAACACCTGGGATTCGGATCGCCCGGAACCGCAATTCCCCGCCCCGGCGATTCCCAGCCAGCGCCCGTCCGGACTGATGATGGCGAGGCGCGGTTCCATCCCGTCGGGCAAAGGGCCCACGAGATCCGACACCCGACGGCATGTCCCGGTCGATCGATCCAGCAGATAGCTCTCGCGCCCGGTTCCCACTCGCCCAGGAACGAGATCGTCCGCGTAGGACGAAAACGAGACCCATCGACCGTCGTCGCTGATCGACGCCCCGCCGCTGGCTCCGTTCGCGGCCACGCCGTTCGTGTTCGCACTCACCAGTTCCATCACGCGAGCCGTTCGGTCCCACAGGTAGACATCGGCGAACGCGTTCGGATCGTCGGGACCCAGATTGCCGGCGAAGGAGGTGAAGACGACGTGGCGCCCGTCGCCGCTAGCCACGCCCCCCAGGCTGTCGCCATCCCCGAAAACGCCCGCCGTGGATCGACTCACGCATTCGGTGGTCCCCGCTTCCAAGTCCCGGACGAACACGTCCAGGGATCGGTTCCCGTCCACGTCCCCGTCCACAAGGTTCGATGCGAAGCTGGTGAAGACGACGTGGCGCCCATTCCCGGCCAGGAACGCGCCCTCGCTCCCCCGGTTCGCCTGTCGGCCCGAACTCGACACGCTCGCCCGAACGAGCGATCCCGACGCCCCCGGCGCCAGGTCCTTCACGAAGACGTCCTCCACGTCATTCGAATCGGACGCGACCAGATTCCCGGCCCTCGACTGAAAAGCGATCCGCATCCCGTCGGCGCTCAATGTCGGGTTGCGGCTGTCACCGTTCCCCTGGGCGGTCTCCGACGCATCGCTCACTCGGCTCACCTTCCCCAAGGCGCGATCCACCAGAAAAACATCCGACTGGAGATTGAGGTCGCCGCGGGCGTCGAGATGGTCGGATTCCGATGAAAACGCCACGCGGCTCGCGTCGGCGTTCAGACTCGTCGACTCCGCCGATCGTTCCGCAGGCGCCCCGTTTTGCCCCCGGCTGACGAGCGTCCAACCCGGAGGTGGCATCTCGGTGGAGGTCACCAGATTCACCGCGTCGAGGACCTTGCCTCCCACCGCGGCCCGGGCTTCGACACGAACCGCGAATGCCGCCTCTCCCGTGGGCTCATTGTCTCGGATGACGGTCACCTGGAGCACCAGATTGCTACCCGAAGGGATTTCCGGTGTCGTCCAACCGCCCCCAATCAGCGCCGCCGTCACGTCTCGATTTTCCTGGCCGCCCGCTACCCTGGCTCGCATTCCCCATCCCCCGCTCGCCGCCGATGCGGTCAAAACGAAAGCCCGGGTCGAACCCGCGTTCGCCAACGACACTTCGTACTCCGCGGACCGACCCAACTCGACCGCCCTCGCCGCCCGCTGGGGTCGGAGCGGGTGCGAGGTTCCTTCGCCGGCAAAGCCCGGATCCCCGAGGAGCCTTGCCGCCAGGTCGGCGGTCGCCTCCCCGCGATCGAGGACAAACACATCCCCCTCCGCGTTGCCATCTCCCGGAACGAGAGCTTTCGCGTTCGAAACGAAGGCCAGAAAGCGACCGTCGGCACTCAAGTGTCCATAGAACGAACTGTCATCGGCTACGACGCCCGCGTCGCTCACCGCCACCAACTCATGGACGCCCCGCGGGCGATCGTAGAGAAACGTTCTGTAGAACCCCAATTCGCCCCCCGGCGCGAGTCCGGGTTCGTCCGTGGTGACGCTGACGAAACGCCCGTCCCCGCTGATTCCGAAGGCGTAGTTGTCGGCGCTGGGAAGAACTCCCGGGGCCAGTCCTCCGGGACGGACGATCCGCCCGGTATCGCGATCCGCCATGAGAAGCACCAACCTCCCCTGGGTGGCACCGCCCGCGAAGGTCGTCGCCGCCGAACTGAACGCGATCCAGCGGCCGTCCGCGCTCACCAGCGGATAGAGGCTGTCGTCGTCCCCCTTCAGGTCGCCCACCAACGGCAGGGTCTTGCCGAGCGACCGGTCCCGGACGAACACGTCCCAACGCTGGTTCGCATCGCCGGGAACGAGGTTCGGCGCGGCCGAATGAAAAGCCACGATCGCCCCGTCGCCGCTGAAGGTCGGCGCATCGCTCCAATCAAGGGCCTCCGCGCCGTCCGAGGCCACGCTGAGACGTTCGGTGACCCGCTTGGAACGATCGCGGATGAACACGTCGCGAACCTGGTTCCCATCCTTCGCGACCAGATCCGAGGCGTCCGAAGCGAACACGACCAGGTTTCCGTCCCGGTTCACCATCGGCACTTCGCTCACGCCGTTGCCCGCGCTCCGCCCGTCCAACCGCACGCTGATCATCTCCACCTGGCGCGAGGTCCGGTCCCAAAGGAACACATCCCGCGCCTGGTTTCCGTCGCCAGGCACCAGATTGGGCGCCGACGACACGAAGGCCACGAACCTGCCGTCCGCGCTCACCGACGGACTTTCACTGTCGCCCAGACCGCCCGCGCCCGACCGGGTCTGACTCACCCGCTCCACCGTGTCGGTTTCCCGGTCCCTGAGGAAAACGTCGAGGTAGTCCTCGTTGTCGCCGGCGACCAGGTTGGTGGCCGCGGACACGAACGCCACCCAGCGCCCGTCGGCGCTGATCGACGGCTGGAAACTCCGGCCGTTTCCCCAGCGGCCGTTCGACCCATGGCTCACCGACGTCACCCGCCCTGGCGGCCGCGGGACCGGCGAAGGTTCCACGGGAACAACATTGGCCCGGGACAACTCCACGGCCCGCGCCAGGTTCAAACGGCCTCCCGTCCGGCTCTTTCCGTACCAGGCCGGCACCGGATCCGTGGCGCCCAGCAGGAAAGCCCGGATCTCGCCCGGCGACGCCTTGGGGCGCACCCCGAATAGGACCGCCGCCGCTCCGGCGACATGCGGCGCCGCCATCGAGGTCCCCGAAAGTACCGCGTACCGTTCGCCTCCACGGTAGGTGCTCAGGATCCCGCTCCCGGGCGCCGCCAGATCGACCGTTTCCCGACCGTAGTTGCTGAAGGAACTCGGGTCGTCGCACGCCGTCGATGACGCCACGGAAAGAATCTCGGGAAGGTCGAACGCCGCCGGAAACGTGGGGCGCGCGTCGGTGTCCTCGCGATCGTTGCCCGCGGAGCAGACGATCAGGATTCCTTCCGCCGCCGCCGCCGCCATGGCTTCCCGCAACGCGAGACTCGGATAACCCCCGCCCCAACTGCAGTTGATCACTCGAAGATTCACGCCCCGACGCTTCAGCCGGACCACGTAGTCGAAGGCGCTGACGAATTCGGGTGTCGTTCCGGACCCGTCCACCGAGAGGACCCGCACCGCCATCAGTTGAACCCGCCAGGCCACGCCCGTGATCCCCACCCCGTTGTCCCCGGCCGCGCCGATCGTTCCCGCCACATGCGTCCCGTGCCCCGCGTCGTCGTAGGGATCCCCATCCCCTTCCACCACGTCGATCCCATGCACGTCGTCCACCCAGCCGTTCGCATCATCGTCGATGCCATTGCCAGCCACCTCGGCGGGGTTCTTCCAAAGATTGGGAGCCAGATCGGGATGCGAATAATCCAACCCGGTATCGAACACCGCCACCACGACCCCCGCGTCGCCTTGGGTAAGATCCCACGCGGCGGGCGCACCGATCCGCTCGAGCCCATGAAGGCGCCGCAGTTCGGGATCGTTGGGGGTTCGGTGGGCCCGATACCGCTGGTTCGGTTCCACGGCGAGAACCTCCGGGCGCTGGCGAAACCAATCGAGACCTCGGCGCGTCGGGAGGTCCGGAGGAAGTTCGATCAGTTGCCACCCGCTCAACGGAAGCTCACGGACCACCCGCGCCCCCGCCGGCAGCCGGCGCGCGCCCTGGCCCTGGAGCCGCGGCCTTCCTCCCGCATCCGGGCCTTGGAATTTGACCAGAACCTGACCCTCCACCACCTCGCCAAGGCCAACCAGGCAACACGCAAACCACACAACCACAGGCATTAAACATTCTCCTGAATACAACTTGGAGAAACAACCTCGCCGCAGCATGTCGGCTAAGCTAGTGGAACGATCTAGGCGATGTCATCACCCAAAGCGTCGTCCGATCATTCGGACGGTTTCGGTCTTCGCCAGGGGCCTTCTTGTCGACGGTGGAGCGCATTCCAATTCTCAACGCCCGTTCCCTGGGCTTGCCCCCGGGTGCCGAGTCTGGCAATACCGCCCAATCCCAGTTCAACGCGAGGTTGTTCCCAGGCCCCGCGACCCAAGGCATGCACCGTTCGATCCATTTCCCCACTCGTCCCGACCCGATTCATCCGCGAGTCCATCGGTCTCAATCCGCTTCGCCCCGACCGGGGCGGTGGATTGATCCGGCCCTTTGGGTGGTGGGAGTGGCTGTCGGAGCCCTGGCGGTTCTCCCTGCCCACGCCGCCGAGACAACCTCCACGAATGCTCCGGTGAGTTTCCATCAGCAGGTCCGCCCGATCTTCGAGGCCAACTGCCAGGGATGCCACCAACCCGCCAAGGCCAAGGGCGGATACATCATGACCGAGTTCGGGAAGCTCTTCGTGCCCGGCGAAAGCTCCAAGGAGCCCGTGGTGCACGGAAAACCCGATCTCAGTCTCCTCGTCCAGCAGATCACCCCGGAGAACGGCGAAGCCGAGATGCCCCGAGGCCGGGCTCCGCTCGCCGAACCCGAGATCGCCCTGATCCGCCGCTGGATCTCCGAGGGCGCCCTCGACGACACGCCAGCTTCCACGGTTCAGGTCTACGACGCCGCCCATCCTCCCCGCTATTCCCGACCGCCGGTCATCAACTCCCTCGACTACTCGCCGGATGGCGCGCTGCTCGCCGTGGCGGGTTTTCACGAGGTCCTGTTGCACCATGCCAACGGCGACGGAATCGTCGCCCGGTTGGTGGGTCTCGCGGAACGCATTCAATCCGTCCGCTTCTCCCCCGACGGCCGATTCCTCGCCGTCGCCGGCGGCAAACCCTCCCGCATGGGAGAAGTCCAGATCTGGGACGTGGCGAATCGTGAATTGAAAGTCTCCGTCACGATCGGGCATGACACGGTCTACGGAGTGAATTGGTCTCCCGACGGGCGCTGGGTTTCGTTCGGGTGCCCCGACAAGACCGTCCGCGCCATCGAGGCCTCCACCGGCAAGCAGATCCTTCAGCAGATGGCCCATGAGGATTGGGTGCTGGACACGGTCTTCTCCACCAACGGCACCCACGTGATCTCCGTGGGCCGGGACATGACGACCAAGCTGACCGAGGTGCCCACCCAGCGGTTCGTCGACAACATCACATCGATCACCCCGGGAGCGCTGCGGGGCGGCTTGCAGAGCATCGCCCGACATCCGCGACGCGACGAAGTCCTGGTGGGCGGCTCCGACGGCGTGCCGCAGATTTACCAGGTGTTCCGCCAGGCGGCGCGCAAGATCGGGGACAACGCGGCGCTTCTCCGAAAATTCTCCGAGCTGGAAGGCCGGATCTTCAGCGTGGCCTACAGCCCGGACGGATCCATGATCGCCGCGTGCGCTTCGCTCGACGGCAAAGGGGCGGTGCATCTCTACGCCTCGCAGTTCGACCCCGTCATCCCCGACGTGCTGCTCAAGGCCTACGAAAAGACCAGCGGTCAATACACCAAGGAGGAACGGGAGGCGATTGAGCGCTTCACCACCGCCGACGTGAAACTTCTCCACAAGTTCCCGTTCCCGAGCGCCCCCATCTACAGCGTCGCCTTCAGTCCGGACGGTCGTCGCGTCGCGGCGGGCACGGGTTCCGGCATCGTTCTGGGACTTAATGCCACGTCAGGGAATGTCGACCTCGTCTTCTCCGTGGTTCCGTCCATCGAGGACACCACGGGGACCGCCCCGAAGCCGGTTCCCGCGCCCTCGATCGCCTCCGCCACCGCGGTTCCGCCACCGCCCGGCATCGCGTCGGCTCCCGCGACGTCGACCACCACCCCGATGATGGGCGCCCTGCCGGCCGGGACGCCGCTCATCGAGCCCGCCGTCCTCCGCGCCACCGAGCTTCGGGCCGAGCCCACGACCCTCCGCTCCGCGAATCGCAACGAGCACGTTCAGATCCTGGTCCACGCCCTGACCCCCGAGGGCGACCTCGTCGATGTCACCCGTCAGGCGACCTACACTCTCGCGCCGGAACTGGGCGCCGTGTCCGCCCGCGGCCGGTTCGTTCCCAACCAACCCGGTCGCGGCACGCTCCGCATCACGGCGGCGGGAGTGTCCACCGAGGTGCCCATCGACTTGGCGTCCTTCGTGCCGGAGTACCGCGCGGACTTCGTGACCGACGTGAACCCTGTGCTCTCGCAACTCGGCTGCAATGCCGGCACCTGCCATGGCGCGCGCGAAGGCAAGGTCGGCTTCAAGCTCTCCCTTCGCGGCTACGACCCCCTCTTCGACGTGCGCGCCCTGACGGACGATCTGGCCGCCCGACGCATCAACCTCGCGGCGCCCGACGAGAGCCTGATGCTTCTCAAATCGACCGGCGTCGTTCCCCACGAAGGCGGACAACGCACGACACCCGACACCCACCTTTACGCGATCCTCCGTCAATGGATCGCCGACGGCGCCCACCTCAATCCGAAGGGCTCCCGGGTCACGGGCATCCAGATCTCCCCGTCCAATCCGACCGTCCAGGCCCTCGGCGCGCGCCAACAGGTCCGCGTGGTGGCGACCTACTCGGACGGCGCCACCCGGGACGTGACGGGCTACGCCTTCATCGAGACCGGCAACAGCGACGTCGCCAGCGTCGGTCCCGGCGGACTGGTCCAGGCGCTCCGCCGCGGCGAGGCGCCCATTCTCGCGCGCTACGAGGGCAACTACGCCGCCACCACCCTCACGGTCATGGGCGACCGCACCGGTTTCGTCTGGACGGAACCCCCGACCCACAACCGCATCGACGAACTCGTGGCCATCAAATGGCAACGGATGAAGATCCTGCCCAGTGACATGTGCTCGGACGCCGAGTTCATCCGGCGCGTGTCCCTGGATCTCACCGGCCTTCCCCCCTCCGCCGACGAGGTGCGCGAGTTCTTGTCGAATTCAAGGGATCCCCGGAGCAAGCGCGACGCGCTCGTGGAACGTCTCCTCAACAGCCAGGCCTTCCTCGATCATTGGGCCAACAAATGGGCGGACCTGCTCCAGGTGAACCGGAAGTTCCTCGGTGAGGAGGGCGCCCGCCTCTTCAACGACTGGATCCGCGCGGAACTCGCGTCCAACACGCCCTACGACGATTTCGTCCGCAAACTGATCACCGCTTCCGGGTCGAACAAGGACAACCCCGCCGCCGCCTATTGGAAGATCCTTCGCACGCCGGCCGAGACGATGGAGAACACCACGCACCTGTTCCTCGCGACCCGCTTCAACTGCAACAAGTGCCACGACCACCCGTTCGAACGATGGACCCAGGACCAGTACTACCAGCTCACCCAGTACTTCGCCCAAGTCGACTTCAAGAAGGACAAAGCCAGCGGCGATCGCACCATCGGCGGCACGGCCGTCGAGGGCGCCAAACCGCTGTTCGAAATCGTCACCGACACCAACCAGGGCGACGTTCCGCATGATCGAACCGGCAAAGTCGTCCCGCCCTCCTTCCCTTATCCGGTTTCCGTTCCCGCCGATTCCTCCACCCGACGCGAAGCGCTGGCCGAATGGATGACCGCGCCCGACAACGCCTACTTCGCCCTCTCCTACGTCAACCGCCTCTGGGGCTATCTCCTCGGCGTCGGCCTCATCGAACCCCTCGACGATATCCGCGCCGGAAATCCGCCCTCCAACCCGCCCCTCCTCGAACATCTCACCCGTGAGTTCGTCGAAAGCGGTTTCAATTTCCGCCATATCCTCCGGCGGATCTGCCAGTCGCGGACCTATCAGCTCTCCCTCGCCACACACCGCTGGAACGAAGACGACCGCGTCAACTTCTCCCACGCCCTGCCCCGTCGCCTACCCGCCGAGGTCCTCCTCGACGCCGTCTACCAAGTCACGGGCTCCACGCCCAATTTCCCCGGCGCCCAGGGCCTCCGCGCCGCTCAACTCCTCGACAGCGCCGTCGATGTCCCGGGAGGGTTCCTCGCCAATCTCGGCCGGCCACCCCGCGAGAGTTCCTGCGAGTGCGAACGTTCCAACGACATGAAGCTCAGTTCCGTCATGTCCCTCCTCAGCGGGCCCGCCGTCTCCGAGGCGGTCGGCGATCCGTCCAACGCCCTCACCCGCCTCGTCGACACCGAATCCGACGACCGCAAACTCGCCGACGAGCTCTTCCTCCGGATTCTCGGACGTCCCGCGCGGGAATCCGAACTCACCCTGGTTTCCAAGACCACCGACACGCTGGAGAAAGAACACAAACGCCTGACCGGGGATCTCGCCGATGCCGAATCGGCTTGGTCCGTCCGAAAGCCCGCGCTCGAGGCGGCCCGGTCCCAGGCGGTCGCTCTCGCCGAGAACGCCCTCGCCGGCTACCTCGCTTCCCGAGCCGCGGGAGTCGCCGCCGCCCAGCGCGAGCGCCAGGAGCGCATCGCCGTGGCCGAAGGCGTCGTGCAGGACCTCGAACCCCAACTCGCGTCGCGGCTCCGGACCTGGGAATCGCTACTGAATTCCAATCACCTCGCAACCGCCTGGGCGCCTCTCGATCCCCAGTCGGTCCAGGGCGCCGGTTCCGCCCAACTTCGCAAGCTCCCCGACGGCTCCGTCCGTTCCACCGCCAGCGTCGGCGAACTCCCCACCTACACCGTCACCGCCAAAACCACGGTCGCCAATATCACCGGCGTCAAACTGGAGGTCCTCCCCGACCCCGAACTCCCGAACTACGGTCCCGGACACAAGGACGGAGACTTCGCCCTCGCCGAGTTCGTCGTCGATGCCGCCCACGCGACCAACGCGAATAGTTTCGCCCGCCAGAAGATCACCGCCGGCGCCGCTGATTTCATCGCCGGCGACCTGAAGATCGAACAGACGTTCAACGACATCACCGAACAAGGTCGACTCGAAGGTTGGAGCATCGCCCCACAAACCGGGCGCCCCCCATTGGGCTGCGTTCGCTTTCGAAAAGCCCGTGGGAGACACCAACGGCACCATCCTCCGCTTCTCCCTCCACCATCGGTACGAGGCGCCCCACGAGATCGGCCGGTTCCGACTCTGGATCACCACCAGCCCGACCCCCACCGACGAGGGACTTCCCGCCGGCCTCGCGGGTGTTCTCAAGGTCGCCCCAACGCGTCGAAGTGGCGCCGACCAGGACAAGCTGCTGGCCCACGTCCGTTCAGGGGATCCCGAGTTCCTGAAGGCGGACTTCGACCTGATCGGAGCCCGCGCGCCGATCCCCGACGACCGCAAGCTCCGGGACCTCGAGCAGGAACTGGCACGCGCCGCGCGCCCGATCCCCACCGACCCCGCCCTGATTCAATTGCGGCGGGATGCCGAACTCAGCGCCCGACAACTCGCGCGCAAACGCCTCACCGCGGCCCAGGACATCACCTGGGCGTTGATCAACACGCCCGCGTTCCTTTTCAACCGATAACCCCCCACCCCCAACTCCCCCACGCCATGATCCGACTTCCCGGCGGCACGTGCAGCGACCTCTGCGACGCCAACCTCAAGATGACCCGGCGCGATCTGTTGCGCCTGGGTGGCTCCTCCATCCTCGGCCTGTCCCTCGGCCAACTGCTCAACCTCAACGCCCGCGCGTCCGAGAGCCTCACCCGAGGCGGTCCGGGCTGGGGACGCGCCAAGTCGGTCATCCTTTGCTACCTCCAAGGAGGCCCCAGCCATCTCGATCTCTGGGATCCCAAGGAGAACGTCCCGGACAAAATCAAGAGCCCGTTCTCTTCGATCCCCACCCGGATCCCCGGTGTCCACTTCACCGAACTCCTCCCACGACTCGCGCAGGTGAATGACAAGTTCACCACGATCCGGTCGATGAGCTACACGCCCAACGGCCTCTTCAATCACACGGCCGCGATCTATCAGATCATGACCGGCTACACCACCGACAAGGTGTCGCCCTCCGGCCAACTCGAGCCGCCCAGCCCCAAGGACTTCCCCAATTTCGGCTCCAACATCATCCGGCTGAAACCCGTCACCGAGCCGATGTTGCCGCTCGTGATGCTTCCCCGTCCGCTCCAGGAATCGAATGTCGTCGGCAAGGGAGGCACCGCCGGCTTCCTCGGAAAAGCCTACGATCCCTATTACCTCTACCCCGAGGGCGACGACATGGACCTCGCCAAGATGGACCGGATCCGGACCGACGACCTCAAGCTCCCCCAGGAGGTCTTCGCCATGCGCCTTGAGCGTCGAGCCCATCTCCGGGATCTCCTCAACCAAGCGATGCCGGACATCGACAAGGCGGTCGAAAGCTACAACCTCGACGAGTATTACCAGCGCGCCCTCAGCCTCGTCGTCTCGGGCAAGGCCCGCACCGCCTTCGACCTCGCCCAGGAAGCCGATTCGACCCGCGACCGGTACGGACGGAACACGTTCGGCCAAAGCTGCCTCCTCGCCCGGCGCCTCGTCGAAGCCGGAACCCGCGTCGTCGAAGTCGTCTGGCCCAAGGTCGCCAACTCCGACAACCATTCCTGGGACGTCCATGTCGGGCTCTACGCCCGCATGAAGAACCAGTCCGCCCCCATGCTCGACCAGGGACTTTCCGCCCTCTTCGAAGACCTCGATCAACGCGGGATCCTCGACGAAACACTGGTGGTCGCCATCGGCGAATTCGGTCGGAGCCCCGAAAAGGGCGTCAGCACCTCCGGCAACAGCAACAGCCCCGACGGCCGGGATCACTGGCCTTATTGCTACACCTCCGTCATCGGCGGCGCCGGCATCCGTCGCGGCTACGTCCACGGCAGCTCGGACAAGACGGGTTCCAGCCCGCTGGAGGAGCCGGTCCATCCCATGGAACTCCTCGCGACGATCTACCACGCCTTCGGCATCGACCCGGGAACCATCGTTTACAATCACCTCAATCAGCCGCGGGAACTCGTGAAGGCCCAGGCGGTGACCAAACTTTTCGCCTAGACAGCCGCCGCCCGGACTTTCTCCCGGTTGCTTTGCTCCCTCCAATCCATCGTTGCAGAAGTACACGCGAAAAAGTCGCCGGAGTGGCCCGCTCCCCGGCCCTCTCCCGTCCGACGGGAGAGGGTGGCCGCAGGCCGGGTGAGGGTCGGGGAGAGGGTTCATCTAATTTCGAAATGCTTGATACCCCGCTCGAGCCACTCCCCACCGAGACGACAAGTCGGGCATAGGGGACATCGCCACCGGGGTTGCCTTCGGGCACTCCGTTCCATTCTGATTCCTCCCTTACCGAAATGCGCATCGCCGTCCCCCTCCTCCTCGCCCTCGTCTTGAACGCCGCCGCTCTCCGAGCCGCCGGCGCCGACACCGACACCAACGCCGGCCGACCGCTCAACGTGGTCCTGATCATAGCCGACGACCTGGGTGCCCACGATCTGGGCATCACCGGTTCCAAGTTCCATGAATCACCGAACCTCGACCGACTCGCCGCCGAAGGCATGCGCTTCACCCAGGCCTACTCCGCCTGCACCGTCTGCTCCCCCAGCCGGGCCGCCATCCTCACCGGAATGCACCCCGCCCGCCTGAAGGTCACCGACTGGATCAAAGGCCACGATTCCCCGAAGGCCAAGCTCCGCCCCCCCGACTGGACCCAGCAGTTGCCGCGTGAACAGGTCACCCTCGCCGAACGCCTCGGCCCGTCCACCGACATGCCCAACCAACTGCGCGACACCTTGCACATCGGGAAATGGCACCTGGGCTCAGCCGGCTTCGAGCCCGAACGACAGGGATTCCAGCAAAACCTCGGTGGCGATCACCGAGGTCAGCCCCCGAGCTATTTCGCCCCGTACCGCCTCGCCCGCCTCACCGACGGGCCCATCGGCGAATACCTCACCGACCGCGAAGGCCGGGAGGCCGCTGATTTCATCGCCAAACACCGGGACATCCCGTTCTTCCTCAATTACTGGCCCTACTCCGTCCATACCCCGCTCCAGGGCAAACCCGATCTCGTCGAGAAATACCGGACGAAAGCCGCGACGGTCGGGGGCGGCCAGACCAACGCCACCTACGCCGCCATGATCGAGAGCCTGGACGACGCGGTGGGGCGCATCCTCGCGGCCCTCGACGAAAGCGGCATCGCCGACCGCACCCTCGTCATCTTCTCGTCCGACAATGGCGGCCTGGTCCTCGGCAGGAACCCGCCCACGAGCAACGCCCCGCTCCGCTCCGGCAAAGGCTCGCCCTATGAAGGCGGTCACCGCGTGCCGCTCATTGTCAAATGGCCGGGCGTCACGGTTCCCGGGAGCACCAGCGCCGAACCCGTCATGGGCATCGACCTTCATCCGACGGTCCTTGATGCCGTGGGTTTCCCGGCGGATTACCTCGCCAAGTGCCGCTTCGACGGCGCCAGCCTGGTCCCCCTCCTCAAGAACCCCGCCACGCCCCCGGGCCAGGCGCTGTCGCGGGACGCCATCCACTGGCACTACCCCCACTACCATCCCGGCGGGGCCACCCCCTACGCCGCCATCCGCGCCGGCGATTGGAAGCTCATCCAGTACTACGAGGACGGGCGCCAGGAACTCTTCAATCTCGCCAACGACCCCGGTGAAGCCACCAACCTCGCCGACGCCCAACCGGATCGCGTCGTCCAACTCTCTCGCAGTCTCACCACATGGCAGGGTTCCCGGGGCGCCCAATGGCCCATGTCGAACCCCAACTGGGAACCCAAACCGCTCGCGGCTCCCGCCGAAGGCCCGATCCTCCTGCACTCCAACAGCGCCTTCGTCCACGGCACCCTCCTCCGGTACGAACCCCAGCCGTTCAAGAACACCCTGGGCTGGTGGGTCCGCCCCGAGGACTCCGCCGAATGGATCTTCGACCTGCCGAAACCCGGACGGTACTCCGTCGAGATCCTTCAGGGTTGCGGCAAGGGAAGCGGCGGCAGCGAAGTCCATTTCACCGTCGCCGATCAGACCCTCGTCACCACCATTCTCGACACCGGCCATTTCCAGAACTTCACCAACCGCACCCTCGGCGAAGTCAACCTTCCCGCCGGCCGGCACTCCCTGAAGGTCCAACCCGTCAAGAAGCCGGGCGGCGCCGGTGATGGATCTCCGACAGATTGTCCTGCATCCCGTCCGAAAACCCTGAGCGGTCGCGCGAGCGATGAATCACATCCACCTCTCCACCGACCGGAATTCCAAGGCCGGCGCGGGCGCGGGATCGCCATCGGACCCGCTCTTCATCGGGGGCGCCGAGGAATTCGACGCCGTCCTGCAAAAACACCGCGAAGACACCACCTTCCATCTCCACCCGGGCACGTTCGAGACCCGGGGCGCCTGGGCCTTCGCGGACCACGACTTCTGCTCCCTGGGCGATGGTTGCGGTCTGATTGGAGTCGGTGGATCCGCCAAGACCACCCTCCGTCTCGCCCACGCCTGCGAATGCAAGGTCGCCACCCATCGGGGTCTCGTCCCCGCCCAGAAGTTCGAAATGATCATCGCGGGCAGCCGGTCCGGACGCGCGGAGAGGATCCGCCTTGAGGGCCTCACCCTCGACGCTCGCGGCGGCCAACACGCTGGCGGAACCGCCCTTCCCACGGTCGCCCTGCACGTGTTCGCCAGCCGGTCCACCCTGCGCGACCTGCGCGTCGTCGGCGTCGACGGACAATGGGAAGGCGCCAACGAAGGCTTCGGAATCCTCGTCAACAATTGCGGTGATGCGGCGGTCCGCCCCGGCGGACACCGAATCGAGGCCTGCCGGGTCGAATGCCTCTCCGGCGCCTACGTCACGGGCCTCTACTGCGGTGTCACGCGGCCCGAGCCCAACACCCACGTCGAACCCTCGACCGTCCACGACTGCCACGTCGTCGCCCCCTGGGCGCACCAGGGAAAGCACGCGCACGCGGCCTTCGCGGCCAACACGTCGACCACCTTCTCCGACTGCTCGGGCGAAGGCTTCGATCGCTTCTTCTTTTGCGACACCGGAAGCATCGACGAAATCGCGCTGAAGAATTGCCGGGGGTTCTTCGGGTACTGCGCCATCGACCTGCCGGGGCCGGTGGGACCTGGGAATCCGATCCTTCACCGGCGGAACTTCCAGGTCAGGGACTGTTCCTTCACCGCGGTGCATCCGCGGGCGGATCACGTGGTCCTGCTCAACGCGCAGGACGGCTCGGAAGGCAGCAAGTCCTTCCCGGTCCACAACATCTCGATCCAGGGCTGCACCGTCACCTCGGACAACCCGGGGGTGGCGTTTTACGCGGTGAGCGTGAAAGCGGCGAGAACCTCGGGAGTGCGCGTCGCGGGCTGCACCCTGCCGGCCAACCGCAAACTGGGAATCTGGCCGCCGACGCCGGCAAGTTCGGTCGCCGTCGTGTGACCGAACCAAGCCGGTGGCCCGAAGCCCGCAAGCCGTTCCAAAAACGGGGCATGCGAAAAACGTGGCATTGACTGTTCCCGCCCATTTGATACTTCAGGGGCGCGTTTTGGAGGCGCGGGTGTGGTTCAATGGTAGAACGCGGGCTTCCCAAGCCTGAGACGAGGGTTCGATTCCCCCCACCCGCTCCATTCTTCGGAACTTCCTAATTTCCAACAGTTTCCAAAGGCACCCCTTCGACGATGGGGCCAAAGTGAGAATAGGAATGAGAATAGCGGACCTCATGGAACCTCTGAAAAACCCCGCGATCTTGTTGATTCCCAGCCCGGTCTTCAGGACCTCGGCGAGCCTGCGAATGGGAATGGTTTGAGCTTCGACTGGCCTCTCGCCCTGACGCGACTTCCGGAGGCCGCACCGGGCCCGACACGAGCTCTGAGGAGAGAATGAGGGAAAAATCCTGGGGGTCGTCGCCAAACGCCTTGCACGTCGGTGCGGCAAGCGACCGCGTGGTCCCTCCCCCTGCCTGAAGACCATGGGCAACCTAAAGAGAACCGACGTGAACAGCCACACGGCTCTGGAAAATCCCCAGCACGTGACCAACTCGGTCCAGCCCCTCGCGCATCCGTTCCCAATCGATTTGGAAACCGTAACCGTGATGAACGACGTGCCGGAAGCGGCGGAAGGCTCCAAGCTGGCGACCCAATTCGTCGTCGAACAGCACGGGCAAGGGCGGTCGCCCCGGAAGGCAAAATCCCTTGCAGATGTCGACGTGCCAGTTCTCCCCGACTGGGAGCGGCACCCCATGAAATCGGCTCAGCCGTTTCAGGACGTTCTCGATGCCTGAGTAAAACTGGGCCAGGAACGCCGCCGCCGCCGTCTTCTCCCGCACAGTCGGCTCACGTCCGGCCACGTCGATCCGGAGCGCTTCGAGTTCGTCGACGACCTTCTGCAACGCCTCGAACTCCACCTCGATCTCAGCATTGAGGTCCTCAGCCGTCACAGGAGCACGCGGGCGCGCCTTTCAATAAGTCGGGTGAACGGGGTTGGCGAGTCCAGCGGCACAACATCGAAAGGCACGCGCAGCACCTCCTCAAGCGCCGCCGACAACTCGAACAGTCTCCAGCCCGGAACTCCGGCACACGCTAAATCGAGATCCCGGGCCGTGCCGGGGTTGTCGAGGGCGCTCCCGAAAAGGAGCAACCTCGTTGCCCCGAACTGCCGCGCCAGGCGGACGGCGTTGTCCAAGTCGGCCTGCAGAACGCTCACTCGGGTCAGGCTAGCACTTCGCGTGGGCCAATCCAACCAGAAGCGCACACCAGAAGCGCGACACGCACGACGAGGTCAACGGCCGCGGCGGGCAAACAGTCGGTCTTGGATCGGATGCTCGGTGGCGAGGAATGAACGGGCTCCTGTTCGTCACCAAGACACACCGGCCGGGTCGAATCGCCCGCTCGTTAGCGCCGCCTGCGAGGATCATCTTCCCGGCAATGAATTCTCGCCTTCACCACGCGGCCCCCTGCCCATACACCGCTCTCCGACATTCATGGTGGAATTCTGAACGGAAGATGGGCGCCCCGTTTGCGCCTGGCATAGCACCTCGACCATCGGGCCCTTCCCTGCGGAAGACCCTGACGGCGAATCCTTCGACTCCGGTCCACCGGAACCCGAAGGCCTCTCGACCTCGGGGCTGCTTCGCCGCGTCCGTCCCCGACTTCGATCACTCAAAACCCCAACGGAATCGGGCCCACCCAATTCGCGGCAGCCACAGGAGCAATCGTGCAAACTCATCCCACCCAGCCGACGACGGCCTCCCTCAAATCCGCTGCTCCTCGATGTCATAGACGTCGAACCAGTTGTTCACGATCTTGCCCGCCGGGATGAACTTCGGGATGTAGCCTTCGAGGAACTCCTGAAGCTCTATCGGCAAGTCACACGGCCGCGTGTAGCGGAGCTTGTTATTCCACGCGATGATCTCCCGGCGCGCGCGCGGCCTGGAATTCTGCTCAATCCAGGTGGCGACACCGTTGTCGTCAGCGCCTGTGGCGACGAATGCCTTGAAATCATCCGCCTTGATCTCCGCAAATACCAGGAACTGATTGTCCAGGGGACAGTCGAAGTGATATTCGCCGTTCGTCCCGGCGATGACCGCCCGGCATTTGTCGAGGGTGCGCCCGACGATGACATAGCCGGCGAGAATGGCGCGCGGACTGCGCGGGAAGGATTTTGTGAGATCCAATGCGAGCTTGCTGATGGTGTTCACAGGATGGTCGGAATTGGGAATTGGGAATTGGGAATTGGGCGCTTCCAGCATCCCAAGGGATTTGGCGAGGTCGCGGGAAATGCCGGTGAAAGGTTCGGCGGTGATGGCGTCGTCGAGTTGTGTGTGCGTTCGAGTCGATGGCCCGATGCGTCTCGTTGGCGGCTCCTACTTTCTCAGGCGGAAAAACCCAGCCGGCGAACCGGGGCCTTCGGTGCCTTCGATCAGCGCCACCCGCCTGGCGCCGACGAGTCTTGGCTCGATCCCTCCCGACCAGGGCCCGGTGACTCCGGGCGCACTCTGGAGCACGAAACCCGCGTCGGGCAGGTTCCAGCTCACCAGCATCGAAACCGAGGCCGGCACCCCAAACACGCCCCCGGGATCGTTCGCTCGAGTGGCCCAAACTTCCGGGTCGAGGGAGGTTTGGAAGTTTTCATCCACCACGACGGCGGCGCCCTTGGTGATTCGGATGCGGGAGATGACGGCCGCCTGATCAATCCGGGTGTCGGAGTTGGGCTGAACGCCAAACAGCGCGCTGAGGCCCTGGAAGGCCGGCTCGAAGGACGCTGCTTCCTCGGCCGGAAGGATGATGTCCGCGGTCGAACCGTCGGGCGCGGCGAGCACGATCTGGGTGTTGTTCCTGAACGTGATGCTCCAGGTCCCCAGCATCGACGGAGCCAGCACACTGCCCAGAACGCCCGCCGGAAGGTCCGGGCCGGCGCTTTCCGGCTCCCGGTAGAGCATGGCGTTACCCGACGGCTCGTTGACCTTGTGGAGAAACCGGGCCCGGGCGCGGACGACATCATCGGCAGTTCCTAGGGCCCCATCCGACCCCGCCGTGTTGACGTACTGGAACTCGACGAAGATCACATTCGGATCGGTCCAGTCCGGGATGCCTCCAAGGCTGGAGTCCGCGCTGAGAAAGATGTGGCCCTGGAACCCGGCGTTGGAGGTGTCCGGGAACTCCGCCCAAGTGACGGAATAGGTCATGGGCTCGCCCTGATTGACCCACCAGAGGCCGCCGTCGAACTGCTCGGCCGGAAGGTAGGCTACGTTCTGTCGCTGGTAGGCCTGTCCCGGCGCGCTGGCGACAAGCCGGAGGCCGGCGGCGTGGCTCCGGGTCACGGCGAGCGTGGGCGGCGGCTCCGCGCCCCCCTTTTCGGTGAACCGGAAGTTGTCGAGGTGGTAGATGACCGGTCCCCGGAACTCCGAGCTACCGTTCTGAACCACGATGCCGGTCAAGTCCCCCTCGGTTGGGGCGAGCTTGAACGTGATGGTGGTCCAGCCCGTGTTGGTGAGGTTGACGCCGCCCAGCGCACTCCCATCCGTCCGTTTGAACTCGAAATAGCCGTAGTTGCCGCTCGCGGCGGGGATGGACGCCGGGTTGACCTTCACATCCACGGAGACCGACGCGTACCTGGACCCCGTCACCGGCGTTTCAAAGGTCCGGGTGATCACCATCTGCTCCCACCCGTTGT
The DNA here is from genome assembly GCA_942490575.1 of uncultured Verrucomicrobiota bacterium. Taxonomy (GTDB): domain Bacteria; phylum Verrucomicrobiota; class Verrucomicrobiia; order Limisphaerales; family CAIMTB01; genus CAIMTB01. The sequence continues at coordinate 73,140 of CALNYA010000028.1, forward strand.
CGGCTGGGGTGAAGTAGTCCGCCGCGACCAGGAGAGAGCCGGACGAACCCGACTCGCTCCCGTCCAGGGAATCCCAGGTGAGCACCGGCGCCGAACCCCACGTCGCCGACCAGGAAAAGGTGGCGTCCTCGGTGTCAAACGAATCGATGACGAGATCGGCGCCTCGGACCAGGGGGCCCGATAGGGCCAGAGCAACGACCGCCAGGATGCATGAACACAGTCCGACTCGACCCTCGATTCTCCTGAAGCTCACGACCGGATTTTTAACGTCACCACGGTCGCGGTGGCAATCCCGGCCTGATCGTCATGCCGGCAAGACTCTACTTTGCCTGCGAAGGGACGGAGGTTTTGAAGAACTTCGCGTCCAGCGCTTGGGACCAAAGTTGGGCCGCCTTCCTGGCCCCGGATTCGCTGAGATGAACTCCGTCGACGGTATCCTCCTTCTCGAGGGTGTCGTAGTCCGGGCCGGCGAAACAATCGGGGTATTCCTTGATCATCCGGTCCTGCACCCGCCGGATCTGGCCGAAGCCGTCGGGGGGCGATTGGCGATTCACCACCACGGCAAGATGTGGAAAGCCCGTGTCCTCGCGGGCCCGCGCGATCCACGCCTGGTAGTTCGAGAGAATCTTGTTCTCGTCCTTCTCCGGCCAGTCGTTCTGGCCCTGGTCGGCGAGGATCGCCCGCAGGCCCGTGACGGCGCAGTACTTCTTCAGCGCGTGCTCCAGTCGGATGTAGGGCATGCGAATCGACGAACTAACGAAGGGGTGCGCGAAGGGTTCGCCGCGCGCGGATTTGGCCCAGTGTTCCAGGCTGGTGCCGCCGAAGGCCGCGTTGAGGATCAGCACCGGCACATTTCGCGCCTTGGCGACGTGCTCCGCGAAGGCGGCCCAGAAGTAAGTTCCATTCCCGGCCGGAGCAGGCTGAACGTTGGAATCGAAATGCTTTCCGACGGTGTCGGGCAGAAACCGCGGATCGCCGGTGAACTTGTACCGCCACTGCGATTCCACATCGCCCGCGGGCAAGGCGATCGTGCTGACACGGTCGTCCTCCGCTCCCGGAAGATTGATTTCCCCGCCATGCGCCACCGAATGGCCCACGACCACGAACACCTCCCCGACGCCGACCCGCTCAACGGTGGTGACGGTCGAATGCCCTTCGGCGCGAGCGCGAACTTCGAGCGAATACCAGCCCGACGGGACCGTGAGGCTGCCCCGGTAGGTGAAGTTCGGTTGAACCTGGCCCAATGAGATCCAATCGCCGGTCTTGCCAGTGGCCGCGTCAACCATCCGCGCCTCGACCGCCGCCTCCGGCCACCCGCAGCTCCCGGCGACGGAGATCGCGGCGTTGCCACTCTGATCACGCTGGAAGACCAATCGATTCGCGGGCGAAGTCACCGACAACTTCGGCCTGGCCATCACGCCCTCCGTGGGGCGCAGACGAATCAGCGCGAGGGCCGGCGCCTTCAACCTCAGGTGAAGACTGGGGCCATCATCCGCGACCGACTCGGTCCGCGCTTCCGTGAAGTCGCGGAAGGGATCCACGATGCGAATCTCCGCGGTGACCCCGCCGGTCCACGCGAAGCATTTCCAATTCAGGACGACCTCCGGGCGCGGGTCGGCGAAATTGCTCAACAACAGAGTCGCTTCACGGCCGTCCGCGCTCAGTCCGGCGGCGAAGGCGATCTTTCCGGAGACGGCTCCGCGGGTCCGCACGCGTCGTGGCGTTTTGATCAGTCCCTGAAAAGCGCGGAAGGCCTGATAGACCTTCAGTGGCACGCCTTGCTCGGTGAAAATTCCGAATTGACCCAATTCGCCGTGGAAAAAATTGCAGACGTTCACAGGCGCGTCCTGAAGTTCCAGCAGAGCGGAAACCACGAACGCCGCGCCCGCCGCCCCAGCCATTGTTTCGTAGGTGCGCCGCCTGGTGGTGGGAGTTCCGGACCGGGAGATGGGACCCCAATCGTTGCCCGGAAGATAATTCCATTCGTTGAGGTGGCTCTCGGTCTCGGTGAAGCCGTTTGAATCGAGCAGACTCCGGATGGCCCGGGCGCGAGCGGGAAGTTCGGCGGGGTCAGCCGTGTAGCAGTGCCACGAGAAAAAATTCAGGGGCACGCTCTCCTTGCGACAGAATTCCAAGAAATTCACCGCGAAATCGGTGGGCCGAAACTCTCCATTCAAAAAGTTGCCGCTGGCACCGAGTGCCGGGCCGCCGACCTTCACGTTGGGGAACCTATTTTTGATGGCCGTGGCGGCGGCGCGGTAGAGTCGCAGATAGTCGTCATCCGTGCCGCTCCACATCGCCGGGCGGTTCTCGGGCTCGTTCCAAATCTCCCAGTACCGGATGTGGTGATGAAATCCGTTGGCCCAGCCTTCGTTGTAGTGCCGTATGATCCCAAGACAGACCGCCGCCCATTTCTCCATGTCCGCGGGCGGATGGACGTGGCGCTTCACCGCCGTGTGCTCAATGCTCTCGCCCAATCGGTAAATCGGCTCCGCGCCAGTCTCGCGCACCGCGGTGATGTATTCGTCGGTGAGACGGAAATCATAGCTCTCCGGCAGCGTTGGATCCGCGCTGGGATCGGGGAAGACCACATGGTGGTCGACCACATACGGATTCGGCCAACCGCAGTCATGCAGGCGCGTGAACGGAATCCCCAATTCCTTCTGCTCCTTGATCACGTCGAACAGTCCACCCGGAGCCAGTGGACCTTTGTTGATCCCGTGAAGCGGCCGGATAGTTCCGGTAAGGACGGAGAAATCCGCGCTCAATCCCACTTCATCCGCTCGGGGCGAGAACGCAGCCAGCAGCACGGCCATCCACGCCAAAAGGAATCTCGCGCCCCGATGGGTCGGACTCGCCGGGGCGGAGGCAATTGGCGCGGCCATTCTGAATTCCTGTCGCCATCGACTACCGGGCATCCATGGAAAGGGCGTTGGCGGGTTCGGTCTCGCGGTCGGTGGGGACTGGACGCGCGGCTTCTCGGCGGCGTTCACGGGCGGCGCGACCAAGACCAGGGCGACAAGCCGTTGGAGTCGGGTCTTCATGATCGTCCCGGTGGCGGGTCACGGTTGGCGCCCGAGTTTCGCCCGCCAGGCCGGATATTCCCGTTCGAGAAGCGAGGCGGGCCATGTGCCGTGGTAGCTGTAGCCGCTGCGGCGTTCATAGCCGACCTTCATGAAGTCGTGGAGCGGCTTGGAGTCGCGGTCCATGTAGAGAGGGCGGTCGGTGCCGAGTTCGTAAAAGCGGGCCCAGAGCGGCGGCGCCGACGGATCGGGCACCAGGATGCGCTCCGTGCGGCCGTCCGGGCGCCGGATTCCCTCGAGTCGTTGCCCGGTGATCACCACCTTGCGGAACCATGCCACCGCGCCTTCGATCGCGGCGATCACTTCGGGCGATGGATTCTCGATCGCCATCAGGAAGCGAACGATGCCGACGCTTTCACCGCCGGACAGGGAGGGTGGTTCATAGGACCGCGCCCACGCGGGCTCCAGCGTTTTCGCGTCGTGCTGGGCGCACCACGCCGCGGGGCGGCCGCCCTGTTGGATCTGGGTCTTGAGGATGCAATCGATGCCGCGAACAACGGCGTCGGCGGCGCTCGCCCGGCGCCCGGCGTCAACGAACCCGAACGGATCACGTTGTTCGGAGAGGTCGCGGAGAAGCACCAGCGCGTTGATCATGGCTCCGTCGTTATAAGTGATATGCGAGTAGTATCCGCTCGGTCGAAGCGGAAAGAACTGGGGGAAGCCCCCGTTCGGATACTGGGCGGCGAAAAGATAATCCAAGCCGCGGAGAACTCCGGCGCGGTACTCGTCGCGCGAGGTGGCATTGACGACAAGCGCCAGGAAGCGAATCGGCAGGGTCGTGGCGCCATTGTCGATGGTGTCGGCCTTTCCGCCTTTCCGGATCTCCTCGAGCGCGGCATCGGTCGCCGGCGCCAGCAGATCGGTGTTCTTCGGCCAGGCGCCCGCCTCCGACTGGTAGCGCCGCACGTTGTCGGCGGCGGCGCGCGCCTCGGCGGTGGCATACCACTCGGGCTTCTGGCGCAGCACGTCGCCACCCCAGCGCACCGCGGCTGCGGCGCTTCCCGCTACCGTGAACGTGCCGATCAGAAGGAGCACGCGGATCCAGTCGTGGCGTCGAATCTGTTGAAGGATCATCGTCATCATTGCGGTTGAGGCGATTGGATGCGGTCGGATCGGCGTTTTATTTTTGATATGGCGCAGGCGCGGCACAACAGAGGCGCCTTGGACATACCCATTCCATGGGGTAGCCTTCGGCGTGAGTCGGATCGTCATCGTCGCGTCGCAAGGAAGGATTTCGTTGCCCATGTTCCTGCCCGTCAAGAATCCCGTCGTTCCCAGCCAGGTCCTTCTCGGCCTGCGCACCATGTTGGCCCTGTTCTTGCAAGGGCTTTGCTTCGGGTCGGCGACATTCGCAACCGCCGCCTTCCAACCCGGAACGCTCACCCTCGCGGCGGCGGGGACGCGCGAAGACACGGCCAGCGATTCGCCGGTTTTCACGACCCTCCGCGAGAACGGCGACGAGGGCGTTCACACCTACCGCATCCCCGGTCTGGCGACGACGCCCGCGGGCACGCTCATCGCCGTCTTCGATGTCCGCCATCAAGGTGGGGGCGATCTCCCCGGCGATATCGACGTGGGTATGATGCGCTCGACCGACAGTGGCGCGACCTGGGGCACGATGCGGCGCGTCATGGATTACGACGCAGCCGTCCCCGGCAGCGAAGGAAACGGCGTGGGCGACCCCACCGTGCTCGTGGACGCCAGGACCGGCACAATCTTCGTGGCCGCACTGTGGTCGAAGGGCGCGCGCGGTTGGCGCGGGAGCGGGCCCGGGATGACGCCCGAGGAGACGGGCCAGTTTGTGATCTCCAAGAGCACGGACGACGGCCTCACGTGGAGCAAGCCCATCAATATCACCTCCCAGATCAAACAGCCTGAGTGGCGGCTGTGTTTTCAAGGGCCCGGCAATGGAATCCAGCTCCGCGACGGCACCCTCGTCTTCCCCGCGCAGTTCAAAGGCGCGGACGACGCGCCTCATTCCTGTTTCATCTCCAGCATCGATGGCGGCGCGACATGGACGATCTCCCCGCCGGCCATCCCAGCCAATCCGCCGACGAGCGAAGCGCAGATCGCTGAATGCGCCGACGGCTCGCTGCTCCTCTCCATGCGCAACGAGGCACGAGCCGGCCAACGCTCCTGGGCGCGCTGGGATCGGGAGGCTGGCAAGTGGAGCGAGCCGTGGCTCGACGTCCCCGACCCGACCTGTATGGCCAGCCTCATCCGGCACCCCAGCGGTGTGCTGATTTTCTCGAATCCCAACAGCACCACGCGCCGGGAACGTCTGACCATCCGCACCAGCGTCGACTGCGGGAAAACGTGGAGCGCGGGCACGCTGCTCGATCCCGGCCCATCCATGTATTCCTCCATGACCGTCCTGCGGGATGGCCGCATCGGCATCGTGTACGAAAGCGGCACCGCCGAAGGCCTCGTCTTCGCCAGCTTCCCGCTGGATTGGGTCAAATAGGTCTTTGGTTCACTCGGACTCGGACTTGGACTCAGACTTGGCGGGAAGCGAAAGTTCGTGTTCGTTCTTCCGCGCGTCGCCCGGTGTGCTGCGTCCGCGGGCGATGTCGGCTTCGAACAGAGCCTCAAGGCGGGAAAACACCTCGGGATTCGCGGCACGGACGTCGTTTCGTTCGGAGAGATCGTCGTCCAGATGAAAGAGTTCACGGGAACCGTTCTTGTGAAAGACGGCCTTCCACGGACCCTGTCGGATGGCGAGGCTTCCGTTCATCGCCTGGTGCCAGGTGGTGTCGCGCACGGGCTTGCCGGTGGGGTCGAAAAATTCCGGGACAAGGCTGACGCTGTCCTCGCCCGCGTTCGCCGGAAGCTTCGCACCGACGATTTCCGCGGCGGTGGCAAGGAGGTCGTTGAGGCAGATGGTGTGGTGGTTCCGGGTGCCGGGTTTCACCTTTCCCGGCCACCTCACCACGAACGGAACGCGATGACCTCCCTCGTGGATGCTGCGTTTCGACTCGCGCAACGGGGCGTAGGCGCGCTGCTCGGCGCCGTTGTCGCTCGTGGCGATGAGAAGCGTGTTCTCGGCAAGATGATTCCGATCGAGCGCTTCCATGATCCGCCCGAGCATGGCGTCGCCCTGGAAGAGCCAGTCGCCGTACTTCGGATCCCGCCTGACGATATCGCGAGCGCCGCTCCGTCCCTCGAACTCCGCCGAAGGTGCGATGGGCGTGTGGGGCGGGCACATCGGAAAATAGAGGAAGAACGGCTCGTCCACCTCGCGTTGATCCAACCACTCGACGGCCTTGCGGATCATGAGCGGCTGATTCTCCACCGGCGTGACATGAGCGGCGACGCGGTCCTGCTCAATGACCGAGCCGATGTTCCGCGCGTGGGTGAATCCGCAAAAATAGTCAAAGCCAACAGCGTTGGGTCCGCCGGTCATCGTCGCGCCGATCGGAAGCTGGGTTTCCGTCCCCGGCCTGCCGTCCACCCAATCCATCCCGAGGTGCCATTTCCCGATGCACGCCGTCGTGTAGCCCTGCTGCTTGAGCAGGGACGCTACGGTCAGGCGCGTGGTCGGGATGATGGGTTTCGAATACGTGGTGAGGACGCCGAACTGGCCGATGCGCGACGGGTATCGGCCGGTGAGCACGCCGTAACGGGTGGGAGTGCAGACCGCCGCGCCCGAGTGCGCATCGGTGAATCGCATTCCCTGTGCTGCGAGGCGGTCGAGATGCGGCGTGCGGAGGGCCGACCGCGGGTCGTAGCACGGCGGCTGGCTCCAGCCCATGTCGTCGAAGAGGACCAGGACGATGTTGGGTTTTGTGTGCTTCGTAGAGGCGGCGAAGGTTGATGCAGCGCCTGTGAAGGCGAGCAAGGCAAACAACGCGAAGGCGTGGAGGATCCTCATGGCGGGTTGGAATCCGGGGCGGATTGGTTCACGCGAAGGCGCGAAGACGCGAAGTTCTGATGCCCGTTGACGATGCGTTTCACCCCTTCTTTGAAAGTGGCGGCGCCAAAATTGATCAGTAGCCCAAGAGGAAAAACAAGGAGTCGGAGATAGGTCAATGTCTGCTTGGCGTGAACCGGCGCGAGGTTTTCGACCGACTTCAGTTCCACCAGAAAGCAACCCTCGATGATCAAGTCGGCCCGAAACCCTTCGTCGAATCGCATGCCGAGCAGACGAATCGGGATAGGGACCTGCCGTTTTACATCTAAACCCTGGTCTCCCAGCATCCGCGCGAGAGCCACCTCGTAGACACTCTCCAGCAGTCCGGGGCCCGCGGCGACATGCAGCCGATATGCATTCTCAACCACCACCCCGGAGATGGCTTCCACATCCATTCTTCGCGCCTTCGCGTCTTCGCATGAAAAATCGTCCTTCATAGTGTCACTCCAGCAGTTCGGGAGAACCAATGCCGGATGGACTCACGCGAAGGCGCGAAGACGCGAAGTTCTGATGCCCGTTGACGATGCGTTTCACCCCTTCCTTGAAAGTGGCGGCACCGAAACTGATCAAGAGCCCGGGGTCGAAGATGGCTTCCTCATCCTCTCTTCGCGCCTTCGCGTCTTCGCGTGAGAATCCGTCTTTCACAGTGTCGCCTCCAACAGTTTGGGAAAACCAATGCCGGATGGACTCACGCGAAAGCGCGAAGGACTGATGGTGGCTCGCGTGAGCAGCCGCCGAGGTCACGGGGACCGGCGGACGACTCGGTAGAACCTCGCGGCGCCTCCGGCCGTGGGATCGAGCCACTGCATCGACGAACCTGTGGCGACCACCGGACCACTCGCGGGCACCCAGGCGTCTCCGAGCCTCTCGACAGCTTCCACCTCATACGATCGGCCGGCCACCGTCGTCCAGGTGAGAAGGGTTGCTCCTCCGGCGACATCCAGACCCGTCACGCGGATCTCGTCCACTGGGGCGGCCGAGTTCCGTTCGCGAGGCGACGGCACGGGGAGGCGCACCACGGCGCCCACCGCACCATCGGGGACCAATCCGTCACTCACATCACGGTCCTGCGGTCCGAAACTCACAAGGTCCACCAGGTTTCCGCCCGGCGAGTACAACGCGATGGTTTCACCGTCGGCGCTCAACGCGAAATCGGCGTGAAACTCGCGCCCCGGCCCGTTTTGGTCGGGCTCACCGTCCGCCCACACCAGCATCACGGAGCGCGGCGGCAGCACGAATCCGGCGGGAATCGTGCTCTTCCGTGGATCCGATGGGTTGTCGGTCAGGGTGTACCCTCCGAGATCCACGGCCGTGTCGCCCGCGTTGAAGAGCTCGAACCAGTCGTCGAAATCGCCATCGGCGGGGTCAGCCACGGTCGTGTTGTTGCGGGCCATCCACTCGTTGATGACCAACCGGACCGGCAGACTGAACCGATCGTTCGGAGCCCCCGGCGTCGGCACTTCGAACACGAAGCGCTCCGACCAGGCGCCGTCCGGGTGGGACCCCACGGAACGGCCATTGGACAGACCTTCGTAGGCGAGCACGTCCACCACCGCGGGGACTCCGCCCGCGGTTCGCGAAAGCACGACCGCTCCGGTCGATGCCGGCAGCGTGAACCCGGCGTGCCATCCGTCGGCGGCGAGGCCCGATTGGCCGTCCGCCCAGATCACGAGGAACTCGCGCGCGCCGATCGCCGCCCCCGCCGGAAACGGCCACTCACCCGGCCAGTTGGGATCGGACGAAAGGTACCACCCCGCCAGATTCACCGGGGACGACCCCGCGTTGTGGAGCTCGAGCCAGGGGACGCCCGATCCGCCGATTCCCCGTGCTTGGACCTCGTTGATCCAGAGGTCGGGGAACGGGGCCACCGATGCGGCCACCGAACTCGCCGCGCCGGGTGTGGCGGGTGCGACCGGCACTTCACGGGCGTCCACCAGGGCGAACAACCCGCCGCCTTCCGTGCGAAGGACCAAATCCGAACCGTCGGGATCGGCGAGGTACCAGAAACTCAGGGTGTAGATCTGCCCCGGCACGACCGGCGCCGCGAGCGTCTGTGTCAGCGCGGAATCGGAAGCGGACGCCCCCGCCGGCCCCACCAGCTTCAAGCTCGAACGTCCGGATCGCCGGATCGAAGGGTCGAGGACGGACTCCGCGCTGGGTCCGGCCACCCATGACGGGGCCAACGGTTCCTCAAATCCGCCGTTGGCCACCAATTCGGCCCCCACGCGGGGCACGGGTCCCGCGACCAAGGAGACGTCGTCCAGATGAACCTGGCCGGCGCCACCCAGGGAAAGCACCAACGTGGAGGAACCGGCTCGATCCGACAGCGCCATGAAGCGCCAACTAGAGTGGCCGTGGCCCGCGGCATCCACGGCGGCCCAGTTGGACGACCGCCGGTTGTCCTGGGTCGGATCGACGACTTGCAACGCCCCGCCCGGACCCGCCGCCCGGGTAGGCCATGGGATCCGGGTGGAGTAAGTGACTTCGTCGACCAGCAGCCAAGGTTGCGAGGTCGAACCGGGACGGACCAGGCGAAGCGTTTCGCCCGCGTTGTTGAGCCGGCCCGGGTATTCCGCCAGCAGACGCGGGCGGCCGCCATAGGCTCGTGTGAATGCCGTCCGATCCTTGGCGAGCACCGCGAATTCACCTGGGGCCAAGGAAATGCCGCCGGGAAGGATGAGGTCGATGCCTTCCAATCCCCAGCCCGACAGGTCGTAGGTGGTGCGGCTGGATCCGTTGTGGAGTTCCACGAACTCGGCGTCCGGATCGAGGGGCTCGTACATGATCTCGGTGATCCGCACGAAATCCTCCGGCCGCTCATCGACGCCCGTGTAGACCACCCGCACGGTGGACACCGAGCCCACGACGGCGGAACCGTGCCGGTCGAGTCCGCCGAGGACCAGCGAGTTGGTGCCCGCGCGCAGCGGGATCGCCAAGGACCAGTTGGTGGTCGAATTCCACGACGGCGCGTAGGCGAAGCCATTCACCGCGATCCACCGGACCTCGATCGGGGAAGAGCCGGTCAATCGCACGACGCTCTGATTCGTGATCACGACACCCCCACCCGGCACATCGACGGACCAGGGTGCCGAGTTGGTCGATAGGATCCGGGCGAGGTAGGATCGGCGAGCCGCGATCCACGGTGCGATGGGCGCTGGGGAGGCCGCCTGGACCTGGTTGCCCATGAACGCGTTGAAGTTCTCGTCCATCAGCGCATCGGCCACGCCCGGGGCGAGCGGACCCCGGATCGCATCGGCGAACGCCTGGAGATAGACCCGGCCGAACAGCGGGTTTTGGTACATCCGCTCCATGACCGGGTCGTTCGCGCTGTAGAGGTCGGTGTTCGCCCCATCGCTGCCGCCACCCAGCGAGAAATCGAGATCCCACAACAGCAGGCTCCATCGGCCACCGGGTGGAAGGTAGGCGAAGGTGTTCTTGCCGCGATCGTACCCGTAGCCGTCCCAGTCGGCGACCACCCGCCGGGTGGCGATCGCCCGAAGCCACCCGTCCAGATCCACGACCTCCGGGACGCGCTGGGTGTATTCGGTGTCGTCGGGCAGGTTGAGAACTTCGACCAGGCCGAGAAGCCGCGAATAATCGTCGTCCAGGCCGCCATTGGCCTTCTTCTCCCAATTCCAACGGTAGCGGGTGCTGTTCAAGGTGCCGTCGCTGGAAACGTACCGCTCCAGGTGCGCGTTCTCGTTGAATTCGCGCTGCACGGCGTCGTTGAACTCGAACCAGTCGTCGATCTTGAAGATCTCTCCGTTGGAGTCGTCGGGGAACCAGCTCGCCATGTAGTCCCGGTTCGGCTGCTGGGTGTCGGCGTAGACCTCGCCGCGTTGCACGCCATTCACGATGATCCGCACGTACCGCTGGTGGCTGAAGGGCACTCCCAGTTGTTCGCCGATCCAAAACGACATCCGCTCCCGCTGGAGGGTGGGATCGCGACCCGGCTGCTCGAGCCAGTCCAGGTTGAACTCGTCGACCCCCAGCAGCGGATCGTCCGACGGCAACGTCCAGACATAGGCGCACAACGAACCGGTCGGGCCGTTGTAGCCGGGACGAATGAAGGCGCTGCCGCGGTAGCGGGCCCCGGCGTTGTAGATCGCCCGGTGGGTTCCGTACACCACCGTGCCGTCCAACGCTTCGTTGCTCATCACTTCGCGCCCGGTCCAGATGTCGGTCCGCCGCTGCGTCATCCAGAGTCGATAGGTTCCGAAACTCCCCGCCGGAATTTCCTCGCCGAAGCGAACCAGGCACTCCCCTAGCGCGGGTTCCGCCGGGAACGTGGCCGACGCCGGCACCAAGGCCCCGTCGACCGCCTCGATCCAGAACGCGACGAGGACTCCCGCCGCCTGCCCGGGAATGACCGCCGTGTGGATGCCGTCCCCCGCGACCACGTCGCCCTCCCCGCCGTCGTCGCGGAGTTCCAGCTCGTTCACCGTCACGGAAGGGTCGTACCTGTATTTCAGGCGGAACGACGAGACGCCGTCGGGATCCGCCACCCGGGCTGTGACCCGCACCGGCTCCATGGCGGCCGGGACGACGGGAAAATGCGCGACATCGACGATGGCGGGTCCCGCGTTGGCGATGCGCCGGCTATTGACCGCGCCGGGTGTCCCCAGGTTGGGCGGCAACGGCTGGTGCACCACGGTTTCGAGGTAGTTCCCTTTGAGACGCAGGAGGAGATCCGGATGCCCGCGCAGCCAGCGCACCCGAGCCCGAAAGGTGGCGAAGGAACCCTCGAGAAGCGCGCCGCCGTTCAGCACGGTCTTGATGCGGTTGGCGCCGTTGTCCCCGCCCGAACTCGCGCGGAGGTGCAGACTCCGTCCGCTCTCAAACCCCAGGTTCGCTAGTCCGGACGCCACGTGATTCCCCTGCGCAATCCATCCGTCCAACCCCCCTTCGAACGAGCTGTTCACCACCAGCGACGCTCCGCTGGCGTCTCGCACCTCGACGTCGTCCAACAGGCACTCGCCCGCCCCGAGCAGCATCACATGCAATTCCGTCGCGGCGCCCCTTCCCAACTCCAATCGCCCCGTGAAGTCCACCGTCGTCCAACCGCTCTTGGTGGTTTCGTCGCTGTCCCCCCACTCGGGGGCGAGACCGTCGGCGGCCCTGGGATCCCGCAACTCCAGGCTGCTGCCGTCGCCGTCCGACCAACGACCCCAACGTCCGCCATCGTGGTAGCGGACTTCGGTCACCGTCACAAAAACCGTCGTGCTGACCAGGGCTCCGGCGCTGTTCGTGGTGGTCAGGACCTCCGGGCGCGCCAGGGCGAGGCGTTCACCCGCGTTCGAGAGGTTCCCTCCGAAATCGCCCACCACCCGGTCCGCGCCGAGGCCCGGATGCAACGTCCGCAGGTGGACCGCATCGGCCGCGATGGCGAGGTAGGCCCCCGGCTGCAGGACCGTGGCGCCGGTGAATGCGAAATCGATGCCATCCACGAATCGCCAGCCTTGAAGATCCACCGGCGCCGTTCCTCGATTGAACAGCTCCACGAACTCCTCCCGTCCGTCGCCCGGCCCGTGGTAAAGAATCTCGTTGATGACGATCGCCTCCGACCGAGCCCGCCCGTTGGCCCGAGCCGGAGTCGGCGTCTCGAGCAACGACCACGTCTCGCCACCGTCGGGAATCCGGCCGCTGGAAACCCCGTTCAACTGGGGCCCGAATCGCACGACGTCGAGCACACGATCCCCCTCGGGATTCATCAGCAGGATCGCCTCGCCCGCCGCCGACAGGGCGAAGCCAAGTTGCGACTGATCCCAGGCGACCATCCCGCCGGGCGGCACCGTCGTCCCCACCGGGATGAGGAACCGCGCGCGGCTCGGATCATCGGTCAGGACACAGCCTCCCAGGTCCACCTCGGTGGGTCCGCTATTGTAGAGTTCGACGAAATCGAGGACGGGATCGTCGGTGTGGGCCAGAACCTCGTTCACGCGCATGCGCCGTCGCGGATCGGGCAGCCTGACTTCGGCGCGCCCGGGTGATCCGCCCCGTTTTTCGCTGGCAGCCCAGGCCCGCGGGTTGCCTTCCCCATAACTGGGTCGAGCCAACACCATCGAATGCCCCGCACCGTCCGCCGCCACCGGCCAGGGCGCTCCATCTCCGTAGATCACTTCCAGCAACACGGCTCCGGAACGATTTCGCAGTCGGACGGCGCCTCCCTCCGCGGGGCAGGCCGCCGGTCCACGGCCCCAGAATCCCCGCGCCTCCTCCCGACAACGCCGAGCCCAGATCCGCGGGCGCCTGCGCCACGATCAAGAAGGCGCCCGCCTGAAGCACGGTTCCCTCGGGGAACGCGTAGTCGACATCGCCCGCCAGGCGAAAGCCGCCCAGGTCGGCGAAGGCGGAGTCCGAATTGAACAACTCCACATACTCGAGCCGGCGGCCGTCCGCGCGCGCTTCGGGGTGGTACATGATTTCGCTCAGCACCAACCCGGTCCGCCGACTCGACGGCCCGAGCGGCTCCAGAGCTTCCGGAAGAAATCCCGCCGACGCTGTGTCGCCATGGTCGGAGAAGTCCCGGAACCCCGCGACGACGGTCGCGTTGGTCGCCCGACTGCTCGCGACGAGACCCAGGTAGACGGAGTTGGACAGGGCGATTCCGGCGGAACCCAACCGGGTCCAGGCGGCACCGTCCAAACTGGCGAATCCCGTGAAGTTGGTCCCCTGCCGCCGCAGTCGAAGCCACGTATGCGGAAAATTCACCGGTGCGCTGCCCTGGATTCGAGCCACGGCGCCGGTTTGTCCGCGCCAGGAAAAGAGACTCCCCGCCAGGCTGGGGGTGGCGAGGACCGCGGCGAATGGGCTGTCGTCGGAAAGGCTTTGCCGGGCCATCAGTCCCGCCTGGGCGAAAAGGCTCCCGAGTTGGAGGGATTCGAGGCGCACTTCCACGTCGAAGTCGCCGACGCGCTGTTGCTGGCTGAAATGGAACTGGTCGTTGGTGCCGCCCACCCCCGCCCCGACGACTGTGATGTCGAGCCCCCTGGGCACGGGCTCCACCAGACCCGGAGACGGGGGCCGGCCGATGTCCACCGGCGCGAACCCGAGCGCCGTGAACACAGTCCGCGTGCCGGGCGCGACGATGTTCGGCGTCGCCGCGAGATCCGCGACCCCCGACACGGTCAGGGTGTAAACCGCGCCCACGGTCAGTGGCGTGGTGGTCGTCAGAACCACGGTGGCGGCGTCGGAGCCCTGGCCAGCCGCCAGAAGGTTCACGCCGCCGTCGATCGTGTAGTTGGCCACATTCCACGCTGAGTTGGTCGCAACGGGCTCCGTGAACCGGACCACGACATTGCTCACCGAGGTGTTGAAGACACGGGCCAACCCCGGCGGCGTCTGATCGGGCAGGACGGTGAGCACCGCCTCATCGGAAAGGACGAAGCCGAGCGAGTTGATCAGAGTGCATCGGTAGCGCGCGCCGTGATCCCCCACGTTGACGCGGGGAAGAACCAGCGTCGCGCCGTTGGCGCCCTGAATCGGGACGTTGTTGCGCTGCCACTGGAACGTGATCGGGTCCGTGTTGCTGACCTCCACTCGAAAAGTGGCCGAGCCGCCCTCCATCACCGTCAGGCTCCCGGGCTGGCGCGTCAGCTGCGGCGGGAACAGCGGCGTGCCCGCCGGAAGAAAGTTCACCGCCGGGATCGGCTCCTCGGTGCCTCCCAGCGGAAGGGCCCAGCGCGTCGAGAAATGATCCGACCCTCCGCCTTCCTTCGTCAGCGCTTCGATGTAGTACAACCGTCCCGCCTCGAGTCTCACCGGCGCCGATTGCTGGCTCGGTTGACTGAACCAACCGCGGAACGACGTCGCGCCGCTGACCGCGGCGATCTCGCGCTTCGACGCGGGGTCCTCGTCGGAACTGAGATACAGGACGGACTGATCGTCGCTCGCGATCCAGAACACGTAGTCCCCGGTCTGTGGCGCGTTGAGGAATCCGCGAATTCGCTGACCGAAATCGCCGCCCTGGTTCTGCGGAGTCTCGAACGCCACGGTGAGGACGTCGCGAAACGTCGGACTATCCGGGAAAGCCGGCGCGCTGGTCAGCGCGACCACGTCGTTGCCGGGGATGTTGGCGTAATACTCACGGGAAAGACCCGGGGCCTGGGCGCGGGCCGGGAATTCCGGCATCCACCCTGCGACAACCAGGACAACCACTGATAACAGACGAAAAATACGATGCTTCATCACGGGTAGGAAGGCTGACGTCGAGCCCATCGACGGTTTGGAATGCTTGAAAATTGGCCTACGGCATCGGGGTGAAGGAAGCCAAAAGACCACAAAAGAAAGCCTTTGAAGTTGTTCGGTCCGGGCGCGCTGCCCTAGCCTGCGTCCCATGTTCTCCCTTCGGTGTTACCTGGCGGGGCTTTTATTCGTCGCCAGTTGCTGCTTTCCGGTGTCGGCGCAGCAGCAACCCGGTCCCACCAACGCGCTCCAGTTTCAGTACTCGATCATTCCCACGAATGGCGCCTTTCTGATCACGGAGACCACCAACACGATCTCGATCACCGTCAGCAACTACCTCGCGTTCACGAACATCGTGATCACCGGCCGCACCGGCACCAACGTCATCCGCTTCAACGACGCCGGCACGCCCCCGGACAACGCGGCCGACGACGGCGTCTTCCGTGGTCGCCTCGTCGCGCCGCCGGTCACGGCACGTACTCCGCTGACGCTTTCGCTCCTGATCACGGGCCTCGACCTCGCATCGATCACGAACGAGCCGCCCGCCGAGTTCCCCATCGGTGCCACCAACGCCTTCGATGTCGTGTACACGATCGTGCCGCGGCCGCCCAACGACAACTTCACCAACGCGTTCAAGCTCCTCAGCGCCGGCGGGGTCACGATCGGCACCAATGAGTTCGCGTCCCTGGAACCTGGGGAACCGCGCCACGCCAATCTCACGGGCGCCGGCCAAAGCATCTGGTGGACCTGGGCCTCACCCGGGGATTCCAGGGTCCTCGTGGACCTCGCCGGCAGCGCGTTTCCCGGCGTTCTCGCGGTGTACCAAGGCGACCGCCTCAGCAATCTCGTCGCCGTCGCCTCGTCGACCAACGACACCGCCAACCGTCTTCCGCCCAACGTGTCGTTCGACGCGACACGAGGCACCACGTACCGGATCGCGGTTTCCGGCATCGACACCAACGCGTCCGGCGTCGTTCGCCTGCGGGTCGCCCCTGGAGGCACCCCCGACACCCGCCCGCCCGTCGTCACGATCCAATCTCCGACTCAGGATTCCCTGGTGAGTTCCGCGGTCATCGCCGTCTCGGGCTCGGCCCGCGAACCGTTCCCGCTCGATTCCGGCATCAGCAACATCGTCCTGCAGGTCAACGGCGGTCCGCCGACCAACGCCATCGGCACCGAACTGTGGTCCGCGATCCTGACCCTGCCACCAGGCACCAACGTGATCCGGGCCGTCGCGGTCGATTTCGCCGGGAACTCGAGCGCGGCCGACAGCGTGGTGGTTCGTTACCTGAATCCCACCAACGACTACTTCGGTCTCTCCAGGCAACTGGATGGAATCGGCGGCTTCGTCAGCAGCGCGAACGACCATGCCTCCCGCGAGGTCGGGGAACCGCTCCATGCCGGCAACGATGGCGGTCGGTCGGTCTGGTACTGGTGGCGCGCGCCCACCGACGGCCAACTCGCCCTGACCACGTCCGGGTCCCTGGTGGACACCCTGCTCGCGGTCTACGCCGGCGACACGCTCGACACCCTGACCGAGATCCTCAGCAACGATGACTCTTTCCCTGGGAGCGGGTGGAGCGAGCTCAGCTTCGCCGTCGCCAGCAATAGCGTCTATCGCGTGGCGGTCGACGCCTACGGCGCCGCCGTCGGCGAGTATTCGCTTCAGTACATCTTCACCCCCCGCGAAGCCGGCACGTTCTACAACCTCACGATCAACCCCGCCAACGGCGGCGCGGTCTCCCCACCCGGCGGCGCTTTTCCCGTCAACGCCCGTGTCGTCCTGACCGCCGTGCCCCTGGAGGACTTCGCCTTCGTCGGCTGGGAAGGCGACGTTGTGTCGGACGAGAACCCGGTCACGCTCACCATGACCCGGAACCAGCGGATCACGCCGCGCTTCCAGACGATCCGTTTCACCGAGGACTTCGAGACCGGGGATTTCTCGCGAATTCCGTGGATCCTGAGTGAGCCTCGCTGGGTCGTTCGGACCAATGAACCTCCCCGCGACGGCTTCTCCGCGCGCACCCCGGTGCTCGCCGGGCGCCAGAGCGCGAGTCTCGCGCTGTCGACGAACACCGGTCCCGGACTGGTTTCCTTCGACGTGCGGGTGAGCACCGAACCGGCCTGGGACGTGTTCGAGTTCCTGATCGACGGCACCGTCGTCCGCCGATGGTCCGGGGAGCACCCCTGGCAGACCGTGACGTTCAACCTGGGCGGCGGGCCCCACACGTTCACGTGGCGCTACACCAAGGACCCCAATTTCGAGGCCGGCCTGGACGCGGTCCTCCTCGACAACATCTACCTTCCGCCCCCGCGGGCGATCGGAGGATCGGTGCGGCCCACGCTAGGAATCCGACTATTCTCCGAGGGACCGCAGCTGACGCTTCAGGGGGAGCCTGGAGTCGTCTACGAGATCCAATCCGCGCCCTCCCCCGACGGCCCTTGGTCCCCGTTGCTCACCCAATCGTCACCCAGCGGCATCATCAACGCCTTGGACGTCCAGGCGGTGGGAGCCCCCCGGATGTATTATCGGGCCCGGGTGAAGTAGGGACTGTCGGTCGGCCGGTTGCGGAATCGTCCGGATGCGCCATGGTGCCTCGTCGACACCCGGCTCCACCGACCGCTCCGTAAACCCACCCAGCCCGACAGGCCCCATGATCCATCACGACTACCTCCTGCGACTCATCGAAGAGTTCGCCCGGGCGCTGTCCCGAATCCAGGAACTGCGGTCGGGTGATCGGCCGGCGGATGCCGACGCGGCGTTGGACCACCAGTTTCGGCTGCTCGTCCAATCGGATCGGGCGTCGCTTCTGCGCCTGTCGGTCACGGAGATCCTCGCCCGGATCGTCCGACAGGGAGCCTCCCATGAAGTCCATGCCCGGACGTTTTTTCTGGTGTCGCTCTTCCGGGAGTCCGGGGAACTCGCCGGGGATCAGGGCGACGACGACCTCGCCAGGGAGAACCATCTCCAGGCGCTTCGGCTGCTCTTCGCCGTCTTCCACCATCTCGATCCCGTCGAGACGCCGCGGTTCGTTCCGTCGGTCGACGCCCTCCTCGCGGTGCTTCCGCCGCAATCCCTTTCCGCGGAGCTGCATGCCCAGGCGATGCATCACTTCGAGCGACTGGGGCGCTACGCGGATGCCGAAAACTCCCTGTTTCACTTGCTCGATCAGGCTTCCGGGACGTCGGGCCTCCGGGAGTTCGGATCCGCGTTCTACCAGCGACTGGAGTCCCTGAACGACGCCTCCCTGGAGCGGGGGCATCTGTCCCGGGCGGAACTGGCCGAGGGACTTTCCGATTTTCAGAGGCGCGCCGGCGTGTGAGTTGGAAGCATCGTCGCACGGATCGGATCCACGATGCGTCGATGGTGAGGGCCGGCGGCCGGGCGTGGCGGGCGCGCTCCCCGTCTTCTGATCGTGACCGACGATATGTCTTGTGTATTCTCCGAAGCCGTCCCAGGACCCATTCCAGAATACGGATGAAGACAATTTACATGATCCTTTCCCATGCCCTGGCGAGGACCGGCCTCCGCCAGTGCCTCTCCGCGGATGCTCGACTGAAGGTTCTGGGCGACGCCGGGGAGGCGAATGCCGGATGGGCCGAAGTCGTCCGATTGAACCCGGATGTCCTCATTCTCGACGAGACCGCCCTCCAAGCCCTTCGAACGGCGGGGGTCCTCCCTCTGGACCTTACGAAGACCCCGTCGCCGCGCCTTGCACTGATCACGGAAGCCTCCGGGATGCACCACGTGGACGACGCCCTCCGGTTTGGCGTGCGGGGTTTCATCGACGCCTCGACGACGCCGGAGGACTTCGTTCCCGCGATCCTCCGCCTCACCGACGGCGAACGGTTCGTTTCCCCGAGTCTCCAGCCCCATTTCAACCTCACGACCCCGCCACCCCGGAGCAGCACGGTCGTCATTCCGGAGGAGCGCCTCTCGGCCCGTGAGCTGGAGGTTTTCGCTCTCACCGCGGAAGGACTCGAGGCGAAGGAGATCGGCGACCGCCTCGGAATCAGTCCGCGAACCGTGGATGTGCATCGCGCCAGCATGCGCCAGAAGCTCGGGCTGACGGGAGTCCACGAACTGATCCGCTTCGCCATCACCTGGACGCGCGACCGGGTGCGCAGCCGGCGGGAGGATCAATTCTGCAACCAGTCCCAACCCATCCTGCTGGTCGAGGACGACGAGGTGGACGTCCTCAGCATCAAGCGGGCCCTCAGTCAGATTCGGGTCCGGTTCCCGGTGGAACGGCATCACAACGGGGAGGACGCGCTGACGTGGCTGCGGAGTCCCGACTCCACCCGGCCATTCCTCATCCTCCTCGACATCAACATGCCCCGGATGAGCGGCCACGAGTTCCTCGCCGAACTCCGCAAGGAACCCGATCTTCGGAGCATCCCCGTGATCGTCTTCACCACCTCCAACCTCGAATCGGATCGGTCACGGATGTACGACGCCGGCATCGCCGGGTACATGGTGAAACCAACCAGCACGGAGGAGTTCGCCCAGATGTTCCGAGCCCTCGCCGAATACTGGGGTCTGAACAGCCCGCCCCCGCCGCCGGGGGTCCCCGAGGAACCCACGTTCCCACCCGCGCCGGCACCCGCCCCGCACCGCAACCCCCTCCACCACCGGCCGCACCGGCCCCCACCCCACACCACCGGCCGCGCCGGCTCACAAGACAGCAGCCCCGCCCAACTCGGGCCCCGCCAAAGCCAAGGCGAAGCGGCCGGCGAGGTAGAAGGTAGAAGTCGCGCGCGCCCAGGCCCGACACACCGTCCAGGGAGCGCGCGGATTGATCGCCCCGGGGTCGGTCAGCGGGACTCGGGCTTGGTGTAGACCTCGGCGCCTTGATCGACGAATTCGCGGGATTTCTCCTCCAACCCGCGGTCGATGGCCTCCTCCGGTGTGACGCCCTGTTCGGCGGCGTATTTGCGGACGTCCTCGGTGATCTTCATCGAGCAGAAATGCGGCCCGCACATGCTGCAGAAGTGCGCGCTCTTCGCGCCTTCCTGAGGAAGCGTTTCGTCGTGGAACTCGCGCGCCTTGATCGGGTCGAGCCCGAGGTTGAACTGGTCCTCCCATCGGAACTCGAAGCGGGCCTTGCTCAGGGCGTTGTCGCGGTATTGCGCCCCGGGATGGCCCTTGGCGAGGTCGGCGGCGTGGGCGGCGATCTTGTAGGTGATCACGCCCTCCTTCACGTCCTGTTTCCCGGGCAGGCCCAGGTGCTCTTTCGGCGTGACGTAGCAGAGCATGGCGCAACCGTACCAACCGATCATCGCCGCTCCGATGCCGCTCGTCAGATGGTCGTACCCCGGCGCGATGTCGGTGGTCAGGGGTCCCAGGGTGTAGAACGGCGCCTCGTGGCACCATTCGAGCTGCTTGGCCATGTTCTCCTCGATCAGATGCATGGGGACATGGCCCGGCCCCTCGTTCATCACCTGGACGCCCCGGTCCCAGGCGCGCCGGGTCAGGTCGCCCTGAACCTTCAGTTCCGCGAATTGAGCCTCGTCGTTCGCATCCGCGATCGATCCCGGGCGGAGCCCGTCGCCGATGCTGAAGCTCACGTCGTACGCCGCCATGATCTCGCAGATCTCGTCCCAGTGGGTGTAGAGGAAGTTCTCCTGGTGATGCGCCAGGCACCACTTCGCAAGGATGCTGCCGCCACGGCTCACGATTCCCGTCATGCGACGGGCCGTGAGCGGGATGAACCGGAGCAGCACTCCGGCGTGGATCGTGAAATAGTCGACGCCCTGTTCCGCTTGTTCGACGAGGGTGTCCCGGAACATCGCCCACGTCAGTTCCTCGGCCTTGCCTCCGACCTTCTCCAGCGCCTGGTAGATCGGCACGGTTCCGATCGGCACGGGGGAATTCCGCAGGATCCACTCCCGGGTGGCGTGGATGTTCTTCCCGGTCGAAAGATCCATGACCGTGTCCGCGCCCCACTTGGTCGCCCACCGCATTTTTTCGACCTCCTCGTCGATGCTCGACGCCACGGCGCTGTTGCCGATGTTGGCGTTGATCTTCACCAGGAAGTTCCGGCCGATGATCATCGGCTCCAGTTCGGGATGGTTGATGTTCGCCGGGATGATCGCGCGCCCCGCCGCGACTTCCGCCCTCACGAACTCCGGCGTGATCACGTCCGGAAGACGCTGGGGAAACCTCCGGATGACCGCGGGGGTGGTGTCCGAGTCGCGCAGGGACAAGTCGCCCGTCCCGCGATGCTGATGGCGCACGTCGTCCCGGGCCACCACCCCACCTCGCGCCGAAGCCGCCGCGGCCGCGGCGTCGCGCCGAAGCCATTCCAGCCCCTGGTTTTCCCGCACCGCGATGAACTCCATCTCCGGCGTGATGATCCCCTGGCGCGCGTACCACAATTGGGTGACGGGATGCCCCTTCGACGCGCGCAACGGACGCCGTCGTTGACCCTGCATACCAGGAAACTCCACGAGGCGGTTGCGCTCGGCCTGGCTCGCGTACTCCGCGTGCTGCCGGCTGAGGTACCCGTTGTCCTGCGGCCTCACTTCACGACCGTCGTACGCCTCCGAGTCTTCCCGCCGGCGGATCCACTCGGAGCGCAGACCGGGCAACCCCGAATCCACGCGCCCCTGGAATCCCGGATCCCCCCAGGGCCCCGAGGTGTCGTAGACGCGGATCGGCGGATTCGACACGACTTCGCCAGCCACCGTGCGGGTCGGCGTCTGATCGATCTCGCGCATGGGGACGCGGACGTCGGGGTGGACCTCCCCGGGAACGTAGACCCGTCGGCTGTTTGGCAGCGGTGAGGAACTGTGGGGTTCTAGCGATTCCGGAGTGGCGATCATGGATGAATGAAAAAGCGGTTGGAAACGTTGTCGTGGGACGGGTCGGATTGTCGTTGTCCTGCGTCACCGGGAGAACGCCCAACCCACCTCCGGTCCAGCCGCCTAGGGAAGATGATGGCCCCTGCCAACCTCCCTACGCCGGCGTGATCCGGATCAGGTTCGACGGGTCTTCCGCTTCGGCGGAACTCTCAGCCATCATGGTTCACTCAATGGCTCCCCGGTCCGCCCAGTGTGACGCCAAGTGGTCTCGGGTCAAGGTCCGGGTCGGTCGGGACTTCCGGCCGATCCGCTGGCTTTCCAGCCGGTGGATCGGGGCTTTTCCCGCACCCAGGCCTAATGAAAGTCGGCGCTACTTCCGACTGTACCGCTGGCTTTCCAGCCGGCGTTTCGGGGCTTTTCCCCCACCCAGGCCGACTGAAAGTCGGCGCTACATCCGACTGTACCGCTGGCTTTCCAGCCGGCGCGTCGGGACTTTTCCCGCACCCAGGCCGACTAGAAAGTCGGCGCTACATCCGACTGTACCGCTGGCTTTCCAGCCGGCGTTTCGGGGCTTTTCCCCCCACCCAGGCCGACTGAAAGTCGGCGCTACTTCCGACTGTACCGCTGGCTTTCCAGCCGGCGTCTTGGGGCCTTTTCCCCCCACCCAGGCCGACTAGAAAGTCGGCGCTACATCCGACTGGAAAGTCGGCGGTACATCCGCCCCACGACTCAGGGTGTCCGCATCCAACGGATCAGGTCGGCCATGGCCTGAACGGACAGGACCGATTCGAATCCACCGGGCATCAGCGATCCGTTCAACGGTTTCAGGTCGGCGAGATCCGGCCGCAGAAGCGCGTGTTCCACGCCTCCGGCCTGTTTCAGGATCACGTTGTTGGCCGTCTCCCCGGCCACCAAGCCTTCCAGGACTTCGCCCGACCGGAGGGTGACGGACCAACCCTGGTACCGCGCCTCGACGGCGGCACCCGGGTCGAGAATCGCCGCCAGAAGCCAATCCACCGGTTTGCTTCCCACCATGGCCAGGTCCGGCCCCACTTCGTGACCCACGCCTTTCATCCGGTGGCAAGGCGCGCAAAGAGCTTCGAACAGCGTCCCGCCCCGCGCTGTATCCGCTTCCATCCCTCCCACCGCGGCGAAGCCCGCGATCACCGCCGCCCGATCCGCGGAGGTCGCGCGACGCCCGGCCAATTCCGGAGCCGACTGAGGCATCGCTCCGGGACGGTTCAACTCCCGGAAAAGTTTTGAATCGGGTCGCAGCGAGGACAGAACGGCGGTGCGAATCCATTCGTCCGACGCATCGCGCGCCGCCAGATCGTGGAGCACGGGTTCCGCAAGTTCCGCCGGCCAGGCGCCCAAGGTGTAGGCCGCCTGCAATCGGACGGCCGGATCCCCGTCACGGGCCAGAAGCGCCACCGCCTGGAAGACCGAATTGTCGGGGGTTGCGAAACGCTCGCTTTGCCGCAGCGCCTGCACCCGCACCCAGGGATGCGGATCCCTCAACGCGCCACGGATCGAGTCGGTATTCAGTCGGCCCAGCAGGCCCAGGGTGGCCAGCGCCTGGACCCGAACCCTCGGGGCGTGCGCGAGCCCAAGAAGGGTTTTCAAGGCGTCGACCGCCTCCTGTGTCCCGCGATATTCGAGAAGCAGTCGTTGAACCATGTCCCGCCGCCACCCGTTCGGGCTGTCCATGGCGGCGACCAACGCCCTGACCGCGGAGTTGCTCGAGATTCGGAATGGCCCGGCGCGGCGCCCCGGCGGGAACCACCCGATAGATCCGACCGCGATCCTGTCCGGCCCGGAGGTCGAGCCGCGCCTGCATCTCGGGGGAAATCCACTCCGGATGTTCCAGGACGAACCGGTACATGTCCGCGATGTACAGGGCTCCGTCGGGGCCGGTTCGCGCGGTCACCGGCCGGAACCAGTTGTCCGTGCTCGCGAGAAACTCGCTCCTCGCTTCGTCGGGTGCCCTGTGGCTGGCGAAGACGGAACCGTCGGGGACCAGCACCTCGCGATGCACCACATTGTGGACGGGTTCGCAGATGAAGACCGAGGTGTTGAACGCGGGGCCCAGCAGGTCATCCCGGTAGGGGCACGGGCTGCAACCGCTCGTGACGTGGTTCAGCGACCACGGCTGGTTGGGCCGAACCTGGGCCGCGCTCGCCGGGTGGACGCGGGTCGAGTCGTCGTAGTTCGCCAGGATCTTCGAGACCCGCTTCACGGCCAGCTTGGGATTCCGCTTGAGGTAGTGCTCCGGGACGATCACCTGCCAGAGCCAGGTGGGATTGTTGTTCCCGAACCAGTTGCCCCAGTCGTCGCGACGACGCCCGTACTGGGTCTGCGCCGAAACGGTCTCGAATTCGCCCGTCTCCGGGTGAAACCGGATATCCCGTCCGCTGATCGACACGGCGACATCGTCCGCGCGGGAGGAGCGGACCTTCCCGCCGCTGTCGCCGTTGGCGACGTGGACCCATCCATCCAATCCCCACTCGAATCCATTGAAGCGGTGCTGCTGGTTCCCCGGGTTGAACCCGGTGAGGATCACCTCCCGCGTGTCGGCCCTGCCATCGCCGTCGGTGTCTTCCGCGTAGAACAGATCGGGTGCCGCCGCCACGAGGACCCCCTTTCGCCAGGCCATCACACTCGATGGAAACGGAATCGCATCGAGGAAGACCGTCGCCGACTCGAAGCGGCCATCCCCGTCCTGGTCGTTCAACACCTTCACCACGCCGCCCGGTTTTCCTCCGCCGTCGGTCCCCATCGGATAGTCCCGCATCTCGACCACCCAGAAACGCCCGTCTCCGCCCCAATCAAAGGACACCGGGTCCACGACCACCGGTTCGGCCGCCACCAACTCCACCCGGAATCCGTCCGCGATCCGAAATGCCGAGAGCGCCTCATCGGGCGACTTGGGGGGCGGTGTGTCGAACGCGATCAATCGGCTTGTCGCGACCCGGATGGCGGCGGATCCCGGGCGTTCAACGATCAACTCGCCGTTCGATTCCCACACCCGCGCGTCCACCAGCGACGGCGGTTCGTCCGTCTCGCCCGACCGGACTCCCTCCTTCACGAACTGGGACCAGCCGAGCGTCCAGCCGAGGTGCGGCTTCACGTCCTTGTTCCACAGATGCACGGCGAACCGCTCCGGGTTCGAGAACAGCACGTCGAGGAATCCATCCCCGTTGAGATCGACCCACCGCAACCCGGCGTCCGATCCGTCCGGCAAACGAGTTCGGACCCCCTCGGGAAGCTGATAGCCCGCCTTCTCCCAGGCTTTCCGCTCGATGTTCCACGTCTCCACGACGCTCGCGCCATTCGGGGAGTCGTCGGGCGCCAACCGCTCCTCGACGCCGTCGCGATCGAAGTCCCAACGCGCCTCGGGACCAGGGAACCCGAGCGCCGCGCTCCGGGCCTTCGGGATCGCTCCTCCGAAGGCAAGCAACGTGGCCAGCACCATCCGGAAGGCGAACCGACTCATTCCGGGGAGCGACAACCGGGCGGGTTCCCCCCTGAAGCACGTGGACCACGGGCGGAACGGATCACGCGTTGGCGGGAAATCCGGGTGCGTCGTCGGCCGCGCCTTTTTCATCGTCCGAGCTTCTCGAGGACGTTGCGGGTGATCCGGTCGACGAATGGATCGCCACCGCGCAGTCCATGGGACCAGTCGGTGCTTCCCACGGTCACCACGGTGCCGCCGCGGACATAGGCTCCGAGGACGGCGTTGCCGGACCGACCGTTCTCCCATCGGTCGTACCATTCACAGTCGTCGGGGTGCCATTTGGCGGGTGCGGTGGCGAGCACCTCGAAGGTCTTGGGGGTGCCATCGCGAAAAGTGGGGAACGGGAGGCCGTCCTTCCATTCCAGTTCGCAACCGTCGCACTCGTAGCCAACGATCGTGTCCTTGCCGCCGAAAGCCTCGCCTCGTTTGAGACCGGTTCCGGCGAAGAGCCAATGATCCGGGCGATGGACGGAGTAGGCCCCGCTCCCGTCCATGAACTGGCCGTGGCTCCGATGGTACCCGCCCCAGAGGAAGCCCACACCGGTCAGAGTGTTCTCCGGACGTTCCACCAGGTAATGGCTCCAGAGGGTCGCGAGAGTCCCGTAGCCCCGGCGCGCGGTGTAGACGGGATCCTGGTGGAAGTTCTGTTTCCAACACGTCAGCGCCCGACCGTCGTCCTCGGCCCGCACCTGCCAGCAACACGTGTTGCCGCTGAAGAACGCCGCGTTGCCGCCGTCGCCGATGAAACCTTCGAGGGCATCGCGCATCGGCGCCGACCAGTACTCGTCGTGTCCGACGCTCAGCACGAGCCGGTAGTTTTTCAGGAGACCGGGATGCGTCTCGAGATCCCCGTTGGCGGCGTACTCCAGCTTGTAGCCGGAGCGTTCGGCCCATTCCACGAAGGCCTGCTCCCAGTTTCCGAACAAGCTGGAGGAGGGACGGTCGTAGGACACGCGGTGCCCCTGGTTGCCGCCGCGCCCATGGAAGCCGTACAGGCTGAAGCCGCCCCAATTGTTGTAGGCGTTGTAGGTGTGGGTGGCGAAGGGAAGCAGGATCCGGCTCGTCGAACCGGGCGCCGCGGACCGAAGGACGAAGTAGCACTGGCCCGTCGCCGTCCGCGCGTTCCTCTGCACGAACTTCCCGCCGCCATCCCGCGCGCGCAGCGCGACCTGGTAGTATCCGCTTCGCCAGTCGGCCGGGATCTTGAGGGTGACGGCGGCCGGCCAACCGCAGCCGTGGGACGAGGCGTTCTCGGGAATCGGGTGCTCGCGCCCGGCCTGCTCCCCGGATTGCCAGACGGTCTCCGTCGTGGCTCCGACACGCGCGATCTCCACGGTGAATTTCGCCGCGCTGGTGGAAACGTGGAGGGTCAGGTCGTCGCCAGGGGCGTAGCTCACGCGTCCGGAATACCCCTCGACGAAAAGGGGCCGGGGCGGATCGTCGGTCCGGCCGCACATTTCCGCTGAAAGGAGGAGGCCGAGAATCCAGGCGAAAATCCGTCGGTGCATGGACCCACGGTGAACCGGGAACCGAGCCGAAATCAACGCTCGCGAACGGACTCCTTGGGACGGAAATCCTCCCAGGGAGCCGGTGTGCCATCGCCGTTCAACGGCCAGATCGTTTTGGCCCAATCGATCAGGTCGTCCTGCAACTTCGCGCTCACCCCGAAACCCTTCAGGGATCCGTCGAAACTCCCGGTCTTCCACGAGAACGCGAAGTGCATGCGATCGGCCAGTGTTCCAAACGCGCCGCTTCCGATGCGGGCGTCCGGTTCCACGAAGCCGACGTACGACGTGGGATCATGGGAAAAGACCGGCACCAAATATTTGTCCCGGCCGGACTCGAGGTTCTTGTCCAACCAGATCCGGTAAAGGACATCCAGGAGCTTCCCGCGCGCTTCGCGGGGGACGTTCTTCCAGACGAGGTCCTGGTATCGGTCCGTTCCGTGGGTGTACAACTGGAGGTAATACGGCATGAGCATGTACGGCTGCCAACCGCCGTTCTGCGATCGATCCACGCCCAGTCCCGTATCGAAAATCTGCGGCGCCTTGGCCAGGTACAGGTACATCAGCGGCATCATCGAAAGTCCGGCGCCGGATCCTCCATCCATCTGGAGATCCCGCAGGTGGGCCATCACGTAGGGCCAGTCGAACGGCGCGGCGACGCTCACGCCGCACAGGGGATTCCGGTTGCCGTGATCGAGGATCAATTGGAGGTGGTACCAGGCCGACGAGACGTAGTTGAACGTCACGGCGGTGTTGTCGCCGATGCCGTGTCCGTTGCGGGGCACGTAGGTCACGTCCGGTTCCCGGGTGTCCAGCATGCCGGCGATGTTCGGCGAGGCGCTGAACGGGAGCATCCCCACCCGCCACGAGCGCTTGTCCGCCCTCGGTCCGCAAGTCTCGCAGGCGACCGTTTCCCCCAGGCCGTACTCCATGTAGAGCTCCCAGGATTTCACCAGGGGCAGGAGCATCAGCGCGTAGCGGCGTTGGGCCTCCTTCAGCGTGTGGTTCCTCCGGTCGAAGGCGTACGACTCCCGGGCCATCGACATCGCCGCCTGGCCCGAGTGGCTGAACGAGACGACGGCGGCGAAATTCGTCGATCCCGCCGGAGTCCGCAGGCGCGCCACGGTGTTGGAGTAGCTCCGCAGGAATCCGTTGATCTGCGCTCGAAACATGGCGTTCGTCTCCGCGACCTCCGCGAAGCCGTCGATCGGATGCACCTTCGGCAG
Source organism: uncultured Verrucomicrobiota bacterium (assembly GCA_942490575.1). Lineage (GTDB taxonomy): Bacteria > Verrucomicrobiota > Verrucomicrobiia > Limisphaerales > CAIMTB01 > CAIMTB01. Next base: position 101,366 of record CALNYA010000028.1, read on the forward strand.
CCAATGGTTCCAATCCAGCAACTGCATCGCGATCGGAACCTCCCGCATGGAGAGCGATCCGCTCGGCCGGATCAGGTCCGGGGTGATCTTCGAGAGATCCCATTCCACGGCGCCCTTCTCGTTTTTCCGGAAGGCGCCGGGGAAAATCCCGTTGTAGGTCTCGGCGGGATCCTCCACCACGGCGTCCAGTCCGGCTCCGGCCGCCCATTCGTACTCGGGACGCGAGTCCAGGCCGGGCCCGGGCTGGAACGGCGGATTCCACGGACGCGCCGCCCGCGCAACCGGCGCTCCCGACAGGGTCCGGATGTACGCGGCGATCCGCCGGCCCTCCTCCTCGGACAGCCCGTGAATCAGCGACCGGGCGACGATCGAGTGATTGGAATAGTTGTAGTACTTCAGGTCCCGACCGTCCTGCGCATGGCAATCGCTGCAGGTGGCCTTGATCTCGGGCGGGGTGAGTCCGATGGACGAGGAGTTCTTCAGGCGAAACGGCGTGCCGTCCGGTTTCAATCCCCGCCAGAGATTCCACCCATCCTGGATCGCCTGGGCGAGGTCGACCTCCGTCGTCGGCGGTTCCCAAAAGACCGGGTCGTCGTCCTCGAAGCGTTCCGGATCGAGCAGAAGCCGGCCGCCACGATCCTTGAGGTTCATCCGGATCACCCGGTACCCCGATGACGCGTCGTCGATCCTGTTTTCCCACGCCTTGAAACCGCTGACCACGTGGCTGTCCTGACGCGTGTACTCGAACGCGATCGAGTTTTCCCCTTCGCGCAGCACGCGCTTCGGCAGGTCCACTTCCACCGGAATCGTGTGGAACCCGCTCCCGAACCCGCCGAACAGCCTGGCGTTCCCCAAGATCTTCGCCGTCCGATGGTTGATCGAGACGGAGTGGGCTCCGTTGATCGTCACCTTCACCTTGTCCTCGTACTGCACCCCGTGAAGCGTCAGGCAAAGCGTCGCGCCCCGCAGGGCCTCCATCGCCGTCAAAGTCAGTCCAACTTCCCGCCGGCTCCCGCCCAGACCAAGCACCTCGATCGGCATCAGTAGCGCCGGCAACGGGCGCGTCGAAGGGCTGGGCTCGACGGGGCCTCCGCCGCCGCCAGGTCCGCCGCCGGGCAGGTTCACCACCGCGCCCGGTGAATCCATCGCACCCACTCCCGCCCGCGCGAGCGCCGGCGGTGTCCCCGCCTCAAGCGCCGCGGACGAAGGCGCGTCCAGGAGGGTCAGGATCGACCGCGCCGCCCGGGATTCAGCGGAAGCCTTCGCGCCGAAGTCCTCAGGCGTTTCGCCCGTCCGCAAACCTTCCAGGCTGAGGCAGGCCAGCTTGTCTCCCGCCGGGGCGACCCTGAGCCGGAAGGGATGGCCCGGTGTCGGGAGATGGCCCAGCACCGCCAAGGTGCGCGAGTTCAAGACTCCGATGGCATCCCAACCCGATTCCGCCACGTAAAGGCGCTCCGTCGACGGGTCGAGTGCGAGACCTCGCGGCGCGGCGCCCACGATACCCCCGTCGTTTCCCCGCCCGTGAAGCAACCGCCACGCCCCCACTTTCGCCGTCGCAAGATCCACCCGGGCCACCCCATGCGCCCCGCCGTCGACGACGTACATCGAATACCCGTCCCCCACCAGATCCCCTCCGGCTCCCCCAAGAGCCTCCGGGATCGCTCCCACAAGGCGCCGAGTCGTCCACCGGCGACGCAGGACCGGACGTTCCGGCGACCCGATGTCCGCCATCCAAACCGCGCCCCCGTCCCGCCCGCGACCCGATTCCGGTTCCATTCCGAGGAGGCGATCCCCGGCGACGACGAGGCGACTCGCCGCGGGTCCGGTCCCGGTCGGCAATGTCCCCAGGATCCGCCCTCCTTCGGCGTCGAGCGCCAGGACTCTCCGATGGAGCGGATCGCTCGCGAACAGGATCTTCCCGTCGGCGCGAACCACGATCTCACCCAACGGCCCCGCCGGGCGCCTGGAACCACCGCCGGCCGCATGGACGCGGAGATCATCCAACCGTTCTCCTCCGGCCGTCGAAAATACCGCGATCACCCCGGCCTCGCCCTCCGACCAGAAGAGCTTCCCGCCGTCCGGGGAAAACGCCGCGCCGCCCGCGTTGACGCTGGAACCTTGCCGGACGGAAATCGTCGCCACCGACAATCCGGTTCCCCGCCATCCGCGGACCAACTGACCCAAGGCCGGTCCTCCCACGAAGATGTGATTTCCGGTCGGATCGATTTCCAATCGATCCGCACCGTCCACCGCCGGCAGATGGCGCCCCGACAGGACCACCGAATCGGCCGATCCCTCCAGAGCCGCCGACAGGCCCAGCAACAACAGCGCCAGCACCCTGCTCCATGGGCTCCACCGCCGCCCGGAAGGGGTTCGCGAAGGGGCTCGCGAAGGGGTTCGCCAACCTGTTCCGACCCGGAAGACATCGGGAAGCGCCACCGGGCGACCAAGGCTTGAGTTGCAACCAAGCGGGATCGAGGCGGCTGGGCACGACAAAGAGACACCGGAGGCGTCCCTCGGTTCAGTTCGGAGCTCCGCTTCCCTGGCGCCGCGGCACAACTCGGACATCACGGCCGGAAGACTACCGCGGGCGGGAGGCCCGCGCGAGTCCGCATTCGGCCTCCTATGAGAGTCGTCGCAGGGTCTCCTTCGCCATTGTCCATTCATCCGCCGACTGCCAGTGTCCCCGCCTGTCACTTGACTCCCCCCCCGCCATGAACACCTCCTCGAATCGCCGCGGTTTTCTGCGCCGAACCGCCCTGGCGCTGACCGTTCCCACACTCCTCCCCGGTCGCGTTTTCGCCGCCGAAACGCCCCCATCGGAACGGATCCGCCTCGGATTCATCGGAAACGGCACGCAGGGCCGCTATCTCCTCGGGAACTGCCTCAAGCGCCCGAACGTCGTCGTCACCGCCGTCGCGGACGTCGACACCACCCGCCGTGAGAACGCGCGGAAGACCATCCACGAGCACTACGCCAAGGCGGGAGGGAGCACGACCCCGGGGACCTGCCAGGCGTTCGCCGATTTCCGCGATCTCCTCGCCCGTTCCGATGTCGACGCCGTCGTCATCGCGACGCCCGATCATTGGCACGCTTTCATCGGCATTCTCGCGGCGAGGGCCGGCAAGGACATTTACTGCGAGAAGCCGCTCACCCAGACCATCCACGAAGCCCGCGCCCTCGTGAAAGCGGTCCGCAAGCACCGCCGCGTTTTCCAGGTCGGCAGCATGCAGCGGTCGTCGCGCGAATTCCGACGGGCCTGCCAACTCGTGCGCAACGGCGCCATCGGGACCGTCCAGAACATCGAGGTCGGCGTCGGTGGTCCGGGCCGCTGGTGCGATCTCCCGACCCAACCCGCCGAGCCCGGGCTCGACTGGAACTTCTGGCTCGGACCGGCCCCCTGGCGGGGCTACAACGCCGAACTCAGCCCCCGCGGCGTCCACACCCATTTCCCCAACTGGCGCAGTTATCGCGAGTACGGCGGAGGCATGATCACCGACTGGGGCGCCCACCATTTCGACATCGTCCAATGGGCGCTCGGCATGGACGAAAGCGGTCCGGTCGAAATCATCCCGCCGTCCGCGCCGAACGCCCAGAGCGGCGTGCGGTTCCGCTACGCCAGCGGCGTTCCGGTCGTTCACACGCCCGGGAACGGCATCACGTTCCACGGGTCCGAAGGCCGGATCCTCGTCAACCGAGGGAAATTCGAGTCCACGCCGGAGTCCCTCGTCGAGATCCCCCTCGAGTCCCACAAGATCCAGCTCCAGGAGAGCAACGATCACATCGGCAACTGGCTTGAATGCATCGTGACCCGCAAGCGGCCCATCTGCGACGTCGAGGTCGGCGCCCGGACGGTCACGGTCTGTCACCTCGCCAATCTCGCCTACTGGAACGGGCAACGCCTCGAATGGGATCCCGAGGAGGAATCCTTCGTGAACGGACACGGCGACAACGCGTGGCGGGATCGCATCTATCGCGAGCCCTGGTCCTTGAACCACGTCCTCAAGGCCTGATTGATGTCCTCAACTTCCCGCCGGCCAGGACGCGGTCCCAAGCGCCCAACCGCGTCTCGCCGGGACACGGCGAAGCGCCCGTTCGGCCGGTCCCACCCGGACTCCCGTCCCGGTGGGGACCGCCCCCCGCCGCGTTCCCCCGCCGTCCCACCTGCGTTTCCGCTTCCGCCGCTGCCGCCCCACGATCCCGGGCCCATCCTGCGGGCCGGTCTGGTGGCCTTCATCGGCCGGACCAACGTGGGCAAATCCAGCCTCATCAACGCCCTGGTCGGGGCCAAGGTCTCCATCGTCACGCCCAAACCGCAGACCACCCGGCACCCGGTCCACGGCGTGCTCGCTCGTTCCGGAAGCCAGATCGTGCTCGTCGACACCCCCGGATTCTTCCAGACCCACAAGAGCGCGCTGGTCGACCGCCTCCACAAACGCGCGCAGGCCGCTCTCGAGGGCATCGACGCCGTGGTGCATGTCGTCGACCCCTCGCGCCCCCCGGGTGCCGAGGAGGAGATGGTGATCGAAGCGCTCAAGCCGCTCACGCCGCCCAGGATCCTTTGCCTGAACAAGTCCGACCTGCGGCACCGCCCCCACCGCGAGGCCTGGCTGGGCCGACGCGCCGATTACACCGCCGTTCTCGAAGTCTCCGCCCGGTCCGGCGCCGGTCTGGGCGCGCTTCTCGATGCCCTCGCCCCCCTCGTCCCCGAAGGTCCGGCCCTCTACCCGCCCGGCGAGGTCACCAACGTCCAACGCGAATTCCGCATCGCCGAACTGGTCCGGGAGAAGGTCTACCTTCTCACCGACGACGAAGTCCCCTACCGCACCGCCATCGAACTCGACCTTGTCGAGGAACGCGTCGGCCGCGACGGCCAACCGTTCGTTCATGTGAAGGCCGCCATCCTCGTCGCCGCCGACCGCTACAAGGGAATGCTGATCGGAGCCGGCGGCCGCAAGATTCGGGACATCGGCATCGCCGCGCGCCGGGATCTTGAACCTCTCCTGGGGCTTCAGGTCTTCCTCGACCTCGCCGTCATCGTCGATCCCAAGCTCGATCCCTGACCCCAGATCGATCGCCACCAGCCGCGGACGCCCCGAACACCCCGTGAAGCGTGCCGGGCCGTGATCCGCCGCAGCGCCCAACGATCCGCGTCCGGACCGTTCATCCCGAAATCGGTCGTTGTCGCCGTCTCAAAGCCCGCCTCCACGACCTCGCCGCGGATCGCCTCATTCCAGTCGCCGTACGGGTAGCAGAAATCAGTCACCGGGATGCCGAACCGATCTTCGAGGAACTTCCTGCTCGCCCGGATTTCCTCCCGCGCCTCGTCGAGCGGGATCTTCGTCAGCCACGGGTGGGTCATGGAATGGGCCCCGATGCGATGCCCGGCCGCGAGCCATTCTCGGATTTCCTCGACCGACATCAGGGCCGCGCGCGCCTCGCCTTCCTGGACTTCCCAGTCGTTCCATCCGCCGATTCGTCCCGCCACGAGATAGAGGGTCGCCCGAAGGTCGGTCCGCGCCATCAGCGGCATCGCCTCCTCGTGAACGCTCCGGAATCCATCGTCGATCGTGATCGCCACCCGTTCCCGGTCGGATTTCCCCCAACTCCCGGGGACCGAAGCCGACTCGAAGCGGGCGTCGCGGAACTCGCGAAGCTGCCGTTCGAAAAGCGCGGTCGGCAGGTACATGCCGCGAAGCCGCACCCCGCGCGGGCGTTCCCCGAACTTGTGATACGTGAGGATGGGAACATGGCCCCGGAATCGCTCCCGAAAGGGCGCCAGGGTCGTGTAATAGGAGGGCGACGTCTCCGACATGGCGCGGGGGAACCGGATATCTACCAGAGATCCCGGTAGGCGGCCAGCACGCGTTCCGCCAGTCGATCCAACGTGAAATGGGCCAGGACGTGACCGCGACCGCGACCGCCCATCTCGCGCCGGAGCGCGTCATCGCCAGCCAACCGCCGCATCGCGGAACCCAGGGCCGCCACATCCTCCATCGGCACGACGTACCCATGGACGCCGTCCCCGAACTGTTCGGGCGCTCCGTCGCAACGCGTCGCGAGAATCGGGCGATCGCAGGCCATCGCCTCGAGGATCACCGTCGGAAACGCGTCGGTCGCCACCTGGGGATGAACCAGGCAATCCAGGGCGTTCATCGCCGCCGGCATATCCCGGCAGTACGGGGTCAGCCAGGCCCTGCCCTCCAGGCCCAACCGTCGTATGTCCTCGTTCAATACCGCCTCCAAATTTCCGCGGCCCACGATCAGAAAACGCGCCCGCGGCGTCTCCGACGCGATTCGGGCCGCCGCTTCCAGGAATTCCCTCTGCCCCTTGCCCCGGGGCCGGTCGTAGCCCCCCACCACCCCGAACGCGACGTCGCCGGCCTTCAACCCCCAGGCCGCCCTCAATACCATCCCCTCGGCCGGCAGCGGCCTGAAACGACCGGGATCGATGCCTCCATGAACCACCCGGATTTTCGAGACATCCCCCTTCAGGGGCGGCCGCGCCCGGCGCTCTTCGACGGGCGAATCGGGCTCGTACACGCCCTCCTTCAACACCCGCTCGACGAACGCCGAAACCGCGATCAGAAGGTCGCACTTGGAAAGCAGGAAGCGCCGACTGATCCACGAACTCGGGCTCTTCGCCATGTGCCGCGTCAGCACCACCTTCGGTCGGATCCCCGAATGGCGCGCCGTGAGGATCGTCGGCCAGATGTCCCGACCGTGATGTCCGTGGACGACTTCGATGGCCTGCTCCCGGCACACCCGCGCCGCCGAACGGATGAAGCCGAGTTTCAACGGCCCCTCCCGTTCCGTCGGGACCAACCGGAGGCCCAGATCCCGGGCGGCCCCGCGCAGTTCGCGGTCGTCCGGCGCGGCCAGCCACACTTCCTGGCCCAGATCCATGAGGCCCCGGGTCAGCTTCAGACATTGGTCGTCCGTTCCGCCCCCGGTCAGAAGGGAGTTCAACTGAAGGATGCGCAGGGGCGCGTCGGTCTTCTTGCGTGCCATGCTCGGAGGGGCTCTCGCATCGCACTTGCCGGGCCTCGGGTCAATGCCGCGCTCCCGGCCCTATTTCAGACTTTTCGTCCGCCGTTCCAATCCCGACGATCGCTCCACGCGCCGTCCCGTGGGCGGCCGCCTCATTCCGATCCACTCGAATTCCACCGCCCGCCCCCATGTTCCCGACCTGGTCCCCAGCCTTCCGCCCGGTTCTTGGCCTGGCGTCCGCCATCCTGCTCGCCGTCGGTTCGATCGGCGCCCCGGCGGCGACTCCGGCCAAACCCGCCGCCCCCCCGAAGGCCGCCCCGAAAAAGGCTCCTCAACCGGCCCCCGCCAAGCCCTCGTCCTCGATATCCCGCAATCCGTACATCGGCGCGATCGTGATCGACGCCGACACGGGCCGGGTCCTCGTCGAGGACAAGGCCGATGTCCAGGGGTACCCGGCCAGCATGCTGAAACTGATGGGGCTCTTTCTTCACTTGGAGAAGCTGCAACGGGGTGAACTCGCCCTCCAGGATCGCGTCCAGGTGAGCGCGAGGGCGGCCAGGACCGGCGGTTCCCAGGTTTGGCTCGCCGAGAAGGAAGTGTTCAGCGTCGAGGACCTCCTCTTCGCGCTGATGATTCAGTCCGCCAATGACGCCGCCGTGGCTCTGGCCGAAAAAGCCGCCGGATCCAGCGAGGCGTTCGTGGCTCTCATGAACCAGAAAGCCCGCGCCCTCGGCATGACCCGCACCACCTTCCAGTCCGTCCACGGATTGCCGCCGGGGGCCGGCCAGCAACCCGATCGCACCACGGCCCGGGATTTCGCCCTGCTCTGCCGCGAACTCCTCCGGACTCATCCCGAGACCCTCCGCTACACCTCGACCCGGCAACGGGATTTCCGACAGGCGATCCCCGAGAAGATGGTGATCATGCGAACCCACAACCACCTGCTCGCCAACGTCGAGGGCTGCGACGGACTGAAGACCGGCTTTTTCTCGAACGCGGGTTTTTCCGTCGCCGCCACCGCGGCCCGCAACGGCCGGCGCGTCATCGCGATCGTGCTCGGTTCCTCGGATCGCAAGGTGCGCGACGCCCGGGCGGCCGACCTGATTCAGCGGGGATTCGCCGCGCTCGCCGGTCCCGCACCCGCGTCGCCCGCCGCTGCGAAGCCTAATCCAGCTTCACCGCCGTCCCGCTCGCCGTGACCATGAGCATGCCGTTCTGGGGCCAGCCTTCGTAGTCCAGGGGCAGGGGAGGGGGGGGGGGGAGGGGAGAGAGGGGAGAGGGGCGCCAAGAAGCGCGGAGATGGGCGAGATGGCCCGGCAGAGCGAGAGGCGACCGGACGGCCCGATGGTGGGTGCGTCGTGGTGACATCGCAGCGAGACAGGGCGGCGGCAACTAATAACGGCCGCAACAACCACGGAAGAGGAACGTACGCAATGAAAGTGGGTGCGAGGGAGCGGGCGGAGGATAGGGGGGGGGGGGGGGTCCGCGGTTCCACGCCGCACGACGCCATCCGACCGGATCAAATCCTCCCCTCCGTTGTCGATCAGCCGGGGGCCGGTCGGCCCAGGTGAACCGCCAGGGCCATCTGAACTCCCCGAGTGACGGTCGCCGCCGGTTTCAGCGTTTCCGGATCGAAGAAGGCCACGTAATCCAACCGAGCCTCAGGTTCCTCCCCCACCCACGTCGCCACCCGGCAGGCCAGTGCATCCGCCGGCATCTTCCCGCCAGCCTCGCGCACAAGGCGCCGCACGTCCCGGATCGATCGACTGAGGACCGTCGCCGCCTTTCGCTGCGCGCCGACGAGGTAGGCGTTGCGCGAACTCATCGCCAGTCCGTCGGACTCGCGGACTGTCGGAGCCACCACGACCCGAAGCGGGAAGTTCATGTCCTTCACCATCCGGCGGACGACCGCCGCCTGCTGCCAATCTTTCGCGCCGAAGACGGCCGCGTCGGGCTGAACCAGCAGGAACAACTTGGCCACGACGGTCGTGACTCCGCGGAAATGGGTCGATCGCGAGGCTCCTTCCATGCCCTGGCCGAGCATTTCCTCAACCACGTAAGTGCTGTAGCCGCCCGCGTCGCGGCCCGGGTACATGGCTTCATCCGACGGCGTGAACACCACATCCGCCCCGGCGTCCCGGCACAGGCGCAGGTCCCGCTTCAGATCGCGCGGGTACCGGGCAAGATCCTCGGTCGGAGCGAACTGGGTCGGGTTGACGTAGATGCTCACCACCACCCGACCTTCCGGGCCCGCCAGTGCGCGAGCCCGGCGCACGAGGCTCAGGTGTCCGTCGTGGAGGTAGCCCATGGTGGGAACCAGGGCAACCCGGACGCCCTCCCGCCTCCAGCGCAAGGCGAGGCGCTGCATGGCGCCGACCGAAGCAATGCGTTTCATGGCCGGTCCCGATGCCGACAATCCGCGGGCTTGCGGGTGGCGCCTGGGATCGTGGTCAAATTCAGTTCGGAGATCCCGCACCCGCCGTCGGCGTCGGAATCGGCGTCGCCGCAGGAAGGGTGGAAGCAGCGGGAGCGGCCCGTTCCGCGCGTTCCTTCAACCGACGGAGGCCCTCCTCGAAATCCGGTCCGATCATCCGGTTCATCAGGAGTCCGAAGTAGCGGTTGACCGGGTTCTTGCCGAGGTCGCCATGGTTGGTCCAGACCACCCGCACCACCCCGGCCACCTTCTCCATGGAGATCTCGCCTTCGGAACGCATCGAGTCGTTCTCAAAACTCAATTCGTAGGCGATGCCCTTCTCCGGATCCGCCTTCACGATTTTCAGTCGGCCGTTCCCCAGTTCCGGCCCCACCCACGAATACTCGGCTCCGACCCCGGTGTCCGGCGATCCGTAGGTCCATTCCACTCCCGGGTCCTTCTCCTTGTTCCAGACCGTCCATTCGGGCCAGCGCCGCAAGGCGACCAAGTCGGGATAGATCACTTCCGTCCCCGCCCGCACGTCAACGCTCCGCTCCACGTGGTAGGTCCGGGGCAGGAAAAGCCCGACGAGCAGGGCCAGGGCGATCAGGGCCAGCAGGCCGACGACCAGATTGCCGACAACCCGTCTGATATGACGGGATCGCGAACGACGGGAGGAACTCATGTTTCAGTCCCGCAGGGATTATCGGCTCCGACCTCATTACGCCAGCTTCAAAACCCTCGGGAGCCATCCCCCGACGCGGACGGGTCGGTCGGTTCCCGCACGACGATCGCGCCCGTGGGACATGCCTCCGCGCAATCCCGCGGCCACGCGCCGCAGCCCCATTTCGAAGGCCTCATTCCAGGGCGCCGCGATGCGCACTTCGAACCCGCGTCCGACAAAGGTCAGACCGAGGGGCTCGGCCGCGTCGGACGCGAGCTTCACGCAGATGCCGCAGAGGATGCACTTGCCGGGCTCGAACAGGACCCGGGCCGGATGGCGATGTTGTTCGAAGGGTCGGCGCTGTCGTGGAAACCGCCCGAACTCGCCGCCGTACACCTGCGAGTAGTGCTGAAGCCGGCAGTTGCCGGCGGCCCGGCAATCACAATGGAGGCAACGGGCCGATTCCTGGGCCGCTTCGCCCAAGTCCAAGGTCGCCCCCGCTCCCCCGCGCGGCACAACCCGGGTCACAGGGCTCGCGCCCGCATGAAACAGCTGCAACTCCGACTTCTCCAACCGTCCCATCACGCTCGAGAACGGCTTGGGCGCCTTCCTGGGATCGTGCCCCGCCAGGAATACACCGATCGCCTCGGCCGCCATCCGCCCTTCCGCCATCGCCTTGACCAGTTGCTTCACCGGGCGCACGGCGCTCCCGGCGGAAAACACGCGGTCGACGCTGGTCAGGAACGCATCGGCGCGAACAATCTTCACACCGGCCGCGGTCATGGCTCACCCGAGACCCTCCCCAACCGGAGGCCGCCGCCCCGCCCACGGCCAGGAGGACGGCGTCGAATTCCCTCGAGCAACTGTGCCAGCAGCACGTCGCCTCCCAGCACGACACCGGAACGGGAACTCGATCCCCATCCGCCTGAGGTCCCTGATCTCCGGTCTCCAGAACGCCTTGTTCCAGCCGGCCGGCATCCACCTCCCGGCGCAGGGACCCGCCCGGGACCCGCGCCCGATCCCAGACCACGCAGCCATGGCCGTTCCGCGCCAACTCGTACGCCGCCGCCAGTCCCGTTGGACCGGCTCCGACGATCGCCACGCGCCGCCTGGTTGCCGGGCGGCACGGTGGGAGGTGGGGCTCCGGCCGACCCTGTTCCGTGTCGGCCACGAAACGTTCCACGTCGCGGATCGCGGCAGCGCTGTCGCAGGCCGAGCGGCGGCATCCGTTTTCGCAAGGCCGATGGCACAACCGACCCAGGACAGCGGGCAGCGCCAAGGGCGCTCCGCACGGTGGTGGCCGCCTCCTCCAGCCGGCCCGCCTGCACCTGGCGCAGCATTTGGGGGATGTTGAGCCCGAGCGGGCAGATCCGGGCGCACGGCGAAAGACAGTCCCCCACGTGATCGCTCAGGAGAAGTTCCAGCGCAGAGCGCCGGAGTTCATGCATCTCGGGGATCTCACTTTCCACGACCATTCCCGGCATCGCCCGCATGCCGCAGGAGGGCAACGACCGACGTCCGGCCGTTGAATTTCAGTCTCACGACACAGGCCAGGCAGGAGGTCATCGGCCCGCAGCGTTCGAGGTAACACAGCGTGGGGATGTCGATTCCCAGCTGTCGGGCGCCGTCCAGGATCGTCCCGCCCTCCCGTACTTCCACGGCTTTTCCGTCGATCGTGATGGGTATCATAGGACCTCCACGGCTTCGTAGGGGCAGGCATACCTGACGGTAAGGTATCGCACTTGGTGCAAAGGCTTTGGCTGATCCTTCGTGCCGCCGGTAGGCCGCGAAAGGTATGGCGCCCACCGGGCATTGCTGGGCGCACAAGGTGCATCCCGTGCATCGGTCATTGATCTGATAACGGATGAGGGCCGAACACTTGCCCGCCGGACACTTGCCCTCGAGGTGCGCCTCGTACTCGTCGCGAGAAAGTACCGAAGCGTCGTCACGACCGGGTTCGGCGCCGTCTTCCCCAATCCACAGAGGCTCCCCTTGCCCGACCGACCGCGCGAGCTTCTCCAGTTCGTCCAGGCACCACCAGCCCGCCGCTACCCATCATGGCTCCTACCTCCCGCAACGCCTCGTAGTCCACGGGTGTGTCGGCCAGCTCGGCGGGAATACAGCCGCCCGACGGCCCACCCACCTGCACCGCTTTGAACCGCCGCCCGCCCGCGATGCCGCCGCCAATCTGCTCGATGATCGCGCGCAGGGAGACTCCCATCGGCACTTCGATCAGCCCGCCACGGGTGATCTTGCCGGCCAACGCGAATACTTTGGTCCCTTTGCTTTTCTCGGTCCCGAGGGCTGCGAATGCCTCGGCGCCGTGGCGAAAAATCCACGGGACCAGGGCGAGCGTTTCAACGTTGTTGATCAGTGTCGGCTTCTGCCAGAGACCGCTCTCGGCCGGATACGGGGGCCGCAGACGGGGGGTGCCGCGGTGGCCCTCGATCGAGTGAATCAGGGCCGTTTCCTCGCCGCAGATAAACGCCCCCGCGCCCTGGTGGATCGAGAGTCGCAGCTGAAAACCACTGCCCGCGATTTTTTCGCCCACAAGGTTCTTCTCTTCGCAGCGGCGGATCGCTTCGCGAATGCGCCGTACGGCCAGCGGGTACTCGTTGCGAATGTAGAAAATCCCTTCTTGAGCCCCGACCGCCTTGCGCCGCGATCGCCATCCCCTCGATGACCCGATAGGGGTACGATTCCAGGATCATCCGGTCCATGAACGCGCCCGGGTCCCCTTCGTCGCCGTTGCAGATGACATACTTGGTGGCCTCCGCCCGCTGCCCGAACGACACCCCATTTCGGCCCGGTCGGGAACCCGGCGCCGCCACGTCCGCGCAGTCCACTCCGGGTGACCTGGTCGATCACCTGGTCGGGCTTGAGTTCCACCAGGCACCGACGCAGCGCCCTGAAGCCGTCGTGACGGAGGTACTCCTCCAGGTCCAACGGGTCGAGGTCGCCGAAATGCTCCGACGCCACGTGGATCTGCCGCCCCAGAAAGGCGCGCGCCGGACCGGCTTTCATGTCCACCGCGCACCGCGTGGACGGGCTGTCGTCCTGTTCCAACAGGATGCGGTCGACGGCGCGAATCGCGGTCCGCGCCATCCGGCGCCAGAGATTGGGCGGCTGAAAGTTCTCCATCACCAACTGCCGGGCCTCATTGGGTTTCACCGCGGCGTAGAACCTGAGGCCCGCCCCGGCTGAACGACCTCGACCAGGGGTGTCTTGTGGCACATCCCCACGCAACCGACCCGCTTCACGTTCACCGCCACACCCACCAGGTGGGCGGCCCGGGTCAATTCGCTGGCGAACAACCGATCGCTGCCCTTCGCCATGCAACAGGATCCCAGACCGACCCGGATCTCCGGGCCGGGTGTCCCATCCGAATCGTCCGCCGCATGCTCGGTCGAGGTCGCTTCCGCCAAGCTCGGCGTGGTTCTCCAGGAAGTCCTGGATCACCGTCGGGACGAGGTCCGCCCCCACCATGCCCTGCGTCACGTGATCCAAGCCTGGTTCCTCAGCCGGGGGCGTACTACCCGAAGCAACCACCAGCGACATCCCACTGGCCTCTGCGGATGGTATCTCGATCACTCCCGCCGAAGACGTTACCCCAAACAGGAGCAAGGCCACGGCGCATAGAATGTAAAGTCGTTTCATAATTACTCCTTCATTGGCTCGGCAGCAGTAATCTTGGGTTTGTCGTCACTTGCAATTACAACAAAGTAATGAGCCGGGGAAGTGACACCTTCTGATGCCGCCGTCCACACCCTTACAGAACTTGACCCGTCAGCAACCTTCGCCTTGAAAAGAGACGAACTCCCGTCTGCCGCAAAAGCCTCTGCATAAAAGCCATATTGAACGCCTTCAGGATATTCAATCGTAAACGTCTGTGGCGAAGTCGTGCCAATCTCAAGAGGGGTAAACCCACCAGCATCAATAAGCTCTTGAGCTTCGGGAACAGGATCAGGAATCGCTTTGTGATTGATAAGGATTCTATCGACTCCAGCGTCAAGTGTGAACGTAAACGTCCAACTGTCGGCCATAGCCGGTACTGCCATCAAACAAAATACTAATGCAATGATAAGTTTTTTCATTGTTGCTCCTTAATCTGCTACGGTTTGCCCGCCTGAATACCACCAAGCGGAACCCATCCATATAAAGTTTGCCGATTCGCCAACATCGTTTAATTCAACGGAGGTGCAGTTCAGGCAGGTTGAGTCTGTTGCAACGTCGATGATAAAAGAGTCGTTGGTACTGTCAGCACCCGCCACCACTACGAATATTACAATCTCTCCTGTCGTGGTACCGTCCTGAAGGTCTGCTTCTTCGTCAGTGGAGTCGTTATCAATCGTGACAGCTACCAGCGAGCTTGTTACTGTTGATCCTACTGTAACATCGGTGTCAGAGTAAGCTGAAGCGTACAGAGCGGCGGGGGTTTGTATGTTGATCCCCGCGACGGTCAGCCCACCGGCGACATCAAGGTCTTGCGTCAGAGACACATCTCCACCGGCAGAGATTGCAATAGCATCTGTGTCTGACGTAGAGCCAATAGTCCCTGCATCTCCGATTGTGATGTTTGTTGTGACTGTCAGGTCGCCATCCGAAGTTAGCGTACCAGCGTTAAGGTCATTTACTATGTCAACGTCGCCGTCATCGGCTATGCTAATTGCGTCCGGGTCGGATGCGCTACCAATGGTTCCGGCGTCACCAATGATAAGGTTTGCGGCAGTCAGGTTAAGAGCCGCCGTCCACCCCGTAGCGCTTGAGGTAAGCGTGTTGCTCTGATCGTTTTGCCCGTAGATAACGGCAGCGTCACCGAGATACAAATCAGCCCACTCGCCGGAAGTCGCGCCGAGACTGTTGTGTTCGCTGCGCTGGAAAACGGCTTAAGAACCCTTTCGGCGGATATGGTTTCAGCGTTCCCAAGAGTAGCAAGGGTTCCTGTCGAACCAGGGAAGGTAATTGTAGCAGCGGATGACTGTGTTCCAGGCTGAAGGATCAGGTTGTAATCAGTCCCGCCATCGTTAAAAAGAACAAGTTTACCGTCAACACCATCTTCACCAAGAGTAAGCGTGTCTGTCGTGGAGTTGAAACCAAACCCTGCGTCTCCGGCGTAAGTTGTCCCTCCGTTATTAAAAATTACCTGTGTGTCAGACCCCTCAAGAGAGGCGATTGTTTCAGTGGTCGCCGGGAATGTGTAGGTTACGTTACCGCTCACATCCGGCACTTGAAACTCGCCGTAATGTGAATCACCGTCATAAATGCGGATATAAGACCCTCCATCGCTTGAACCGTCTAACGCCGCACCGCTGGCAGCATCGCCAACACTTTCAATATCGCCCGAAGCTGAAGCGGTAAGGTCGTAATCGGTTCCTGCATCATCGGTGAAAATGAGCGAGCTTGGCGTGTCGCTTTTAACCCATAAATAGCCGTATCCCGCGCCTGGGGTTGATTGATGGTCCGCTGCCTCGGCCATAATAATGTCGTATGAGAAGGTCTTGGCGCCGGAAATGGTCTGCGCGTCTTCGAGATTCGCAATACGTTTTTCCGATCCATCCAGAGAGTAGGAAAGAACATCGACGGAATCAGTCTCAAAGTACAACCGATACCCCGATGGGGCCAACCCGCCGGAGTTGTTGGCAAGGGCGATGTAGGAGTCACCCGTCGCGCCGGTCGGGGCCGCTATGCTGTTGGCGACTACCTTATCGACATATAAAACTGATCCACCCGTTCCGGCGTTGTTTACCAGGATATTGATATCAGAGGCGGAACTCCCCGCGATTTTCAAACCGGCGCCGGACAAAGCCCCTGCGGCGAAGTCGTTATCACCACCGTCATCGCCTGAAATGTCAGTGTCGTATGACACAGCAAAATCATAAGCAGATAGGTTTCCGCCAAAAGAGATAAACTTCCCATCAGCGATGCCGAGAGATTCATTCAGATCAAAGCCGGTATCTGCTACATGGGTAAGGGTTACATCCTGATCAGCACCGGCGTAAATCACCGATCCGTCAGCGATGTAAATGTCGGAAAATTCAAGAGCAGCAGAACCGATATCGGCCCCGTCAGCGGAATCCGGTGTGAAAAGATTCGCGCTGATAGTGCCAGACCCGTCAATATCTGCGACAACCGCCGTACCCGTCAGCGTCGGAGAGGCCGAAAAAACAAGGTTTGCCGTTGCCGTTCCCGTGGTCCCGGTTGCAGATGCAAGGTAATTTATTTGGGTCGTTGTAAGGGTTGCGCCGTCGAGGATTTCCAGCTCGGCTTCTTCTATGTCGGCGGACCCTATAATAAAAGAATCGCCAGATGTGATATTGCTCGTAGTCGTGAGGGTTGAAAAACCGGATAACGCCTGTGTAGAGCTATTCCATGTTGCCGTCCCGTCCGTGATATTCCCGCTGGCCGTCAGGGTGTCCGTAACCGTCACAGCGTCGCCAAAGGTCATCAGGCCGTCACCGGCGGTCATGGTGTGGTCTGTTCCGGAAACGTCGAAGGTGATCGCGAAAGACGCCTCACCGCCCGATCCCCATGTGTCGGCGTCGACTTCTGACAGGTCGAGAGACATTGTGAAGTTTGTGCCATTGCCAGGAACGTGTGAATGGGCAAGGCCGGTCCCGGCCACAAGAACACCTTCTGCAGATAGGTTGCCGTCCGTGTCGTATGTTAAGTATTTTCCGGCGGAAGGTGCCCCGGCGGCGGCAGATGTATCAATCCACCCACCGGCTTCACGGACCATAATGCGGTTGTTGGCCGCGTCGTAAGCCATGTAATTTTTTTCAGTGGCCGGCGCCACGTCAGCATAGGCTGGGAGTGCAAGCCCTTCATCGACACCGGCGGACATGGTAATGGCCGAAAGGTCGATCAGTTCGCTTTCCGCCCGGGCGATCGACGCCGGCAAACTCAAAGTGATGCTTCCCGCCCCATTCGTTACGGTAATTTCGTTTGCCGTTCCGGTGATGGTTGCCAGTACGGGGTCCGTGGTGCCGTCACCGATCGGTATTTGCCCGTTCGTGGCCACGCCAAGGGCTGTTATGGCCCCCGTGCCGGACCCCAGCAAGATGCCGCCGTCCGTAAAAGTAGCCGCCCCGGTCCCGCCTTCGTTCACCGCCCAGGGGTTGGCCGTGTTGTCCCAATCTGCCGTAATCGTTTCGGCGTCGGCGTCGAAGATATAGGCCTCAATGGCGTTCTCGTCCGGAACGCCGGCCGTGATCGTGGTGTCGGTGATGGTAAGACCGGTGCCAGGTACGAGCCAAACAAATGCACCTGCAGAGTCATCCCAAAAACCAAGCCGATCTGCTCCCGGGTCGGTCAGAGCCCCTATATCTTCATTAATCGGTGGCAGGGCACCGGCATCAACACTGCCGCCGGAGCCGATCGTCAGGGTGTCCGTAATGTCGGAGTCAACCACGTTCGTCCAGGTATAGTTGTGGAGGTCGGCATCGACCACGAAATCAACGTCATTTGTGGCGTCCTGGTAGGTCACCGTGATCAGTGTTTGGGTGCCGATCGATCCCCACGCGCCGTCCTGAATTTCCTCAGTCGTGGCGCCGGCCGCTGATGCGGAAACCTCGACCCAATTCGCGGAGGTTGCCGTGTTGTCGGTGCATGTGAATACGGCATCAGATGTGGTATTGACATAAGTATCACCGACAGAAACGCCGTCGTTTATGTCATAGTTGGCATCCGGGTTTGCGGTTCCAGTATGGGTGGATGTGTTCCCGGCCGCCGCCTGCTCTTCGCCGTTTATGAATTCCGCCGCGTTCGCCCCGCCAATCATAATCAGGAGGGCGAAAACGATATAGAGTAATCGTTTCATTATCGCATCCTCCGCCAAATGATGGTCAAGCCGTAGGTTCGCGTGTCTGTGTTGGCCCAGGCAAAATCTATCTCATCCCCGCCCGTGCAAACGATGGGCTCGTCAAACATTTTCACCACGTCCGTTACACTCCCAACGGTTAAGTCCCTGGTGTAAATGTTCGCGTCGTAAGCCGCCCCGCCACCTGAATCAAGTGTTACCGTGAAATTTTCTGACGTGGTGGGCGCCGCGGAAAGATTGAGATAAAACCCGTAGAGTTGGAAGGCCTCCCCGGAGGGCGGCTTGATGGAAGTGGCTACCGCCACCGCGCCCGTTGCCCGGGTGGTGACAATCGCCTCGTTGCTGTTCCAAATGTCGGCCGCAAACGCCGGCGGTATCGACAAGAAGAACGCGGCCAGAAGGATAAAAAAATATTTACGCATAACAAAAGCCCCCCTGTTTAGCAGGTAGGGCTTTCGCTGGTGCTGCTCTTCGCCGGGTTGTGAAAAGGTTGGCCCGGCGGGGTATGATTAGTTAAGGTACTGTTTTCTCAACTTCAACGCTTTCGGTAAAAGGTATTGGGGTGGCTGGCCGACTCTGGACCTATTGGAAATGGCGCGGTTAATATCATCGTAGGTAATGAGATATTCAGGCCGGCGCTTTTGGATTTGTGCCCGGTTCCACTCTGCCAGATTTTTAGCCACCTTGTCAAATTCTTTCTTGTCCTTTTTCACAGCTGCGTTCGCCAGTTTATTGGCGAAAGAAGAAACCTTGCCGGATTTGTATGATTGAAAGTCCTCGATCTTTTTGTAAACGTCATATGCCTTGGTGCTGGTTACCGGCTGAAACCCGGCCACCTTACCCATGGCTTCCATTGGGGATAGTTTACTGGCCCCCTCTTTCCCGGGGATGTTGATAGGCTTCCCGGTGACCGACCGCTGGCCCTCGGTTGCCAAGCGATAGCCCTTTGAAATGTTTGAAAACGCCGTTGGGGCAAGATACTCAAAAGCCCGGGCCCCCTGTCCGGCGTGCAGGGCCCTGCCGGAAGATTCGATATCCTCGATCACCGCCCATGGTACACCGACGATTTCACCGAAATTGCGCATCAATTGCTCTGTTACGGATTTGTTCAACTGGACCTTATCAAACACGGGTACTTCCATTCCGATCGAACCGCCGAGGGTAACCCCGGCCACCGCTGGCAGGCCGTACAGCAAAACGTCCCTCAATCCGTTTTGGCCTTCAGGCAACAGGCCGACGATTTCCTCTTCCGGATCATCCCCTGTCAGCTGTCGGATAATGTGCATGATGGTCTTGTAAAGCGGGACCGACGTCAACCCACCGATGGCGAACATAGCACCCATGGATTTGGCGATGGCGCGCTTACCCCCATCCTGCCCGAGCATCCAACTCCAAAGGTTGATAAGGTTGTGAGAAAAGGTCCTGAAGGTGTAGGCCGCTGAGAATACCTTCGCCGTGGAGCTCCCTCGGAACATGCCAGGCCGATTTGTTTTCCCATAAACAAAGTGGGCGTCATTGACGACGGTTTCAGCAAGGTCTTTGGCGTCCTGGTAAGAGAAGCTTTCCCCCTTCTCGTAGCCGTAATGCTCCAGAGTTGCGGCATTCTTGACCTTACCCTTGGTAGCTGCCCGGAAAGTGGCAATCGCCAGTGAGCGCCTGTTGAAGCCCTCCGCGACCTGCATGGGCCAGCCCATCAAATTCATAAACTTGTGGTAAGCCTTATATTGATTGGCGCCGATATTGCCGCGGACCTCTTTTAGAAACTGCGCGTGCGTCTTCCCTTCTTCATAAATATCGATCAACAACTGTACTTCATCGGCGGAAAGCCCGCGTCCAGTTGTTATGGTAATATCGCCTGATTCTGTTTTTGTCTTTTTTGTAATCTTGGCCTGCTTTGTAATGTAATAAACGAGATCGCCGGCCGCCCCGGAAAGTACCCGCCCGAAGCTGTTCCCGACCTCCATTCCCAACCTCGGCCAGCCGGCGATAATGTTCTGAGTCGTGTTGAGGGCCGCCGTCTTAAAGTTCAATCCAAGGTATTTCACAAAGAAAATTGATCTAAGGGTGTCCACCGTCCGGTCGACAGAATCGGCGTTTTCGAGCATGTCATAAGAATACTTGCGCATTGCCGCCCATAGCTTACCCTTCTTTTTTCGCCTCGACTTTGGACATGATTTTAGAGAAATCCCGGGCGACCTCCATCTTTGTCAGCCATCCATAAAGACCAGACTTGTAATCGAATAACACCCGCTTGACGTCTTTTCGCTCGAATCGTGGGATGTTTTTGCGCTTGATCATATGGGAGCCCCAACCCCTGGACTTCAGAGCATCGGCCACCGCCTGGGGCATCAACCGCTTGAAAGCCTCCTTGGCTTCGTTGTCCGTCATGCGGTCGGCCGCGGCGCTCATAACCGCCTCGATAGCCTCGATCGGGACAGGGATTGCAAAAACCTCTTCGGGGATTTTCTCAACCTTGCCGACTTTGAAGGTGATATCCGGATATTGGTCTTTCAGGGCCTGGAAGTCCTCGGATTGCTCGATCAACTTCTGGGCCTTTTTGATGGACCCTCGGCCGCCGTCGAAGTGCTCACGATAAACGACCTCACCGTTTGACATGGCCTGGACGTAATATTTCCCATACCGCATGTGGGGGAAATAGTTGTGGATTTTACCAATCGCCCGGCGGTATTCGGTAACCGCCGAGTCTTCGATATCGGGCATGGCCGCCATGGTGTTCAAAACCGTTGCGAAATCCTTGTCGAGGCTCTTTCTCAATTCGACGTAAACCGTTTTGACGTGATCCGACAAGCCGCTGATTTCGTCCAGTTTTGCCCTGAGATCGATGTAATGCTGGGGATTGAGCGAATAAGTCCCGAGATCGTCTTTCTTCAGCTTTGAGGTTTTCACAACCTGCTGGTTCTCAAGGGTCCAAATGAGATTGTTCAGCTGATCGGCCTCGGGGCCCTTCTTCATGGCAAAGAAATCCTTGACCTCTTCCACCGCCTGGGACAGATGCCGAACTCTGTCCTTCACGCGCTGTTGCTGCCGGCGGTACATGAGATCGAATTCCTTATATTTCTTGGCCAGCCAATGGGGCGGGCGGGTCTGGGACTCCCGGATGCCCATATCTTTGGATTTTTCAAGAACCCACTGCTCTTCGGTCTGCCCGTCAACCCGCACCTGATACAGCGGCATCCCCTCGCGGAGTGCCTTGGACTTCATTTCGGGGGTATTGGGAGGTGCCAAAGGGTTGTTCCTGGAACTTTTGACACCTTTACCCTTTCCCTCATATATTCGCTTGGGAGATCGTCTATCCATTTCTGTGCTTCCTCTTTTGTTCCGAAACCACCACCAACCATTTTGCCGGTTTCTTTTTCAACAACATCATAATAGCCTATTTTGTTTTTACCGCTAAACGACATTCGGTCAAGATTTATCGTCCCGACCCTCGGATTACCCCACGCCTTCTTGCCGAAAAATTTCTTGACCTCGTTGGGGATCTTCTCGTCGTAAATATTCTCAAAACCCTCTTTCCGTGGGAGGGACACACCGGCATCTTCCTCCTGCATCCGCTTCCATGTTTTGTCGGTACGGGCGTCGAGCATCGCCTCGTAGTTTTCTTTTGAGTATTGGGATCGTTCGCGTTGGGCGATGGAAACCAGTTTGTTTTGCGTAGTCAACAGTGCCTTGGTGGTAACCAGTTCTGATCCTGCGCATTCATAATCCCTCTCGCATCTGCTTCTGTTTCCATGTCAATTCCACCTGCGTTATCCGCCGGTCTGTTCGGTTTTCCGTATTGAATTCTATAACGCTTCCCGCCCTGCTTCTTCCTACGCAATGATCATACCTCCCACCGCTCAAAATGCACCTAGCCGGGCGTCCACGCTATCCCATCGAAACCATTCTCAGCGGCGTACCGTACCATAGTGCATGGCTTTGAGGCAGTACATCCTTTCCACTGGGCGTCGTTCGGAACCTTCAGGCATATTCGGTATTCAACCTCAACGACTTTCTTCGGGCTAGAAGTTCCTCAATCATCTCCAATTCGTGTTTCACCGTTCGGCCTTGCATACTGTCGCGTGAAGCCCCCTGATACGGACCGATGCGATTTACAACTTCATCTTATTGGGAGTACCCATCGCTTCCTAATATCAGACTGCCAATCACTCTGAAATTCATCCACGATTATAAGGCGCTGTTCGTCAACGGTCTGTTCGTGAAAACGAATGTGAACTAATACGTTGGGTTCGTCCCAATGGGAGGAGCGGTATTCCGATGCCTTCTTGCGTGAATCAGTTATCAGCCTTATCGCCTCACTAAGATCCCGTCAGTTTATTTAGAACATTTGTTTTTTGTTCTTCAGTTAAGTCGTCGAAACTTTTCCTGTATATTTGATTGGACATTTCACCAGTAGTTATTTCTTGACCGGCTTTTCGACCTATCGGCATCGTAATCAGCAACTCTTTGTAGTTCTCGCCGCCCGGCAACTGGTGGGCTTTCAAACTTTGTTTCGCCATGACGTTTAACGCCACAGAATACGCGTCTTAAAATCCTCGTCTGTGTAACCGTATTTTTCTTTGCATTTTTCGTCAATTTCTTCAAGTAAGTTGCCTTCTCTGAAATGCGATACTGTCCGCCAGGTCGCGTTTATCGTTACTTTTTCACGCTCGTCACGGTATCTCTCAAGAACAGTGATCTGTTGTCGCGTAAGTCCTTCCCCCTTCACCACCTCCTCAACCCGCAGGTTATTCTGCTCCAGATAATTTAGGACATCCTGCTTCGATACCTTCCCGTCCTGAGAGTCGAGCCAATCAAGTACCCCTGACCATTCCAACTCGTCCTGCTTGAACTCACCCTTGTTCGCCCATGAGGTAAGCATCTGCTTCAACTGAGCAGGGGAGGACTTGCCGGGGAGCTTCTTCTCAAGGAAGTCCTGCATCTGGGAGTACCATCTTGCGGCGGTCTTCTCGTACCGTATATCAGGATTAGACGGGTCGAACTCAGTGTTGAATATGGACTTGATTTGGGTGGGGTTGAACGGCAATATAAACGTCCTGATAGTTTTGAGATCCATAACCAATATCATCAATCACGTTTTTAATTATAATACCATCATATTCTGGCAGGTCTTCTTCGTAACCTTGTTCTTGCAGATATTCACGCGCACCGTCATCAAATTCCCAATCTTTAATTTCATCATAGCCGCTTCCTATCTTTGCCATGATAGAACCCATATGTACGAACTGTCATGCATCACCACGTCCCTTCCGAATTCTTATTACCGATATCGTCTTGAGGAATATTGATATACTTTCTCAAATCGCGAAGCCCTGGATTTCTGCTCAACATACAGGCAGGTTCTCCATCCTAATTGCTCAGACAACTTATTCGTCAGTATTCATAAATTTGCGGAAGAATGTCGTTTCTCATCCATTCTGCATCCCGTTGTTTTGCATGTCTTAATCTCAACCCGCCTCTCTTGCGTTCCAAAAAAAACCGCCGTGAATCTTTCGCCGTATGTCATTTCGCCCGCGCATGAAAGCATCAAAGTTTCCTTGCCGTCCCATGATAAACCACCAACGGCTTACCGTCCTCATCCACCACCTTAGAATCACCAAACCACTTCCGAAACTTCGGGTTGTCCATGATGTTCTTGGCGGCGGCTTTCACGGAAAGTTTAGCGGATTGGGCGAATTGGTTTATGCCGGTCTGCTTCTGGTCAAATATTTTCCCAGACTCAATATCCCGAACCACACCACGCGCCGTCCGGTGGAACAGGTTCACGATGGAGTCAATGAAATCCTGAATCTTCTGGATTGCCTTGCCCAATCTACCCTTCGTGCCGCGTTTCTGCTTGGCTTGCTCAAACCACTTGGCACGGTCTTCCTCTGTGGCGTCCTTTTTACCGATTGCCTTGTCAATCGCTCTAATATCCGCACGATTCAACACGCCAATATCGGACATAAAATGAAACGACTCATGCGCGAGGGTCCATTTATCGCCAATACGGGAAATCTTAATCTCACCGTCCTGATAAGACCCCGCTGCTATTTCACCTTCAATTGGCTTCCTGCCATACTCAATGCCAAATGCGGCTTCGTTAATTGCGATATTTTGGACGTTCTTGATGCGGAGGGTGTGAGAGCCTACGTTAATAATGATCGCCCCGTCAGTGCGCCTTACACGCGCTCCCTTGGCCCATTTGAACAGTTCCTTAACGTCCTCAGTGGTAATATTCTGGAAGTTCTCACGCGCCTTGTCCCTCAGATCAGCGTTGCCCCGTGCCTTGCTAAGTTCATCGGGAATACGGGACAAATCAGATACCGTGAACGTCTGACCTGATTCGTCGTCGTGGAACATATGGAGTGGCTTGCCGGTGGATTCCTGCTCACCCTTGTAGGTTATGCCGTGTTCCTTGGCGGCCTCGCCAGTTTTTTTGCAAGAGCCTCAATTCTTTTTACGCCAAGTTTGCTAAACGAATACTTGGACGCTATTTCTAGGGTTGTTCAGATGCGTAAAAAGCCCCTCCCGCTGTTGTTTTCGCTGACATCTTCCGGCGTGTTGGTAAAATAATGACCAGCCCCGAATCGTTTCTTTGGGGTCGTGTTTGTTGCCGTATAATTCAATATTGGCATGGCCGGAATAAACAACTTTCGGGGTCCCATCAGGATTCACAACCTTTGATTTTCCGAACCACCGCTTGAATTGGGGTGTTTTGGTTATGTCTTCCATCTTCTTGGTGCTGTACTGTGTCACACCCTCTTTCTGGGCGTTTTTCAGATACGGCGAGTTTATATCGGGGATACTCAGGTTCCCCTTGATCAGGCCGCAATTTGCTTTGCACTGACCCGTTGCAGAGTTCCAGCACTTACCGTTGACCATGCAGCAGAACCGCTCGTTGGCACCTGGGTTTTCTGCGATGTAGTTAACGAGGGGGGTGTGTTCATACCCCATGTCCTCATACCCAGCCTTCGTGGCCTCCTTCTCGGATTCCTTATGCTATGACCTCAAACACCCTCTTCCAACCACCTTCCGATAGGCGCTTTTCGTAGCTCTTGTTTTTCTTGGATGGAAGTTTATCGTTTTTGGGATCCACATGCCATGGATCCAGGATCTCAACTTTGCCGCCCTTCCCGATCCGGTACATCATGCGAAAGTATCGATCGATTTCGTCCATATTGCGGCCAACGGTTCGCAGGTGGACGTTTGAATACTGTTCCTTGTAGCGGATTGCCTTTTCCCACGCCATTCCGGCGCCTGGGCCACCGCCTTTGTGCTGATCCATGCTGATGTTGATATTGATTCCGGTATCAGCCCAATCTGTAATGAAGTCCTCTTGCTTGGTGATGGCCTTCACACCGATGCCCCTCATGGCGGCATGGAGCAACAACCTTTTGATCTGGTCGAAATCGCGAGAACGGATGTAATCGCTGAAGCTGAAAAGACGCAGGCCTCCACGAGCATTGATATTTTCAACCGTGAGTTCCTTGCGGTCCTTGTCCTTTTTGGACGATTTGTCCGGTACAACGTATTCCCCGTTTTTATTTTTCGCAATCAGACGATCCCGATACTCAAGAATCTCACGATAAACCTGTTTTGCTTGGGAAAACACAACCCCGCTCTTAGGCTTGCCTTGGGCAAACCATGCTATGGCTTTCCGGCGCCCCTCTTCGACGTAACAATACCGACATGGGACATCAACACCATCTGAAAGGGCTTGCTCGTAAAGTGTTTCGAGAACCATCGGATCCAAAAGATCGTTCTTTTCGATGACGCCGTTGTCAACTTGCTTTACAAGGTAATCGACAAACGCTATCTGCTTGGGACAACTTGTCGAGAAATCAACACTGAACCCAGTTTTCTGGTTCCCATGGATCCCCTGCGAACTAAGTTCGTCAGCCGTTGGTGGCCGACCGAGGACATAGTTGTTAGCATCTTCCTCTCTTGAATAGTGGTATTCGCCCTTTTTACGAACCTCCCGACCATTTGTGACGATGTCATTGAACAAGGCTTCCATGGATGGACTTAGGCGCCCGGTGCCGGTAAAGCGGCTTGCAATCCCCTTGAGCGCCTTGACCATGCGGGTAAATATTCCCCATAAACCTTTTGGGGTATGCTGTTGTTCAATGAACCATCCTGCGAATTTTTGGCTAAACCACTCGTTGACCTGTGGCCATGGCGTCTGTTTTACCTTTTTGCCACGCTTGCGAAGGCTCAAGAGAATGAAATAAACCAAATCCTTGTAAGGTTTCTGGATATTTCTCTGCAAATGCAAGTGTAACATAACCCCCCATTGAGTGCCCAATCAACACACAGTCCTCAATATTCAAATGATTAAGCACCGCTTTTACTGATTCTGCCATAAAATCCATTGTATGCTTATCAGCATAACAAAACGATTTTCCATGTCCTGGTAAATCAATGGATATTACCTGAAAATCATTTGAAAGTGCATTCGAAAAGTTATCCCATATTTCAAGCGACTCAAGGAAGCCATGCAATAGTACAATGGATTTTCCCTGACCTATGGATTTGTAGTGAATTTGTTTGGTTCGAAAGCTTATAAAAGAGGATTTCATATTTTATTGTCTATTCATTATTGAGAAGAGTAAATCAACCTGTTCTGCTCACTTTCCTGAGGGCATCTTCGTTGAGAATTTTAAATTTATTGGCAGTATAATCTATGATCCCATCTACTTTAAATTCTTTACATATTCTAATGGCACTCTCTTTGGTCATGGCCGAAAGGTCGGCAATATCCTGTCGGCTGAGGGCTGTTTCAAAATCATTATTGTTGTAAACTTTTGTCAAATACAATAGAGCATCAGCAATACGACCATGCATTTGTTTATGGGTTAAGCTCATCATTCTTTCGTAGTACATAATGGTAGACTGATTCAGATATTTGATAAACTCGGCAGAAAAGATAGAGTTTGTTTCAATCATTTCTTTAAATGCATAAACATCTATAAAACATGCAGAGGAATCAACAAGTGCTGATACGGAAAAATGATGACGAAAATCAACGTTAAACCCAGGACCACCAACCATCTCACTAGGCTTGAGTATTTTTAGGATCAGGTTCTTTTTATCGGCGTTTTCAATATAAATTTTGGCCAACCCGCTTGTTAAGCATGCAATATGTGTAAAAGGTCCACCCTGTTTAAAAATAGTCTCTCCTTTATGAAATCTAACCTCATGCCTGGTTTTATTAATTTATTTCCAATTGTTCATCATCTAAAAACCTAAAGAGATTCATTTTTAGATTACATTTGGAGCAATGAGATCCTGTAGTAAATATTGTCATTGTATTATTCCCCTCTGTTTTTTAGATAGTTATGTGCGTGCTACTTTAAATATAGATAACGGTACGACAAATATCAGAATAATATTGATAAATATCAATAATTAGACGAAAAATATCAATACCATATGCCGATTTAATCATTGTTCATTAACATCAAAAGAAATGAATATGTCGTATCATTGTATCACGAAAAACAACATTAAAATTATTAGATATGAAAAAAGTTAATTTAATTTATTTGTTAAGCGCAGTTTTATTCGGCGCAATGATTATGATGGCATCTTGTACAAAAGAAGGACCTGCCGGTGCGAATGGTAAAGATGGTGCTGATGGGGAAGATGGAATTGATGGTACTGATGGTACAGCTACTTGTATCCAGTGCCACGACTAATTCAGAAGGAATTGTTTGCAAAAGTAAATCAGTGGGAACATTCAATTCATGCAACTGGTAGTACTTTCGAAAGAAACGGTACTTCTTGTGCACCATGTCACACAAGTCAGGGATTCCTGGAAAGGATGGCTGATGGAACCATGGAAACAGCAGAAGACATTACTAATGCAAACATGGTTAACTGTTATACGTGTCATAACATTCATAGTACGTATGAGCCGGCTGACTGGGCATTAACTTATGCTGATGCTGTTGATTATTGGTTTAATCCAAGTGGTGAAGCTACTCCAGATTTTGGTTCTGCCAATCTTTGTGCCAATTGTCACCAGTCAAGAATTGCTGAACCATTCCCAACAGTTGGAAGCAGCGATACTTATACAATGACCAGTTACAGATGGGGCCCTCACCATGGACCACAATCACAACTTTTGGGAGGATTTGGTGGATATGAAGTTACTGGAAGTGTAACCATCACTAATTCACCTCATACTGGTGTTGAAAATGGTTGTGTTACATGCCACATGGCAGACGATGCTGCTATATGACACGTGTTGGAGGACATTCATTTAATGCAACCTTGCGATCCAGCAAATGGAACAGGATAGGACAGTGTGAAAAACAATCACGCCGCTTGTCGACAACACATTGCCCTGATGGTATCGAAGCTGAAACAGAAGAAATGCAAGCCGAAATTCATGAAATGTTGGAAGCTTTACATTATAAGTTAATTGACTTGATGATCTCAGATTCAGCAGGATACCTGCTGGGTGACGATGGTGAAAACCGCGCAAGTTCAAGCAATCCTGCTAACCTATCTGCTGATCATGCTGGAGCATTTTTCAACTTTAAATTCATTGAAGAAGATAGAAGTGCTGGTGTTCATAATTATAAATATGCCAAAGCGCTGCTTACCAATTCACTGGAAGCAATTAGTGAATAATATCCACATTGTTTAAAAATTTAAAAGGCTTCACTTATTGGGAAGCCTTTTTTTTAGTTACTTTAGTTGCGAACTATAAATTTAATAAATATGAATACTAAACGACTTTTATCACTCTTATCGATTGTTTTTGGATTGATGGTAATGGTTTCCTGCGAATATGAATTTATTGAAGTACCACCACCACCAGAACCACCAGAACCTGGCGATACTACCAGCTTTTCGCAGGAGGTTGCACCCATATTTGAAATGGATGGTTGTACTGCCTGTCACAATGGAGGCATTGCTTTCGACCTGACTGCTCCAAATGCATACAATAGTATCATGGCAAAAAATCTGGCTTTAGCAATGATGCCGGAAGATAGTAAAATATACACCTATCCAAATCCTCAAACAGGAACACACAATTCAAAATACAAGTCAAATGCCCATTCAAATACCATTTACACATGGATCATGCAGGGTGCATTGGATAATTAAGAAAAATCAAATATTCTAAAGAGATGAAGAAATTTATATATATAATTGTTGCTGTTGTTTTAAGCATTAATCTGGCTTATTCTCAGGATGAGCAGGAAGAAAAAAAAGTAAAAGATAAACCTGTACGGGAACCTTTCTCCAACGGTTTACTGATCGATAATCAAACCTCTCAGATGGCACCCGCAAAAACACTTGAGATGATTATCCAGCATAGGTTTGGTACCATGCAGAATGGACTTACTGATCTTTATGGTATTTATTCTTCAGCCAATTTACGACTTGGATTCAATTACAGTATTCTGGATAATCTGTTGGTTGGTTATGGACTTACCCGAACCAATATGTACAGCGACTTTTCAGTAAAATGGAATGTATTGCAGCAAACCCGGAAAAATCAAATTCCTGTATTTGTTACCTTATATGGTAATATGGCCATTGATGGCAGAAATGAAACTGCTTTCTATAGTCTGGAGGATGAATCGACTTATAAATTTGCAGATCGTTTCTCATACTTTAGTCAGTTAATTGTTGGCCGAAAATTTAATGACTGGTTATCATTACAAATTCATACCAGTTTTACCCATTATAATAAAGTAAATGCTGGTAAAGATCATGATGTGATTGGACTTGGGTTTGATGGAAGGATAAAATTCTCACCACAGTCATCTTTTACGTTCCAATATGATATGCCGTTAAAAATTAAAGGCATTTCCGAAAATTACAATTTTGATCAGGCTGCATTACCAAATTTTGGGATTGGCTATGAAGTTGCCACCAGTACACATGCATTCCAGATATTCATTACTACTGCAAATGGTATTGTTCCACAACATATTTATATGTATAACAACAATGATTGGACACATGGTGTTACCGGATTGTTATTTGGATTTAACATTACACGCTTGTGGGGTTTCTAGTAATGGAATTGATGTTTTGTAGGTATCTGATCAATATATTACTAAACAAGATTTGGAGGGTGTAAATTTTTACACCCTTTTTTATATTATTCATCTATTTAATTATATGTATATGTTACTAATAAAAACACGGGGTATTATCATTTTAGTTTTCGGGATAATGTTTATCATGCCCATTGCTAAAACTATAGCCCAGGAAGAAGAGCCAGAGATCGTATTTGAGTATGCAGAGGACAATCAAAAATGCCTCAAATGTCATGGGCATCCAACATTTACTTATTTTAACGAATATGCTGATCGGGAAATTAGGGAGCGGATGAATCCATATTACATAGTTGATTCTGCAGCTTTTTATCAGTGCAACCATAAAACTTTTAGTTGCACTGACTGTCACTCCACTGATTATGAGAATTTCCCACATTCAGGGGAATTGCGAATGGAAGAATATCCCACATGTCTGGACTGCCATGGAGGTGATGAGGAATTTGCACAATATCAGTTTGAGCGGATTGATGAGGAATTTCATAATAGTGTACATAGCACAAAGCATAGCGATGATTTTACCTGCTGTATTTGCCATAACCCGCATGAGTATAAAATCAATGCGAGGACCAATGAGAATATTCAAGAAACCATTCTTTACGATAATGAGATTTGTATGAGTTGTCATACTGATATCAATAAATACCAGTTGATCGCTTATCGGGCCGATCCGAATATCATTGATCAGCATGAGTGGTTGCCCAACCAGGCGGTCCATTTTTTACATGTAAGGTGTATCGAATGTCATACAGAGGTGGAGCAGGATATGTTAATCGCTCACAATGTTCAACCAAAAGAAAAAGCAGTGAAAAAATGTGTGGAATGTCATTCTCAAAATTCGCTTTTAATGGCATCGCTATACAAATACCAGGAAAGGGAAAAAAGGAGTACTCTTGGTTTTTTTAATGCAGTTATTTTAGACGACACCTATATCATTGGAGCTAACAGAAATATCTACTTAAATATAATCAGTCTGGTAATGTTCGGAATGGTAATATTAGGAATTGGTATTCATGCTTTTTTAAGAACTATAAAGAAATAATTATGTCAGAAAAATTATATTTATATCCATTATGGATCAGGATTTGGCACTGGATAAATGCCCTTATGTTTTTGGTGCTTATCATTACCGGATTAAGTATGCAGTATTCAAGCCCTGATTATCCCTTGATCAGGTTCGATGTGGCAGTTTCATTACACAATATCAGCGGAGTAATCGTTATTATTGCTTATTTGTTTTTCGTGGTCGTAAACCGATTTTCAACCAACAGGAAGTATTACAGGTATAAGCGAAAAGGTTTTATTGATAGATTGACCAAGCAATTTAAATATTATACAGTTGGAATATTTAAACATGAACCAGCCCCTTTTCCGGTTTCTAAAAAAAGGAAATTTAATCCCATGCAAAAGTTTAGTTACTTATTGGTGATGTACATTGGTATGCCAGCTCTAATTGTCACGGGTGTGGCTCTTTTATATCCCGAAATTATTATTCCTAATGTGGGCGGTTTCAGTGGTATTCATATGACGGATCTGGTGCATATCATTGTTGGATTTGTCCTTTCGGTTTTCATGGTAATACATGTTTATTTTTGTACCATCGGAGCTACCCCTACCAGCAATTTTAAAAGTATGATTGATGGCTGGCACAGTAAACATTAATTCTAAGTACTGTACTTAACCAATGTTACTAATTTTTTTTAAAGCTTCTTTATCTATAATTTCAATGTGATTTGATTGTGTTGTAATGATTCCTTCTTCCTTGAACTCTCTAAGGATTTTTACCGCACTGTCTTTTGACATGCTTGTTAGATCAGCAAGATCTTGCTTTGAGATGACAGATGGAATTTTATTATTGTTATAAATTTCATCAGAGAAATAGAGTAAAGCACCTGCCATTCTCCCTGGTATTTGCTTCTGTGAAATGTTTATCAACCTGTCGTAAGTGGAGAGCATATTGATGCTAAATTCCTTCATGAATTCAGCTGCAAAATTTTGATTTGTATGAATAATCTCTTTAAAAATATTGATATCAATAAAACAAGCACTGGTGTCAACCAATGCGGCTACCGTGTAATGGTGACGCTGATCGTAATACATACCCGGGCCACCAATAAATTTTGTTGGTTTAATAATTCGAAGTATCAGATTTTTACCCTTTAATCCTTCAATATATAATTTTGCCAATCCTGAATTTAAGGAGATCACATGCGAGAGAAAGGTTCCTTGTTTACGGATTATCTCACCTTTATTAAATTTAATCTCAAACCGATGCTCATCTATCAGCTGAAGTTCTTTTTCACTTAGGAATTCAAACATAGGTGATCGAAAACTACAGTTCATACAACTTTTGCAGTCAATTTGCTGGTTATAATTCATTTTTATAAAAGATCCTTAAATTGAATATATTGTTACTGTAAACAAATATATAGAATAATATTGATATATATCAATATTTACATCGATTTTCAGCTTCTAAAAGGGAAATTCATACCTTGCCTTTAGCTGTAATATTTCATTTATATGCAATACCTATTATAGAAGGTTATCTCTATATTTGATACTCCTAATCTCAGGTTGAAATTTTTTCCAGTATGTCAGTCAATAATACGATTGGAAATTTATCATGGAGTTTACACTTAATAATAAAAAGCAAAACAATCAGATATGGACAGGGAAAAAGAAATTTATGCCAAATTAGAGCAGATAAGGCTCATTGATGTAATTCTTGGTAGTTTATGTACCATGGAACTATCTAAAGAAGGCCGTACAATGCTAAAAAAAATTAAAAAGCGTTTGAGCCTGGAAGTTTTGATGCTTAAAAAGGCAACTTTAAACACATCGCACACAAATCTGGAGAAAAACAGGTATATGCTCAGTGCCTGATATTTCCACAATTTTCTTAATATTTAAATATGGCTTCAATGAGTAATGAGTTATTTTGCCTGGATCTTCCATCGGAGCCGAATACCGTCATTGGAAAAATACTGGTAACTGGTGCAAATGGTTATATAGGCGGGCTGTTAGTTCCTGAACTGGTATGTCGTGGATACCAAGTTAAGGTGATGGTTAGAAAAAATGGATCCCATTATAGTCAATTATGGCCAACTGTTGAAGTCGTAGAAGCTGATGCTCTTGATCTGATAAGTTTGTCTGATGCTTTGAAAGGAATCCATACAGCTTATTATTTGATACATTCTTTATTATTGGGGCAAAAGATTTTTGAAAAAACAGATATACAGGCAGCAAGTAATTTCAGGATTGCGGCAGAAGAGCAAGGGATTAAGCGAATGATTTATTTATCAGGACTGGGAGACAGAAATGCAAAACTCTCACCCCATTTGGACAATAGAATTAAGGTAGCTGATTGTTTGTCGGAAGGAAGTGTGCCAGTAACCGTGTTAAGAGCAGGAATGATCATCGGATCTGGGAGCGCCTCCTTCACGATATTGAAGAATTTGGTTGAAAATACACCTGTTTTTTTTATACCTAAATGGGCTAAAACCAAAAGTCAACCCATATCTGTGCGTGCTGTAATGATCTATTTGGTTGGTATATTGGAGCAAGAGGAAACTGCTGGAAAAAGATTTGATATAGGTGGCCCTGATATATTAACTTATGATGAAAAGCTGAAGATAATGGCGGAAATACTTGGAAAAAAACGATATTTCTTCCCAGGGTTTTTTACATTAACATCTCTCTATGGACATATAGCAGGTTTTCTTACCACTGTTCCTAAACCCATCTGCAAAATTCTGGTTGAAGGGTGTAAGAATGAAGTTATTTGTCAGAATACTGAGATAAAAAAATACATCAATATAAAATTACTATCCTTTAAGGCGGCGCTAATTGCTGCTCTTTCGCATGAGAAAAAGATTGTTATTACAAATCAATTAACAGATACATTATCAACTACTCAAAAAATAGCTTCGATAAATGAGGCTAAATTGACTTGAAAATATTATTTTTAAAAAAAAATAACAATGAAAAAATTTAAATTACCCTCATCCGTATATAATTGGACTTCTGTTATAGGAGTTACACTTGCAGTCATTAGCCTTTCAATGATCGTGTTTTTATTTGTAATATCCTTGTTTTATGAAGAAGGTGGTTCCTATCTGGGTTTATTTATTTTTATAGTTCTTCCTGTTTTTCTGGTAATTGGATTGCTGCTTATTCCTGCTGGTATGATTATTAAAAGCAGGAAAGATAAAAAAAGTAAAACTCAGTTGGTGCACGAATGGCCAAAATTTGATTTCAATGATCCAAAGACACGAAATGCAACCATGATATTTGGTGTTGGTACAGTTTTCTTTTTAATGCTATCTGCCGTGGGTAGTTATGAAGCATTTCATTATTCAGAGTCAGTTGAGTTTTGTGGTACACTATGCCATAAGGTTATGAAACCTGAATATATCGCATTCCAGAATTCGTCTCATGCAAAGGTAGGATGTGTTGAATGTCACGTGGGTTCAGGAGCCGACTGGTATGTGAAATCAAAATTGTCAGGTCTTTACCAGGTGTATGCCGTTATTAATGGGAATTTATCCCAGACCCATACCCACACCCATTAAAAATTTACGTCCTGCCCGAGAAACATGTGAAGAATGCCACTGGCCAGAAAAGTTTTATGCCCGGCAGTTGGTTATGAATAAACATTATTTGTCTGATGAAAACAATACGGAATGGGATATCAGTCTACAAATGAAAACAGGACCAGCATACAGTGCACTTGGGCTTACAGGAAGGAATTCACTGGCATATCAATCCGAATGTGAAAGTAGAATATATAGCTACTGATTCGGTTCAGCAAAATTTACCATGGGTACGGTACACCAATAATGAAACAGGTGAAGTATATATATTTGAAGATGAAGAGAACAAACTAACAGCTGAAGAACTTGCAGGTTTAGAGCTAAGGAAAATGGATTGTATGGATTGCCATAACAGGCCATCACACGATTATCAAACACCTTTTAAATTTATCAATGATGCAATCACCGCAGGAAACATACCTAAAGATCTTCCCGAAATTAAGTTGGTTTCAATGGGTATATTAAGTATGGAGTTTCCCACTGCTGATAGCGCAATGCAATATATTGAAAGTGAAATAAATGATTACTATGCTGCCAATTACGAAGACATTTATAATGAAAATTATAAATTAATTGAAAAAGCTATAATTGGTATTCAGGATGAATTTAACCAGAATATATTTCCCGAAATGAAAGTAAGTTGGAAAGCTTATCATAACAATATTGGACACCTTGAATTTAATGGTTGCTTCAGATGCCATAATGATAAACATAGTACCAGTGACGGTAGGGTTATTTCAATGGATTGTAATTTATGTCACAGCATTGTTGCCCAGGGAGTTCCTGATACATTACAGATTGGTTCAATATATGATGAACTTGAATTTGTACATCCCAATGATCCCTATGGCGACTGGAAGGAATATCGCTGTGTAGAATGTCATGTGGATCTGTATTAGATAATAGTTGATATAGAAAATAAATCGAATACTGTTATTGATTAGAAGTTATTGAGAAGAAAATTAGTGTTTGAGAAGCTGTGGACTATCCTACCTCACTCATTTGCTGAAGATACTTTTTATCCAGGATTGCTATTATCTTTTTGTCTATCCTGATTTTGCCCTCATCATTTAATTCTTTTAATATTCTGAATGAACTTTCAGAGGACATTCCAGTCATATCAGCCAATTCTTTTTTGGAGAGGGTTAATTCAAATTCATCAGATTCATAAATTTCTTCCGCAAGTATAACAATGCTTCTGAAATTCTTCCCAAGCGGTGCTTCTGGTTCAGGTTGATCAATTTTTGTAATGTTTTGGAATAATTGCGATGCATTTCACGCATCAGGTTTTCTCCAAAAGGATGATTGTTTTTAAACAGTTGCCTGAATACACTTGTT
>CALNYA010000029.1:0-55777 GCA_942490575.1 uncultured Verrucomicrobiota bacterium
TCGGGCGAACCACGTCCGGGTCGTCATCAATGGGGAATCGTGGGGCGTCTACGTCAGCGTCGAGCAGTTCAATTCCGATTTCATCCGAGAACGTTTCGGAACGACCAAGGGTGCCCGCTGGAAGGTTCCAGGCAGCCCGCGCGGCCGGGGCTCCCTTGCGTACCTCGGCGACGATCCTGCTCCCTACAAGGAGATTTACGACATCAAGACCAAGGACGATCCCAAGTCCCGGGCCGCCCCGGCGCGTCTCTGCCGCGTCCCGAACGAAACGCCCGCGAAGGACCTCGAAGCGGCGCTCGGTCCAATCCTGGATGTCGAGGGCGCCCTGAAATTCATCGCCTTGGAAAACGTCTTCATCAACGGCGACGGGTATTGGATCCGCTCCAGCGACTACAACCTCTATCAGGACGTCCAAGGCCGGTTCCACATACTTCCCCACGACGCCAACGAAACGTTCCGCGCCCCGGGAGGCCCGGGCTTCGGCGGGGGCAATCGCATTCAAGGCGTCGAACTTGATCCCTTGTACGGCGCCGATGCGCCCGACAAGCCGCTCATCAGCCGACTTCTGGCCGTGCCCGCGCTTCGCCAGAAATACCTCGGCTACGTCCGCGACATGGCCACGACCTGGCTCGATTGGAAAACGCTCCAACCCCTCGTCGAGTCCTGGCAGAAATCCATCGCGAAGGACGTTGAAGCCGACACCCACCGACTCTATCCCTTCGAGTCCTTCACCCAGGGGGTCACCCAGGATGTCGAGGAAGAAGGATTCCGGGGCCCAAGCCGAAGCATCAGCCTCAAGGGCTTCGCCGACCAACGCCGCGAATACCTCCTCGCCGCCACCCCCACGCCTCCCTGAGCCCGCGGCCATGTCCCGCTCTCGGCCGACCGGTGCCTGCGCTACGTGCCGCTCTCGGCCGGCTTTCAGCCGGTTCCCCTGCCGAATTGGAAAGTCGGCGCTACTTGCCGCCCCTGTCGCGCCGGCTTTCAGCCGGCTCCTGAGCCGACTGGAAAGTCGGCGCTACTTGTCGCCCCTGTCGCGCCGGCTTTCAGCCGGGTCCGCCCCCCGGCCGACTGAAAGTCGGCGCTACTCGCCGCCCCTGTCGCGCCGGCTTTCAGCCGGCCCCCCTCGGCCGACTGGAAAGTCGGCGCTACTTGCCACCCCTGTCGCGCCGGCCAGCCGGTTTCCGGCGCTGAAAGTCGGCGCTATTCCACCGCCGGCTTTCAGCCCCCCTCGGCCGACTGGAAAGTCGGCGCTACTGGTGCGCGGCGGCCCGGCCGACTGGAAAGTCGCCTCTTTCGTCGCGCCGTCAGCCGGTTTCCTCGCCGACTGGAAAGTCGGCGCTACTTGCCGCCGCTGTCGCGCCGGCTTCAGCCGGCTCCCCCTCGGCCGACTGGAAAGTCGGCGCTACTTGCCGCCCCTGTCGCGCCGGCTTTCAGCCGGCTCCCCCCCGGCCGACTGGAAAGTCGGCGCTACATGGCTACCCTTTCAGCCTCATGGACCGACACCATCCATTCCTCCCGTCGCCCACCGGCTCCATTTTCTTCCCACGAGATCCTTCGCGGTCTTCGCGGTGGCGACGCCGAGCCCTGGGAACCCCAGGAATCCTCGCCCTGCTGACCTGTCTGAGCTCCGACGTCACCGCGCAGTCCCCCCTGCGTTTCACCGACGCGACCCTTCGGACCAACCGTGAAATCTCCCTGAAACTGTCGGGGGAAACCGGGCGACGCTACCACATCGAGGTGTCGGAGAATCTGCCGAATTGGACCGCCCTCGCCACGCTGGCGGGTGCCGTTTCCATGGAGCACATCGACTCCGCCAACCCCGGACCGGGACCTCGGTTCTATCGGGCCACGGAAGCCGCCGATCCCTCGGCCCTGACCGGCGATCACCTTCCAACGGCGGCCGGGGACGCGGTGCTTCATCCGGTCAACCACGCGTCCGTCGTCGTGGGATGGAACGGGTTTGTCATTTACGTCGATCCCGTCGGGGGTGCGGCACCCTATGCGGGCCTCGGCCAACCCGATCTCATCCTGGTCACCCACTCGCACGGCGACCACTTCAACGCCGGCACCCTCACCGCGGTGCGCAAGGATGCGACCATCCTGGTCGCCCCGGCGGCCGTGTACGCCGGCCTCTCGGCCGCGCTCAAAGCCGTGACCGTCCCGCTGGCCAACGGGCAGTCCACCAACTGGTCCTCGCTCGGCGGCCTCGGTGTGGAAGCCGTTCCCGCCTACAACGCCAACCACCCGAAGGGCGTCGGCAACGGCTACGTGCTCACGCTCGGTGGACGTCGCCTGTACTTCAGCGGCGACACGGAGGATGTCGCCGAGATGCGCGCCCTTCCCGAGATCGACGTCGCCTTCCTCTGCATGAACATCCCCTTCACGATGACCGTCGCGAAGGCGGCCAGCGCGGTTCGCGATTTCCGGCCCCGCTGGGTGTATCCCTACCACTACAGGAACCAGGACGGGACCTTCGCCAACCTCGAGTCCTTCCGGCAGCAGGTGGGTTCGGATCCGGGCGTCGAGATCCGCCTTCGAGGGTGGTACTGAGACACCGCGGTCGCGCCCATGTTTCCCACCCCAAAACCCGCTCGACAAGTGGGTGCGCCGCTGGAGTCATCCGGGGCGCCAAACCCATGCCACCTCGTCCGAGCGAAGCTGAACGAACTCGCGTGACCGCCCGGCGGAGCCATCATTTCCCACCCGAAACATCACAACCCACCAAACCAGCGTTCCCACTCCCATGAGTCTATCGATCCACCAACGCCGCATCGGCCTGACCGTCCTCACCGCCGTCGCGCTCGCCGCATTCGCCTCCACGTCGCTCGTCCGGGGCGCGGACAAGGAGCCGAAATACACCGTGTCCGAGGTCATGAAGGCCATCAACAAAGGCGAAGACAACATCGCGAAGCGCGTCTCCCAGGGCAAAGCCTCGAAGGAGGACATCGCCAAGATGGTCGAGCACTACGAGTCCCTTCCTCTGAACAAGGCTCCCAAGGGCGAGCAGAAGAGCTGGGAGGAGAAGACCGCGGCTCTGGTGAAGGCGGCCAAGGCGGTGAAGGCCGGTGAACCGGACGCCCTCGCCCGGTTCAAGGAAGCGGGCAACTGCAAGGCCTGCCACAGCGTCCACAAGCCCGACTGAACCGCCGAACGGGGCCCATCCCTCGGTTGTTTGGTTGGTTTGGTCCGTCGGAATCTTTCCGGTCGAGGCGGCGGTGTGCGGAGCACGCCGCCGCTTTTCCGTTCCCAACTACCCTCCCCATCCGTGGGGCAGCGCCCTGGCCGAATTCTGGCGGAGCACGACATCCCTCAATTGCCGGCGGGGCGTCGGAGCCACCGGTTTCCCATAGCCCACCCGCAGGAGGACCTGGGGAAAGGCCCCTTCCCGGCCCGCCAACGCCGCCAATTCCGACCGCAGCCCATCCACCTCGACCGGTTGGTTCAGGTGGGACACCGACAGACCCAGCGATTGCGCGGTCAAGAGCACCCGTTGCATCGCCTGGCCCGCCCGCACCCATTCGGCCGGTGTGTCCGCGTCCGTCCCCAACACCAGGATCAGTGGCGATTTCCGCGTGAGTTCCGAATCCCTCGCCGCCTGTCGATCCCCCCGGTCGAACGTCCGCACCAACGCCGGTCCAGCAAAGGCCAGCCAGTCCCGCACCCCCATCTCGGCGGTCGGTATCCCGTCGGATTGATGCTCCGCGACCGTCCGCATCCAGCGCGCCATTTCCGCGCGGAATTCGGGATTCGCCCACTGCCGGCGGTCTCCCTCCGCGATCAGTTCCGCGAGCGATTCCTTGGAATCCTCGCCGGTCACGAAAGCCAACCAGGCGCCCTCCTCGACGGCCGCGTCGCCCAACTCATCCATCAACTCCCCGGGAACCGGCTTTCTATTGAACTCCCCCCGATTCGTCCTGCGTCCCACGATCGCGGGGAAGAGGACCACGTCGTCCGCCGTTGCCGTCCCCCCGGAATGCAGGGTCAGCCTTGCCACCAACGTCGACTGGCTCTCGTCGGGAAGGACACCCAGGGAACATTTCTGGTCGAAGTACCCGCCGGCCACCCGCAGGTTCAACAACGCCGCGCCACATGACATGACAAGCTCCCGCGCCTCCGGATCGCTCACGTTCAGGCGCCGCCGGAGGTCCGCGTAGACCTCGACGTCGTTCGTGTTGATCCGGAACATCCACGGCTGCGTGTTGTGCGGCGACGGCGCCAGGATGGCGTACTGAAGCAGATACTCGATCCGATCCGAGACAAAGCTGTCCGCTGGGAATTCATCGGGAGACACCGACCAGGGTTGAAGATGCGGATTCATGATGGGTTCGTGCCAGGGTTGATGAACAGGACCCCCGCCCGACCTTCAAAACCGCCACCCCGACCACCCTCACTTCGCTAACCCGAGATCAGACAACCGACCCCCTCGGGGTGGCCACCTTCGAATCGAGCAGGACGTTTCCCTCGCAGACGCTTCCCGGCCTCCCCAGGTTGCGATCGGTTTGGTTTCGGGGAGGGAGGATCCGGGATATCGCTTCGCGCCACCCGCCGCGACCACCCATTCGTCCCTCCGACGCTCGTCAACCGTCCAGGGTCCAACCCGCGCGGTAGTTCCGCTTCAGGAACTCGTTGGCTTCGGGAACATCGGTCACCTGGCCGGTGGCGCCGTCGTAGGTGAGCTTCTTCCCCACCCGGTAGGCGACCAGGCCCAGCATCATCTGTTCCATCATGTTCGCGCTGTACTCGAAGTCGCACGACGTCTTGAGGTCGCCCTTGCAGGCCTTGACCCATTGCTGCTGGAAGTTGCCCATGGGCGGAATCAGCGCCTCCTTCGGGCGCGGCTTGTAGTAGGTCAGATCCGCGGCGTTCCCGCTGGGAATGATGAGGCGCGCATTGAAATCGGAGACGAGCGCGCCCCGGGTTCCCTCGAAGAGCGCCCCGTGCCCGATCTTGGTCAGGTCCACCCACGGCGCGGGCGAGGCCGGCATCACGCCGCCCTGATACCACGAGACGCGGATGGGAGGGCGCCAGGCGTTGGCGGCGTGTTCAAAGTGCATCTCCAGCGCCACCGGGCTCACCTCGGGATGGAAGGGTTCGCCGGCCGCCTGCGCCGTGAGCGGGAGCGCGGCGTCGATGGCGTTCCACGCGATGTCCATCGTGTGGCTGCCCATGTCGCCGACCTGTCCGGTGCCGAAGTCCCAGTACATGTTCCATTGCAGGCAGTTCATGCCGGGGCCGCCGGAGAAGTAACCCGGATTGTACGGGTGCGACGGTGACGGGCCGATCCAAAGGTCGTAATGGAAGTCGGACGGCGGCTCGCCCGAGGCGGGAAGGTACCCGGGCCGCCGGAGCTGGCGGTTCCCCCACGCGCTGACCTGTTCCAGGTCGCCGATCACGCCGTCGCGAATCAGTTCGCGCACGCGGTTGAAGTTCTCGTACTCGTGCCGCTGGGTGCCGCACTGGGTGGCGATCTTCGATTTGTTCCGAAGGTAATTGGCGCGGACCACCCGAGCCTCCTCGACGCTGTTGGCCAGCGGTTTCTCGCAGTAGACATGATGACCGCGGTTCATCGCCCAATTGGCGACGAACGCGTGCGTGTGATCCGCGGTGCAGCAGATCACCGCGTCGATGTCCTTTTGATCGAGGCATTTTCGCCAATCGACGTGGTGCTTCGCCTTCGGGAACTTCGCCGAAGCCTCGCCAAGCCGGCGTTCGTTCACGTCGCAGAGCGCCACGACGTTCTCGCTCTCCAGCATCTTGTAGTGGGCGAGAGCCCGTCCCCACACGCCGATCAGGGCGACGTTGAGCTTGTTCGAAGGCGCGTCGGCTCCCAGGAGGCGCAGGCTGGGAGCGATCAGACAACCGGCGCCGGCCACGGCGGAGGACGCGAGGAACTGGCGGCGTTTCATGCCCCCTTCCTCTTCCAGCGACCCGAAATTGTCCATCGTTTTGTCGCGGGCTTGTAGTTTGCCGGCTGTCGTGTGTGCTCTCGCCGTGCGTCGCATCCCCGGGCCGTCCCTCAAGGCGGGCTTTTCAGCGCTGTTCTTCGTTCACGCCATCGCCATGGCCGCCTGGTTCGTTCCACTCAGCCCGGTCCTGGAAGCGCACGGGTTCAGCGATCTCCGCGCCTACGCCTTCGCCACTTCGGCGATCGCGGCCCTTGTCACTCCGCTCCTCTTCGGCGCGATCGCCGACCGCCATGCGTCGCCGGTGATCGTGCTGCGATGGGTGGCGGCCGGCAGCGCCGTCGCCAGCGCCGTCGCCACCCAGGCCATCGCCGACCGCTGGCCCGCCGCCGCGGTCCTGGGCCTCATCCAGATCCAGGCCCTGCTGGCCACCCCCACCTGGAGCCTCCTCACCTCCGTCGCCCTCGCCGGTCTGCGCGAACCCACCCGGGAGTTCGGACCGGTCCGCGCCTTCGGCACTTTCGGATGGATCGCCGGCTGCCTGCTGATCAGCGCCCTGAGCGCCGACGCCTCTCCCAGGGCGGGATGGACCTCGGCGGTGGGATGGGTCGCGCTCGCGGCCACCACCCTCGGCATCCCCCACCTCCCGCCCCCGCCCTCCCAGGGGATCCGCACCCTCCGGGAACGGTTCGGGCTCGACGCCCTGGGTCTCCTGCGCCGCCCGGAGTACCGCGCCCTCTTCCTGACAGCCGGGCTGGTCGCCATTCCGCTCGCCGCATTCTATCCCTTCGCCCCATCGCATCTCCGGGATCTGGGACTGACCCATACAAGCGCCTGGATGGGCCTGGCCCAAGCCACCGAGATCCTCGCCATGTTCGCCCTCGCCGGATGGATGGCCCGTTGGGGAACCAAACGCATCCTCGGCGCCGGCCTCGCGTTCGGCGTGCTTCGCTACATTCTCATGGCCACCGACGAACGCCTCGCCGTCCTTCCCGGCATCGCGCTCCACGGCTGCGTCTTCACCCTGTTCTTCGTCACCGCCCCCATCTGCCTGAACCAGACCATCGACCCCGCGTGGCGCACCCGCGCCCAGGCGCTGCTCTCGCTCGCCACCCAGGGAGTCGGCAACCTGTTCGGTTACCTCGGCACCGGCGCGTGGCTGGCCTGGTGCTCGGGCCCCGGCGGCACACAGTGGTCGATGTTCTGGGGGGGACTCGCCGTTCTCGTCGCCGCGGTCCTCGTCTACTTTCAAGCCGCCTACCAGGACGGTCGCCCGCGACCGTCCTCGGCTGGACCCTCGGCGCCAGGAGAGCGCCACCTCCAGGAGCCCGTCTGAAAAGGGCGGCGGGCCCTCAGGGTTGGACCACCGACTGCCGCAACATTCGATGCGCGTCGGGGGGCGGAAGCCGGGGCTTGAGCGGGAGGGCGGTCAGGGGATCCCCCCCTCAACTCACACCCGAAACCAACGGACCACGGCGAGGTTGGCGGCGACTCCAAACAGCGCCAGCACCCCGACCTCGCGCATCACCGCCTCCAGGCCCGCGCCGAAGGTGATCAACTGGTGCAGGGCGTCCATGGCCCAACCGGTGGGAAGGCAATACGCCACGACCTTCATGGGGTCGGGGACCACCTCGAGCGGCCACCAGCATCCCCCCAGCGCCGCCATCACCATGGCGACCAGAACGCACAGACCCACCACCTTGTCCTCGGATCGCACCAATCCGCCCACCAGCAGACCCAGCGAGGCGGCGACCCACGAATAGACCAGCAGAACGAGCAGGATCCCACCGAACGAATCACCCAGGTTCACGCGGAAAAGAAACCTTCCGCACACGAGGAGGAACACGACCTGAACCGCCGCCAGCAGCAGGAGGCCGTAGAGCTTACCGACGATCAGGGAACCGTGGGACACGGGGTGGATCACGATCCGTTTCAGGACGCCGGTCCGACGCTCCCACGCGATCGAGACGCCCCCGAACGTCAGCAGGTTCATCATCAGGTACATCACCATCACCCCGGGCAGCGACAGGTTGAATCCAGTCGGGACGGGTTTTCGCCCGGCGTAGGTCGCCGACAGCACCACCGGGTCCTCGCGCGCCCTCAACGCCGCCAGGGCCTCCGCCGTCGGAGCCGCGCCACCCTGTTGTCCGGTCGCGTGTTCGAGGAGATGTCCATTGAGCGACAGGATCGCCCGGGCCACCCGGATCTCCACCAGCATCGCCGCCGGATCCTCGGAGGCGCCCACCGAAAAATAGCCCACGCGGCCCTGTTCGCCGTTCACCACGTTCGCCGTGAAGTTGGTGGGGATCCGAAGCCCGCGCTTCGCTTCCGCCTCGTTCGTCGGACCCACAACGCGAAGACCCTGCGCTCCGAGTTCCTCCAGGAACGCGCCCCCCAGGAATCCCGCGTCCGCGTTGTCCACCAGGACGGTCGGGCGCGGACTGGACGGTCCGCCCGGACCCCGATTGGCGAAGCCCATGAAATAGACGAAGCCGAGCGGCATGGCGAACAACCACACGAACATCGCCCGGTTGCGGAGGAACAACTTCAGATCGTTGTGGCCGATGGTGAGAATCGCCCTCACGCGCGAGCCCCCTTCCCGAGATTGCGCTGGAGTCGCCAGGCCGCCAGAACGGTCAGGACCAGACCCAGGCCGAGCATCCGCAACGTCAAGCCTGGCCATTCCCCGGCGGGGTACCCCTCGATCTGGGTGCCACGGACCGCTTCAAGGAACCAGTTCGGCGGCAGCCAGGGCGTCACGTGGTTCCGGAGAAAGGCCGGCAGCGATTCCGCCGGAAACGCGCAGCCCCCCGCCATCCCCAGACCCATGCCGACCATGGTGTTGATGACGTCCGCCCGCTTCTCGCCACCCACCCAGGCGTTCAGCGCCGCCATCAGTCCGCCGGAAAACACGCACAGTCCGGCCGCCAAAGCCATCAGGGCGACCGGCTCTTTCCAGCGGAATCCGAACAGCAGCGAACCGCCCCCCAGGAGGATCCCACCGCCGATGGCCAGGATCGCGAAGGTGAACACCACCTTCGAGCCCACGAACGTCACCACGCTCGTGGGCAGGGTGCTCAGAC
Source organism: uncultured Verrucomicrobiota bacterium (assembly GCA_942490575.1). Lineage (GTDB taxonomy): Bacteria > Verrucomicrobiota > Verrucomicrobiia > Limisphaerales > CAIMTB01 > CAIMTB01. The sequence continues at coordinate 8,990 of CALNYA010000029.1, forward strand.
GGTCGAACGTCCGGAACCGAACCTCCCGGTGCAGATCGCGCATCGCCACGTCCGCCAGGAACAGGAGGAACATCGCGGTCAACCCCGGCAGGAGGTAGGCGAAGAGACTGAATCCCGCCGGCTTCCCATTCCCGCCATCGGCCGGTTCCTCCTTCGTCTCGCGCTCATAGACCACTGGGATCGGGTCGAGCCTCGTCCAGACTTGCTCGATCTTCTCCCCGGTCCTCGCCACCAGGTCGCCCACCTCCCGGTAGTTCCTGGGCCCGTCTCCAGTCGTCAGAGCCCTCCATTCGGCGAGATCGGACCGGAAGTTCCGCGCCACCACGTTGAGCAGCGATGTCACCACCCCGACCGCCTCCTCGACGATCGCCGGGTGGTATTGCTGCGCGGGATTCTTGATGAGTTCGAAGGTGATCCGTCCTTCGCCGACGAAGTATTGCCGTGTGAAATCCGCCGGGAGAATCAACGCCGCGGCCACGGTGTTGTTGGTCACCCTCGCGCAGGGCCTCGTCCCTGGGCAGGAAGATCGCCTCGATATGCTCGAGCGGCCTGCTCCTGGCTCAGGGCGCCGCGAAGGAACCGCGTCACCACGGAGTCGTCCTCGTCGACGATCACAACCCGGATCTTTCCCAACCCGCCCCCCTGCTGCCGGCCGGCGCCACCGAAGATCAACCCGAGCATGGCCGTGATCACCAGGGGCAGGCAGAGGTGAATGAGGTAGGGAACCGGGTTGCGCCACGCCCGGCGAAGATCCTTGGCGACGAGGACGTGGAGCATGGTCGTTCCGGGGTTCAGTCGCTCCTCGGGTCCGGGGCCGATCCGGGGGCCGCCGGCCCGGGGTGGGAACGCGTCCGGGTCAGGCCGTTCATTCTCGGAGCCCCCTTCCCGTCAGTTGGAGGAACACGTCGTTGAGGCTGGGCTTCTTCAGCGTCACGTTCTCGACCCGAAGCGGCAGCGCCAGAAGCTCGCGCAGGCACTCGGACGGATCCCGGGGCGAGGTCGCCGCGACGACCAACTGGCGGTCGTTCGTCTGAATCACCCGGAACCGCTCAGCGAAGCCCGCCCACCCCGATGGATCCGCCCCGGTGAATTCCCCTTCCAAGACGAAGAGCCGGTCCCCGCCCAGGCGCCGCTGCAGTTCGGCGAGGGTTCCCTCCGCCAGGAGCCGGCCCTGATCAATGATCCCGATGCGATGACAGAACGCCTCGGCTTCCTCCAGGTAATGGGTGGTGTAGAGGATCGCCGTTCCGTCCGCGCCCAGCCCGCGGATGAACTCGAGGACGCTCGCGCGCGCCTGCGGATCGATTCCCACCGTCGGTTCGTCGAGCAGCAGAAGACGCGGCCGATGCATGAGCGCCGCTCCCAGGTTGATCCGCCGCTTCATCCCGCCCGAGTAGGCCTTCACCGCGTCCCCGGCCCGATCGGACAATCGCAGGGCGCCCAACAACTCCCCGGCCCGCGCGCGCGCCGCCCGCGCCTCCAAGCCCGCCATGCGTCCCCAGAACTCCAGGTTCTCCCGGCCCGTCAACTCCTCGTAGAGCGCGATTTCCTGCGGGACGACTCCCAGGACCCGCCGCGCCGCGATGGGGTCCGCCCCGAAGTCACGGCCCAGGATCACCACGGCGCCCGCGTCGGGCCGAAGGAGCCCGCACACCATCGAGATCGTCGTCGTCTTCCCCGCCCCGTTCGGCCCCAGCAACCCGTAGATCTCCCCGGCGTCGATCGCCAGGCTGACACCGTCGACGGCCCTCACGCCGCCGTAGGATTTGGCGAGACCGGAGACCTGGAGGACGGCGGGCATGGGGGAATCGAGGACCCGCCCATACCAGCCGTTCCCGTCCCGTCGCGCAAGCCGGGCGGTCCAGGCGAATCAATGAAGAGCACCGCCTCGTCCACAAGGTGGAACCGGATGGGGTCGGGGTCGTGCAAGCCCGATGCCACTACGAGTGATCGGCCGATCCATCGCGCCCCGCGCACTTCGGTCGGGTCAGGCTCCCAAAGTGCGCGACCACCGTCCGCGGCCTGGATCCAGGTCGGATTTCGACTCGCCAGATTCCGCCTACCCAGGTAATTCGACGGCTTCATGCGCTACTTCCTGGTCGATTCCGGAAGCCGCCGGATCGGACCCTACGAGCGGGAAGAGCTGGCCCTGTTCCTCGCCCGCGGCCTCGTCGAAGCGGACTCCCTGGTGATCTCCGAAACCGGCGACGAGGCGGTGCGACTCGACGCGGTGTTCGCGGACGCGCCGGCGCCGGCGACGCCGTTCGGAGCCCTGCGCCGGGCGCCGAGCGCCGGGGACGCCGGCGAAACGGAAGACCCCGGGAAGGATCCGCCCAGCGCCACGCGGGATTTCCTGCGCCTGGCTCCCCACCTGATGCTCCCACTCCGGGACATGGGACGACTCCCGTGGCGGGAGAATCGACGGATCATGGCTCTGGCGTTCGTCGGCCTGATGCCCCTGATTCTGATGCTCCACCTCCACACGACCCGGAATCTCGCGGTCGCCATCTGGGGAGTGGCCATCTACAGCTCGATGATCTGGGCGCTCTTCTTCTACATCACGTTCTCGCCCTCGGGCATCCAGGTCAGCCGCGCTTTTCTCACCTTCGCCGGGTCCACCGTGTTCTCGATCAGCCTCGTGGCGCTCGCGCGCTGGGTGATTCCCTTTCAATGGGTGATGGTCTGGATCAGCGCGCCCAACATGGGCACGCGCTGGGCCGGACACCTCGTCGGCGTGGCGTTCGTCGAGGAACTGGCGAAGCTGTTCCCCCTGTACTTCCTCTGGCCGGCCCGGCTCCTTCCCCGCGCCATGATGTTCTACGGCCTCGTTTCAGGCCTCGGGTTCGGCATCTACGAGGGTGTCACCTACCAAAGTTCCTACAACCTTCAGGTCTCGTTCCCGGATGGCATGCCGACCGCCCAGGGCGCCGGCGTCTACTACATGCTCAACATCCTTCGGCTCACTTCCCTGCCCTTCCTTCACGCCATGTGGACCGGCATCGCGGGCTACTTCATCGGTCTCGCCGCCCAGTTCCCCAGGCGCCCCGGCGGATTCTTCCTCGCGGCGATCCTCGTCCCTTCCGTCCTCCACTCCACCTACAACACCCTCAGCTCCTCCCTCGCCGGTATCGTCGTCGCCTTCGTCACGGTCCTCGCCCTCAATCTCTACGTCTTCAAAGGCCACGACTTCGAACGCGCCTTCGACGCCACCCCGGAGCGCGACCGCGACCGCGACCGCGACCGCGACCCCGGGCGCGATTGATTGATCGTCGACGCCTCCCCCGCTTCGCCACAGACTTCACCGCGACAAACCCCGACGCCCAGCGCCTCGTTTTCCCAGCACGCCCGACATGACCTCGCTCTCATCCATCGCCCCTTGCCACCGGGCGGGTGCCCCAAGCCGATCCCGATCCCAGGCTCGCGCGCTCCGATTCTCCGTCGCTCTCGCCGTCGCCGTCGTGGCGGGGATGACGTTCGCCGCGGGAACCGTCGCGAAAGGCGCCGACTTCGTTCCCCTGTTTCCAGACGACGGCGGGCCCCTGGCCTGGATGGTGCGCAGCTGGAACGACGTTTCCCACCCGGCTCCGCCAAGCGCCCGCTGGGTGGTGGCCGAGGGCGTCCTCCGCGGCAGCGTCCCGCGGGGAACCTGGCTCGTGAGCCCTCGCGAGTACGGTGATTTTCGACTGGAATTCGAATTCCGCCTGGGCGAACGCGGCCAAGGTGGCGTGGGTCTCCGATTCCCCCTGCGGGGCGATCCCGCCGCCGAAGGTCTCCAGATCCAGATGGTCGATCCCCGGCACTTCGGCACCAACATCGCGGCGAAGCCCTGGGAAGCCACGGGAGCGCTCTATCGGGCCGTCGCCCCTTCCGCCGACGCGTACCGACCGCTCGAATGGAACCGCTACTCGATCGAGTGCCGCGGCAATCGCCTGAAGGTCGTCCTGAATGGGAAGAAGGTGATCGACCTCGATCTCTCGGAACCCACCGACAGTCCCGAACCCGCCCAGGGCAAACCGCTGGTGGAACGGCCCACGCGGGGGCGCATCGGATTCCTGGAGGTGAGCCGAGGCTCCGGGCAGGTCGAAATCCGAAACGCCCGCATCCGCGACCTCGACCCGCGGTGACTCGGGGCGACGCAAGACCGGTGATGGCGCCCCGCCTGGGGCTGGACAACATCATCGGCGCACTTCGGGTCCGACCAAGAATTCCGCGGGCGCCGACCAGTGGCTCCATGTTCCCACCGAATCCCGCATGCGGAGGCGCACCCGATACTTCCGACCGGCAGCCGTCGAGGACTCCGGAACCACGGTCTCCGGCACAAAGCGGTCGAGGACTTCGCTCTCCCATGCGGGGGTGATTTCGTATCGCCCTGGTGCGACGGGCCGGCCATCGTCGAGCGTCGGAGGCGCGATCTCGGCGAGCCGCCATTGCATCGCCGAGAAGCCGTTCACTCCACGAAACCCGGACGCTCGAAACGTCAGGGCATCCGCCGGGAAGCCAGGAGGTCCTGTGTACGTGACCTCCGGCGTCGCTGGAACGTCCGCGTCGACCAGCAACCTCTTGTCGATCCAGTCCCCCCTCCGCCGCACGTAGTCCTTCATCAGCCGCGCCATTCCCGCGAAGTCCTTGTCGGTCGCCTTCTGATAGAACAGCCCCTGGCCCGCTTTCTCACCCCGCCGCATTCGCGGATGGTAGTCCCACTTGGTGCGATCCGCGTCCACCGGGGAGGGACGGCCCGCGGGGTCGGCGATGATCGCCGCGTATTCGTCGATGAGACGCCCGGTCTCCTCCGGGTTGTAGAGCAGGTCGCGCAACTCCCGCAGCCGGTTCAGGTATTCCCGCCGAACCGTGGGATCGCTGAGTGCCCTGCGGTGAAAGGGCTCCTCCCCGTTCCCATACATCGTATCGGCCCAGGTCAGGTCGACGTCCCAAGGGATCACCTGCCAGCGTTCCGTCTTGGGATTCAGGTAGTAGAAGTAGTTTTTGCCATCCCCGATGTCGTAATGGTGAATGCACTCACAGATGGCCCGATAGGAATAATAGCCGGGCAGGTCCAGGTTGGCGCGCCACCAAGCCTCTGACGGTCGCCCCCTCCGATACCCTCCCACGAAGGCGGCAAGGTCCGATCCGTCGCCGACGCCATCCTTGGCTTGATGGCTGACCGTTCCGCCGCCCATCTCCATCTTGTAGACATTCCCGTCGGGCAGCTTGCGAGCCTTCAGAAAGCGGCCGTCGACCTCTTCAATGGCTAGGTACAGACCCCAGTAGTCGCCCTGGTATTGATTGGCGGGGCTCTCCTCCACGTCGGTGATGACGCGAAGCTGAATCCAATGGGTATTCGGCGCGGGGACACCCGCCAACTGGAAGAGTCGAAAGCCCACGGCCTCGAACAGCCCCTGCTCACCCCGGTAGCCATAATCCCCCTGCTGAATGCAGGAACGAAGATTGACCTTGTCCCAGGAAACCGGATAGGCGCGACCGTAGTCATCACGAGCCTCAAGGCGTTGGCCCTTCAGCAGGTTGAACTTCCACATGTTCTTCCCCACGGCGAACCGCCACACCCCACCCCTGGCCCGTAGTTTGATGTGATCGAAGACGGTTCCATTCGCGACGAGGGTCGCCGTGTACCGGTATTCCCGACTGTGGTCCCTCTCCTCGCCGGCGATCTTGTCGATGGTCCCGCCGTCCGCGATGAGATGGTACGACTGCACCCGTCCGAGGGCCTCGGCATCGACGACGATGGGATTCCTGCGGTCCGGATTGCGGCTTCCGGGCTCGATGGCGCCTCGCCAGCTCGGGATTCCATCGTAGACGAAGTAGGCGAGATTGGGGCGTGTCTCGTCCGGGTTGGGATAGGTGAACCTTGTTCCGTCCGTGGTCCTACCCTGGAATCGGTACCGAACGAGATGGCGGTGCTTCTGGAGCGTCCCTGGAAGTCTCGCCCGGAATTGAATCTCGGACGTCCCGTTCCCCGATCCCGCCTCCTTGGACATCTCGTGCGTCCGCCATTGCGTCCGAAACGCGCGCGACGAAAGAGCGATATATCGACCCGGTTTGACCACCTGGGTTTCCAGGGTGAGCTGGGCGACCTTCGAATCCGCCGTGGCGACGATGGTCACGTCCTCGCCGCTCCGCGGCGCCGTCGGCTCATGGGCGGACGAACGGAGGGCGTCTGGAACAGCGTTCGATGCCGGCGGCGAGCAAGACGCGAGAGCGACAACGAGCGAAGCCCAAAGCGGGAACAAGAACGACCTCGAGGCGACAAGTCCACAGGCGATCACGCTCAAGGCTCCGGAGCGACCACTCGCGGACTTCTTTCCAACCATCGGGTCACGCTGCTCGCCGCCCGGGTCATTATCAATCCCGTGGACTGTTACGACTTCGAGTGCCGCCTATCCGCCGGGACGGCTGACACGGGCCCATGGGGGTGTTTAACCCCGGTGCCTTGACCTCCTGGATCGCCGAATTTCAAGTCGGCCCAAATCCTAGATTCCGAAACAGGAATGCGATTCGCGATGCCGCCGATCGAATGAGAAGCAGCGGGTCGGGAGCTCCTCGAGGTCGGGTTCGCGGAACGCTCGGCAGTCCCATCAAGCCTTCGACAAGAGAGTTCCCTCACCTGGCGCACCCGACCCCACCTGCGCCAAACTCTCGCCAACTGTCAATTGTCCGAGTTTGGCCCTACTGCTTTACACCAACGGAGGTGGAGCGGGCACTTTCGGCGACGACGAGAGCCTTGCCGAGTGCATGGGCCAGCGGTTCGAAGTGCTTTCGGTTCTTGGTCGTAATGATGTGATCGCCGGGCGCCTCCAGGCAAATCAGAGCATCTCCGCAGCGGTGGCACTGATCGCCTCCGAATTCCATTCCCGGAGTCTTGCCAAGCAGATGTTTCAGGCCCGCGATGCGAAGTTGAGTCTCCTTGTCCTTTGCGTCCGCCGGGAGGGCGTCCAACACCCCAGCGACCATCGCAACATTTTTGCGTTGCGATTGAACGAACGACCCGACGCCGCAAGCATTCGGCTGCCCACATTCGTCGACAGGCAACCGCTGATCGTACCGTTCGTCCGCGCGGAGTGTCGGCGGCGGCAAATCTTCGCGGCACCCGATGGCATTGGTGACCTGGAAATCCTTTCCAATCCGACGCCATCCTCTTCGAATCCAAATCCTCAATTTGGCGCGAAATTCCTCCAACTTCATTACTTCGGTCGAGGCTGCCCCATCCGCTTCGAGCGCGGCGAAATAATCCGTGAACGCACCCAGCCAAGTGCCCATGCGGTGTGGCCTAAATCGCTGCTGGCCCGAATGGGCCGCCAGGAAGAAGTCCGCGAAGGATCGAAACTCAAACGACAGGTTATGCAGCGTGATCAGGCTGCGGAGAAAGCCGCGGGCAACTTCGAAGGCGACGTACCGGGAACAGACGGGCCTGACCGAGGGCGGAAGGACCGCCTGGCACGCCGCCCTTTCGCCCGCATTGCGAAACAGGAGCCCGATGACGACCGAGGACTCCAGAAATACGTCAGCCATCGCCATCGCGGAGGGCGTCTGGGGCTAGCGAGTCAACGCCCCCCGCCTCCAAGGTTTCAACCACACGGTCCACGACGCCCGCGTCCAACCGCTTGGAATCGGCAACCACCCTCAACGCGGAGCGGAGGGCATGCAGAACCGACACCGGCGTGTCTTTGCCGAGAAACTGGAACCGAGCCGTGCGCAATTCGGCGACGATCTCCGAAATTGCCATCGAGGCCCCCATGAATTCACTCAGGCGACCGATGTCCGCCCAGAACAGCGCCACATGATGACCATAATCGAGAGCACCCGGGCTTGCGACGGCAGCCGCCTCGGCTCTGGCCAACAACGTTCGCACAGTAGATCGGAAATGCGCTAGCGGGCTGCCGGCAGCTCCGTAGAGGTCCTCCGCCGAGTACGTTCCGCCAGTGATCCGCTGGGGTCCGAAGACCTCGGAAGGGAGGTCAGGGGTATTCCGCACCAGGAAGATGTTGTAGTGGGCGGGGGAAGCGCCCCTGCCTTCGACCTCCCGACGCGACTCTTCACGGAGGAACCCGGTAAGGTCGCGGTTTCGGCCTCCTTCGAGCAGCGGCTCCAGTTCTTGGACAATAGGTTTCATATCTGGGCTACGACGTCAGACCGACTCACCGAGGTGGGGAGCGAGCTTCGCCAAGATTTCGTCGGTGTGGCTCTTGCAGACATTCTGAATGAACGCGGCGGCATCGAAATCCGCCACATCGATAGGAGAGGTCCCTTTGAAATCAACGTGGAAAGTGATGTACGGGAGAGGGACAGCCGAGGACGCACCGGCAGGGACCATCCTACGATGGGGCACCATCTCGATAACCGCGATACGAGACTGGCATACGAATTGCCCAATCGTGAATTCGGCCTGGAGGGCATCCCCAGCGGCGCGCGTCCTTCAGCGATTCTAGTTTGGCCTTCGTCTCGCCGGGGACCATTGGCCACATCAAGGCCTGTGCCTCCTCATGGTTGGCGCATGGCCTTCCGAGTACATGCCGATACCGGAAATCCTTGAGCTCCCCAATCTCAAACACCTCGGAAACGGCTTGGACAAAGCTCGCGGCCAATCTTGGAAATTCGTCGTGTCCAGGGGCCAGCGTTTGGACACGGCAGAGCGCGGTTCCAAAGAAGAGGTCGAGGTCTTCGCCAGGTAGGGCGAAATCCCGCTGATCAAAGGCCGCGTTCCGGACCGTCAATCCCGGGAAGAGCGCTTGAAGCCGGCGGGACAGCGCGCCGGACCGGTCGAAGTAGAGCGCTCCGTCCAGGTAGCTGAACTCGAACAGTTGGAACAGCGAAACCATCAGTGGAATCAGGCTATCGCGAGCTGCCCTGCCGCGCAATACCCGCCCCCGATCGACTTCCCGCGCCTCGTGGCTCCTGACAAAGTGGAGAAGGAATGACGGGAGTGATGGATGAACGCGGATTCGGCAACCCTCGACGCAGTGAAACAAAAGGCGATGAAGTCAAACCATGACAGGTGACAACGTTGGAGCGTTGGGGCGGGGAAAATCCAGGCCCGGTACGGCTGCCACCATGTGACGAGCCTTGAGAACGGCGGCGAAGCGATCTACCGGACGGACCAGAACCGGCCCCGCTACTTGCCGTCGCCCTTGCGCGGGAGTTCGGCATGACCCACGGCCCGCTGGAAGCGCGCCAGGGCCACAAGGTAGTCGTGCATCGCCAAGTTTTGGGTCGTCGCCGCCTCGGTCAAAGCCGTCTGGGCGCTCAGAACATCCAATTGGGTTCCGCTGCCCGCCTCGGATCTCACCGTCGCCAGGCGCAGCGCCTCTTGGGCCTGTTCCACCACCTTCTTCTGCGATTCCAGGACCTCCCTGGCTTCCAGAAGATTCGAGTACGCCGTCCGCACCTCGACCGAAACCAGACGTTCCATGTCCTCGATCCGGACCTCCGTCTGCTCCGCCAACGCCTGGGCTTCCACGATGCGCCCACGGGTCTGGCGGCCGTCCCAGATATTCCAGGTCGCCTGGACGCCGACATTCCAGCCATGCAACTCGCTGTCGAGGCTCTCCCCGAAAATCGCCCGGCGCGCCCCATACCCGGCGAAGGCCTGAAGGCTGGGCAACTGGCCCGCGCGCGCCGTCACCACGCCTTCCCTTCGAAGTTTCTCCGAGGCCCGGAGGGACTTCAGCTCCGTCCGCCGGTCTTGGGCCAAAGCCAGCGCCTGCTCCAGTTCGACGTCGAACGGCGCCGCCTCCAGACGATCGCTAAGGCTCAGTGGCACGTCCTCCGTCGCCGCATCCGGAACCCGGTACCCCAGGAGATACGCGAGGCGGGTCTTGCCGTTGCGCCAGGCGTTCCGGGCGCGGATCAGGCGCGGCTTCGCATTCGCCAGTTCCACCTCCGCCCGCAGCACGTTGAATCGCGGAACCGTCCCGGCGTCAAAACGGCGCTGATTGTCCAGGAGCTCGCGCTCCAGCAGTTTCACCGACGCCTCCTGCACCGCGATCTGTTCCTGGGCCAGCAGGGCCCTGTAGTACGACACGCGGACATCCAGGAACGTGTCGAGCATGACCGTCTGGTAGTTCAGCACGGCGACCTCTTTCACCGACCTCGCCGATCGCACCGCCGACGCCATCCGGCCTCCCTCGTAAAGGGATTGAATGACGCGGACCCCGACGTTCCAGGTCTCCGTCTGACCGAAATCAAACCGTCCCAACGGCGTGTTCGCGACGTCGAGGCTCGCCTCCTCCACCGCTCTGAACTCGCCGGCCACCTGCACCCGGGGAAGCAGGATCGCCTTCGTCTGAAGGACCACGCCCGCGCTCGCCTCCAGATCCTTCTTGGCCGCCGCCAATCCGCCGTTCTGGGCCTCCGCCAGATTGAGGCAGTCCACCAGCGACAGGGGTTGGTCGGGCCACAACGGGGGCGGCGTGCGCCCGGCCCCATCCTGGCCCCCGCCCGAAGCCGCCGCTCCCGCCGCTCCGGGGATTCCCGCCTGGCTCAGACTCAACGCCACGAGAAGGAGCCATCCCGCCAAAGTCGAACCCCGAACTCCGCGCCCCGCCTTCCAACGTCGATTCCAGACAGGCAACCGACTCTTCCATGATGTTGATGTCAGAGAATTCACCTGCGCATCCAATGGCCCGGGTTTAGGTGGACCCCGTCGGCGGGTCGAGCCAATTGTGGGGGCGGTACGCGCCCCTCAAACCGAACCGAGGGTTGATGCCAAAGGGGATGAGGGATCGGACCCCACCGAATCCATCGGCGATTGTCGATAATGAGAACTGACCCCTATTGGGTGGCGACCTGATGCCCGGGATTTGCCTCGCCTGGGGTTCCCTGATTCACTCCACGGCCCGATGGATATCCTCGCCGACCTCCAATGGCGCGGCCTGCTGGCCGACTGCACCGACCCCGCCGCGCTTGGAAAGCGTCTCGCCGAGGGACCGGTCACCCTGTACGCCGGATTCGATCCGACCGCCGATTCCCTGCATGTCGGCAATCTCGTTCCGCTGCTCGGGCTGCGGCGATTCCAGCTCGCCGGCCACCGACCCATCGCGCTCGCGGGCGGGGCAACCGGCATGATCGGCGACCCCAGCGGCCGTTCCTCCGAGCGCCACCTCCAGACCCGCGATCAGGTCGATCACAACATCGCCAGGATCCGGGAACAGCTGGCGCGCTTCCTTGATTTCGACTTGCCCACCCACGCCGCCCGGCTCGTCGACAACGCCACCTGGACCGCGCCGATCTCGTTCCTGGATTTCCTGCGGGACATCGGAAAGCACTTCTCGGTCAACGTCATGGTCGGCAAGGAATCGGTCCGCGCCCGCATGGAGGGCGAAACGGGCATCAGCTACACCGAGTTCAGTTACATGCTCCTCCAGGCATTCGACTTCTTCCATCTGCGCCAGGAGTTCGGGTGCGAACTTCAGACCGGCGCCACCGACCAGTGGGGCAACATCACCGCCGGCATCGACCTCTGCCGCAAAAAGCTCCACGCCACCGTCTGGGGTCTCGTCCACCCGCTCCTCACCAAATCCGACGGCACCAAGTACGGCAAATCCGCCTCCGGCGCCGTCTGGCTCGACCCCGCCCGGACCAGTCCGTACCGCTTCTACCAGTTCTTCATCCAGAGCGAGGATTCCGATGTCGGGAAGCTCCTCCGGGCCCTGACTTTCCTTCCCAAGGAACAGGTTGAGGACCTCGAGCGGCAGCAAACCGCCAACCCCGGCGCCCGCCCCGCGCAGACAGCCCTGGCCCGCGAAATCACCACGCTGGTCCACGGATCCCAGTCCTGCGACGACGCCGTCCGCGCCTCGTCGATCCTGTTCGGCGGCGAACTCGCGGGCGTCGGGGAATCCACGTTCCAGGAGATCGTCGGCGAAGTGCCCACGCGCGAGATCGAACGAAGCCGCCTCGAATCGCCGGGACTCGCGCTCACCGAGGTCCTTGTTCACGCGGGTCTCTGTCCGAGCAAGGGTCAGGCGCGCAAAGACCTCGAAGGCGGCGGAATCTACGTCAACAACGTCCGCGAGGCGTCGGTCCAGCGGATGGTCACCGCCGACGACCTTCTCTTCGGAAAACACGTGCTGCTCCGCAAAGGAAAACGCAGCTACACGGTCGTCACCGCCCGCTGACCGGGTTCACCGGCAGCTCATAACACGCGGCCTCGCGATCGTTCCGAACCAGCAGATACCGCCCCGCCAGCGCGGGATGGTTCCACGTCTTTTCTTCCAGCGCCGCCAAGCGACCGAGTTCCCGGAACTCCCCGGGATCGGCCGCCGCCAACACGACCGGGCCGCGTTCGCTCTGAATCAGAACCAAGTCGTCCACGATCAGCGACTGACCCGAGCCATAGCGTCCGTCCTTCCATTGTCGCTTGCCGGTGGCCGCGTCGACACAGGCCAGAAAGCCGTCGTCGAGACCGAACAGATTCCCGTCGCGATGCGCCGCGCTGTTGAATTGCGTCTTCATCATCCGATTCCGCCACAGTTCCTCCACCGCGAGGCGCCCGTCCGCCTCCGCCTTCACCTGCAACATCACGCACCCCATCCCGTACCCCGCCGACAAAAACACCCGGTCGCCCTCCAGAACAATCGGCTGCGACGCCTTCGGGAAGTCGCGGGGCGCCCACGGCACGTCGAGCAGCACCGCGCCCGACACGGGATCGTGACCCGTCAGACTTGTCGCATTGACCGACAGCACCAGCCGTTTTCCTGCGAGGGTCGCCAGGACGGGTGACGCGTAGCTGACCTTGTCCGTCCCGGATTGCCAGAGCGGTTCTCCTGTTTCGCGATGGTACGCGAGAACCGTCGCCCGGTTGGCCGCGCCGCCGGTCACGACCACGGTTTCGTCGAAGACCAGGGGGGAGGCGCTCACCCCCCAGATGAGGTTCGGCAGGTTGTTTTCCGCCAACACGTCCCGCGTCCAGACCCGCCGCCCCGTGGATGCCTCGAGGCAATCGAGAATCCCGGTCCCTCCGAACGCGAAGACCCGGCCGCGGTCGACGGTCGGCGTCGCCCGGGGTCCTTCGCCACCCTGCCACTGGAAGAAGCGCACGTGGTTGGTCTGGGCCCAGATCAACCGACCGGTCAGGACCTCGTAGCAGCTGACCCATTCGTCCTCGCCCCGCTGCTCCTGGGTGAAAGCCCGAGACCCGGTCACGGCGAAGGACGACCAACCGCCACCCACGGGCTGGCGCCAGAGCTGCCGCGGGGGAACCACGGTCCAGTCCCGCGCCAGATTCGATCCGCGCAACACTCCGTCCCGGTTGGGCCCCATGAACTGCGGCGTGTCCAAGAGCCCGGGAGGAACGACCTCCACGGCGTTCGTGGACGCGACGCCCTCTCCGGCGGGACTTGGCTTTGACACCATGGGAAGCGGTTCCCCGCCAGGTTCCGGCGTTCCCTTCCACACCAGGCGGGGCAGTCCCGTGCCATTCACGGTGCCGTCCACTCGCAGCAATTGCCGCGCCCCAAAGACGGTCACCGTGAGCACTCCCAGTCCGGCCAGGCGGACAAACCACCGAAGGCGACTCAGGAGGACGAACCAGATCAGGGTCAGAGCCAGCCCGACCATCACGATCGCCGAAGTGGCCCAGGCCTTGAGATTGGCTTCCAACTCCGGTTGCAGATGGACCAACGCCAGCGAGCCCACCACCAGGATTCCGACGCCGATCAGAAACCAAAGGCGATGACCGGTGGGACGGGATGCGGGTTCTTTCATGGAAGTTTGGGGATTCATCGATCGGCACCCGAAGGTGAAGGCTGGGAAAACGTACGCAACCTCAAGAATCTCGCCATCTCCTGGGCCCGGACCTAGCCTGCGGTCCAGAAATGTGTCGGGTTACAGACATGCATCGGACATCCCGGGGAACGAAACACCCACCCGAATTCCCCTCGGAAAGTCCCGACGAGACGGGAATCCACCTCCCCAGTTGATACCGGACAGCGCCTTTCACACATGCTCAAGGAGTCCGAATTGCTCAGCCTGATGTCCGACCTGGAATCGTTCCGGGTCGAGCGCACCCGTTCCAAGGATGACAGCGACAAGTTCCGGGAAGCGATTGGCGTCCGCCATCGGACTTGAGATTCCGAACTCTTCCGCTTCCTCGGAATATTCGATGATTTCGTGAGCCCCCCCTCGTCAGCCACTTCAAGCCTTCCGTGCGATCGGTTGACCTGCCGTGCGACGATTGATACGAGTCCGCCACGGCATGACTGAGAATCCAACCCGGACGAGGAACGCGTCCCTGGCCGGCCGCCCCGCCGCCCGCCGGCTCGTTCCATGGGTTTTCGCCCTGGGGATGGCATGCCTCACGGTCGTGGCAGCCCGAGCCGCTACCGCCGATCCCACCGCAACCGCGCCTGAGTCCATCCCATCGCCCAGCCTCGAGCGGCTCTTTCGCGTCGCCACCCGGGTCTATTCCGGAAGTTCGCCTTCGGAAGACTCCGACTTCGCCCAGCTCAAAAGTCTCGGCATCACGACGATCGTGTCGGTTGACGGCGCTCGTCCCGATGTCGACCGCGCGCGCCGGCACGGCCTCCGGTACGTCCACGTTCCCATTGGCTACGACAAGATCACCGCGGAACGCGGGGCGCAGCTCGTGAAAGCCGCGGCCATGGAACCCGGCCCGCTTTACGTTCACTGCCACCACGGACAACACCGGGGGCCCGCCGCCGCCGCGGTGATGTGCCTGGCCACCGAAGGCTGGACCACCGGGGATGCGCTCTCTTGGCTGCATCGAGCCGGAACCTCGTCGAACTATCCCGGCCTCTATCGGAGCATCGTCGAATTCAAACCGGTCGATGCCCCAACTTTGGCCGCCGTTCCCACGCTACCCGAGATCGCCGAAACCAGCTCGCTGGTCGATTCCATGGTCGCCGCCGATTCACATCTCGAACACCTCGGGGCGGCGGCGAAAACTGGTTGGAAGGGCGTCCCAGGCCATCCGGATCTTGAACCGCGCCACGAGACGACGCTGTTGTGGGAAATCCTGCGCGAATTGGGTCGGCAACCCTCCGCCTACCAGGAACTCATGGTCAAATCCGAGCGTTCCGCCGAAGCGCTCCGGGCCGCGCTCGCGGGGCCCTCGGTGCAAGTCGGCGAGGCGGACGCGGCGCTGCGGGCCCTCGAAAGGACGTGCGCGGCCTGCCACAAGGCGCACCGGAATTGAGTGGTCTGCCGACTGGAAAGTCGGCGGTACAGGCGTTGGTTGTGCGGCGGCCGACTGGAAAGTCGGCGTTACAGGGGGTCGCTCGTGTCGTCCGGGTGTTTCAGTTCCGCCCGAAGTTTCGACGAATCCAGTTCGTTCTCCCAACGGCTGATCACCACGGCGGCAACCCCGTTTCCGATCAGGTTGGTGATCGCGCGGCATTCGCTCATGAACCGGTCGATGCCGACCAGGAGCGCGAGGGACGCGAGGGGGATGGTCGGGACCGCGGACAACGTCGCCGCCAGGGTGATGAATCCCGCGCCGGTGACGCCGCTGGCACCCTTCGATGACACCATCGCCACCAAGAGCAGGGTGATCTGTTGAACCAGGTTCAACGGCGTGTTGGTGGCCTGCGCCAGGAACACCGCCGCCATCGTCATGTAGATGTTGGTCCCGTCGAGATTGAAGCTGTAGCCCGTCGGAACCACGAAGCCGACGGTGGACTCCGGGCACCCGAGACGGCGCAGTTTCTCCATCAACCCCGGCAGCGCGGTCTCGGAGGAACTCGTCCCCAGCACCAGCAGGACCTCTTCCCGGATGTAGCCGATGAACCGGAAGATCGAAAAACCGGCCCAACGGGCGATCAGACCCAAAACGCCGACGATGAACAGGCCCGCGGTCAGATAGAACCCGACCATCAGCGACGCCAGGCGTCCCAGCGCTTCCATCCCGTAACTGCCCACGGTGAAGCTCATCGCCCCCAGCGCGGCGATCGGCGCCACTTTCACGATCAGATGCATGATCCCGAAGAACACCCGTTCCCCGTGCGCCACGGCCCGCAGAATCGGTTTTCCGCGCTCCCCGAGGCCCGCCACCGCGAAAGCCGTCAGCACCGAAACGAGGAGAACCTGCAGGAGATCCCCGGTGGCGAAGGCGTCGAAAAACGACCGAGGGATCACGTTCAGCAGGTATTCAACGACATTCGCGCTGTGCGCTTTCGCCGCGTAGGTCGCGCCGATCCCGGCGTCCAGGGTGGACACATCCACGTCGAACCCCACTCCCGGCCGCCAGAGGTTCACCACCACCAACCCCAGGATCAGGGCGAGCGTCGACACCACCTCGAAGTACACCAGCGCCTTGACGCCGATCCGGCCGAGCTTCCGGATGTCGCCCATCGACGCGATGCCGTGGACCACGGTGCAGAAGATGATCGGCGCGATGATCATCCGCACGAGCTTGATGAATCCGTCGCCGAGCGGCTTCAACCGCTTGCCGAATTCGGGAAAAAGAAAACCGATCGCGATCCCGATGAGAACCGCGACCAGTACCTGGATATAGAGGACCCGATACCATGGACGACGCGGCGCGATCGGCGGGACGGACGATGGATTCATGCGCTTCAGGTACCCGGCTCCGCCCAAGGTGAACGCCTCGGGCGGGGGATGCTGGGTTCGCCGTCACCTTCGCCCAATCGTCCTCACGGAAACAACCCCGACAACCCCGGGGGACAAGTAGGCCCCCGCGAATCAGTTCACGGTCCACGCCTCATCAAGGCAGCGCTTCGACCCCCATCCGGCGCGTCGGGCTGCCCGGCGTCTGCCGAAAGTCGCCCGCCTCCGCATCGAGAAAAGCAGGCTCGGTCCCGTAGGTTCCATCGCTCTCGGAGACCGGCAGGACTGGGCGACTCCGCGACGGCTGGTCCATGCAGTACCACCCGTTGCGAGCGAACTGGAACGTGTTCGGCGCCGTGCCCGCTCCCACGTTCACCCCTCCCGCCGACCACTGGCTGGAATGGAAGACCACGAGATTGTCCGTGAACCGCCCGTCGCGGCACGGCACAAACCCGGCCTCCGTGGTCTCCTGGAGGATGCGGATCGCCCAGCGCCCGGGCCGATAGATCGTGTTGTACCGAACCTCGGCCCCATCCACTCCCACGAACGCCACCGGAGCCGTGGTTCCCACGAAGGTGTTTCCCTCCACCCGGATGTCCTTCGCCTCCCAACGCCCTTCCGCCGCATTCAACGGGGGTCGGAAAAACTGGAGTCCCGTGCTGCCTCCAATGTTCACGCCTCGGGAACCGGAATGTTCGAATCGATTCCACCGCACCACGATGTTCCGGCTGCCGCCTTTGGTCTGCACGCCGTTGCCCGCCTCGGCGGCCGTGGACGGCAGGTGTCGGAAGACATTGCTGATGATCAAGCCATCGTGGCATCCGACCATGTCCACCGCGGACCCTCCGGTGCCCCACCGCTCCACCGTGCACCGCTCCACCCGGAACGAAACCACGCCGGACAGCTTGATGCCGTCCCGATTCCCCTGCGGACCGACATCCCGGATCCTCAGGCCCAGTAGCACCACGTTTCGCGCCGGAGTGTCGAACGATCCACCGTCGTCGATGTTCAAGCCGTTGCCCGTGGCTCCACTGAAGACCATGTCGCGGATCTCCACGAAGGCCGGGTCCGTGAGTTGGATGCCGTTCGCCCCACCCTGAATCACGGGTGGATTCGCGGGATCCGCCCCCGCGAGCACCACGGGAAGGTTCGTCGCGCCCCGCAGATTGGCGAAAGAGAAGCCGCCCGGATAATTCCCCGGCGCCAGCAGGATCCTAGTTCCCGGTCCCGCCGCCGCCACGGCCGCGCGAAATCCCGCCGCATCGCGCACCGTCACCTCCGTCGAAGGCGGCATCTCCCTCGCCAGGAAAAGCCCGCGCGCGCTGCCCGCCTCCGGAGTGTGATCCAGTCGGAGCATGCCCTGGGTCAGAACCCTCGACCCGATCAGGGCCTGCCAGGATCCCGGATCCAGACCCGGATCCCGCGTGGTCAGGATCTCGATCCTGGACAAGCGCTCGGGGGTCAGCGGAGCGGAATCGTCGGCACCCACCCAGAACCGCAAGGCGCCGTCCCCTTCAAGGCGAGAGGTCGACCACAGCAATCGCGACGCGGCGTGGCTTCCCGAAGCGAGCCAACCCAAGCCCGCCGCGGCGAGCAGACACCGCAACGCGTCCACAGCGAACCGCGACCGCCATCCCCGGACTCCCCTCGAGCGGGCGGCGGCGAGGGACTCGTCTTTCATTCCCATGGCAGCCAGAAAACCAGGAGCCGCCACCATCGACAAGTCCCGCTGTTCCCCTCACGGCGGCCTGAGGCGGGTGTAGGGCTCCTCCTCCCAGTTGCTGGCCGGCCAGAAGAAGCTGTCCACGGAACCGTCATGCCGGAGCGCCAAGTCGCGCACGTTGGTCTTCGACGTGAAGGTCGCCTTCTTCCCGACCCATCCACTGAAGAGGTGCCGGTGCCAGGGACACGCCGCGACGATGAAACGCGGGCCCCATCGGTTGATCTGATCCTCCAGCCATTTCTTCCCGTCCGGGTTCAACTGCTGCCAGGGGCCCATGTGATAGGCGTAGCTGGTGGTGAAATCCCCGGGCGCCCCGAAGTATTCCCAACCCAGGTCGATCGGAATACGGCCCCGAGTCCGGTCCGAAAGGCAGATGAACGCATTGGTGGTGCCGAGGTACTTCGGCCCTTCGAGGTAGTTGCTGGCGATGGTTCCGGCCACGCCCGAATTGCGCCCGGGATACACCAGAAAGAGCGGTGGCTTCTCACCGTTCTCGTCCTGATAAAGTCGGATCCCCAGCCCGATCTGCTTCAGGTTGCCGGTGCAGTGGGCGCGCCGGCCCATCTCTTTCGAGCGGGCCAGAGTCGGCACCAGCATTCCCGCAAGGATCGCGATGATGGCGATCACCACCAGCAACTCGATCAGGGTGAAGCCACCGGTCGCCCGGCCCACGGTCCCCTTCCCCACCGAAATCCTCAACGATCCAGCGCTGGCATGGGCGGGACGGCAGGCGAATAGAAGGCTTCTCTTCATGGCGAAAAGGGGGTGCCCCATGGGATTGAGGATCATTGGCACGACGGGCCAGAACGGCAACATCCCAGATGGCGCGCTCGTCCCGGTGCCTGGACCAGGGAATTCCTTGCCGGAGGGTCAACCCAAGCGCGGTTGGTCCGGCAACCATGGCGGGCCTCCAACGCCATTCCAGCAGGAGGAAGGCAAGTCAGAGCACGGTCGTCCTGCCAGGCATCGCGACAGGATAGCGCCCCGCGGCGTCCTGTTGGACGGGGGCGGCGTTGTCCAGGGAGTCCATCCCATCGAGACCGGGCGCCAACTCGACGCTGGAGTGGATCGCCTCATCCCAAGTGAGGAGTTTTCCCGACTCGACAGCCATGCGGCCCAGGATCGCCGTCATGCAGGAACGGACGCTGCGATCGACCTCATTCCACGGCTTGTCCTCCCGGATGGCTGCGAAGAGCAGGTCGTGCTCGCGTTGGTAATGATCGCAGGGCGCACCCTGGTAGCTCCACAGGACATTGGCTGAAGAAGCCTCGTGGCCTTTGAAAAGCCGCGGCTTGGCCTGGCCTTCCCCCAGCACGGCGCAGCCGGCCGTGCCGTGCAGGACGTCGCCAAAGAAATCGTGGCATCCGGACTGGTGGCGGCCCTGGGCGAACATCTTCGTGCCGTCCGGAAAAGTGAACTCGCAGGCGCAGTGGTCGAACAGCTGATCCGGTTCCGTCCGGGTCTGCCGCCCGCCCATCCCTTGGGCCGATTTCGGCCAGGCGTTCTTCGCCCAGCAACAGACATCGATGTTGTGGATAAGCCAGTCCACCAGGAACGAGCCGTTGAGCCATGTGAAGTTGCTGTAATTCGAGATCTGATGCGCGAGTTCGCTCGAACCGGCCGTGCGCGGATTGAAACCCACCGACCCGTGCATGCGATACGCCCAGCAGGTGATCAGGTCGCCAATTGCACCGTCATGAATCCGATCGATAGCCTGCTCGAGCGGAATGTAGTGCCGGCTCATCAGACCGGTCGCGATCTTCAGGCCCTTCTTCAGCGCGATCTCATTCGCGGCGAGCACTCGCCGGATCCCGGGCGCATCCACGGCGAAGGACTTCTCCATGAAAACATTCACACCTCGCTCGACCGCGTACTCGAAGTGCATCGGTCGAAAGGCTGGTGGCGTTGCGAGAATGACCAGATCGCCCCGGTCCAACGAATCGATGGCTTGCTTGAACGCGTCGAAGCCCGCGAACCGCCGCTCCTTCGGCACGGACATCCGCGAGGCGAAGTTCGCGGAGAGCGACCGCGCGACGCTCTCCAATTTGCTCGGAAACACATCGGCGATGGACCAGAGCTTCGTCGGACCCTTCGTGCTGAGGGCGTTGACCGCGGCGCCGCCTCCACGTCCACCGCAACCGACGAGCGCGATCTTGATGGTGTTCGCCTCGGCGCAATAGCCGGCGCGCGGCGCGCCCAGCGAGGCGGCCAGCGCGCCGCCCGCAAGCGCCGATGATTGCCTAAGAAACGCGCGCCGTGTGGTCGTGGTGTTGGGTTTCATAAACTTTCAGCGATCATGACATGACTTCCCGCTTCCCTATCCGGCTCATGTCAGCTGCCCCGATAGGAACCTCGATTCCCTTGACACCCCACCCTTCCGGGAAACCCTAACGCGGAGGACCCGGCGGAGCGCATTGACCTGAATCAAGCGTCTATCGGATCAGGAGGAAGCGACGAACACCTCCCGAGCACCGGAACCGTTTGACTTGGGTCAAAGGTTGGGAGCATCCACCGGCCTAGCCTCCGGACATGTTCCGTTCGCGGCGGTTCCTGTCGGAGATCAGCGGGCTCGTCTTGCTGCTAGCGGGCCAGCCGATATTCGCCGCGCCCCAGGGAAAGGATCCGAATCAGGAGCCTGGGTCGATCACGTCCATTGTGCAGGGCGAACCCGGCCTCCTGGAATGGCGGTTCAAGGGCCGCAAACTGCTGACCTACGCGTTCGGCTCCAACCAGTTCAAACCTTACGTCCGCGAGCTTTTCACGTTGGCCGGGGACAACATCCTTCGCGACTCACCCACCGATCACTCGCATCACCACGGCCTGATGTACGCCGTGCATGTGAATGACGTGAACTTTTGGGAGGAAATCGATCATCCAGGCCATCAACGACACCTCTCACTGGTTGACCAGTCAACCGGACGCAACGCTCGCGGGCTCCCGCAAGCCCAGTTCACCGAACTCATCCACTGGGTGCCTCCTGGCGACCAGGATCGCCCAGACACCGCGCCCGCTGCCCTTCTCGTCGAGCGCCGAACTCTCACGTTGACGGTGGACGAGGCTCAAGAAGCCGTGGGGCTGACCTGGCACGCCGAATTCGAAGTCGGCCATCGGACACCTGGCGTGAGGTTGCACGGCAGCGACTACAACGGCCTCGGGTTGCGCCTGCCCGCCGCCTGGGATCGAGTGGCTGCCCATGTGAATTCGGAAGGAAGATCGGCCCGGAACGGAGGCCGCCCCGCGTCGATGCCGGCACGATGGAGCGCCGTCTCCTCATCCCCAAGCAATCGCGCTCCCCAAGTGCTCGTCTTCGCCGACCCGCGCGGCCACGCCGGAACGAACGCATTCTTTACGATGACCGAGCCGTTCACCTATCTGGCTGCCACACAGAGCCTGGACAGTGCGCCGCTCGATTATCGCTCCGGAGACCGCTTCACCCTCGACTATCTGGTGCTGGCTTGTTCCTCGACGCGCACACCGGCGGAGATAGAGCAACGCTATCAGCGATGGTCGCGGACCCTGCCAACCGCCCTCCACGAAAGGTGACCCATGGGTAAGATCAATTTCGGCATCAACCTGGAGTTTGTCCGGCATCACGACAAGCCCTTCGAATGGGGCGTCGAGAAGGCTGCCCAACTCGGATACACCCACGTCGAGCCGATGGTCCACTGGGGACGCGAACTCCTGAGCGAGGCCGGCTACTTCCATAGTGTCTCCATGCTTGACGATCCACTGCGCATCCGGCGCGCCTGCGAGAAATCGGGAGTTGCTCTCTCCGGACTCTCCACTCACACGCCGCTCTGCAAACCGGAGATCAGCGTCGAGTATCTCAAACAGGCCATCCGTTTCGCCGCCGAGTGTGGCGCGCCGGTGGTGAACACCGACGAAGGCCCGAAGCCGCCGTGGACCACCGAGGTCGAGGACTTCACGCTCATGCGCTACACCCTGATGGAGGCGGCGAAAGTGGCCGAGCCTCGTGGCATTCTCATCGGCCTGGAGCCCCACCAGCAATACAGCCGACATCCCGATGGCCTCGACCGCATCCACGCTCTGGTGGCCAGCGACGCCATCGGCATCAACTTCGACACCGGCAACAGCCACCTGTGCGGGCACGACCCGCTGAAGTGGCTCGCGCGCGTGTCGGATCGTCTCGTGCATCTCCACGCGAAGGACATCTCCGTGGAGCAATCGGGCGCCGAGCGGGGCAAGGTCACCGGAACGCCCGTCGGCTGCGCCTGCGGCGACGGAGTCGTCGACTGGGCCGGTGTCATCGATCTTTGCCGCGAGGCGAAGCGTGACGTCGTGCTTTCCGTCGAATGCGGCACCATCGAGCAGGCGGAACGTTCCATCCAACATCTGCGCCGAGTCATCGACGGGTGACTCCGCTTCATTCCGCCGGCAACTCCTCATATCCATTGAGCTTTGTTCAAATGATCCCGCTTCCTTGGCCTCCGGGTCGCCCCTTGTCGACCGGTCTCGCGGTCATGCTGTGTTGCCTTCGAATGAGTGTTGGAGCATGGGGCGACGATGTTCACTACCCGCAACCCCGACATGGCCTTCATTTCACCAAGGCGGTCGCGGTCTGGGATGAGGCGTTGCCGCTTGGCAATGGCATTCTCGGCGCGCTCGTCTGGGGTGACGGCCAACCGCTTAAGATCTCCCTCGACCGCGCTGATCTGTGGGATCTGACACCGGTGCCCGAGTTTGAGTCGGCGGACTACAACTACGCGACCATGCGCCGGTGGCACGACGAGGGTAAACATGCCGAACTCGCGCGACTCTACGAACAGCCCTACAACCGACCGGCGCCGACGAAGATTCCCGCCGGTCGGATCGAAATCACGCTGCCCGTCGACGCCGGGTTTCTCGACACCTCGCTGGCGCTGAAGGAGGGAGTGGCGGAGATGCGATTCACGAACGGGCTTCAAGCGAGAATATTCCTTCATGCGGATCAACCCGTGGGAATGATCCAGATTACGGGCGCGCCGACTCGCGGCGTGTCGCCAAGACTCCTCGCTCCTCCTTTTGGAGGAAAGGTGACGAACGCCGCGAGCGGGGGCATCGGCGCGGGCGACCTCGCGCAACTGGGCTATCCGCCGCCGGAGTCGACCGCGGGCCATCAGTGGCAGGGTTTCGTGCAGCGGGGCGCGCGGGGTTTTCGTTTCGCCGCCTGCCTTGTCTGGCGCGAGCAGGATGGGGAATGGCTGGGCGCCTGGACCATCGCGACAAGTTCCGAGACCAGCGACCCATTGAGTCTGGCCAGGCGCCGTGTGGAGAAGTCCCTCAGCCTGGGCTTTGAAGCGATGTCGCGCGCCCACCGCGACTGGTGGCGGGATTACTGGACCAAATCCTCGCTGTCGCTGCCCAACGCGATCGTCGAGCGACAGTGGTTTCTCGAACAATACAAATTCGGCGCGGCCAGTCGTCGCGGGGCGCCGCCGATCACTTTGCAAGGGCCGTGGACGGCGGATAACGGACAACTTCCGCCGTGGAAGGGAGACTATCATCACGATCTCAATACGCAGCTGAGCTACTGGCCCTGTTACTCTGGAAACCACCTGGAGGAAGGACTGAGCTACCTGGATTGGCTTTGGAACACCCGCTCGAATTGCGTGGCCTGGACGAGGCGGTTCTTCGACATGCCGGGCATGAACGTGCCCATGACCAGCGATTTGGATAACAACCAGATTGGCGGCTGGCGCCAATACACGCACTCGGCCACCACGGGGGCGTGGCTGGCCCAGCACTTTTACCTGCACTGGAGATACAGCGGCGATCGGGATTTCCTTCGTGAACGCGCGTGGCCCTACCTGCGGGAGGCCAGCGTGTTCATCGAGGCGGTCACGAGGACGAAGGACGCCGAGGGACACCGCACGCTTCCGCTCAGCTCCTCGCCGGAGATACACGACAACCGCCCGCAAGCCTGGTTCAAGGAAGTGACGAACTACGACCTCTCATTGATGCGCTGGCTGCTGGGCGCGACGGCGGAACTGGCGACCGAGCTGAAGCGGACGGACGAGGCCGCGCGCTGGCGGAAGGTTCTGAACGAACTGCCGGATCTGGCCCGCGCGGATGACGGGCGATTGCTCGTCGCACCGGATGAGCCGCTGAGGGAATCGCACCGGCACTTCTCCCACCTCATGGCGATCCATCCGCTGGGCTTGCTGGATCCTTCCGACGGCCCCGAGGCGAAGCGCACGATCGAGGCGTCGCTCCGGGACCTCGACCAACTGGGCACCGACCAGTGGTGCGGCTACAGCTTTTCATGGCTCGCCAGCCTGGCGGCGCGGGCGGGGGACGGTGCCAAGGCGGAACGGGCGCTCGAGATCTTTTCCACCGCGTTCACCTTGCGAAACAGCTTTCACTGCAACGGGGATCAGTCAGGGAAAGGATGGTCGCAGTTCCGCTATCGTCCGTTCACCCTGGAGGGCAACTTCGCCGCCGCCGCCGGCGTCCAGGAGATGCTGCTACAAAGCCATCGCGGGCGCATTGAGATCTTCCCCGCCATTCCGGACTCCTGGCGGGAAGCCTCCTTCACCACGCTCCGCGCGGAGGGCGGGTTCCTCGTGTCGGCGCGTCGACAGGACGGCACTACCCTTCGCGTCGTCGTCCAGTCGGAGAAAGGCGGGCCTTGCCGGCTGAAATCACCGTGGAGCGGACGCGAAATCCTCCTGAACACGAAACCCGGCGAGACGATTGAGTTGACGGGTGATCCGAGCGATCCATGAAGCACGGTTCGGTCGGACACTTCCGACCTCAGTGTTTCGGGATCGCCTCGATGATCCGGCGGACGATGTCGTCCGGCGTCACCCCTTCGCTTTGGGCCGCGAAATTCGGGCCGAGGCGGTGTCGCATGACCGCGGGCGCGATCGCGGCGACGTCGTCGCAACTCACGCAGGTCTCGCCTCGAAGCAGCGCCCGGGCCCGGGCGCCGACCACGAGGCTGAGGCTCGCGCGGGGACCCGCCCCCCAATTCAGCCATTTCTTGCAGAAATCGAGGGTGCTCGGATCCTTGGGACGCGTCACGCGCACCAGGCGTTCGGCGTACTCGTACACGTGGTCGGCGATGGGTATCCGCTTCACCGCCGATTGCAGATCGACGATCTGTTCCGCCGAGAGCACCGCCTCCGGCGTGCCCCCGCCCGCGGAAGTGCCACGCTTCATGATCTCGAGCTCCTCGGCGGGGCTCGGGTAGTCGACGGTGATCATGAACAGGAACCGGTCCAACTGGGCTTCCGGCAGGGGATAAGTGCCCTCCTGTTCGAGGGGGTTCTGGGTGGCGAGGACGAAGAACGGATCCGGGAGCGCGTAGTCGGTTCCGCCGGCGGTGACCTTCCGTTCCTGCATGGCTTCCAACATCGCCGCCTGGGTCTTGGGAGGCGTCCGGTTGATCTCATCCGCGAGGATCACGTTGGCGAAGATCGGCCCGGGCAGGAACTTGAAGCGGCGCTCCGCCGAGACCGGGTCCTGGTAGATCACCTCGGTGCCGGTGATGTCGGACGGCATGAGGTCGGGTGTGAACTGGATCCGTTTGAAGCTGAGATGAAGCGTCTTCGCGAGGCTGGAGACCAGGAGGGTCTTGGCCAGGCCGGGAACACCCACCAGCACGGCGTGGCTTCGCGTGAAGATGGCGATGAGGATCTGTTCGATGACCTCATGTTGACCCACGATCACCTTGGCGAGTTCGCGCTCAAGCGTCGCGCGCGCTTCCTGGAGCCGGGAGAGGGATGCAAGGGATTCGGATGAGCTGGGTGGGGTCATGTGCCGTGGTCGTGATGCGATTCCGTCGAGGCTTCTCCGCGGGAAGCCCGATTGCAAACTCGGAGTTCATCCCGGAAGTCCCGGCCCATCCGCCGGGCCCTACCAACCTCCCGGATGCCCGGAATGCTTAGAGCCGGACCGCGACCTTGCCATTGCCTGGCGAACGGCTTTCGACATACTCCCGCCCGCCCGCCCCAGGAGGAGGACACCTTTGCCATGACAACTCGAGGTCCCGGTCCGCTGACACTGTCCGCGACGTCCCACCGACTCCATGCCCCGCGCCCGCCCCGGCTCCACCCACGAGGCTTTCGATGGCTGGAGGCTATCGTCCTGCTGGTTTTCGTGGCCGCCACCCAACACCTCCACGCAGCCACGGCCGCCGACTATTTCCCGGTGATCCCGGGATCCGAATGGCGCTACGCGTCGGGCCCGTTTCAGGTGATCCGCCGCGTCGCGGCCTCTCCGATCACCTTCCACGGGGTCTCGGCGTTCGGGTTCCGCTCCACGGTCAACGGCGAATTCATCGACACCTACTGGTGGAGCGCGTCCAACGGACTGCGCGTGCATCGGATCGACGACGGGGAGTCCGCGCTTCCCGCGGGAATCCGATTCCAGCAACCCGTCAGCTACACCCCGGCCGATCTCGCCGCGGGCGCGACACACTCGTTCTCCTCCGCCTACGGCTACGCCAACGACGGCATGGCCGAGCCCTTCAATTACGAGGGAACACTCCGGGGAAACACGCGGATCAGCGGCCCGGAGACCGTCTCGACCCCGGCGGGGAGCTTCGCATGCCTCCGGGTGGCCTTCGACGAGGTCTGGAGCGAACTGGGCGAGATCGTCTACGAGAACAGCACGACCCTTTGGCTCGCCGCGGGGGTGGGTCTCGTGAAGGTCTCGGATGCTTCCGGGGCGTCGCTGGAACTCCAGTCGTTCACGATCCCAGGCGGCGGGCCGCCGTCGATCACCGGTCAGCCCGCCGGAAGGAAATTCACCCCGGGCACCCAGGTGACGCTGACGGTCCAGGCGTCCGGCACCGCGCCATTGACCTACCAATGGCGCAAGGACGGGCGGGACATTCCCGGCGCCACCCAGGCCAGCCTGGCGTTCCCCAGCGCGTCCCCATCGGACGCGGGAGGCTACTCGGTCGAAGTGACCGGCCCCGGGGGAAAGACGATCAGCGCGACGGCGCAACTCACGCTCGACGACACCACGCCCGCCCCCCGCCCATCCATCACCTCGTCGCGGCTCCTGACGGGCGGCGAACTCGAGATCACGTTCACCGCGGCCCAAGGAAAGCTGTGGCAGTTCGAGGCGTCGGACGATCTGAGGGTCTGGACCGCGCTCCCCGGCGTCTCGGCGGACGGATCCGGAACCCGATCCCTGGGACCGACCGCCAACGCCGGCCCGGGCCGGCGCTTCTTCCGAATGCGCGAGGGCGCGGCGGTTCCCACCGATCTCACCCTTCCCGTGCCCGGCCAGCTCTACCCCGGCGGAACACGCCTGGGGGGCGACCTCTTCGGATTCGAGTTCACGATCGCCCCGAAGTGGAAGGGCGGTCTGCGCGTCAATTCGCCGTGGATGCTCTTCGGGTCGGACACGGAGCCTGGGTTGATTCTGGGTCTGCTCGGCTTTTCGGGAACGAGGGAACAACTCCTCCAGGATCCGAGCCTGCGGGACGGCTTCGAATCCGCCATCGACCCCAACAACAAACTCTTCTTCAGGGCGGTCCGACCGATCGCCGCGGGCGCCGGCAACAGGCTTTCAGCCGAATTCGCCGCCACCGGTTCCGACGGGGCGGGTTACGCCATGTCCCTTGAATTCCTGGTTCACCCCAACGGGGGATTCCTGGGATTCCTCGGACTCACCACGCCGGAGCGGATCGGGGGGCTGAAGACGCAGTTGCTGGAATTCGTCGACGCCTCCCGGACGCCCGAGCGCGCGACCCACCAGGAATACCTGAACGCGCTCCCGGGACGTTCGTTCAAGTGGGAGAGCGGCGGAATCGAATGGTACTCCGGGAATTGGCAGGGCTCGGCGTCTTCGACGAGCTGGAGTGAGAGCTACGCGTTCTTCTGCGCGGACGGCAGGTTTGAAATCAACAAGCAGTCCACGTCCTACGTCAGCTCCAGCAGCAGTGGCGGATGGAGCGGCACCCACATGTCGCTGAGCTACGACAGCACGACGAAGGAGTATGGGCAGTTCACGGTGATCCAGCATCCGCAGCACGGGAGCCTGATGCTCATCGCCACCCTGGCGGGCTACCAGATCGCTCCGGTTCAGTTCCAACCCGACGGAAGCTTGCTCCTTGGCAAAAACCGATTGGTCCCCCACCAGGCCTTCAACTGCGCCGGCCCTTGAGTTCCGACCGTGTCGGGAGGACGGCCACCCTACTTCACGGATTCCCGGAGGGAACTGACGGCTGATCTGGCACCTCGATCACCCCCGGGTCCCTGTTCCCATTAAACCCGTTCTCCCGCAGGAAGGCCTCCACCGAAGCCCGAATCCGCACGGGCCGCCGCAGGAAAGGATCGGTGTAGGCCAACTCCACCGCGCGAAGGCCCAAGGGCGCGGACGTCCCTCCGCCATAGAGTTCATCACCGACGATCGGGAACCCCGCCGAAGCCAGGTGGACTCGTATCTGATGGGTTCTCCCGGTAACCGGCCTGGCCTCGATCAGGGACCGCCCGTCCCTCGACTCCAGGATCCGAAAAGATGTTTCGGCATCCTTCCCGTGGTGGGCATCGCCGCGCATCCGGCCCAATCGGGCCGGGTCCGGGTCCAACTTGAGGCGGCAAACCCATTCGCTCGAGGTCGGCACCCCGGGAACCACCGCCAGATAGCGCTTCTTCATCTGGCGCGTCTCGAAAAGGTCCCCGAGACTTTTCACGGCTCCAGGGCTCTTGCCGAACAACAGGATCCCCGAGGTGTCGGCGTCCAACCGATGGATGTGCCGAAGAAACCGGAGGCGCCGGGATCGCGCCCAAAAAGCTCCGGAACCAATGGAGGATTGGATCGCCGCCTGAAGATTTCGCTGCGTCTTCTGCCAGGTGAACGGGACGAGCATCCAGCCCCGCGGCTTGTCGATCGCGATGACGGAACGGTCTTCGTAGAGGATCGCGAGACGTTCGGAGCCCGGCCCACGCCCGAGTTCGATGTAGGGCGGCTTCGCCACGCCCCGAGCCAAACGGCTTCCGGTCCGAATTGCAAAGCAGCGAACCGGGTCATCCGCCCAAAAACCGTCGGAGTTCCGCCCCACGCGCCGGCGAACAGACGATCAACACCTTCCCGCCATCACGCCAACCCGCCGCCGACCAGGTTCCGACGTTCTCCAGGGTCATGGTCTCCTTCACCAACGGATCCCGCAGCGCGCGGGCATCGATGATGAAGAGGTGGGCGATCTCCACGTCGGCCGCCTGAAAACAGATCAGGGTCACGGTCTCCCCGTTCCAATCCAGAACCTGGCAGCCATACGTGCGCAGACGCTCAAGAACCGCCGGAATCCGCGCACCCACTCCTCGTCCACGGGAAGCCAGGTACTCTTTCACCTCGGCGAGATGGCCCGAGCTGAGTTCCAGACGGTAGGCGCCGGTCGACACCAACCGAACCATCTCCGACCGGAATTCCTCGAGCGTACCCGAGGCGGATCGGGCCGCGACCCTCGCTGTCGGCGTGGACGCCGACCTCAATCCTGGAAGCCACCAGACCGCCGACCCGACCACCGCCAGCAATCCGGCCGCGGCTGCCAGGGCGCCGGGACGTCGCCACCACGGGATTCGCGAAATCTTGGACTCCGAGAGTATCCGATCCCGCAAACCCGGCGGCGGCTTCACCTCCCGCACGCTCGCCCGGATCCGACTGTCCATTTCCATTTCCTGTTCCAGCCAGTCCGCCAGGGACGGATCGCCGGCCGCCAGGGCCAGAGCCCGCCCGAGGTCGGACTCGTCCGGCACGTATTCTCCCCGCCGGTACGCCAGGAGGATGAGTTGGGCCTGTTCGCGATTCATGTCAGGTCAGGTCAGGTCGGGGTCTCAGGAGCCGTGCCTAGGGACTCCGGCAAGCCGTGGCTTGTGCTCGGGTTGGCCCGCGGCGCCATCGGCGAGCATCCGTTTCATCTGCGCTTTGCCCCGCGAAAGTCGCGACATGACCGTGCCGATCGGGATTTCCAGAACCTCGGCGATCTCCTGGTAGGAAAAGTCCTCGAGATAGAAGAGGGCCAAAGGCGCCCGGAAGGCTTCTTCCAGCTTGGTCACCATCGCGAGCACGGTCCGGCCATCGATCGCCTCGATCATCCCGGGATCCACCAAGGGCAACTGCGGTTCGGAATCCTCGAGGTTGCTGTGCTGGAAGCGCACCAAGTGACGGCGGCGGCGGTTGAATTCGCGGAACACCGTCGTCATCAGCCAACTCTTGACCACTTTCCCTCCATCCCGAATCCGCGACCGGTTGCGGGCGAACCGCAGGAAGGTCTCCTGGGTCAGGTCCGCCGCGTCCGACGGCTGACCCGCCAGGCTCAAGGCGAATCGGTAGACGTCCTGGTAATGGCGATCCACCACCGAATCGAAATCGATGCCGTCCCCGGACACGCCCGGTGTTATGGACAAGAACATGTCCACCGTCGACTAGATCGGAGACGGGTGAACCCCGCGACCCGGTATCCTGGTTTTTCCCGGCGGACCGGCAAGCAGGGCATGGGTTCCGCGGTCAGGCGCCCGCCATCCTCCGCCTGCGAAGGCCGACGAGCAGAATTCCGGCTGCCAGGGTCCCTCCCATCATCCACGTCGAACCCTCGGGAACCACCGACACCGTGATCCTGGCCAGCGCGTAGTTGGGCGCGAGGAAGTCGGCGTTGGCGAAGCTGAACCCCGCGAAACCGCCGTCGAGAATTCCTCCGCTTCCGGCCGGATTGAACCCGCCGTGCAAATCCACAACGCCGCCCTGGGAATCACCGGTATCCGGCGTCGCCTGGCCGAAGAAGGCCGTGTTGGCGGGGAGTTCGTCGTTCACCTCGGAACCGGCGTCGAGAACCATGGCGCCGCCAACGATGAAGTCCGCGCCCAGGAACCCGCCCGCCGGGTCGAAGATCGCAAACGCCAGGGGATCGCCGTTCGCGATGAAGGCGTCGTTGCTCGGAATCACCATCGACGCGTAGCTGAAGTACCGATTCCCGGGAGCCAGGGGATCGAGGGAAAAGGTCATCGACGCCGACGCGCCCGGAGCGAACGGGGGAAACGGACCCGATGCGATCGTTCCGTCGACTCCGCCGCCTCCGTGGGCGGCGAACGCGGCGCTGACGAAGCCCGCATCGCCATCCTCGGCCAAACGTTCCAGCGAGGAACTAACCGGGGATCCGCGGTCATACAGGTCGAACGCTCCGTCATGGAACCCCACCCAGACCGGGGTCAGGAGAGTTCCGTCCGAGGGCGAGAGGTTCCGGATGGTGACGCGGATATCAGCGCCTTGAGCGGGAAGGAGTCCGGTCAGGAGACAGCAGGCTCCGGCCCAGGCCGAGATGGATCGCGAAGTACTTGGGGAAGCGACTAGTTGGGACATGGCGGCGATTTCGGGCGATGACGACCGGAAGCTCCGCGGCAGCACGCATCGACTGATGCGTCTTTCACCCACTGCCGGCCGCTTCCGTTCAACGCCCACGTCCATGGGAGACGTGGAACGGAGGATTATTCCCGATACCTCAACCGGGATTCCGATTCCGCGCATTTCAAAGCTTGGCGGATGTGTGAGATTCCGGGCCTCATGGAGTCGGGGTATCCAGGCGTCGGATATCGCCCGCGATCTCTCGAAGCCTGACATGGATCGGTGAGAACAGACGGCGGGCACGGACCGTGACCTCGGTGTGACGGTTGTACCAGATTCCCTCCTCGCCGCGGTCGCGGTCGAGGTGGAGACGGAACGTTTCGAGGCTTCCCAACAAGCCGCCCCACAGCTTGAGAGTCCCCGCCGTCCCCACTTCGGCGCGGACAATCTCCGCCTCCTCGACGGAAACCCACACGCGGCCGTGCAGCAGGTTGATCACGCGATCGATGAGCCGCTCCTCGGGGAGGTCTTCCGAACGCGGCCGGAACTCGAGGATCCAGCACGGGTGCCCTCGCGTGGATTCGCGCCCGATCAGTGTGAATTCGAACCGCGAAAACAGCCCCTCGTTCACCAACTGATCCATCCGCTCCATCCGCGAGCCTCCCCGCCCACCGGCGTAGGTTTCCCGCCAACGCCTTTCCTTCTCACTCTGCACTTCACTCTCGGCCGGCGTCAGGGGCCTTCCATTGATCGCAGTGAGTCGGTTGTGAGTCATTCCCTGTAGAAGAGTCACCTCATAGGCCTTCTCCTTGGAGGTCTTCACTCCGCCGGACCCGTCCAGGGTTTCGGCATAGGAAGCGATCGAGTACCCATAGGCCCCATTGGTGGCCATCGCGACCGCCTCCGCCCGTTCGGACATGCGACGCAACACGGCGCCGACGTCGAGGTCGTCTCCGGCTCGGGCCTCGGTGCCGGTGCCGATTCCGGTACCCGTTCCCATTCCCGCCTCGGGCAACGGTTCCGCCGCGGCTCGCCCCAGGAGCGCCGTCCACAACACGACCGCCCAGAAAATCCTTCGATATCCCGCCATCACGGCCGCGAGCGTGCTTGCCGAACCCCTCCGCGGCAAGGGATGACGCCCACCGGGGGAGTGAATCGGCTTCCGTGGGCCGCAAAGGCGACCGCCGGACCGGTCAGCGGCCCTCGCACCCGTCGCCTCCCGACTGGTTGACCTGGGTCAAGGTCCCCAAAGCTACGCACACGTATCAATAGCCGCGTGATCGCCCCGGCCGCTCCGCGCTCGCCGATCCTTGCCGCTCCGGCCCCTGAGCCCGTGGCCGGGAACTACTTCGTCGCGGTGTACCCCCCGTTCTCGGCGTGGCAATCCAATCAGGCTCCGGCCTTGCATGAGGCCTTGGCCCGGCCGGCGTCCGCCGAGCCCCTGGGCGTCTACGTCCATCTCCCGTTCTGCCGGCGGAAATGCGATTATTGCTACTATCTCTCCTACATCGCGCAGCCGGCCGACGTCGTGGACCGCTACCTCGAAACCGTGGTGCGGGAGTTGGCCCTCTACGCGGATCGACCCGGAGTCGAAGGTCGTTCGCCCGCCTTCGTGTACTTCGGCGGTGGCACCCCTTCCTCGCTAAGTTCCACGCAGATCCGGCGCTTGGTGGCGGGACTCCGACGCGGCCTCGCCTGGAACGGGATCGAGGAAGTCACCTTCGAATGCGCTCCACGGTCGGTCCGCCCCGAGTTCGTGGAGACTTTGCGCGAGGCGGGGGTCACCCGGTTGAGCATGGGGGTGCAAAGCTTCGACGACGAACTGCTCCGGCTGAATGGTCGGGTTCACTTGGCCGACGACGTGGCGCGGGCGTACGAAATCATCCGGAGGGGTGATTTCGCCTGGGTGAACCTGGATCTGATGTGCGGTCTGCTGGGTGAGACGGAGGATCAGTGGCGGGAATCCGTCCGACGGGTCATCGAACTGGCGCCGGACGGTGTCACCATCTATCAGACCGAAATCCCCCACAACACGCGGACCTATCGCGATCTCAAAGCCCGGGCCGGGCTCGCCGAGCCGGTTTCCTGGGACACCAAGCGTCACCGACTCGAGGAGGGCTTCCGGGAACTGGAACGCGCGGGCTACACGGTCGTCAGCGGTTACAACGCGGTGAAAGACCCCCGACGCCACCGCTTTTGCTATCAGGACTATCTCTGGCGGGGCGCGGACATGCTGGGCCTGGGTGTGGGGGCCTTCGGGTACTTCGGCGGCGTGCACGCGCAGAACGAAGTCACCTTGGAAGAGTATCAGTCCGCGGTGGCGCGGGGAGAGATCCCGGTCAAACGCGCGTTCGAACTCTCCGCTCAGGATCGGATCGTGCGCGAGTTCGTCCTGCGGCTTAAAACTGGCGAAGTGCCGCTCGCGCCCTTCCGCGATCGTTTCGGCGCGAATCTCCAGGAAATGTTCGCCCAACCGCTGCGCGCCCTCGCCGAGGAAGGTTGGCTCAAATCAACAGAAGAGGCGGTGAAGTTGACCCGCGCGGGCTTGGTGCGCGTGGATCGGCTCCTATCGCATTTCTACGATCCCAGATTTCAATCGGTCCGTTACACCTGAACCTTCCATCAAAGAATCCCATGACCTCCCCCTCCGCTTCCTCGAACGACACCCCCTATGACGTCGCCGTCATCGGTGGCGGGCCGGGTGGCGCGGCGCTGGGGACCTTCCTGGCTCGGGCGGGGCACCGCTGCGTCGTCTTCGAACAAGCCAAATTCCCGCGCTATCACATTGGCGAGTCGCTCGTGCCGCACACCCACGGAATCTTCGACCGCCTCGGCCTGCTCCCGAAACTGCGGGAGTCCGCGTTCCCGGTGAAGCAGAGCGTGCGGTTCGTCGCCCCGGACGGGAAGGAGTCACTGCCCTTCTATTTCTCCGAAACCATCCCGGGCGAGGGCTCCCGCACCTGGCAGGTCGAACGCAGCCAGTTTGATTGCCTGATGCTCGACCACGCCCGCTCCCATGGCGTCGAAGTCCACGAGCAAACCTCCATCGGACAAGTGCTGTTCGAGGGTGGAAAGGCCGTTGGCGTCAAGGTCACGCCCGCCAACGGATCCCCCAGGGAAATACGCGCGAAAGTGGTCGTGGACGCGTCGGGGCGCGCGTGCGTCATCGGCCGGCAATTGGGTTTGCGGAGCGAACTGCCGGAACTGCGGAAGGCCACCGCGTGGAGCTATTATCGGGGTGGCAAACGACTGCCGGGCATCGACTCGGGCGAAACCACGATGCTGCTCATCCCAGGCGGAGGCTGGTTCTGGTACATCCCGTTGCCCGACGACATCGTCAGCGTGGGCCTCGTGGCGGACCCGGAATACATGTTCTCCCAATCGGACGACATGGAAGTCGCGTTCCTGCGCGAGACCGCCAAGTGCGCCGCTTTGGGGGAGCGATCGGCGACCGCGGAACGGTTCGGACCTGTCCGGGGCTCGCGCCACCTGGCCTATATGAACCGCCAAACCTGCGGCGACGGGTGGGTCATGATCGGGGACGCGCGCGCGTTTCTCGACCCCATCTATTCGTCGGGTCTGTACCTCGCGCTCGCGTCCGCCGAACTGGCGGCCCAGTGTATCGATGAGGCTTTGAAATGCGGCGACGTCTCCGCCGCGCGACTGGGCCGCTTCGAACCGGCGCTGATGCGGGGAGTCGAAGTGGTCCGCCGCCTCATCCACGCTTTTTACGATCCGGCGTTCAGCTTCATGGATTTCACCCGGCGTTTCCCCGAACACCGGACCGCCCTCATCGACTGTCTCGTCGGCGACGTCGTCAAGGACATGAGCGCCTTCACGGACGCGTTGGCTCGGATGACTCCACCGCCGCCGCCATTGGGGTCCAATCTTCCTCCACTCACCGCTTCGGTCCCGACCCTTCGGTAGCTCGATGGCGATTCACCAATTCATGAACAAGAAAGTCCTCCTCACCAGTGTGTGTCGTCCGTTGGGCCCCGAATACGGGGACGCGCCTTCGGTCGGCTATGAACTGCTCTACCGGCAGGTGCTCCGCGCCCAGGGCATCTTCAGCCCCCGCACCGTCAACATCCACTTCGGCCTCGAATACATCGCGGAGAATCTCGACGCGCCCACGGTCGTGCTTCAATACCCGTCCCGGGAGGAACTGATCAAGGAACTCAAGAAGGGCTACGATTACGTCGGCGTCTCGTTCCTCATGGCGGTCATGCACAAGATGAAGGAGGCGGTGGCGCTGATCCGCGAGCATGCGCCGGGCAGCAAGATCGTCCTGGGAGGCTACGGCACGGTGCTGAAGGACGAGGTGCTCAAACCCTACGGCGATTTCATCTGTCGCGAGGAGGGCGTGGCCTTCTTCCGCCGATTGCTGGGCGAGTCGGAAATCCCCATGCCCTACAAGCACCCCCTGATCGTGAGCTGGTTGAAAGTGTTTGGGATCAAAGTCTCCGGCACGGGAAAGATCTTCGCCGGTCTGGGCTGTCCGAACGGTTGTGACTTCTGCTGCACGTCGCATTTCTTTTCGCGGAAGCACATCAAGCTATTGCCGGAGGGTAAGGACATTTACGCCGTCGCGGAACGCTACCTCGACCTGGATCCCAGCCTGGTCTTCCTGATCCTGGACGAGGATTTCCTGCTCAACAAAAAGCGCGCGCTGGAGTTTCGCGATTGCGTGATCCGGGGCGGAAAGAAGCTTTCGATCTTCGCGTTCTCCAGCATCAAGGCGATCAGCCAGTACACCGTGGAGGAGATACTGGAGATGGGCATCGACGGTTTCTGGATCGGCTACGAAGGAACCCGATCGAACTACGCCAAGCAGCAGGGCCGACCGATCGCGGAGATTCTCACGGAATTCCGGGAGCACGGCATCACCGTGTTGACCTCGATGATCGTCGGATTCGACTACCAGGATCAGGAAGTGGTGGCGGAGGAACTGGCCGGTCTGATGAAGGTCAAGCCGGCGTTGGCGCAATTCCTCATCTACGGACCGGTGCCTGGAACGCCGTTTCACGAGCGCATCATCAAGGAGAACCTGCTGCACGACGTCTACACGAGTGACAAGGACTTGTTCTACCGCCGAGCGGATGGGTTCCGCACGATGATCAAGCATCCCACCCTCGGGCCGGAGCAGATCGAGGACATCCAGAAATGGTGTTTCGAGCAGGATTTTCAACGATTGGGGCCGAGCATCTACCGGGTGCTGGAGGCGCGTCTGTTGGGCTATCTCAAGCTCAAACACTCTCCCAATCCCAACCTGCGCAAGAAGGCCGAATACTACGCGACGGAGCTGCGGGTGGCCTATCCGGTGTTCCTCGCCGGCCGGTTGCTCGGACCCAACGCGGCGATACGAAAGTGGATCGGCGATCTGGAGCGGCGCCTTCATGTCGAACTCGGACGGGCCACGACCGGCGAGCGTGTCAAATCCGCGTTGGCGGTGGGCGCCGCGCTGTGGACCGCGCTGACGCTGAAGCTGGATTGGTTTCAACATCCCAAACTGATCCGCACCACCTATCGCCTGCCGGAAAAGCGCTGGAGCGGATTCGAAATGTGGGAGGAGATCCATCGCAAAGTCCGCTCGCCGGGTTTTTCGATCCAAGTCGAATTGCAGCACGCGAAACAACAGGTGTGGATGCGTTTGGAGGGCGCGCTTTCCGCGAGCGACGCCGAAGGCTTGGCGCAACGGATTCGGGAGGCGTTGGCCCTGAGCAGGAATCGCCTGGTGCTCGATCTCAAAAAGCTCCGATCCGATCCGGCCTCCAATCTCCAACCCCTGCTGGAAAAATTGGCGGACTATCGTTCGCGCATTCGGGTGGTGCTCCCCGGATGGTCGTCCGCGGTCCACCCGGAGTTGATGCTCCTGGCCGGCATGTTTCCCAACTATCGAGGCTGATCAACCATCCCGGGTGCTCGACCCTGGACGACGATCCCAATCCGCTGGATGTCCCCCTTCGCGGCCGACCGCGGCCCGTCGGTGGCCGCGAGTTTCGACTCGTTCATGGGCCCTTCCGATCCGTAGCCTGGGCTCGGTGATTGAGAACTCCCCGCGGGCGAGGCGAACAGGGGAGGCTGAAACGACCGGCACCCCGTGATTGAGCACGTTGAAACCTACGGCCCGCACGCCTTGCTCGCCCGCCTCTCGAATCACGCCGAGGACGAGGCGTTCCGCCAGGCCCAACGGTTGCTGCGGCATTATTCCTCGCATCCGCCCGCCGGCCTGGCCGAGGTGACTCCGGGCTTCACGACGATCCTTTTCGAGTTCGAAGCCGGCCACCGACCGGACCCGTCGGCGTTCCGAGGGGTGCTTCAGAATCTTCTGGCGCCAGCCTCCCCGGGTTCCTCGCCACCTCGACTGGTGGAGGTTCCCGTGCTGTACGACGGCCCGGATCTGGAGCGGGTGGCGGCGCACGGCGGCCTGACGACGGCGGAGGTCATCCAACTCCACAGCGCCGTCACCTACCGGGTTCAAATCCTCGGGTTCTCTCCCGGCTTCCCCTACCTCGCCGGCCTGGACCGACGCCTTCATGTCCCGCGTCTGACGACGCCGCGAACCACCGTTCCGGCCGGTTCGGTCGCTATCGGCGGCGAACACACCGGCGTGTACCCGATCGCCACCGCGGGCGGCTGGAATCTGATCGGCCAAACCATGGTGTCGCTTCTCGACCCCGCGCGAGCCGCCCTTGCCGATGCCGGCGCGTTCCTCCTTCATCCGGGCGACGCCGTGCGGTTCTTTCCAGTCGCCGATTCAAATCCACGCGCCGCCTCCATCCGTCGCCTGGACGGGAGAGACCGCCCCGGGCTCACCCCATAACCGATCGTGTCCATGACCATGACTCGCGCCGTCCTTGAGATCCTCGAGACCGGCCCCGGACTGTCCTTTCAGGATCTCGGGCGACGCGGTTGGAAACGGTTCGGCGTGCCGCCCGGCGGAGCGATCGACGCGCACGCCGCCCAATGGGCCAATCTCCTCGCCGGCAATCCTCCCCACACACCGGTGCTCGAGATTCTTCTCCTCGGGGCGCGCTTCCGCGTGCTGATGGACTTGAGTATCGCCATCACCGGCGCCGCCGTCGGCGCCTCGGGAGTGAGGTGGCGGACCCACGTGCTGGCCGCCGACGAGATCCTACAGGTCCCCCCTCCAGCCTCCGGAGTCTGGAGCTACCTCGCCTGCGCGGGCGGATTCGAAGCCCCCCGGTGGTTCGGAAGCGTCAGCCTCTTCCCACGCGGCGGGCTCGGGCAACCGATCGCCCGTGGAGACATCCTCCACGCCCACTACTCCCCACCCCAACCGTCCAGTTCCTCCATCGGGACCCGCTGGGTGGATCCCAACGAAGTCCCCGACTACCGGAACCCACCCGCCCTGCGCGTCTGGAGGGGACCCCAATGGGAAAGCCTCGGGCCCGCCGCCCGGACGGCCTTCTTCGACGGCACCTGGGAGGTCAGTTCCCGGAGCGATCGCACCGGTTACCGGCTCGCCGGATCCAGCCTGGCCGTTTCGCATCCGGGTATTCCCAGCGAACCGGTTCTTCCAGGCTCGATCCAGATCCCGCCGGACGGTCAACCCATCGTCACCATGCGCGACGGCCCCACCGTGGGTGGCTACCCCAAGCTCGGCGTCGTCGACTCCGACGATCTGTCGCGTCTCGCGCAATGCCGCCCCGGCCAGTGCGTCCGGTTCCAGGCGACCGACTGATTGATGCATCTCCCGCCCATCAATTGTGATCTCGGGGAGGATGAAAGCCCGTCCCAGACCCGCTCTTTGATGGCGCTGGTGGACGAGGCGAACATCGCCTGCGGCGGACATGCGGGCGACGCCGAAAGCATCGCCTCCTGCCTCGTTCTCGCCCGCTCCGAGCAGGTCCGACCGGGGGCCCACCCGGGAATCCCGGACCGCCCGTCGCTCGGCAGGGCCGCGTCCTTGACGATTCGATCATCCGAACTGGTCGAACTCCTCGACGACCAAGTGGGCCGCCTCCTTTCCGTGGCCGACGGACTGGGCATCGCCGTCCATCACATCAAGCTCCATGGCGCGCTGTACCACCTCGTCGACCAGGACCCGGCCTTGGGCTCCGCGTACCTGAAACACGTCGCCAGGCGCTGGCCCCGACTCGCCGTGGTGGCCCGCGCGGGGGGAGGTCTCGCGACGTCGTCCGACCCGATGGGACTTAGGGTGGTGGGGGAGGCGTTTCTGGACCGTGGTTACCGGGACGACGGAACCCTCGTTCCGCGAGGCGAACCCGGCGACGTCCTTGCGGATCCCGACGCCGTCCTGGCGCGACTCCACGCCTGGAGGACGCAAGGAGCGTGGCCTTCGGTCGACGGCCACCGGATTGCCCTCGATCCCGACACCTTCTGCATCCACGGCGACTCCCCGAACGCGATCGCCGTCCTCCGCCGCATCCGATCCCTCCATCCACGACGCGTTCCCGGCGATCTTTTGGGCGACGAGAGCGTGAAAAAAGGGCCCGAAGAGCCGGCTTGAAAGCCAGCGGTGCGGTCGGAGGAAACACGGATTAAAAAAATGCGCCGTTGACAGTTTTCGCGAGAATCGAACACAGTCCCTCCCCTTTTTCGGGGCAAGATTTTATGTATGCGGTTCTAGAGACAGGCGGGAAGCAGTATCGCGTAGCCGCCGGCGACAAGGTCGTAATCGAACGCCTCGGCGTCGAAGTCGGCCAGCCGGTGACTTTTGATCGCGTGCTGCTGGTTAATCGGGACGGACAAATCAGCATCGGCGCTCCAGTCGTCGATGGCGCTAAAGTTGTCGCCGATGTGTTGGAACATAAACGCGGCGACAAAGTCGTCATCTGGAAGATGAAGCGCCGCAAGGGGTACCACAAGAAACAGGGGCACCGCCAGGAATTGACCGTCGTTCAGGTCAAGGAAATCCAGGCCTGAGCCACGCCCATTCTTTCGGCCCCAACAGCCAGCGAGGTGATTTATGGCACATAAAAAAGGTCAAGGCAGCTCCCGCAACGGACGCGACAGCCACAGCAAACGCTTGGGCGTGAAACGTTTCGGAGGCGAATTGGTCTCCGCCGGAACGATCATCGTCCGGCAGCGCGGCACCCGGTTCAACGCCGGCAAGAACGTCGGTGTCGGTCGCGATTGGACCCTCTACGCGTTGGCCGACGGTCGCGTGAAGTTCGACACGCACCTCCGCCGAGTGAACATCGTGCCCGACGGCGCGACGGCCACGGCGGCGGCGGCGGCCACCAACTGACTGAACTTTCCCCCTGCTGCCCCAAAGGCTGGAATCGTTCTGGTCTGATCCGATTCGATCCGATCTGATTTGAGGGCGAGGCTCATGGCCTCGCCTTTTTTCTTCTTCATCCGATGTTTGTCGACGAGGTCAAGGTCTACGCCCGCGCCGGCCATGGAGGCAAAGGCTGCGTCGCGTTCCTTCGCGAGGCCTACCGTCCCAAGGGCGGCCCCGACGGTGGGAACGGCGGACGAGGCGGCGACGTGATCCTCGAGGCGGACCATGACTTGAACCATCTCGTCTCCCTGTTCTATCAGCCGCGGCTACTTGCCCAGAACGGCGAGTTCGGCATGGGCAAGGGAAAGGATGGGCACGCCGGCCGCGATCTCATCGTCAAAGTTCCGTGCGGAACCCTCGTCTGGCGCATCCCGTCCCCGCCCCCGCCCCCGACACCCTCGGAGTCCACCTCGGAACTTCCTCAGGAGACCGAACGGGATCCGGTCCCACCCGCCGACACGGATCCCGCCGACACGCCGGGTGGTTCGCGCCCGCTCCTGATGTCCGCGAGCCGCAATCGCCCCGTGATTCGTCACGCCGGAGGAAACCGCGCCCTGGAGATCGACCTGGCCGGTGACGACGACCGGGCCGGGGAATCCGACGGCCGGGAGTTTGTCACGGACCTGACCGAACACGGCCAGCGCTTCGTGCTTTGCAAGGGTGGCCGCGGCGGTCTCGGGAATCGGAATTTCGCGACGTCCGTCCGCCAGACGCCGCGTTTCGCGCAACCCGGTGAGGTGGGAGAGGAGGGTTCCTTCCGCTTCGAGCTCCGCCTCATCGCCGACGTCGGGCTTGTCGGCTATCCCAACGCGGGAAAATCCACCCTGCTGACCGCCATTTCCAAGGCCAGGCCCAAGATCGCGCCCTACCCGTTCACCACCCTCACGCCTCAGGTCGGGATCGTCGACGTCGCCGAATTCCGGCGCATCGTGGTTTGCGACGTGCCCGGACTGATCGAGGGGGCGCATCGGAACGTCGGACTGGGACACGCGTTCCTGCGGCACATTCAGCGATGCTCGGTCATCGTGGTGGTGGTGGACATGTCGGGGTCCGAGGGCCGCGAGCCGTGGGACGACTACCGGCAGGTTCTGGCCGAGCTGAATCTGTACGATCCCGCGCTCGCCGACCGTCCCCGCTTGATCGTTGCCAACAAGATGGATGAGCCGGAGGCGGAGGCGAACCTGAAGAGTTTCAAGCGACGCATTCGAAAGGTCTCGATCATCCCCATGGCCGCGGGCTTCGACGAAGGGATCGAGCCCTTCAAAAAGGCCATCCGGGACGCGGTCGCCGACCTGCCTCCGATGGCTTGAACGATGATCGGGATCGGATCGAGTTGAATCGGGACTTCGCGACCGGCGGGCCGGCGAAGGAGCAGGGCTAGGGATTCGCCCGCCGGCGTCGGGACCAGGCCGTCACCAGGAGAATCCCGAGGGCCGCGAGGCCCGCGAGCGCGAGAACTGGCGCCACGACGGCGATCGCGCTGGTCGCGAGAGCGCCACCCAACTCCGCGGTGGCCACGGCGGGATTGGCGATGCCGCCCGTGGTGGAAAACGAGAGTCCCCGAGCAGCCACCGTTCCCGCCTGAACCGTCGCCGCCAGACCGCCTCCGGCGATGATGGCCAGCGTCCAGCGGGCGAACGGATCCATGTCCACCGCGATGGACGCCGCGATCAGGGCTCCCGCGATCACCGAGACGGGCGAGGCCAGGCTGTCCAGCGCATGATCCAGCCAGGGAACATAGTAGGCGCCCACTTCCATCAGCGTGGCGATCCCGAAAGTCACCATGGCGGGCGTCGACCCGAGCCAGGCGAACTCGGGGGATGGATGAAGGTATCCGGCATGAACCGCCAGACTCGCCACCCAGAGGGGAACGAACACCCGAAAACCGCACGCGGCCGCCAAACCCAGGCCCGCCAGAAGACTCAACACCGTTTCCATATTCGGCTGAAACACCTACCCCAACCTGCCGGTTGCGGCAAATTCCGAAACGTTTTCACGACGCAGCACGGTGTCGCGTTGGGCCCAGTCCGGGTCGGACTCCGGGTGGTCCAGGTTGTAGTGCAGGCCCCGGCTCTCCGGTCGATGAAGCGCGCTTTCCACGATCAATCCCGCGACGGTCGCGATATTGCGCAGCTCGAGCAGGTCGCTGGTAACGATAAAGTCCCAGTAATACTCCTGAATCTCCACCTGAAGATTGGCCAGGCGCTTGGCCGCGCGCCGAAGCCGTTTGTCGGTCCGGACAATCCCGACGTAATCCCACATCAACCGCCGGATTTCATCCCAGTTGTGGGACACCACCACCAGTTCATCGGCGTTGTTCGCCGCGCCCGTCTGCCAGGGCGGAATCCCCCCCACGGAGGGCTGCCCCGCCTGTTCCAAGGCCAGTTTCGCGGCCCGCCGCGCGCAGACGACGGCTTCGAGGAGGGAATTGCTCGCCAGCCGATTCGCCCCGTGCAACCCGGTGCAGCCCACCTCCCCGATGGCCAATAGACCCGCCAGGGAGGTCTTCCCGTTCACGTCGGTCACGACCCCCCCGCATTGGTAGTGCGCCGCCGGCACCACGGGGATCGGTTCCTTGGTCATGTCGATCCCATGCCGCAGGCACGTCGCGTAGATCATCGGGAAGTGACTGATGATGAACGGCGCGGGCCTTTGGGTGATGTCGAGCAGCGCGTGGCCGGCCCCGGTCCGCTTCATTTCCGAGTCGATCGCGCGCGCCACGATGTCCCTGGGAGCCAGCGATTCCTGGGGATGGAACCGTTCCATGAACTCCTCCCCGCCGGGCATCTTCAGGACGCCGCCCTCGCCGCGCACCGCCTCGGAGATCAGAAACGACTTGGCCTTCGGGTGATAGAGGCAGGTGGGATGGAACTGCACGAACTCCATGTTCGAGACGGCCACCCCAGCCCGCCAGGCCATCGCCACGCCGTCGCCGGTCGCGATGTCGGGATTGGTCGTGTACAGGTAGACCTTCCCGCAACCCCCGGTCGCCAGCACGGTGACCGAGGCCTCGAACACGCTGACCTCGCCGGAACAACGATCAAGCACGTAGACACCCAGGCATCGGTCCTCCCCCGACAGACCCATTTTCCGCGTGGTGATGAGGTCGATCGCGACGTGGTTCTCGAAGATCTGAAGATTCGGCTGGGCCGCCGCCGCCGCCAGAAGGGCCCGCTCCACTTCGCGCCCCGTCATGTCCCTGTAATGCAACACCCGCCGGCGCGAATGCCCTCCCTCCCGGGTCAGGTGGGGCTCCCGGAATCCCGAAGCATCCGGGACCTCCATCTCATCGAACTTCATCCCGTAACCCACCAACTCGCGGATCGCACCCGGCCCCTCCTCCACGATGGTCCGAACCACGTCCTCCCGGCAGAGCCCAGCCCCGGCGTCCAAG
Organism: uncultured Verrucomicrobiota bacterium; assembly: GCA_942490575.1. GTDB lineage: Bacteria > Verrucomicrobiota > Verrucomicrobiia > Limisphaerales > CAIMTB01 > CAIMTB01. Next base: position 53,207 of record CALNYA010000029.1, read on the forward strand.
GTGTCGCGCACATGGTTCTCGAGGGAGTCGTCCTTGCCCAGGACCGCGGCGATCCCGCCCTGCGCCCAATTCGTGTTCGAATCGGCGCTCTGCTTCTTCGTGACGATCGCCACCCGGCAGTGTTCCGCCACCCTCAGGGCGAGAAACAGTCCGGCGATACCGCTTCCCAGGATCAGACAATCAAACCGCTCCACCACAGCCATGAATGAGCCTCCGTCCCGCCGCGTCCGTTGGCAAGTGAGCGCTTCCTCGTCCACATCCGGACCCTCCGGATCGTCCCCATGCGAAGATCCCGCCCGAAGTTCGGATTTGATTCTCGAAGCCAAAACCCTAGGTTCAACCCACGTCCGAAACCTCGAATCCACGACCGTTATGCAGAACATCGTTCAACCCAATCCGGCGTCTTCGGCAACCCGCCGCGAGTTCATCAAGAAGAGCGCCACAGCGGCCACCGCGGTCGCCGTCGTCAACCAATTCAAGACCCCCGTCTATGGGCAGAATCAGGCGCCATCCCCGGGCCGGGTGATCGGCGCCAACGACCGCATCAACGTCGCGTTCGTCGGCGTCGGCGGCCAGGGCATGGCCCACGTCCGCAGCATCAAGAACAACTCCGGCGACAACAACGTCACGATCTCCGCCGTCTGCGACGTCTCCAAACATCGCAACGCCGAAGCCAAGGCCTGGATCGAACAGGACAACGGACCCAAGTGCGACACCTTCGACAACTACAAGAAGCTCCTTGAACGCAAGGACGTCGACGCCATCTGCTGCGCCACGGTCGACCACTGGCACACCCGGGTCTCCGTCGACAGCATGAACGCCGGCAAGCACGTGTACGTCGAGAAACCGATGACGCGGTACCTTCCGGAAGCGTTCGAAATCCACGACACCGCCAAGAGGACCGGCAAGATCCTTCAGGTGGGTTCCCAGGGCTGTTCCGACGTCAAGTGGCACAAGTCGGCTGAGGTCTGCAAATCCGGCATGATCGGACCCCTGGTCCTCGGTCAGGGCTCCTACATGCGCAACACGCCCTCCGGCGAGTGGAACTACGGCATCCAGGGCTGGGCCAAGGAGGACGACATCGACTGGAAGCAGTGGATGGGTCCGGTCGCGCAGAAGCGCCCGTTCTCGGCCGACGACTACTTCCGCTGGCGCAAGTACTACCCGTTCTGCGCGGGACTCCTCGGGGATCTCTTCCCCCACCGCGTCCATCCGCTCGTCCTCGCCACCGGCAATCCCGAGTTCCCGCGCCGCGTCGTCTGCACGGGCTCCAAGCACATCCACACCGACAAGAACACCCCCGGCACGCCCGAGCGCGATGTCCCTGAAATGGTGTCCGCGCTGATCGAATTCCCGAGCGGCTACCAACTCGTCGTGACGTCGTCGACGGTCAGCGAGCAGGGCCTTCGCGACATGATCCAGGGCCATCACGCGACCCTCTACATCGGTGGCAACCGCGTCGAATTGAAGCCTGAGCGGCCGTTCTCCGAGGAGATCGATCCCGAGGTCTTCGAGAACCTCCTGCCCGGCGAAGACATCAAGTGGCACGAGAAGAACTGGTTCGAAACCATCCGCGGGACCGCCAAAGCCAACGCCGGCATTGATCTCGCCATCCGGGTTCAGGCGATCATCTCGCTCTGCGAAATGTCGGACCGCCTCAACGTGGCCTGCCTCTTCGACGAGAAGACCCGTAAGATCACCACCGAAAACGGACGGGAACTCCAGCCCTTCAATTACGGTTGGAGCGAGCTGTCCTGATCGGTTTTCCGCTCTCCCAAGGGGGTTCGCCGGTCATCCGGCGAACCCCCTTTTTTTGACCCCTCCTCGCCGCCACACGCCTTCCCGATGGCCTCCCTTCAACTCGCCACGCTGGCCATGGCGACCCGGTTTGAACTCGTCCTCCAGGGCCCACGCCCCACGGCCCTCCGCTCCGCCGGCGAGGAAGCCATCGCCGAGATTCAGCGACTCGACGCCGCCTTGAGCGTCCACCAACCCGGGAGCGAAATCGCCGCCGTCAACCGCGACGCCGCCCACCACCCGGTTCGCGTCTCCCCCGAGGTGTTCCACCTTCTCCAGCAGGCTGTCCTCCTCAGTCAGGCCACGGGAGGCGCCTTCGACATCACGGTCGGTCCCCTTCTTCAGGCCTGGGGATTTGTCCGTGGCACAGGACATCTGCCCGATCCGGCCCGACTCGAAGAAGCCCGCGCCGCCATCGGACCCACCCAACTGGTTTTCCATCCGGAAGCCTACACGGTTCAGTTCGCGCACCCCTCGACCCGCATTGACCTCGGCTCCATCGGCAAGGGATACGCCCTGGACCGGGCGGCTGATCTGCTCCGGGAAGCCGGTGTCACTCAGGCGCTGGTCCACGGGGGAACCAGCACCGCGATCGCCCTGGGGGTTCCCGAGGACGCCGAGGCCTGGAAGATCGCCATCGACCCCCCCGTTCTTGCCCAGGTCCCAAGTCCTCCACCGTCCCAACCCCTTGCCGTCGTCGCGCTTCACGATGAATCCCTCTCCGTATCCGCCGTGTGGGGAAAAGGCTTTTCAAGCGATGGCCGCTTTTACGGG
>CALNYA010000030.1:0-43509 GCA_942490575.1 uncultured Verrucomicrobiota bacterium
GTATTACAGCGGACGCAAGGAGGGCTCGTCTTCCGCGGTGGAAGGCGAAGCCAGGAGAACCTGATCAGCACGCAGCGCACGCCGCTGATTCGCCGGATCGTTCGGTTGCCGTTGCCCGCCGTGGTGGCCGTGCAGGCGTTGATCGTCTTCTTCGCCCAGCGCGGCTCCAGCGGGTCTGGGCAGTCCCGTGGCCCTTCCTCTTCCTCGCCTTCGTGTTCTATGCGGTGCCTTCATCGAACCGAATACTGGCCTCGATGGCCGCGCATGGCGATGTACCGCATGGATCGGGCCGGGTGGGGCAGGCCGATGGGCCTCGATGCCGAGGCCGGCCTTCCGCTTCGAATTCGCCGGCGGGTCGGCTGGCCTACCTGGGCGGCTGCGCCTTGCGGCTTCGGGCTACGGCCTGGCGTTGATGACATCGGTCGTCGATCGCGGCGACGCGGGTGTACTCGGCCAGCGCCGTCTTCGGCCACCTTCTCGTCGCTGCTTGCCTCGTCACGCGGACGCCAGTTCGTCGCGGGCCGGATCGGCGGCATTGGCACGGCCCGGCTGTGCTCAATACAGAACAGCAGTTCGCCACGCGGCCACGCGAAGCCTCGTCGAGTTCGCCACGATGCGGTGTTGTTCTTCGTCCACCGCTTCCTTCGGACGCTCACGCACCGGCCACGGCCTGGCCCTCGACGCCATCGAGCAGACAGGTCTGGGTGGTGGCGCTGGCGCCCGTTCGGCTTCGCTGAGGTCGAACGCCGCGCCGGTCGCCGCGGGTATTTGCAGGCGACCGCGCGCGGCGCAGTTCCGCCTTGCCGATCGCGTCCTCGGGATCGCGAGCGGCGCCCGCTGCTGCGGACAGCCCTTGGTCGCGTCGCCCGCGTCGCCAGCGCGCGTCTCGGTTTCCTGGCCGATGCGATCCGCTGACGGCCATGGCCTGCTCGGTCGGCGTTTCTTCACGTTGTACGGATCGTGCCAGCCAGCGCGATCCGCTCGATCTCGCGTTGCTCGATCAGCCGCCAGTTTGGCATCGCGTTCATTGCGATCGGATGCACCCCAAACCGCAACCCCAAAACCCAAACCCCAAACTCAAATCCCGGTAGATGAATGATGTCATGCGTTCTGCATCCGAACAATCTTGATGATGTCGTCCTTGTCCAGCTCCTCAAACTCCTCGGTCTGATATGCTGGTAGTGCTCACGATGTACATCGAAAGACGTTGCAGCATGGTCAGCATTGACCATGACGAAGATCTTCGCCGCATTGTCGATCATGATATACCGACCACGACGTACCTGAGGACGCTTTGAGGTGGACCACGTCCGTCATCTCCATGAGCGCAGATGTTTCAAGAGTCGATCCGAATATTGGCCGCGAACATGTCGCACATCTTCAAAATAGCGTCTACATGCAGTCCGACACAATTTGAGACCTGGCTCTTCTCCTCTGACACGCCTTGACACCATCAAGAAATATTCGCTTCTGCCATTTACTACGACCCTGGGGCAGTTGGATCTTCTTCCTTCAACCTGGACTACGAAATCGCTGGAAGTGTCGTCGGCATGTCCAATAGATTCTACATTGGCATTTTCAAAATTTACATCTTCATTTCCTAGCGCCTCCTCCTTCATTTCCTCCACTGCGGATGTTGCTTATCCTCCACCGACTCTACTTACCAGACATAACCGTTGCCCATCTATATTGGAGTGTGGAAGCTAGACGAAGATAAGGCATCGAGAGGTTCTGGAAGCAAGACGATGCTTACCCGAGCAGGCATATACTTCTTCTCGTCCAATATGACAACCGAGCCAGTCGGCGTGACCACGATCTTGTGGGGCTCCCTGGATGTCGAGTTGATGTAGGACTCGTAGATCTCCGCGATTTTGGTCACTGCCGAAATCACATTCTCAGCCTTATACTTCTTCTTACTGCCTCCGTTCTCTTTGCTTCCTTCGACCCAGATGTCCTGAAGATTCAGGTGCAGTCGCTTGCAGACTTCAGTCGACAATGTCTTGATTCCATACTTCTTGGACAGCTTGTAGACGTCAATCAGCTCCTTGTCGAGCCTGGCCTGCTCCAGCAGCATGGAAGTCGAGGTAGATGTAGTCAATCAACATTCTGAACGGCACATATCTCACATCCTTCAGATCTTCCTCCTTAGCGTCCTTGTTGATGAAGTAGGCCTGAAAGAAGGGCGACCGGTGGGTGCCACGACCCTGTGGACAGACGATCCGGACCCCCTCGACGACGAAGGTGTAGCCGGTGTGAGACGAGCCCGTTGAAGCCGACATACAGGGTGTGCTGCAGTCAGGGTTCATTGCCTTCGCCAATGCAGATTGTGAACCCTCCGGCTAAACTGGCAGGACGTTGGTAGGGAGAAGGGAGCGGATCATGTTTGGACAGGGGTAGAAGTGGCTGATGGACAGTTCTTCCTTATACATCGGGTACAATTCGAATCCAGTGTTAGTGTTGCGCTGAGTCCCTCTGGACAATGGGAAGACCAGGAACTGTCCCTCATCACTCGAACTGACGACATTTCGTCTCCTCCTTAAGAATCTAGAGACCAAACTTATGCCGATCCCGCTTAGCTTTCTGTTGGGATTTTGATGGCTCCCTTCTCGGTTCTGCCGGTATGTCCCTACCCAGCTGTCCACACCCATTCGCTCCAAAACTGTAAATGATTCCATTATCATCCAAGGCCAGGTGAGCCTACATGTGGAGAATGAGCAAGACAATTTCTGCCACATGGAGATGACACGATGATCTTTGATAAGGCCTGATACGATGGATTGGCTGGTAGACTGCCTTCACTGTCTTTGGGCAATGGTTTGTTGTTGTCGATCCCCAGCTGTCCGCATGCAGCAGCACCATCCATACAGCTTGCCTTTGCTAGTCAAAGCCATCGAATGAGCGTCTCCACAGTCAATTGAAATGATCACCTCGCCGACCAGAGCGTCAATCTAAGGGGACGGTAGAATATCTGAGAGTACCTTCTTAGGAGTGGGCATGTAGGGAGCTCCATCTGGATCCAGCGGCATCAGAGTTAAAGGTCCAAGTCCTAGTTGGCCGGCGAGCGCTCCAAGCCGTACACACTCGCCTTGGAGGAGCAGCAGCACCACGTCTCCGCAGACCGATCTTATAAACGGCGTCTCCTTGATCGCCTAATTTGGAAGTGTCGACACTCTGTAGAATACCGGAATCAATTTTGGCACGGGCTGGTAATGATACCCATCCTCGTCTGTCTGGAAGGTGTGGGTGTCAGGATGGCCTAGCTGTCCCGAAGCAGCCGCTCCCCAGGAGTATACCCCACCGGTCTCGATAACTGCAATTGTGTGTGCCTTTCCAGCCGCGATCTATATCGGTTAAGGGGGCAGGATCTTACCTCCTTCACAAAGTGGTCCTTCAGAGTCTCTATCTGCTTCGGCTTGGGAAGGTAAGCGCAGCCATCCTCGTCCCTAGGCATAAGGTGTGTCAGGATGTCCTTGTTGGCCGCAACCGCCTCCTCCCAACTGCGCTGCAGCCTGCTTGATCTGGCAACGCAGTGAGCGTCATCGGTGGCACTCCGTACATGGTTATGTGCATCAGGGTGTCCACGAGGAAGGATTGGCTGGTAGGTAGCCCTCGAGATCGGTCGCCCGAGGAACCGTTCAAACCTCCGATTCCCTGGGCCCTGTACTCCGCCTGCGCCGCCACCGAAGCCACCGTCCCCTCCCTTACCACCCGTGGCGCCCACGCCTCCGGCCCCACGTGCTCCCGCAGCCCCGGCAGGATGGTGAACGTTCCCACCGGAAACTGGTAGAACGAATCCCCACTGCCACCCGCCCCCCCGGCTCCTCCCCGTCCTCCTGATCCACCGGTGCCCCCACTGCCTCCGCCGGCGCCAAAGCCCCCGTCGCCCCCAGCACCTCCCGCCCCGCCATCGCCCGCCCGGCCTCCCGCCCCGCCAGCCCCGGCGACGTTCCAATCCAATGAAGGTATCCCAGAAAATTCACTTGGGACTCGCGTTGCGGCCCTTGACGCCCGCACCACCGGATCCCCCCCGCTTGCGCCCGGCTTTTCCGCCACCGCCGCCGCCGCCGCCAAAAGGCTTCCCGCCGTTCCGGATCCACCCCGAACCGCCCCCGGTACCACCACCTCCCGGCCTTCCGTTGATCCCAGTCAGACCTGATCCGTTCGCGCCTGCCTTGCTCACCGATCCGTTCGAACCCGATCTGCCCTTCCACCACCGACGCCTCCAACCCGTCCACGCTACGGAACATGGAGCCGCCCACGCCTCCCGTGCTCGCGCTAGAAAGAGCGCGAAATCCCCCGCCCTCCACCCGATTGCGTTCGAAAGTCACCCTCTCCAGCGTCACCCGCGCCCCGGAATCCACACCAATCCCGCGCCTGCTCCCAGGCCGCCTCCTCCCGCCCCCTCCGAGTCCTCACCACGATCCCACCCGTCCGCGATCGTCACATCCCCGAATTCCACATCGCCGCGCGCCACCCAGAAGACGCGGTTGCTGCCTCCTCCGCTGATCGTCAGAAGATGCTCAAGAACACGAGCCGCAGCGCTTCGCGTGATCGTCGGCAGCGGCCGGATCAGCCCGATCATCCCCCGCACCGTATCGAAGATCGATCAGCGCCGCGCGCGCCGTCCTCCGGCCTGTCCTGAAGAAGCGCCAGAGCCGCGTCCAACTCCCGGTCCCGTCGGATCGGTGGTCGCACGGCAACAATCGCCGACTCGCCCTGCGCCTCACCTGCTGGCCCGCCTCCAGCAGTTCAAACCGCCCCGGATCAAACTCCGACCACGCTCCCAGTTCGCGCGCCACCATCACCTCCAACCCGCCACGACCCGGGCGCACCCAGACCGTGACCTCGATCTCAGTGCCAACCTTGGCGAGTTCGATGCCGCCAATTCCCATCCCGCCGGGTCGCGCCGATTCGAACGCCCCATGGAGGTGCGGACCTCGTCCTCACCCCAGGACGCGACCGTAGATCACCGATTCGTCCATCAACCCTGCGAAACCATCGCTCACCGCCTTCGAACCCAGCACGGCGACCGGAACGGAACGTCCGCGTCGAGCACACCAACCAACGCACCGTCGACATACGTTTTGACCCGGGCGTCGGCTCCGGTTTCCGCGCATGAAGATGAGGTGGACCCACCGATCGAAGGGCGAGGCCGCCTGGACCTCCGCCGATCCGCGCGAACTGCAGTCCTCAACCTGGTATCGCGGCCCCCAGGAGCCCGGTGTTCGACCGGACGGTCGAACGGATCGATCAAGGCGTCGTCGCGCACCGCCTGCGCGCTCGACATCCCTTCCCAGCAGGTATCGCCGAGCGTCGCCGGCCCGGTGAACGGTTCGACGACATCCGACTCGATCCGATGAAAAGCCTCCCCGTCAAACGTCGCGGCCTGCGAGGTCCCCAACGCCCCCTCCGCGCCCAGGGTCGCCCCCATCGTTGCCCCGGTGATTGCCGCGGGATCCTGGTTCGTCACCGCGCCCGCCTGCGCGTCCAGGTCGTCCATCCGCCACCACACGGCGGCATTTCGACTCCGCCAACCCGATTCCAAGACCTGCACCGCCCGGTTGGATGCCACCAAGCGGCCATCCACCCTTAGGCGCCCCGTGTCCGCCGCCTGCACCGCGAACGGCGCACGCCCGCCCGCTCGACAAAGATCCGCCCGGTCGCCCGAACCACGGAGTCATTGGTTCCAATGCCAGGTATCGGGAACGGCGCATCGCCTCGAAATGAACGATCCCCCGCGGCCAACAGATCGAGCGCCTTCGACCGGGGACAGCAACCGCTCGGTGAACCCGTCCTGGGCTGCGAGCAGGGCTTCCGCCTCGTCCATCGACTCGAATGCCGTCGGCGGGCTCCAAATGCTGGCGCTGGCGCACGTCCCATACCCCACCCTGTCGCAACGCTCACCCCTGACCTTCCGGCCGAAATCCGGTGGAGCGGGCTCGACGGCAGCAGCCGGAATTTCTCCGCTGAAACGGTCAGCACCCTTCGAGGCCAAGGTCCTCGAGCCCGGCCACCGCCAGTTCAAGCTCAGCCGCCCCGGTCGCCTCCTACGTCACGAGTTCCACCTCGTGCAATCCCTGCGCGAGATTCGTTTGTTCACGGTTTCGGCAAGGAAGGCCCGATTCCCGACCGACGCCTGTTCGACCCCCGTCGGATTCTCAATCGGTTTCCGTCGTCGCTCCCGACCCCCAACGTCACCACCCTGCCCCGCGCGTCATCTGCAGCCATCCGTGGGCCCGCAACGACGAAATCGCCTCTCGCCCGTGCCTCATCTGGAAGGGGTTGATTGAGTCGGAAAACGCCTTCACCGCCATTCGACATGAAATCCAGTGTACGGCGCCGTGATCGTCCGACTGACGAACGGCACCGCCTCTGACAGAACCGCGTCCGCATCCTCGATCGCCCCGACAATCCCGGCCGCTTCGATGTGTTCGAACCGTCCATTCACCGCCGTCCTCGAGGGCGACCGGCTGCGCCACGACTCTGGCCGTTGATAGGATCGCCGCGCCGACAAGAGTCGGCGCGAACCGGATGGCAGAGACCTTCGCGAAGTTGAAGTTTTTCATGGAGCTTGAGGGAACTAGAGCCGCGTCGACGAGGGAACCTTGGTGACCGGCGCGAACTGGGCTGTCGCCGGGAGCACAAGCACGGAACCGCCGGTCCGCGCGACGACGAGGTGCGGATGATTCACCGGCACCGGTGATTTGCGCACTGGACCCGAGATGACCGCTTCCCCGACTTGATGTTCCGCCTCGCCCTCGATGCATCCGAGGAGGAGTTCACCGTCCACCCTCCCCGCGAACGGAGGCCTCCATCTTCCTGCTCGATGCTTGGAATCCTGGGCCCAAGCCAAACGCCGAGCGCTCGAAGGTCGAGAGTGGATAACCCTTCGGCGGACCCAGGCCGTCGCGTCACCCCGGATCAGGCCGCAGTCGACGCGCGCCCCTGTCGCAACACGAGGAAGCCGAATCCCAGGGATCCATTTCCCACCAGAATTCCGCGCCAGGTCCTCGTCGTTGTCCTCCACCAGGACGGTGGCCGGGGGCGCCACCTCCAGAACCGCGCCACTGATCCGCTCCAGGCGCAGACTCGCGGCCTCCAGCGCCCCCGGGTGAATCGTCGTCAATTCGGTTCAGCGGCGGCAACAGGCCCACTGGGTCGCCCCTTGCACGGCGACCTCGCCCGGATTGCTCAAACCCGTCTCCTGAATAGACGTAGTGGACGACACCTGTGGTACGCCGCAGGAAAACACCGGACGCGCCCGGTACTATCGCCTTCCCGGGCGCTCAGCGGTCCCGGCTCAAAGACCACCGAGGTTGTCTCGCTGCCACCCTCCGTCCGGGCCACTCAATCGAAAGAAACCCAGGGCGATCCGGACCGGCTGCACAAGCGCGCTCACCGCGCGGTAGTTATCCCCGGACCCGTCACGTCGATCCGAACCCCGTCCATCGCGACCCAGTCGACCGGGGCCGCCAGGGATCCCGCGTGTTCCAGGCGATGCGCCGTGGCGCTGGTCGCCGATTCGTCGCGGAATCCGACTTCCACCTCAGTCGTGGCGACCTGGATCTCGGTGACTTCAAGTCCCAGCGCCCGCCCCATCCACCCGTGCCCCAGTCCCCAGGCGAGAAGTAACAGGTACCAAGCGGATCGCGCGAGGCGGCCCACGCTTCCCTGCCCTTCAGAACTCGGTCGGAATTCTCGCGAGCGGTTGGTTGTCAAGATTCAGGTTCACATCAGGAATTGAGTTTCGAAGGACTTAGCAACTCGCCGAGCCGATGGAGTTCTGATTTCCACTGGAATTCACGGACGCTTTCCGCCAGTGCCGCCCCGGCGGAAGACCCGCGTGTCGTGCGCGGAAACGATCACAATCCGCGCGTCGGGTGAGATCCGGCGGATTTCACCCGCCGCGCCGAGGGCCAGTCCACCGGCATTTCGATGTCCAGCAGCACCAGTCCCTGGCCTCGTGCGAACGAAGGCGTCCACCGCCTCCGCCTGTCCGCGGCCTGCTCGAAGGCGCGGACCGCCAACGGTTCGAGCAACGCGGCGAGGTCGCGCATTCTCGGGGAATGGTCGACGATCAGGACTTTCATCGGTCTTGAGACGCCCTCCCGGGCGGCCGGGACTACTACTAGTCCCCGTGAGCGACCCGCCCGGCACGTAAATGCGACTACGCGCGTGCACGCAGACGCCGATCCCCCCCACGCCATGAACCATCCCCCGGAGTCGCGGACGTCGGTCCGCGCCGACTTCACGTCGGCGGCGACGGTTCGCTGTCCCAACTCGTGATGCCCGAAGATCGTCGCTTCACATCGCGGAACCGACGCGACTAGGTTTCGACATGAGGTTCGCAGGCCCCATTTCGTCCGCGGGTCGCTTCGCCTGTCTTCTCGCCGCGCTCCTGCACGGCCGATTGATGGCCGAGGGCTTTCCCGATGTCCGAGGCTGGGGCGCATCGCAGGATCTCGACCTCTCCTTCGTCAGCGCCGCTGCGCAAACTCCTCCGACGCCTACCTCTGGTTCAGCTCGCCCGCGGCCTCTTCCGGTTCAACGGCCACGAGTTCCGCCACATCGACCTGCGGGAGGAGGGTTCACCGGCGGAGGTTTTCGTCACCGCGCTCCTGGCGGACCGCGATGGCAACCTTTGGATCGGCACCGACGCCGAAGGGCTCTATCGCCATGCCAACGGTCGGATCACCCCTTGGCGGGCCGAGAGCGGCCTCTCGAACGACCGCATCAAATGCCTCGCCCAGGACGCCGAGGGAACCGTCTGGGTCGGCACCGACGGCGGCGGCACATTCCGCAAGGTGGGCGACCGCTTCGTTCCGTTCGAAGGTCCCGAAGCCGGATCGCTCACCCACGCGACCGCCTTCGCGCTCGACCACGATGGAGGCCTTTGGATCGGCACGTTCGCGGGCCGACTCCTGACGGTCCGATCTGGGCGCGTCGAGCATGTGCCCCGCAAGGGCCCGGGAATCAAAGCCCTGCACATCGACTCGGCCGGTCACCTCTGGATCGGCACGAGCGCCGGACTGGCTCGGCTCATTGAGGGCCGGCAGGAACGGATCCCACTCCTCCAGGCGGATGGCAGCCGCAGTCTCACCCCGTTCATCACTTCGATCCACGAGGATCGTTTCGGCGGCCTCTGGGTCGGCACCCTGACCGGCCTCGTCCATCTGCGGACGGAAGACCAGGAGTTTCTCGGCGCCGACCATGGCCTGGGCAATGGACTCGTCACCACAGTCTTCGCCGACCGCGAAGGCAGCGTTTGGGTCGGCGCCGAAATCGGCGACCTGTACCAGTTGAACCGTCGGAAAATCCGGACCGCGTCGCCGTTTCCAGCCGGCCTTCCGTCCGACAGCACCGTGGCCGTCGCCAGCGACGGCACCTTCTGGGTCGGCGGCACCCAGGGGATCGCCTTCCGCTCCCCCGGCTCGCACCGGTTCGAGGTCCCGCCGTTGTCGCCGCCGCCCATGGACGACGTCACCCGCGTCGGAATCGACGATCAAGAGCGGGTCTGGTTCGGCAACCGCTTCGGCGATTGGGGATTTCTACAGAGCGGTTCCTTCACCCGAATCGACACCAGTTCCCTCGACCGCTCCCAGGTCTCGCCCAACTTCTTCCTCCCAACTCGGAAACACGGGCTTCTGGTTGGCACCGAAGGAGGACTCTTCCAGATGGGGCCCGAGAATCAACCGGTCGTATGGTCCGGACCTCCCCTATCCCACAAGGACGTGACCTGCGCGGTCGAAGCTCCCGATGGCACGCTTTGGATCGGGACCGGCAACGGTCTCAACCGCGTCCGCGACGCTTCCGCCCAGACGTACATCCAACTCCCGACGCGACCGATCGAACAGGTGTCCGACTTGTCCCTGGACCCTGACGGCACGGTCTGGGTGTCCACCTACCGAGGCCTCTGGCGCATTCGCAACGATCAGTTCTTCGCGTTCGGACCCGAACACGGCGCGCCACCCGTCGCCGGCCCCCTGGTGGACGACCTCGGAGGGAACCTCTGGGTCGGCCTCGGAGGGAATGTCGCGCGCCTGTCGAAAACCAACCTCCACGCCGTGGCGGACGGATTGTCGCCCCGGGTCATCTCCCGGTACTGGTCGGGAACGGACGGATTGAAGTCCGTGATCCTGGCCACCGGCCGAGCCGGCGCACGCACGCCCGATGGCTACGTCCACTTCGCCACGGACAAGGGGATTGCGACCATCCATCCCGGCCATGTCCGCGCCAACGACGTCCCACCCGTGCCGACCATCGAGCGCGTGTTGGTCGATGGAGACCCCACCCCCACCGACATCGCGGCGACATCCGGGAACACCCGGGGCTCGCGGGAGCACGCGGGTCTCGACCTTCCTCCCGGCTATCACCGGATCGATATCCACTACGCGGGTCTCAGCTACGTCGCGCCCCAGCGCGTGCGCTATCACCATCGCCTCCGCGGATTGAGCGACGACTGGGAGGACGCGGGCACCGACCGCGTGGCGTCGTACCAGGCCCTCCCCGCCGGCGACTTCACCTTCGAGCTCATCGCCTCCAACGACGCGGGCCTCGCCTCCGCCGCCCCTGGGATTCTCGAGTCCACGTCGACGCTCCATGGTGGCGGTCCATCGCCTTCAGGGTTTCGATCGTCGGCCTCGCCGCGCTGGCCGCGGCGGGAGTCTACTCGTGGCGCGTCCGCCGACTGAAACGACTCGGCGCCGCCCAACGGGAGTTTTCCCGGCGTCTCCTGGAACATGAGGAGAATGAGCGCCACCGGCTCGCCAAGGAACTGCATGACGGCCTGGGACAGGAACTCCTCATCCTCCGAAACCACGTCGCCCTGCTCGGACTTCAATGGCCCGAGGCTCCCGCAGCCGCCGCCGAACGGCTCCGCGAAATCGATCAGGCATCCCAGACCGCGGTCGACCAGGCCCGCGCCATCGCCCACAACCTGCGACCCGCCGAACTCGAACGTCTCGGCCTCACAACCGCCCTCCGCGACATGATCGAGCGCGCTTCAGCCAGTTCTTCCATCGATTTCCGCCACGAATTCGAACCGGTCGACGGACGCCTTTCCAAAGACGAGGACGTGCTCCTCTACCGCGTCACCCAGGAGCTCGTGAACAACATCCTCAAGCATTCCGGCGCCAAAACGGCCCGCACCACCCTGCGCACCGCCGACGGGCCTGTCCTCGAACTCACGGTCGCCGACGACGGCCGGGGCTTCGACCCGGAAGCCGCCGCTCAGGGTTCCGGAGCGCGCCGTGGACTGGGGCTCGACAGCGTGTCGGAGCGCATCGCCATGCTGTCGGGAACCTTGCGGATCGACTCGCCGCCGGGCACGGGCGCCGGCACCTGCGTGCGAATCCGCGTCCCGATCCCACCACGCCCCAGACTGACCGCCGGGTCCGGACCGTCGTAGACCCGGTTTTCCAACCGCATAAAAAGCGACAAGGCGCCGAAAGCGGTTCGGACCAAAGTTGCATTTACAATACTTCTTTACCAGGATCGCCCGCGTCTCGGATGGACCGCGCGCCGGATGGAAGTGAGATCCCGCTCCCTTGGGACTGCTCAGGATCAAGGAGCACAACGTGTTCTCTTCTTCCCGAGCACCCTGTGGATCCGAGGTTCCGTATGAGCAACGATTCAAACTTGCCCTTGGTGTATTCCTGCTCGGGCGCGTCCAGCGCCGCGCAAATGGCGAATCACATCGCCGTCAAAATGGACCGGCTTGATGTCGCTGAGATGTCCTGCATCGCGGGTGTGGGTGGCGACGTGAAAGCGTTGGTCAATACCGCCAAATCGGGGCGACCAATCATCGCGCTCGACGGCTGCCCACTGCACTGCGCGGGGAAGATCCTCAAGCGTCACGGACTGACCGCCGACAGGCACTACGACCTGAGCAAAATGGGTGTGCCGAAGAAGAGGCGCGAGGACTTCGATCCAAATCAGGCAGCCGAAATCCTGAAGCGCATCACGGAGGAATCCAAAGTCCCGTTTCCGGGTGACCGGACGACGTAGCACAGGCTGCCCAGCCTGCCGTCTCGCCGGTCGGTGGTTCGAGAATGGAGACATACGCCCGGACCCGCTTTCGCGCCTCGATGGCCCCAACCGCGTCTGAAAACCCAAATTCACCGGATACGTCGAGGAAACCAAAAAGGGGCGCCGAAGCGCCCCTTTCCAGAAATGTTCGAGATGATGGACCACTCAGGCCATGCGACGACGGACCAAACCGACCAGCATCAGGCTGCTGCCCAGCATCATCACGGACGTTCCGTTGTCGGGCAGGTTGATCAACACACTCTGGCGCCGATACATCGGGCTGGACTGCGGCACGGCCGGGTTGGTCGGGTTCAGAACACCAATCGATCCCGAGGTGGCGTGCGCCTTGGCGGCGGCGACGGAACCGAACGCGTTCACCACCTGGACGATGAACGGGTTGGCGAGATCGACGAGCTGCTCGTCTTCCAGGCCCCAGATCGCGTTCTGAAGATCCCGGCCACTCGCGGCGCGCGCGGCGCGATCCCCGACCGTGGCGGTCGCGAAGCTGTAACCCGGAAGCGTCTCGTTCAGGAACTTCTGGTACAGGAACGAGGTTCCGGCGGAAACGGGATCGGGGTTGCCACCTCCCAGGCCACCGGCCATCGCCGCCGTCGCCAGGGTGTAGTCGTAGGCCGCGCCAAACCCCATCCCCTCGTTCTTCTCGAGACAGAAGGTGTAAAAGTCGATCGGGCCACCGACGCCGATCAGGTCGGCCCCGAATTCCCCACCACCGTAGGTCTGAAGCCTCCAGGTCGGATTCGAGAACACAACCTGCGCGGCCTCGGCGATTTGCGCGAACGTCGAACCAACAACCAGAACCGCGGCGGCGATGTTTTTGATATTCATGATGGTACTAATTTCTTGGAATTGTTTTTAGGTTCGTGACCTCCCGTTTACCGAAACGAACCTGCCACCACAAAGCAAACGCCGTGCCAAGGGTCGAACCGTCCGACTCAGTAGAAATCCCTTCGGAGCTAGTCGATTTTCCTATTTTCACAACACGCTGCCGCCGAATCGGTTGTAAGTTTTTATCACCCCAAGACTAGGGAATTGCTGAATTCACTTTGTCGAATTAGGCTCCATCAATTCATCACAGAATTTCTTTAGTCGTAAGGTCCGCCGACAAGCGGCGTCGACGACGGCCAATCTCCGAAATCCGCCACCTTGTTTCACGGCAGCGGGTTAGATGACGCCCGCCCGCGAAAAAGATGGCGCGGCAGCTTTTCCGACACTCCCCATGGGCCCCTCCAACCACCCTGGAGGATGGTTCTCGGGTGCGATGCGGCTCCCGCAACCCGCCGCGGTCGCAATGCAATGCAAATGCCATGCGCGGCTGCTTCCGCGCCGGTCCGCGGTGGAGATCAATCGCTTCGATCCATTGTTTGCGCTATGAGCCATCCCGCCTGGCTGGCTAGGCACAAGGCTCGCCCAGGAAATACCATGACGACCACCCAACCCACCTCCTCCGACGGCGGCATCACCCTTCGCCGAGCCGCGGATCGCGGTCACGCCGACCACGGCTGGCTGAAAGCCGCGCATTCGTTCTCGTTCGGCGACTACCACGATCCGAACCACATGGGCTTCCGCTCGCTGCGAGTCATCAACGACGACCGCATCGCCGGCGGCGGCGGCTTCCCAACGCATCCCCACCGGGACATGGAAATCATCACCGTCGTCCTCAACGGCGCCCTCGAACACCGGGACTCGATGGGAAACGGCAGCGTCATCCACCCAGGTCACGTCCAGTACATGGCGGCAGGGACCGGAGTGCGTCACAGCGAGTTCAACGCCTCGCCGTCCGAACCCGTCCATCTCCTTCAAATCTGGATCCGCCCGGATCGCACGGGCCTGCCCCCGCGATACCAGGAGAAAGCCCTCGAAAACCCCACGCCCGGACGTTTCCAACTCGTGACTTCGTCCACCGGCCGGAACGGATCGATCGCCATCCATCAGGACGCGGATCTGTGGATCGGCCGCTTCCATGGCGGAGAGAATCTCCTCCACACCCTCGCCCCGGATCGGCACGCCTGGATCCAAGTGGCCGAAGGCTCCGTGACCCTGAACGGCCTTCCGCTCGCGGCCGGCGACGGCGCCTCGGTCTCCGGCGAGACCGCGCTGCGATTCACGGCGTCCGGCGCGGCCCAGGTCCTCCTCTTCGACCTGAATTGAACAAATCCGGATGGACCGCCGGTTTTCAACCGGCCTCCTTTCCCACAGTGCCGAGCCGGCTGAAAGCCGGCGCCACAAGGGGTATCGCCGGTCACGGCTCAGCCCGGGGGCTCCTCCGGCGCGCCGGCGTCGGGTTTCGCGGTTGGCCCTGGCCCCGGACCGTGTCGGGATCGTCCGCGACGGCGCTGCAACGCCTCCCGCAACACGAACTCGACCTGGCCGTTCACGCTGCGCAATTCAGCTTGGGCCCAGGCCTCGAGTTCGGCCCAGACCTCCGGATCGATCCGCAGCAGGAATGCTTTTCGGTCTGCCATGATCAGCCCGCCAGCCCCGCCCGTTGGCGGACGTCCCGCGCAAATCCCGCCGGATCCCCCGGCGCCAACACCACACGGCGGTCCGCGTAGCGCAACAGCACCGCCGACGACGTGTTGTTCGCGAGCAATCGGAATCGACCCAGCCGACGGTTCCAGAAGATCCCGGTCGAGGACAGAAACCCGCCATTGCCGAACAACCGCAGCGCACCCCGCACCATGTCCACCTCCGCGACGACTTCCACCAACCCCGCCAGGGGAAGACGGGTCAGCCAGAACGTCCGGCGCACAAGGATTTCCCGGTCGCCGATCGAGTAGCCACGCACCATGGACACCAACCCGATGATCAGGATTCCCACGACGCCAGAGATCGCGAGCAGTTGGACTCGGGAATCGATCGGCGCCCGGAACAGCGCGGTCGCCACACTTCCCAGGATAACTAGGACGAGCGCGCTGATCCCTTTCTGAACCCCGGACCACGGCGCGGAATACTCGGGGAAGCCGCCCGCCCAGCCCTGTCCCCGGGCTCCCGCCGGCGGCCCGGGTCGTTCTCGTTCCGTCGCGCCGTTCATGCGTAGAGCGTTCCCGTGTTGATCACCGGATGCACCTCCGATTCGGCGCAAAGCACCACGAGGAGGTTTGAAACCATCGAGGCTTTCCGTTCGTCGTCGAGGGTCACCACTTGGCGTTCCGCCAGATCCTTCAACGCCATGTCCACCATGGTCACCGCCCCATGAACGATCTTCTGCCGAGCGGCGATCACCGCCTCGGCCTGCTGCCGTCGCAGCATCGCCTGCGCGATCTCGGGCGCGTACGCCAGATGGGTCAGCCGAGCCTCGTCCACCAGCACCCCCGCCTTGCCCAGTCGTTGCTGCAATTCCGCGCACAACGCCCCCGAAACCTCGTCCACCCCGCTTCGGAGATTCACCTCCTCCACCGTGGTGTCGTCCCCGTGATCGTAGGCGTAGCAGCTCGCCAAATGCCGGATCGCCGACTCACTTTGCACGCGGACATAGTGATCGTAGTTGTCGACGTCGAACATCGCCTGCGCCGTGTCCTCCACCCGCCAGACGATCACCGCGCCTATCTCGATGGGATTCCCGCGCTTGTCGTTCACCTTGAGTTTCTCGCTGTTGAAATTGCGGGTCCTCAAAGAGACCTTGTTCCGGCGGTGCGGGTCCGCCGCGGACGGCGCCCGCTTCCCCGCGTTGGCATGCTCACCGCCCAGTGATTCCAACAGGGCCGGTTGCCTGAAGCTGTTGCCGCTGTAGAACGGATTCGCCCAGTGGAAGCCGCTCGTCCGCACGGTTCCCTTGTACGCTCCGAACAACACCAGCACCCGGGCCTCGTTCGGTTGGAGCGTGAAAAAGCCGTTGAGGAGGATGATCCAGGTCGGGATGCAAAGGATCGCCAGGATCATCAAGCCCCAGTACGGGTGCTGCTGCCGCTGCACTCCCGCCGCGATCGAATAAATCAGGAGAGCGATGCTCCCCGGGATGAGAAGGATGACGACCGGCAACATGCCCCAGCCGCTCAAGACTCCGACCGCGCGTTCCCGATTCCGATGGATGGTTTGATTCTCGGTGTTCATGAAGACCCTTTCCGCGGGCTTGGAGGATTCGGACCGATCGCCCGCACGGCGATATTGGTATGATATCACTTTGCAATCGTCAAGGGATTCGTGGGTTTAAGGCGGGACCGGGGTGCATCCTCGAGTTGTCGGCGGACATTCACCGTCGGGTTCGGAATCGGTATCCGTATCGTTTGGGGGGGTCTGACGCTCGGATCCCGATGGACAGCGCGAGTGTCCATTCCGATTCCGATTCCGATTCCGACCTCGACCACGCCCATCGCTGGCAGGCGATCATCGAAGAGCTCCGACAAGTCGCATGCCGATGCGCCCGCAGGACAGGTCCATCCAGTCCCCTTCCCACCTCCCGCCGACGGGGGTTCCGGCTTGGAGACGACGACCGACGCTAGCGGGCAGTGGGCACGAACCTCAGGCAAGAACCGGCAAGAAACCAGCTTGCCCACCCGAGTTCGAGCGAGGCCGCCCGCCTTGTGCAGTATCAATGGCAGAGCCAGTTCTTCAATGGCGAGGTTCGACTTCGGATCAGAAGGTTGCAGGTTCGAGCCCTGCCGGCCGCACCATTCAGAATCAAGAAGTTAGGTCAGATCATTTCCGAAGCTCATAGCCTTGCTTGGCCAAAGCTCAGTCGCTCCGTGCGGCGTGGCGGCACAACGAAGCGCGACTCGGAATTGTTCAGGATAAGATCGTCATTCATTCGCAGAGCGGAACTTTCGGGGTCATTCGCACGGTCCCAGCCCCGAAGCCAGCGAGGTTGGCGCCGATTTTCCGCAGGACCTCCAAACGGGCGCTTCGAGTCGATTGGCTGGTTCCGATGCGACGGCACGCCTGATCCCAATGTCGCTCCCCTGAATCACTGTTCAATCAAGAGGATTCCAGATTGCGGGGCAACGGTTCCTGACATCGCCGACGATGGCCCCCACGCCGACCAGGGAATCCCGGTTGGCGGTCCCGGTAAGCACTCCGGCTCCCGCCCCAAGGCGTCCTATTGGCGGGCCGACCGGGATGGCTCCAGCCTCAAGGAGCTCGTGCGGCAGTTGCGAACCTTGCGCAAACCGGCTTTTCCCGTATTCGAGTTCGCCCCAGGCGAAGTCGCATTAGTCGACTGGAGCAGCTTCGGCTCCCTCTCGGTCGGCTCGACCCGTCGCCGGCTGAGCTTCTTCGCCATGGTGCTATGTTCCAGCCGCCCGACGTGTGTAGGTCGAGTTCACCGTGGGCGATGGCGGTCCCGGTCCTACTTCCTTTGGCGAGGAATCAAATTGCCCGTGACTGTTGGTCGCCGGATAAGGAATGTCCTGCCTGGAAATGTGTCTCGTGCTGGAGCGCATGGTCTCGGGCGGCCAGACCGGCGCCGATCGCGCAGCGATTGCGTTACTCAGTCTGCTGCGCGGCACGGCGAAGGAACACGCCGTGGGCGAGTTCCTGGAGAGGGGAAATGATTTCGGCATCGCGAATTGCGCCCATGAACCGTAGCCGCCGACGTCAGTCGGCGCTGACTTCCGGCCCGGAGATGGCGCGGACTGACGTCCGCGGCTACGGGTAGGCGTTTCATGGGTAGCCGTCACCAACCGGCGGTCCAGCGCGCGCTCCGGATCCTCCGCTGGCTCAGTCGACGCAGTGCGCTCATGCTCGCCCGAATCCTTCAACCGATCCCCCCACACACTCCATCCACATCATGCCCCACCTGGCCCAACCCATCGTCCGCGCCGCCATCCATCCACCCATCGGCATCGCCCGCGTCGGCAATAGCCGTGAGCCCGGCGACGCCGGATTCTTCATTGGCCCCGAAGTCCCCGATCAACCCGCGCTGAAACAAGGCGCTTACAAGGATGCCCAAGGCGCCCTGCGCCGCCAAGCCGCGCGCTTCCGCATCTACGGCTATGATGCCAACGATCAAATCGTCGGCGAGATCACCGCCGCGGATGCGAACACGAAGATCGAATGGACCGTCCACCTCGCGAACAAGAAGGCGGCCTGGTACAACTTCGAGATGGCGCTCGATCTGCCATCGCAATTCGAGACTACTGATCCGCCCGCCACGCGCCGCAATCTGCTGATCGAGGGCGCGGATCGTGCGAAGCTCGCGATCGATCCCGGCCCACGGTCCATCTCGGGTTGTGGCGCCAGCGGAGCCAGGTTCGACACGGGCAGGTTTTTCCACCTCACCGTCGATCTCGGCGAACTGCGCACCGATGCCGACGGGCGGTTGCTCGTGCTCGGTGGCTTTGGAGTTTCCCAATCCATCAACAACCAGCCACCACTGACCTTCGCCAACAACGACGGCTGGCACGACGACACCTCGGACGGCCCGGTCGACGCCACCGTCACCCTCAATGGCAAGTCGGTCCCCGTGGAAGGCGCGTGGGTCGCCGTGGGTCCGCCGAACTATGCGCCAGCCATCAAGACGGTGCGGACGATGTATGACCTCATCTACGATCGAATGATCGCGTGGAAGATGCTCGAAGCACCGAAGGAAGTGTCCTTCCAGAAGCACATCCGACCGATCTTCGAGCGGCTCACGGGGCTGCAATGGGTGAACCAGGGATTCGCGGCCTTCTTTGGCGCGGGAACCCCGTTTGATGCGAGCTCGCTGCTCCTCCGGTTGTCCGACGCCAGCGCTGGCAACGCCGAGTATCGCCAGCGCGTCCACGCCCAGTTCCGCGATCCCTCCACCTCCGCTTCCACCACGGGGGCCCAGCTGGGCAAGCTGCTCTGGCCGCCTTTCTACGGCGATGCGCTCGACAGCCTCGCCACGCCAAGCGCGCAAACGCCTGACTCCAGTCTCACGGTGCCCCAGGGGCTGGCTTCGCTGTCGGAGTTGCAGCTCTCCTGGCTGCGGCAATGGGCCGCGGGCCAATTTGTCAGCGATCTGGATCTCAAGGTCGCGCCACCCACGTCGCTCGATCAGGTCGACATCGCCGATCAACCCCGCGCCCTGACGGTGGCGGCGCTCGATCATTGCCTCGCGGATGCCTTCCACCCCGGCTGCGAACTCACCTGGCCGATGCGCATCCAGAGTCTCTACAGCGGACCGTTCCGAATCCGTCGGCGCGCCGCCGACCAGCCCGAACGGGACTGTGGCGACGTGCTCACCCCGGCGAAAGCCCTCTCCGCGATCGGCCCGCTCAGCGCCTCCGGGCCGGGCGACCTCAGCCGCTGGATGGCGGTGCCATGGCAGACCGACACCGCGAGTTGCTTGTCCGGTTACCCCTTCTTCAGCACCTCGCCCAGCCTGCCCACCTTCTGGCCGGCGCGAGTGCCCAACCAGGTGCTGAGCGCCGATGACTTCGCCACCGTGATGGACACCCAAGCCACGCCCGAGGACCGGAGAGCCGCCTTCTACCGTCGCGACAACTGGTTCCGCATCTTCAAGCCGAAGGAGCACAGCCAAATCGAGGTGATGATCCGGAATTTCGATAAGCTCGGCATGATCGAAGAGCGTTCAGGTCCCAAGGATCTCCCGGGTGTGCCCGAGAGAATCTGGGTCGAATCCAAACCCGGGCACGTCGCCCCGGAGCCGCAACCATCGATGCGGACCCCCAGCCCGCGCGCCACCGACGCGAGCAAGGCCGACGATGGCGGCGCAGGCGGAAATCCCGAGACCTTCGAGCACCTGCGCAAGTTCGGCAAAGACCGCCGCTTCTGACCGATGGCGCCCGACGTGATCATCCTCGGCGGGGGGGTCGCCGGCACCACCGCCGCGCTCGGCCTGCGCCAGCATGGCGTGCAGGTCGCGCTCATCGAGGCGCGGCCCGCCCCACAGTGGCGCATCGGCGAAACCCTGGCCGCCGAGGCGCGCCCCGTGCTCCAGGCGCTGGACCTGTGGGAAACGCATCTCCAGGCCGGTCACCTGCCCTCGTACGGCAATGTCTCCTGCTGGGGCTGGGATGCCGCCGTGGACAAGGATTTCACCGGCAACCCGCACGGTCATGCCTGGCAGCTCGATCGCGCCGTGTTCGAGCACACGCTTTCCCAGGCGGCGCACGAGCGAGGCGCGCGGCGTTGCCTCGGCGCGTCCGTCTCCCGGATCGAGTGGCACGGCGATCACTGGTCGGTTCACGCGGCGGACATCCGCCTGAGCGCCCCCTGGATCATCGATGCCACCGGACGCCGCGCGCTTGTTGCCCGACGTCTTGACGTTCGGCGACAGGCTCTCGACAGCCTCGTCGCCATCCACGCCACCGCGCGTTCCGATCCCACGACGGACCGCGACAGCCGCACCTTCATCGAATCGCTGCCGCACGGCTGGTTCTACACCGCCCTCACCCCCGGCGGACGACGCACCCTGTCCTTCCAAACCGATGCCGGCCTGCTTCCGCCCTCCCGGCAGTGGCGGTCGAAGGACTGGCTCGCCCAGCAGCTTCGCGAGGCCCGGCACCTCGGCCCGCTGCTTGATCCGCGGCGCTGTCGCCTGGAAGACGATCCGTCCCTCACCTCCGCGCACTCCGGACGGCTGGAACGATTCAGCGGCCCCGGCTGGCTGGCCATCGGCGACGCCGCCATGTCCTTCGATCCCATCACGGGTCACGGCCTGCTCAAGGCCATGCAATCCGCCCTGCAAGCCGCCCAGGCCATCGGCACCGGCAGCCCCTCGGCCTTGGCCGCCTTCGACACCTGGAACGAACGGACTCTGGGAACAGTTCAGCCACGCCCGCCGTGCCTGCTACGCCCTGGAGCGCCGCTGGCCCGCCGCCCCCTTCTGGCGGAGCCGGAACTGACAGCCCTTTCCCATCCGATGTACCCACCCACCCACACCCACACCCACAACTCGGATCCACCCTTCCCATGAGCTATCTCAATTCCCTCCGACTCCACTTTGCCGGCCAGTTCCAGGCCAGCATCTCCACGGTGAACAACACCTCGTCCAACTTCGACAGCGCGACGTTCACTCCCGCGAATATCGACCCCTACGGCGTCGACAGCGACGGCAAGAAGCACTTCGGTTGGGGACCCGGTGGATTCAGCCCCAAGGGCGATGCGGCCTGGCGGCTGATCGGTTGCAAGGTCACCTCCGCCTTCATGCCAGGGGGTCTGTCCTCCTCGGATCCGATCCTGTCCATGCTCATCGCCGATTCGGATTCCGAGGTCTGCGCCAAGCTGGTGGACCTCGATTCCGAGCAGCAGCTTGTCTCCACGATCTGGGGCCTTCAGGTCCGGATCACCGATGGCGATGGGAATACCCTGCTGCGGGGTGATTTCGAGCCGTCCGCCTTCATGGACATCTGGGGACGCTCCCAGGGGGGTAGCAGCGATGCGGGCGCGGGTGCCATGTGGCAGTCTGTACTCACGAACTTGAAGTGGGCGGATGTTTCCTCGTCACCCTTCCTCACCGCCCTCAAGGCCGCGGCCGAGGACGGCTTGCTCTCAATCAAGTTCAATGTCGACGGCTACAGCATGGACAACGAGGACTTGGGATTCCTGCGAGGTCGCATCACCGGAACCCTCGGACCTGCGGACGCCGATGAACCTCACCAATTCGTTCGCGGCCGTCAGCTTGCCGCCATTTATCCAC
Organism: uncultured Verrucomicrobiota bacterium; assembly: GCA_942490575.1. Lineage (GTDB taxonomy): Bacteria > Verrucomicrobiota > Verrucomicrobiia > Limisphaerales > CAIMTB01 > CAIMTB01. The sequence goes on from CALNYA010000030.1 coordinate 21,608, forward strand.
CCACCCAGGGGTTTCCGGTCCCCGAGCAGAACCTCAACTGGTGCGTCGCCAGGCTGGATGAGACCGCGGGCAAGGTCTATCTGGACCTCGGCAACGCCCTGCCCACGACAGGTGCCTCGAATGCTCTCGCCGATGTCGGTGATCTGACCCTTCAAACCAAAGATGGAGGCATCATCCTCGGCACGGTGCCGGCCAAGGTGTATTCAGGGGATAACTCCTGGTACGCCACCACCGCCGGCGTGGTCGAGTTTCCCACGCGAGGCTCGCTGACACCGGATCAAATCAAGACCCTGCGGAACACGCCCTTGTGCATCGTCGGCAAGGATCCCTCCCACCATGTTTCCGCCGTCAACGAGGCCGACGATGGTCGCTTCGTCCGCGCCGACCATTTCGTCCATCGACTCAACCCGCTCCCAAGCGAGCCCGACAACAGCGTGAGCGTGCCCATCTTCGCCACTCGGTTCGGCGCGCCCCTCACGGGCATCCCTGTGGGAGCGTATGTGTTCAATGCCCAGCTCCAACAACAGGGGGACGAGTTCCCTGTCGGCACGCCTGCCGGTGGCATTTCATTCCCCACCTCGACGGCTCCGACCGACGCCAACGGCGGGACCGCTCTCACCATCACCGGCCGCGATCCCGGGAACCCGCGCGGCCCCATCGACGGCCAGGTCTATGGCATCGCCCTCAACCTCCCAGGCCAGCCACAAGTCCCCGCCAGCCAGTGGCACTTCATCAGCCTGCTCGTGTGGGACAAGTTCACCCCCGACAATCCCATAACCTGGTGGGGCAGCATCCAGCCCATCATGCGGCAGTATGCCAACCTCTACCCGGTGATGAGCCGCTTCATGGATCTCGGGGACTACCGCCAGGTGTCGCGGCAGCACCCGTGCCGCCTGCTCCAACTCGCCTTCGGCCTGGACGTGGCTGATCCCAACTCCATGCCTGTCACGCGCGACCTATCCTGGTCCAAACGTCAGGCCATCATCGCGTGGCTCTCCGGGGGCACCTTTGATGAATCCACCCAGCGGTGGAATCCCCCGCTGGAAGGCGCCAAGCCCACCGCAAGCCCCGATCACCCGGGCCAGACCGCCACCCGTGCCGATCGAAATCAAACCCCGCCGACACTCCCTCAGGGTGGCAAGGCGTTGGCCCTCTCGCGCCGCCTCTGTCTCCGGCGCTCCCAACATTAGCCTCCCGTCAGATTCAACTCCCTCCCACCTCCCCCTATGATCCTCCTCAAACGCGAACTCTTCCGCACCCTGGCCCAGGGCGGTACCCAAGCCATCATGGGCGCCCTCCAACAGGCCATCGAATTGGAGCACTCCACCCTACCGCTCTACCTCTACGCCCTCTACTCCATCGACCCAGGCAAGAACCCCGACATCGCCGAAATCCTCCAGTCCGTCGCCGTCGAGGAAATGCTCCATCTTACCCTGGCCTCCAACGTGCTCAACGCCCTCGGAGGCGCCCCGGTGCTCGACAAACCCGACTTCATCCCCACCTATCCCGGCCCACTGCCCGGTGGTGTTGATAAGGGCAGCTCCTTCCAGCTTGCCCCCTTCAGCCCCACCCAGCTCGAAGCCTTCCTGGAGATCGAGCGCCCGGAGGACCCGATCGACATACCGGTGCCCGCCCGCGCCCTTGCTGGTGGGGCCCCCGCCGACAGCGACAAGCCCGTCACCATCGGCCAATTCTACCAGCGGATCATCGCCGAGATCCAAAAGCTCGACGACTCGGCCTTCGACTCCACCGGGCGCAACCAACTCGGCCCCGACGCCATGGATTGCAGCGTCAACGTCATCGACAAGCCATCCGCCGTGGCGGCACTCACGGTCATCATCGACCAGGGGGAAGGCACCGGCACAAGTGCGAGCGAAGTCTTCGGTGATGACTGGGCGCACTACTACCGCTACCAGCAGATCCAGAAGGGCAGGAAACTCGTCGCGGCCCCCGGCCGAACCCCTCCCTACACCTTCAGCGGCGATCCCATCGTGCTCGATCCCTCCGGCGTGTATCCCGTCCCTGTCAGCCCTCGGGCCAGCCGCTACACCCCGGCCCAGCAGCGCGCCAACAACGCCTTCAACTACACCTACACCAGCCTGCTCAAGAGCCTCCACGACACCCTCAACGGCCAACCCGACAGGCTCGACACCGCCATCGGTCTCATGATGTCCCTCAAGCAGCAGGCCAGGGACATGATGTCCGGCGGCTCCGACGGACAGACCTTCACGGGACCCACCTTCGAGTATCTGCCAACATTGCCCGCGTAGGCGGCGCCCTGGGCGGGAGCGAAATGGAGCGTCGGGACGCTCCCGAGCTGTAGCTTGGGATGGTTTTCGGGATCGGATCCCAACCCGGTGAGCAGGGCATTTGGCGAGGCTGATTTTCCCCGCTGGATCTCCGCGATGACGGTGAGCGCCGCCTGACCTGGGTGTTCCGGTGCCGGATTCGGGCCACGGGATGGCATGGGATGTCGGGGTTGCCACCGGATCATCCGATCATCGCTTCAAAACTCGCTCCGATGCTCGATGGCGAATTGCATCAACCTGTGGTCTCCGCGGAGATCCAGCTTGCGGGCGATGTTGTTCCGGTGGGTCTCCACCGTCCGATGGCTGATCGACATCTCGGACGCGATTTCCTTGCAGCTCATTCCCGCGGCCGTGAATCGCAACACCCGACGCTCGGTCTCCGTCAACGAATCGAGCGCCGGACGCTCTTGTTCCAATCGTTCCCGCCGCTCCCGCCGCTTCATCAGGTACCCCGAAATCGCCGGGCTCAGGTACACTTCGCCGCCCGCCACGGAACGAACCGCCTCGAGAAGTTCCGTCACCGCCTTGTCCTTGACGACGTAACCTTTCACCCCCGCGTCCAAGGCCGCGTTCACCATCGCCTCCTGCTTGAACATCGTCATCACGATCACCGCCGGCCCCGACTTCGCCCGCTCCCACTCCCGGGCCAGCGTCAGGCCGTCGCCCCCGGGAAGTTCGATGTCCAGCACCACGATGTCGGGCGTCGTCTCCTCAACCACCCTCCTGGCTCCGGCCGCGTCTCCGGCCTCTCCGACCACCTTCATCGAAGGTTCCCCCGCGAGAACGGCACGGAGACCCGCCCGAAAGATCGGGTGGTCATCCACGATGCACAGGGTCGTCGTCATCCCTCCGGAGTTCAGGGTTTCGATGGAATTGAATCAAGACGCCAGCCCACGGGTTGGGTCCAAGCCCGCTTGAACCCGGACTCCGTGCTTGGAACCTCGGGTTGGCCGGAGGACGTCACCACCGCGCGCACGTAGAGTTCATCGCCTTTCAACGTGTAGGTGGGATGCAGCCCCGGAACTTCGGCCAGCACTTCCCCGATTTGCGGACCGCCGTCGGTCCGGTAATCCAGCGAAGTCTCGATCACGGTCCCGTCCGGACCCAACCGGGGTCGCCCGGTGACGTTCACTCCGCGTCGCGTTCCCATGAACCGGGTGACAAAGGTCTCGTCGCCGCGCGATCGGATCTGAAGCGAGAGGGTCCGGTCGGCGGCGTCGTAGCCCACGTCGTCCAACAGCACGCCCGTGGTGGCGTAGAAATCGCCGGCCCGCATGGCGCGGATCAGGAACTCGGGCGTGAGAAAGCGGGACCGTACCATGACCCATGCGCGCCCGGGTGGGGCCCTTACCTTGTTGCCCTGGTAATGGTGCGAATCGTCGGTGGCCAGGGCTTGGAGCGGCGGAGCGTTGAAGACCGCCAGACGGAGTGTGTTCGCGATATCCCAGACTTCGTCCGTGGAGGGATGGAGGGCGTCGCCTGGGTCGTTGTCACCGTCGACGCCGTTCCAGATCTCGAAAAAATCCTCGTTCACCACGCTGGCGAGGTCCTCGGCGGTCACGCCCCATTTGTAATTGGGATGATTCACGTGGACGAGGACCTCGCGTCCCGCGCGGGCGGCCGAGTCTTCGACGGCGCGAAGGGTCCGGGTCATGACTTCCTGAACATTGGCGCCGGCCTGTGTGGCGATCCATTCGTGGATGTTGACGGCCCCGATGTGGATGGTCCGTCCATTGGCGGCGTCGTGGGTGATTTCCTCGGCCTGGATCAGAATGAACCGGCCGGCCTCCTCGACGAGCGCCCGGTATTCGTCGAACGGCTTCAGGCGGATCTGTTCCTGCCCGTTGGTCGGGTTTTGGCGGGTTTCAACCCAGTGGGGGCCAAAGCGCTCGAGGTAGCCGGCGATTGCGTCTCGCGGAGTGAACGACTCGCCCCGCCAAGGTTCGCCCTTCGCCCTCTCGCGCACGCCCGCGACAGGCATCCAGCGCTCGCCCTGGCTGAGGAGGTTGTGATCCGAGAGGGCGAGGAAGTTGTAGCCGCTGGCGCGGTACCATTCGGCGACGATCTCCGGGAAATCGTCGCCATCCGACCAGAGGGTGTGGGTGTGGAGGTTGCCCTTCCACCAGCGGGGATTCTCGGAGGCGGCGGCGACATCGTTGAAGACCCACAGGAAGACGACACAGGTCAGGAAACGCACATCCGCGAGGCAACGCGATGGCACCTCCCACTTCAAGCCAAAGCGCCCCATCGGAGTCGACGCCACCTCGACCTGGCCGGAGTCGAACACCATCGATGGTTGGGCGGACGCAACGACCCCTCGCCATTCCCCTCGCATTCCCCTCGCCATTCCCCTCGCCATTCCCCTCGCCATTCCCCTCGCCATTCCCCTCGCCATTCCCCTCGCCAGGCGCCTCGACATCCACTCGGGCGCATCTCGGACTTGTCGGAGCTCTCGCGATGAGCGCCTGCCAGCGATCCGCGCGGTCGGGGTCGGAATCGGTATCGAAACGGACACCCGCGCTCTCGATCGAGATCCGAGCGTCGGTCCCCAGACGATACCGATTCCGATTCCGACCCAGAAAGTGAATGACCGCGTGCAACTCGGAGATGCGCCCCGTCCACCCGGGGAATCGCTTGCCTCCTGGGCGCGGTATCGATTTACGTTCCTTCATGGAATTTCAGAGTCCGCGGATCCCGCCTCGACCTGGTCGGCGGTTTGGCCTTCTAGGAGCTCTGATTTTCCTGAGCGGTCTTGCCATCGGTCGCGCCGACGCCGCCGAGATCGTGCGCCTTCTTCACCCCGAACCCAGCCCCGGCGGGTGGCGCATCGCGTGGGTCAGCACTCCAGGGGCCCTCTATGAACTTCAACGCTGGGATGGTCTCGCCGTCGACGACACCCAACGCCCCGTTTGGCAACCGGCGGTCCGAGTTCTCGCCACGGACGCCGTCGCGTCCATCGACGAACCCGCCGCATTCACCGGCAGGCGTTTTTACCGAATCGCCCTGATCGCCGCCGGCCCCGCGCCGGACCTTCTCCCACCCGTTCTCGCGGGATTCCGCGCGGACCTTCTCGGCGTGACTGCCGGCTCCCTGGTTCGACTGGCGGTCACAGCTAGCGACGCCTCCGGTGTCCGCGACGTCTTCTTCTTCGCGGACGACAGCCCGCTCGGTGTCGCCCAACCCCTCGCCGGAAAATGGTCGCTCGAAGTCCCGGCCAGCCGAATCGCCACCGCGACGCGGCTCATTGCCCAGGCGACGGACAACGCGGGCAACCTCGCGTCCGCCCGCATCGAACCTCCGCGAAGTTCGGACACGGCGCGGCGCTTCGTCGCCCTCGACGCCGGCGGGCGTCCCGTCCCCAACAGCCCGATCGCGCTCGTACCCGGGCCGCTCCCGCCGCTTCAATTCCTCCCCGGCGGCGGCGGCAGCGCGAGAGCTTCGCTCGCGGTGAAACTCCCCCAGGGCTCGCAACTTGTCGCGGACGGCAACCGGGACGTGCTCCGATTCAACGAAGTCGAAATCCGGTTGGGACGTGCGACAGCCTTCCAAATCGACGGCCATTCCCTGGTGTCGGCTGGACCCACCCTCCTCGCACCGTCCCCCAACCGCACGATCACAGCCATCGACGGCGGCATCCGCGTGTCCAGCACCGCGACCCTTGAACTTCCCGTCGGCCCGCTCACCGCCGCGGACCTCGAATCCGTGCTCGGCCTCGCTCCCGGAGAAGGGGTGCCGCTCCGTGTCTTCGAGCGGTTCGATCTGCGTTGGCATTCCGGCGTCCTCGACGACGCCGGCATCCGGGGAGGGCGGTTCGCCTTCACGGGTCTTCCGTTGCCGGCTCGATCGGGTGACTACCCCGACCACGTGCTCTCGTTCAGCGAGTTGGAGGAGGTCCGTCTCCCCTACCACGGCGGCACCACGTGGCCGGGAGGCGGCGCCGAATCTCCCCAACTCAAGGTGGGTCCCGCCGATCCGGGATGGTTGACCCTGCGTCCCGACGGCTCGATGGGCTGGCACAATCGCAGCGAGATCCGATTCCCGGGGGGCGGCCGAATCCGCGTCGACATCGGCCTCGATGATCCGCTGTACCGCTTTGGAGTCTTCGCCGACAGCGTTCAAGTGCCGCTGATCGGCAACCTGGCCGACCTGATCCTGCCGGACAACCCCGCGGCCTGTCTGGATCCCGGGCTGGATTCCGCCGCGCTCACCCGGGCCACGGGGTGCCTCGAAGCCCTGGGACTCGCCTACCTCCATGTCAGCGCCAGCGCGGTGGCCGCCGCCCCGATCCCCGAGAATCCCGAGATGGGAGGATCGCCTCTTCCACCCGACGACTTGGACACCTCCGTCAGTGTGCTCAACGCCTGGGCTCACCGGGCCGTGGCCGCCGTGGGCGCGGCGCTTCCCATGGCTCCACAGCGCGAACTCTTCTCGCACACCGGTCAATCCGCCGCCGCCGCCACCGATCTCGCCGCCGCCGCCCGCCATCGGACCGCCCTGGCGCGCGCGACGGCGGCACTCCAGCGGGGTGGTCTCTCCGGGTCTCCGCAGGACACGGCCGCGCTGGATGCCGCGCTTGAAGAAGCCACCGCCGCCGCTCTGCTTCGCGCGCGGGGCGCCTCGGGAGTAGCCAGTTACGCCGCGCTTCTCGAATCACTGAAATCCCTTGTCGAAACCCAGGGCCTCCTCGCCGAGGCCGGCCGTCCACAGAACAACGCTCTGCACGCCGCCGTGGGCGAACGGCTCCAGGAATTCCTCACGGCGCGCCTGGATGCCCTTGGCATCCTTCCCAACCAGTTCTCCGCCGTGGCGGACTCGCCGGTGGGCCGGATGAACCGGTTCACCCTGTTCCAGCATCTCCACGAATTGATCGACACCCTCGCCCAGGCGGCCCTCCTCGGAATCGACGGGATCATCGACGTTCCCATGGACGAGGCGCTGACCCAGTTCGCCCAGCGCCTCTGGGTCCTCGTCGAAGCCGCTCTCGCCGAATCGGAGGAGGCCGACGACATCCATGGATTCCTTTTCGCGTTCGAAGATCTTCTCGACCTTCAGGCCTCGCGGCAGCTCACCATCTTCCCGGACCGCCCTGAGCTCGCCGTCATTCCGATGCCCGGTTCGGCCGAGTTCGGCGCCATCCTGACCCGGCTCGACGCGGTGTTTCTGGCCGACCTCGCCCGACCGTATCCGGAGCGCACGCTCAACAATGAGCGGGTCCAACTCCGACGACTCGCTAAGATTCTTCGGGAGATTCCGCCTGACGTCACCCTGGCCGCCGCGCCCTTTGAACGGGCTCACGAACGCGTCGACGACAAGCTCGCCGTCGCCACCGCCCAGCCCGGTTCCATCGATTCGGTCGACCACCTGGTCGCTCTCGTCGAGTTGGGAATCCTCAACGAGCAACTCCGCCGCCGGATGGGCCTGCCCGCCACCGCCGACTGGGACGGAACCCAACTCCCGATCCTGATCTCGCGACTCACCGACGTCGCCAAGGTCCAGCGGGCGTGGTCCGAATTGAACCGAACCCGGGTGATCCTTCTTGATGAGGCCCGTCGCCTCGCCGTGGTCGGCGACGCGCCACGCCGCCGCCTCCACCTGGAAGCGTCCATCCCCATCCTGGTCGCCGCCCGCGATGTCGCCGTGGCCCTCTGGGAATCCGAGAGGGCCCGTCGCGACCTCTCGCCGCTGGGTGTCGCCGACCTGCTACTCCCCGGAGATCTCGTCATCGACAAGGCCGCCGGGGCGGCGCTGGGCGACCGGCACGCCGGCTGGATCACCGGGGCGTTCCGCGGGCGCCTCGGTCTCCCCAAATTCGACGGACAACTCGAAGTGCTGAACGCCTCGTTCGATCAGAATGGAACCTTCGACCTCGCCGTTCACGGTTCCGCGGGCTTCCGGGGCGCCACCTTTGGCATCACCCGCCGCCAACCCCTGCGCGTCTCCTACCGCGCCCCCGGGCCCGTGCGCCTTCACGGCGAAAGCTTCCTCACCCTGCCCAATGGGATGAGTTTCTTCGCGCGCATGGCCTACGACGACCCGACCTACGGATTTCGATTCGAAGCACGAGATCTGCGGTTCGAACTCGTCCGCGAACTCGTTCTCCTCCGTCCGACCCTGAACCTGGCCGAAGTCACCCAATCCTCGGATGCCCTAGGCCAAGTCTATCTGGACTACTTCGGCTCCCTGAACGCGGGACTCGAAGGTCTCGCCCGGCAGGTCGGGAATCTCCCGGATTTCGATCCTGGCGCGACCGGCCTGCCACCGACTTACCGAGCGCCGCAGATCAACCTTCCCTTCTCCGAACTCAACGCCTGGTCCGGAAGCGTCCTTCTCGCGGTCGAACAGAACGCCAACCGCAGCCACGCCCTCACCGCCTCGAGTCTTCGACAGGTCTTCCAGACCCTCCACGACGATGCCCAACTCGCCGCCGAGACGCTCGAAACCGAGGGGGACTTTCTCGAACTTCAACTCGACCGTCTCGCCGTCATCCGACGCGGCGCCCAGGCTTTTCAAGCGGCCGACGAGCAATTCCTTCTCGGCACGGAACCCGATGTCGCCGCCTTGGCCGAGGCCGCCAGGGAGTCAGTCCGAGCCGAGGCGAAGCTCCACCAACAGCACCTCGCCGCGCGCCCGCCGAGGGACCTCGCCGAAGCGTCCCGCAACATCACGGTCCTCTTGGATATCGCCGCGTCGGGTGAGATCTTCCAGGCCTCCTTCGCCGATCTCGACGAGGACGGCTTTCCCAACGACACCGACAACTGCCCGGCTCTCTGGAGCAGCGCCCCTCTGCCGGACACCGATGCCGACGGACTCGGTGACGCCTGCGATCCGGCACCCCAGAACGCCGCAATCCCGGGCGTTGGACCGTGTGCCGAAGCCCTGCGTCTCGCCGGAAACCCAACGGGCCAGGCCTCGGCTCTCCTCGCCTGCCAGCTGGATGCGGAACTCGCGCGACTCGGCCTGGATCCGGCCGATGCCTCGGTCGCCGACCCGGACTTGTTCGCGAGTTTTCCGCCGGAGGAGATCGAATTCCGGATGATTCAGATGCTGGATTTGCAAGCCTCGGCGACGACTCTCGGCCTGGACGGTGACAAGCTGGCCACCGCCCGCCTCCGACTCCGCGATCGCCTGCTCGCCCAATGGTCCGCCGAACTCGCCGCCGAGCCCAAGCCCACCCCGCTTCGTCAGTACGAACTCGTGCTTCAACTCACCGACGTTGGAAGCCTGGAAGGGACGCCTCCCGCCGGCATGTGGACCGACGTCCTGAGGGAACACGCCCCGGCCGTGCTCGAGCTTTCGGACGACGAGTTGGAACGTCTTGAGAGGACGATCGAGGAACGCCGGGACGACCGGGAGAAGCGTCTGGGCCGCCGACTCGATCGGGCGTTCGGAAGAGACCTGGATTCGCGGGCGGAATCGCTCGAGAAATCCCGCCGGCGGGGCGTCGTCGGGGATTCCCTCGTCCTGCTCCAGAGCTTCCTCGGGGGTTTGAGTCCGTCGAACGCAGGCTTCCGCACCCGGATCGACGCCTTCATCCGGAACCAAGTCCAGAGCCTGCGGGAGGATCTCGTGGATCCCAACTTCCTCGTCGCCCGACTGGGCGAGGCCGAATCACTCGCCCGGACACTCGCCGACGTCACCGGTTGGGTGGTCGCCACGCTGCCGGCGGGAGATCCGCTGGTCGAAGACCTGCGGCTGACGCTGGATGACTTCACGGTTCAGTTGACGGCGGTGGCGGAAGCCCGGCGCGCCTGGTGGCTGCTGCACAGCTACGGTCGTGTGCTCGACCAAACCCTCCGGGACCACGGCTCCACGATGAACGGCGCGCTCCGCGCCACTTTTCGGGAGTCCTTCGCCGCGACCGTACTGGCCTCCGATCGAATCGCGGCGGCGTTTTCGGCGCTGATCGACGCGGTGGACGTCGAAACCTTCAAGGTGCGCCTGCCGGGCGACCTCCGTGTGCGCCGGGTCTTCGGTGGCATTGGGTACGATCGCAACTCCGAGGTGTGGACCGGCACCTTCGGCGGGCGCCTTGAATTCCCCGAATTCAACAAAGCGTTCTTCGAGATCTCGCGGGCGACAATCGCCACCGACGGTTCGTTTCAGATCGCGGCGGCCACCGGCGGACCGCTGCCTTTCGGGCGCCTCGGCCTCACGACGTCGCTGAACGTCGCCGGATCGATCGCCGGACTCCAATCCATCTCGGGCTCCGGTCAACTCGCCGTCCCGCTCAACACCACGACCAACCTCTACGGCGTCGCCGTCGGGTACGATTTCAACGCCCACCGCTTTCGCTTCGACACCCAGGCCGACGGGGTCGAGTGGCGGCTCGACGACAACTTCGTGCTCTTCAACGGAGGCTTCGGGTTCGAGTTCTCCACCACGGAACCCGATGGCGCCCTCACGTTCCGCGGCTCCGCGGGTCTCTTCGCAACGCAAACACCGCTGCCGACCACGCTTCAGCGCACGAATTTCCACCTGCTCGTCACGAACGCCGCCATCCGACTCGCGGCGACGACCAACACCCTCGGCATCGCCCTCACCAACGGCACGCTCCTCCTACCCGAGTTCTTCCGGACCAGCCTTTGCGCCACGAACCGGCTCCTCACCAATTTCCTCGCGTCCGCCCAGGGCCAGACCAGCCAACTCCAGGCCGTCGCGCTCGCCACCCCGCCAGGCCTTCCTGGCCGAGTCGGCTCCGCCATCTCGCTTTCGTCCACCAACCCGATCGGGGTGACGGTCCAGTTCGAGCCCGCCTTCACCACGTTCAGCGGCGAACTTCAGTTCCGCGATCTCGGGTATCGGGTGCCTGGCTTCGAGGCCCTCGAATTCGCGGTGTGCCAGGCCCGGCTCGTTTTTCCGCCCCAACGGGCTCCCTACCTGACGAACGTCGCGGCCGCCCTTGAGTTTCCGCTCCCCAACCAGACCAACATTGTCGAGGTCGTCGACGCCGCCGCCTCCTTCGCGCTGGATGGATTGCCCACCGGCACCGTTCGGTTGCGGACGAATCTCGATTTGTATCGCGAGGGGGATTGGCGCCTCTCGATTCTCGGGTCCGAGAGCGGAATCTGCCCGGCCGGAACGGGATTCACCCTCAAACCCGATCCGAGCTTCGACGATCGGATCACCCTGCGCTTCGACGCTGGCTTCGCGTTTGCCATCCCCGCGAACGTCCTCTCCGATGAAGCGGGTGGCGCCCTGACCGCCGCGGCCTGCGGATCACTCTCTGTTCCCGTGGATCGCCCGCCGTTCCTGGGTGTAGACGCCCTCGGCCTGGCCCTCGGCAGCGCCCGCCTCGGCGGCAGCAAGGGCGTCGGACTCACCAACGTCTCGCTCCAACTTCGCGGTCTCACCAACCTCTTCTCCCCATCCCCCGCCCACCCCTTCGAGGCCCGCCTCGGCGGAACGCTCTTCGTCGGCGCCGCCGGTCTCGGCTTGAGCAACGCTGTCTACCATTTCGAAGGCGAACCCCTCCCACGCTTCACCGTCTCCGAACTCGCCGTGATCCGGCCCGGGTCCTTCCTCGGCATCGCCACCAATCTCGCCGTGCAACTGGACGAGGGACGAGTCCGGTTCCTCCGCGACGACCTCCCCGTTCCCGCCCTGTTCGCAGCCACCAACCTTGCCCTCACCGTCAGCGGCAGCGTGGCGTTGCCGTCCCAAGACAACCCAGTCCTGGCCAGTCGCGTCCGGGATCTCGTCATCACCTACCTCCCCGACGGCCAACCGCGATTCAGCGTCGACGGCATCGGATTCACCGTCGACTTCACCGAATTGATCGGCGATTCCCTCCCGTTGACGCTGGGCGGCGATCTCTACATCGGAGGCCTCAATCACCCGCCCAACTACCTCTTCGCGGGAAAGCTGAAGGGCAACTTCAAGGGCAATGCGGTCGAGGGCCTGGTGGCCGTCGACGCCTGCGGCCTGCGCGGCGTCTGCTTCGGACTCTCCGGCGCCGAGGTCAACATCCAGCTCGGCTACGGCTTCGTGCTCACCGGCGCCCGGGGTGGCGTGTCCTTCGCCAACGTCAGCAACGACCCGTGCAGCTTCACCGACCAGCTTCCCATCGATCCCTTCACCGGCCGGCCCACCGGACCGAGTCCGTGTTCCTTCCCCGAGCCCTCCGCTTGCCTGCCCACGTTCACTCTCCAGGATTTGCGCCCCAATCCGGCACCGGAAGCCTCGGCCCCCCAACTCGCGGCGTCGCCAGCACCCACCCCACCGCCTCGGTCGCGATCCCTCCACGCCAACACACCGCCCGCCTTCCCGTGCCCCACGATCGGCGAGTGCCCGCCCGCTTCGGTGAACATCCAATGCATGCCCCACCCGGAGGGTTCCGATCCCAACAGTCGCCACGCGAATCGCGTCATCTACAAGTTCACTTCCATCAACGAACCCTTGCTCAACGCCATCGGGATCACACCGGATTCCGTGGCCGCCCTGGTACCCCAATTCAGCATCGACACCCGGCGGATCGCCCTGGATCTCGCCGGCTCCCTTCGCGGGTTCATCGATTCCATCACCCCCCGCGCCCCCGCCAATGCGTCTCCCGAAATCCGGGCGCTCGACCTGGAGATCGGCGCCGTCCTCGACCAGGTCGAACTCGGCTTCGCCAATTCCCTGTATTGCGCCATCGGAACTCTCCCGGCCAACAGCGGCCAACTCGCCGCCCTGCTCTACTCGGCCGTCCGCGATGCCGCCTTCGCGGGCGTGGCCTGCCAGGATCTCACCCTCAAACTCGAAGGGTCCGTCTCCTACACCGGCCTCGCGTCGTTCGCCAATGTCACCGGTGGCGTCGTTCTTTCCACCACCGGCTCCGCCGGTCTCGTCGGTTCGGTCAACGTCTTCGGCATCCCCGTCGGACAAGCCCGTGGCTTCGTCAACCAGACCGACGCCCAGGGCAACCCCATCCTTCCGTCCATGTGCGGCGAGATCGTCGCCGCCCTCGGCCCCCTCGAACTCGGTTCACTCGCGTACCTCAACGATTGCCCCGACTGCGCCGGCGCCCTGTTCTCGGCCTTCGCCAATCTTCCGGCGCGACTCAGCGCCGCCTACACGTTCTCGATCATGCAGGTGGCCCACCCGGAGCTCGCCAACCCGGGTCTCAACACCACCCAACAACTCGCCCTCCTCGACACGCCCGAGCGTCAGATGGCCTTCCTCGCCGCCATGATGGGCACTCCTCCGCGCGATCCCAACGGTCAGATCCCCGCCGCGTTCCTCGATTTCATCGTCGAACTCGCGGACGCCGTTCAACCCCGGTGGGCCATGTGCGGCGAGATCCAGCCGAAGCTCTTCGGATTTCCCCTCTCCGGCGGCGGCAAGTTCTACGGCTACCAGTTCTACGCCGGCCCGAATGTCGTCGACGGTCGGCGCCAGGGTTATCTGCTGCGCGATTCCTACGCGTTCTCGCCCATCCAGATGATGGCGACCTACGCCACCGCCGCTTTCTCGAGCGGACTCGGTGGCTTCCTGGTTCCCGCCATCGATGAGGCCGAAGTCTCCACGGCGTTCGTCCTCCCCACATTCGGTCAGATCGCCCGGGACGGATTCACGCTGCCCCCGCCGGAGTTCGCCGCGCGTCGGACTCGCGATTTCCTCGCGAACGCCACCATGACCCTGTCGTACCGTCTGGCCCCGTTCGGCATGGAATTGGGGCGCGCCGGAGGCCGGATCCTCCTCCCAAGTCTCGACCATCATCCACGCGGCCCCCTGCCCCGCGTTCCACCCGTCCTCCGCAATCAGGGCCTCCCCAGTGAACTCGACGTGCTCCTCGCCGCTCTCGGTGACAAGGACCGGTCCAACGCCGTCAATCGCCTCTCCGACATCACCTGGCGGGGAGAAGGGAACGCCGACTTCGCCTCGATCTTCGCGGGCTCACCCTTCGCCACTGCAGTGGCCGGCAGGAATCTCTCCCTCCGCGACGATTACTTTCCCCACGGCGGTTTCCTCGGCGCGGGAATCCTCGACTTCCCGGCCCTGCTCGCCAGTCCAATGCCCCCCACGCTTGGCGTCTTCCTTGACTCCACCCAACCCACGGGCAACCGGCTCGTCGCGCTTCAGGATTTCATCGCCAACCACCTGCTCCGAACCGAGCGCGTCGGGGAAATGGCGTTCTACCTGCCCGCCCCGAATCCGCCCCTCGACCGGTTCCCTACCGATCCACAGGACCTGATCGAAAGCCTCCGGAACTTCGTCCCCACCGATCCATTAAGCGTCCGCAGCTATTACCCCATCGAGGAAGGCTTCTTCAGCGGCTGGATCGACACCCCGATTCTCGGCCTTCCCACCGTCCGCTCCCGCGCCCTCTGGGAGCCGCAACGCGCTCTGGTCCGCCTCGACGCCGAGGTCCCCACCAACTCCTGGTTCAATCGCTATGTCAATCGGGCCAGGTTCACCGTCGAGCTTCGCGGCAACACCAATCAGCCCGACACCGTCACCGCCCTCTTCAGCCCCCTGTCCAATCAGGTCGCCCGACTCACTCCCAACAGCGCGGGTCTCGCCGACACCCTCGCCAACATTTCCCAAAGGCTTCCGACCGACCTCGCCAATGGCCTTCCCCGATTCGCGCTGGCCTTGTCCGCTTCGCAGGTCCGTATCCCGGTGCCAGCCTACAATCCGAACACCCCGCTCACCGACCCCCTGACCGTCGCCCGAATCAACAACGCCACGCTCGAAGCCTACTCGCCCTTCTACCGCCGCCCCGGCGCCGACGGCTCCGGAGCCCTTGATCGCGTCCGGCGCGACGGCGGGTTCGCCGTCCTCGGCGATTTCAATTTCCTCAACGGCGCCATCGAGGTGTCCCGCGCGGAGTTCACGGTCTCCCCCAACCCCAATCCGCTCGGACTCCCGGTCGTCACCGGCTCCTTCTCAGGAAGCGGACTCAATGTCTTCGGCATTCCCCTCGGCCCCCCGCCCGCCGCGGCTCGCTCGTTGCAACTGCGCCCGACCGGAAACCCCGAGATCGAATTCCGCAGCGATTCCACCTCGGCCCGACTCGACGCGCGGGGGTCGGTCGCTGGCCTGAACCTGGGACCCCTCTTCTCGCTCGCGCCCGAATCGGGATCGTCCATCGGCGCCACGGCGGTCTTCGAGACCACCACCTCGGCTCTGCCCCAGGGTCGCCTGGATCTTCAGCCGTGCCGGATCACTTCCGCGCTATTCGGCGCAGCCGTCGCGCGAATCCACGGCGCCTCCACCAACGCTCCTTTCTCGCTGAGCACCAGCGGGGCATGGAATGCCGGTGTCACGTTTGAAGCGGGCGCCGGACTCGACCTGCTTGTCGCGAATCAACGAGTGCTTCGTATCACCCGTTCAGCGGCCGCCGCCAACCAACCGTTTCGCGCCAACATCTCCGGAAACGGCCTCGCCTCCGCCGAACTGATCCTGACCAACCTGCACCTGGGCCTCGTCGTCGAAACCTTTCCCGACACGCCCAGAAACGACCTCCGCCGGCGAACCTTCACCCTGGCTTCCGGCGCCTCGGCTTCGCTCCGCCTCGCCAGCGACGGCACCCTGGAATTCAGCGCCGCCGTTCCTCAAGCCCTTCCTCTCGCCGGCACCCCACTCGCTGTGATCCAAGCCGGTTTCGATCTCCGACTCGCCAACTCGGAACTCGCGTTCACAGGGACCGCCTCCGGAGGGGTCTGGTCCAGTCTAGGCGGCGATCCCATCGCCATCACCGCCACAGCCACACCCGACGGCCTCACCTTCCGGGCGGAAGCCACGCTGCCCGCCCTTGATTTCGGAGTGTTCGGCGTCGACGACGGATCGGGTCGCGGCATCCGCGCCACACTCACGCAGACGGGCATCGCGGTCCCCTCGGGACTGACCCTTCGCGTGAACGTGCCGGCACTGGATAACCCAACCCTCACGCTCGACCGTTTCAGCATCGATTCGAATGGAGCGTTCGACGTCCAGGCCAGTCGCACGGGTATCCCGATCATCGACGGAATTCGGTTCGACCGCGCCTCGCATGCCTTCACTCGCACCGCGGCGGGCACGGTCACTTACACGTTCTCCGGCGATACCAGCGCCCGTACTCTGACCGGCTTCGGTTCCATCACGCCGCGCTCCGGCTCGTCGCTCCGCGCCAACGCCTCCATCGACACGACCGGAAACATCGCCATGGCCTTCGACGCCGCGCTGCTGCGGCTTCCCCTGGTCGGCGTCACCGTGGACGCCCTCCTCCACGGCGCGGCCGGCACCAACGCGCCGTTCGGCTTCTCCACCACCGGCCCGTGGAGCGCCGTCGCGACGTTCCCGAGCCTGGTCGTCGATCCGCCCGGATCCACCCAACCGGAGTTCATCCGGGTCACTCCCGCGTCCAACACCGCCGCCGGCCTCTTCACCGCCGGCGTCACGGGGAACCTCGGCAACCTCACCAGTCTCACCGCGATTCGGTCCGGGAATGTGAACCTCCAAATCTTCCGGGACAGCCCCATGGCGGGGACCTGGAACAACATCAACGCCGGCACCGTGTCGATGGCCGTCACGAACAACCCGCGCCGACTCTCGCTGACTCTCGACCCGCCGGATCTCGCCTATTCCACGAACTTCGTGGTCAACGACAAGCCCGTGACGGTGAACCTGTTTCGACTCTCCAGCGGCGGTCTCCAAGTCACCCTCAGCGGCGACCCTTCGCTCGAACGTTCCGTCAAGATCACCGCGCCAACCCTGACGCTCCTCCCGGGGACTCTACTCGAGCAGACTATCTCGGGGCTTCCAACCCAGAGTCTCGCCGCCAACAGTTTTTCCCTGTTCACCGGCACCCCTGCTCGCACCCTCGCCTTCCCCGGCCTTCCCCCGGTGCGCCTGCCCTCCGGCGACTCCGGACTCTTCACACTCACAGCCGCCGGATTCACGTCGCCGATCCCGTTCCAGGAAGGCGTCACCTACGACGGCCTGCTCACGCTGCCTTCGACCAGTTCCCAACTGTCCCTCGATTTCTCCGGCTCCCGGCTGCGCCTGCGGTTCGCCAGCGGCCCCACGGCGACCGTCCTGGGGCGACAACTCGCGCTCACTGGCGGGGAAGCCACTCTCGACGTCGCCACCGGCGGCGGATTCACCGGAACGTTTCGAACCTCCAGCAATCCGGGCCGAAACCTCGGCTTCAATCTGCTCGGCTTCCAACCCTCGGGAATCCTCACGCTCAGCGGCATCGCCTCGACCGTCGCACCGGAATTCAGTCTGGCGGGAAGCTTCAACCTCGCCCTCGCCTATCCGGACCCCGCGAACCCGGTTCAATCCCTGACCTACGAGCGACAACTCGCCTTCGACCTGGCTTCCGGGGAGGACTACAGCGCCACCCTGACCACCGGTCTGCCTTCGTTCGACCTCGGCTGGCTCCGCGTTCAACGCGGCGGCGACGGTCATGTCAACGTGGCCCGCGACAGCGCGACCGGCGCGTTCACCGTGGCCTTCAACGACTGGGATGTCCGCCTCTTCGGAGTCGACTACAACAACGAGGATTTCAGCCTGTCCAGCACGGGCACGCTCTCCCGCAACCTCGCGAGTTCGACGTTCAACCTGGGAAGCGGCAACAGTCTCCTCCGCCTGGTCACTGGCGGAGTCATTCCCTTCGAATGGGTCGCCTCTCCCACCGGGACCGGAAGAACCTTCGTCGACCTCCCCTCCACGACCGCTCTTTTGTTTCCCAGCGTCCCCGGTCTTTCCGGAACGCTTCGCGATGGATTGGCCTTCGGTTCAACACTCGCCAACATCCCCGCCTCCGGGATCTTCGACCGCAGTTGGAGCCGCGCGATGATCTTGAACGGTCTTGATTTCGGAACCGTCTCCGCCCGCCTCCGCCGCACCTCCCAAAACGGGCCGATCGAATTCACGGCGGCGCGCGACAACGCCTTCTGGTCGGGCCTGAACCTGGCCGTGTCGGCCAACACCGGCGACCCCACCAGCTTCGCCGCCACGTTGAGCGGCACGTTCTCCGTCGGCGATTGGACCTTCGGCAATGCGAATTTCGCCTTCTCGGGCAACGACCCTGTCGCCCCATTCCAGGGATCCGCCACCATCACGGATCCGAGCGGCGCGGTCGGATTGATCGTGGGAATCAAGCTGCGCGGCGGATCCGAACCCTGCCTGGAATTCACTTTCGGCGGCGCGCCACGAACCTTGTGCCTGCCTTGACCCAAGCCGACTGGGATGTAGCGCCGGCTTTCTAGTCGGCCGAGTGCGCCGGAGACGACGCACGCGCCAGCCACAAATCGGTTCCTTGACCCGAGCCGACTGGAAAGTCGGCGCAACAGGCCGGATGTAGCGCCGGCGAGCCGACTGGATAGTCGGCGCAACAGGCCGGATGTAGCGCCGGCTTTCAGCCGGCAACGGGGTCGATCGGGTCGCTGGGTGCCGACTGGATAGTCGGCGCAACAGGCCGGATGTAGCGCCGGCTTTCAGCCGGCAACGGGGTCGATCGGGTCGCTGGGTGCCGGCTGGAAAGTCGGCGCGACAAGCCGGATGTAGCGCCGGCTTTCAGCCGGCAACGGGGTCGATCGGGTCGCTGGGTGCCGACTGGAAAGTCGGCGCGACAAGCCGGATGTAGCGCCGGTCAGGCTCCCGCCTAGAGCCATTCAAAACCGCCCCCTCATCCGGAGGATTGCAGGACGGCGGGAGTCCCCTTCATCCTCCGATTCGGAATCCCATGCGGCCCCTCCCGACTCCCGCCGTTGAAACCCGGAACCTCACCCGTCGCTTCGGCGAGGTGACCGCGCTGAACGGGGTCTCGCTCACGATTCAATCCGGCGAGTTCTTCTCCCTTCTCGGGCCCTCCGGCTGCGGCAAGACGACCTTGCTCCGGATTATCGCCGGCCTGGATGTCGCCGACACCGGCTCAATTCTTATCGACGGGGTCGAGTCCGCCCGCCTGCCCGCCCATCGCCGCCCCGTCAACACCGTCTTCCAGTCCTACGCCCTGTTCCCGCATCTCGATGTCCAAAGCAACATCGCCTTCGGACTTCGGATGAAGAAAGTCGCGCCAGACGAAATCGTCCGCCGAGTGACCGAGGTCATGGAACTTGTGGAGATCACCCCACTCGCCGATCGCATGCCCGCCCAGCTTTCCGGCGGCCAGAAGCAACGGGTCGCCCTCGCCCGAGCGATCATCAACGAACCCCGGGTCCTCCTCCTCGACGAGCCTCTCGCCGCCCTCGATCTGAAGCTCCGCAAGCAGTTGCAGATCGAACTGCGGAACCTCCAACGGCGGCTCGCCATCACCTTCATCCATGTCACCCACGATCAGGAGGAGGCGCTCGTTCTCAGCGATCGCATCGCCGTGCTGCGCGACGGCCGCATCGAACAACTCGGCGACGCGCGCACGCTCTACGAACGTCCCAGGACCCGGTTCGTCAGCCAGTTCCTGGGCGCGGGAAGTCTCATCGACGGTCGTTTGGTTGGATCCGCCGACAAGGGATACATCGCCGCGACGGCCTTCGGCGAACTCCGGGTGGACGGAACCCCACCACCCAGGGAAACTTTCACACTCGCGATCAGGCCGGAAAGGATACGTCTCCTGCCGATCGGCGCGCCATTGGCCGCCAGGGCGCCTTCCAACCGGATCCGAGCCACCATCGAACAAAGGATCTACGTGGGTTCGGAGACCCACTTCGAGGTGAGCGCGAACACGCGGACCCTCCACGTCGAGACCATGAACGCCGGCGGCGACGCCCCCGATTTCAAACCCGGCCAACAGATCGAAGTGGAACTACCCGCGTCGTCCCTGATGCTCCTCGATGACTAGGTCCCGACCGGCTGCGGGACCGGGATCCCGCGTTCGCTTCGGCGAGTCCCTGAACCGGACCCGGGAATTCCGCCTGGCTGCGGTGACCGCCGGCCCCGGTATCGCGTGGGTGACGTTCTTCCTGTTCCTGCCGCTGCTGGGCATCGTGGCCATCAGTTTCATCGGCCGCGGGAGCTACGGCGAACTGGTCTGGGAGTTCACCTTCGACAATTTCAAGCGGTTCGCAGGGTTCGGCGTGTTTGGGTTCGAGCCCCTTTATCCCAGAATCGTCCTGCGCAGTCTCCTCATGGCGCTGGGAACCACCGTCCTTTGCGTCCTGGCCGCGCTCCCCCTGACCTTTTTCATCGCCGGGCTTTCCGGACGCTCCCGGCAAGTGGCCCTGATGTTGGTGGTGATCCCGTTCTGGACCAATCTGCTGATTCGCACCTACGCCTGGCAAATCGTGTTCTCCGGAAGCGGATGGCTGGCCCGGGCCGCGGCAGGCATTGGAATCCTCCCGCCGGGTGGGGCCCTGTACCCGGGGACCTTCGCCGTCTTCGTGGGGTTGACCTGCGACTTCCTGCCCTTCCTGGCTCTGCCGCTCTATGCCTCCGTGGAGAAGATCGATTGGAGCCTCGCCGAAGCCGCCAGCGACCTCGGCGCGAACGCATGGAATCGGTTCCGGCATGCGCTCCTTCCACAGATCGCCCCGGGATTGGCCGCGGGATCCGTCCTGGTCTTCATCGCCGCCACGGGCCAGTTCGTCATCCCCGATCTCCTCGGTGGCGCCAAGACCGCGTTGTTGGGCAACGCGATCCAGCAGCAGTTCGGGCTCAGCCGCGACTGGCCCTTTGGATCGGCGATCGCCTGCCTCGCCATGCTCCTGGTCATGAGCGGGCTTTGGCTCCTCCGACGCCTCGCGGGGCCGGAGGAAAAGGACAACTTCCTGTGAACCGCGCTCGGGCACCCCTCGGGCTGGCCGCCGGCCTGATCTACCTGTTCCTCTACACGCCCATCGCGGTGGTCATTGTCTACTCGTTCAACGCCTCCAAGCGCGGCGGACCCTGGGGAGGGTTCACGACCGAATGGTACGGCGGACTGCTCGACAGCCCCGACAAACTGGCCGCGCTCCGCAACTCGATCGTCCTGGCGCTCGCCAGCACCGCGGTCTCCACCGGGCTCGGTTCGATGCTCGGCTACGGACTGAGCCGTTACCACTTCCCCGGACGCAGGCTCTTCGCCTGGCTCATGGTCCTGCCGGTCGTCATCCCCGACATCGTGCTCGCCATCGCGATGCTCATGTTTTACTCGGTCTTCCGTGACGCCTTCGGCCTGTTCCCGCTGGGACTAGGCACCATGATCCTCGCCCACGTCACGTTTCAGATACCCTTCGTCGCCATCATCGTCCGATCGCGTTTGGTGGGTCTGGACCCCGCCCTTGAGGAGGCCGCCCGCGACTTGGGCGCCACCACGTGGCAAACGTTCCGACACGTGACCTTGCCCCTGATGCTGCCCGGCGTATTCGCCGGTGCCGCCCTCGCCTGCACCCTCAGCGTGGATGACTTCGTGGTCAGCTTCTTCACCAGCGGCCCCGGTTCCACCACGCTCCCCATCCTGATCTATTCCTCGGTCAAGCGCGGCATCACCCCCGACATCAACGCCCTCTCCACCCTCATCATCCTGGTCTCCGTCCTGGGAACCATCACGGTCAGTCTCCTGCAGGCGCGCGGACAGGCCCGACGCCTGCCGGATCGAATCCGCGATTGAGGCGCCACCGGACCTTCGCCACGCTCGAAATCCTTCCGTGAAAAAGAACGCGAATCCACCGATCCAGAGCGCCACGCGCCCCAACCGCCGCCAGTTCCTCG
>CALNYA010000031.1:0-188748 GCA_942490575.1 uncultured Verrucomicrobiota bacterium
ATAACCGGTGCTACTGATCAGGACTGGTATAAAATCTCATCAGTCTCTGCAAAGGACAGTATTACGATTTCCCTAAACAATGGCACGGGGGAATTTGATGCAAAGATTGTTATATATGATGCAAACGGCAACAGCATGGTAGTCGCTAACGACAGTGCAAGGGCCTTGATGAGGCAATTTCCGGATGGGTTGCAGAAACTGCCGGCACCTATTATCGGGATTATGCTTGAAAGCGTAACTCCGAGCGCAAACAAACCTGCCGGATTTAGCGTTGGCGCGTATGATTTGGACATCGAGAAAAGGCGGGTGCAGCAGGCGATGCGGCCGGCCTAATGATACCGGCGCAACCGCAACAGCTTTAGCCTTCGTAGGTAACAAGGACACCGTTTCGGAAATATCGGTTCAATTTCCGATGTGGATTATTTTTCATTCTCGGGAACAAAAACCTCAAACGAAAGGGACAGCCTCACAATAACACTTGCTATCGCTTCTAATCTTAAAGGGAAAATTACAGTTTATAATCCTGCCGGTACTTCAGTGGGAACGGCAACTGGTTCGGCAAGCGGCTCAACGGTATCACTTACGGTGATGACGGATACAACGGGGACCTATACCATAAAAGTTGAGCAGTCAGGAACAAGCGGTTTTGGTGCATATACACTAACGGTTGAAAAGGTAGCAGTCGCCGTCATTAACCTGGCTCCGACGGCATCTTTTACCGTGACGCCGGATACCGGTATTGTGACAACCCGATTTCTGAAAACGCCTCCGCATCTTCCGATCCTGAAGGTGCAGCATTGACCTACAGCTGGAATTTCGGTGACGGGTCTGGCAGCATAACCGATACGACCACAACTGCAACGGCGAGATATACCTATAGCGACTCAGCAGGCACATATACGATTACGCTGACGGTGAAAGATCCCGGAGATTCAACCGGGACGGATTCCATGACGGTGAGAGTGAAGAGTCAGGGTGAAAATATTAGTCCCACGGCGTCATTTACGGTGACTCCGGATTCCGGTCTTGTAACAACCGTCTTCGCTTTTGATGCATCTGCCTCTTCCGATGCGGAAGACGGCGCAGATCAGTTGAAATTCAGCTGGGATTTCGACGGCGACGGTACTTATGAAATTACAGATTCCTCAGCGGCAACCGCGTCTTACACCTATAGTACCATCGGCACAAAATCGATAATTCTGAGAGTAAAAGACTCCGCAGACTCGACCGGGATAGATTCGACAACGGTAGTGGTCAAAGCAAATGCGCCTCCAACCGCGTCATTTACGGTGACTCCTGATACCGGTTTCACCAATACTGCATTTGCATTTGACGCATCGGCTTCAGCGGATGCGGAAGATGCGACTTCTGGGAATCTGACCTACAGTTGGAATTTCGGCGACGGGACAGGCAGCATCACTGATACCACTGTCGCGACAGCTTCTTATACCTATGCAGATTCCGGTACTTATACGATTACCTTGACCGTGAAAGACACAGGAGACTCGACAGGGGTAAAGATTCCGTGACCGTGAGGAAGTAAAAGGCATGGAGAGAATGTGTCTCCGACGGCGTCATTTACAGTGACCCCTGATGCCGGTTTTACCAGCCAGGTTTTCGCGTTTGATGCTTCCGGTTCATCAGATCCTGAGTACGACAATAACGTACAGCTGGAATTTGGCGACGGGACAGGTACCTGCTCGTATTTCTGGCTGCAAAAACAACGCAGCCGGTACATATACGGCAATGCTTAAGGTGACAGATTCGGGAAGCTTAACCGGTACTACGACCATGACGATTCGAAGAAGTGACCACAGTAGTTGTAGTAGCGAATACGGCTCCTGTGTCATTTACGATAACCCCTGATTCCGGAACAACCACCACCGCATTTGTGTTTGACGCATCCGCTTCAGCAGATACGGAGGATTCTCTCGCCGATTTGAAGTTCAGCTGGGATTTCGACGGCGACGGTACGTATGATATCATGGATACAACAGTGGCAACGGCCGGATATACCTATAGCACATCAGGTGTGTATACCGCGATGCTTAAAGTAACAGATACCGATTCCTCCGGTACGGCAAAAGGAAGTCGGGGTGCAACTACAAGCAGGTACGGTAGTATCAGTATCTGTCGGAGCCGACAGTTCTGCCTCCCTGTCCTATGGGAACACTTCGTTTTCCGGTAAAGATTGAAAGCGGGGAATGTGACCGGGAAAATATCAATGACTGCATACGGTACCACGGCTCCTTCGGCAATTCCCAGCGCAAGTGCCTTTGTAGAGGCACTGGGATACTATGAAATGACTTCTACGGATATTACCACATTTACCGGGAAAATCAGATTTACTTATACAGATGCAGCTTTAACTGCTTCAGGTATAATAGAAGACAGCCTGCGAATCGCATACTGGGATGCTACCGGCGGCGTATGGAAAGCCCTGAAGACATCTATTGATGCGGCAAACAACATGGTTGCATCTGAAACGGTAGACCATTTGTCAATTTGGGCGCTCACAAACAGAACAGATCCATTTAATCGTATCTGTTGAAGACGTGAAAAATGCGATACCGAATGAATACAGCCTGTCGCAGAACTATCCGAATCCGTTTAACCCGACAACTACCATCGAGTATCAGCTCAAAGCGCCGGGAAAAGTGACTCTGGAGATTTACAATATACTGGGTCAGTTAGTGCGGAATCTTGTAAGCGGAGCTCAGCCTGCGGGCACATATTCGATTGTGGGACGGAAGAAACAGCTCGGGTCTTCTGGTGCCCAGCGGAGTATACCTACTGTACAGGATTAAGGCAGGAAGTTTCGTCTCCACCAAAAGAATGTTGATGTTGAAGTAGTGCTCATAGGTTATTGGGATTCGGATAGTTCTGCGACAGGCTGTATTCATTCGGTATCGCATTTTCATCTTCAACAGATACGATTAATGGATCTGTTCTGTTTGTGAGTCGTCGGTCTGGCGACGCAGATCATTCAGGCGGGTCTGGCGGTCCTCCTCGAACTCTTCCTCGCGCACCTTGCGCTTCTCTTCGTCCTCGGCGGTGCCATCGATGATACGCGCCGTTTCATCGGCCTTGCTCCAGTCGATGCCGGCGGTGAGGGCGAGTGTCGATGACGTCCGAGAGCGCGCCCAATTCCCGGCGAATCGTGTCGGTCTTGCGCACGATGGCGGCGAGCACGCGGTCCTCGGGACGCTGGGTGTAGACGAAGTAGTGGCAAAAGACCTCGGGGTTGGGCTGGAGCTTGCGGTCGATGCGGCCGTTGCGCTGTTCCAGGCGACTGGGGTTCCAGGGGAGGTCGAGGTGGAAGAGATTCCAGCAATGGGCCTGGAGGTTGAGACCTTCGCGGGCGGCGTCCGTGGCGATGAGGATACGGAGCGGGTTCTTCGAGGGGTGCTCGTTGAAGGCGAGCTTGATGGCCTTGCGGTCCTCGGGGCGGGTGGGTCCGTGGAAGACGGCGAGACGCTGTTTCGCGATGTCTGCTCCTTCCCATGGCGGCTTCCAGTTGGTTGCGGAGGTAGCGGGCGGTGTCCTCGTATTCGGTGAAGAGAATGACGCGGAGGTTGCTCCAGGCGGCAGTGGGGTCCGGTCGGGTGGTTGAGTCGACGCTGATGCCGGCGGACAAGTGCTTGCGCATCCAGTCCAACAACCAGCGGATGCGGGCGTCCGGCTGGAACCGGTGGCGTTCGGCGATGGTGGCCATCGCGTTGAGCAGTTGGCGTTCCTGGTCGCTGTGGGCGGCTCGGGCGTTGCCGGAGGCCTTCACGGTGACAGCAGCCAACGCATCGGCGGCCTCGGACTCCTGTTCCTCGGCGGGAAGCAAAGCTCGGTCGTCGTCCCCATCGAAACCCGCGGTCATTCGTTCCGGGCGCTCCGTGGGACTGTCGTTATCGTTCGTCGACTTCTCCGGAGTGTGGCCGGAACCCCTGAGGCTCCGACTTCCGCCCAAACCTTCTCCATGGCCCGTCGATGGGCGTTGAGCGTCCGGTGGAATCCTTCGATGGAAGAAAAGAGGCGCTGCTGGAGGGTCGAGAGGATCAGGCCACCCATGGCCTGTTCGCGCTTCGTGCCAGAAGCGAAACGCAGCTTTCGGACCTCGCGGTACTCCATCAGCAGGTCGGCGAGCGCCAGCTCCGGGGCGTCGGCGGGGAGATCCTTGATTTGAACTTCGCTGAGGAATCGCCTGGGGAAGCCGCCGGCGATCTCCCGGATGTCCTCCTTGAGCCGGCGGACCATGACGGCGCCGAGTTGTTTCTTGGTGACGGGGACACCGGGGGTGAAGCGCTTATTGTCGAGGAGGTGGAGGAGAGCGCTGAAGCTGTTCGAGTGCCCGTTGTGGGGGGTGGCCGAGAGAAAGAGGCGATGCTCGAAGCGCGGGGCGAGGTCCCGGACCGCTTGGGTGATCTTGGAGTCGATGGCGTATCGGGAGCCGCTGGCTGGGGCGGCGTGATGGGCTTCGTCGAGGATGAGCAGGCTTCCGGGGCGGAAGTTGTCGAGCCACACCTTCATGGGGCCGGCGTGATTCTCGTCGATGAGAAGCCGGTGGGAGACGATCCAACGCGGGAAAGTGTCCCAGGGATTGGTGGAGTAGCCGTGTTCCCGGCGGATGCGCTCGACGTAATCGCGGTTGTAGATTTCGAAGGTGAGCCCGAAGCGGCTCTCCATTTCCTCCTGCCACTGCTCCATCATGGAGGGTGGGCAGGCCACGACGATATCGTTCACCCGGCGGCGGAGGCGGAGTTCGTTGGCGATGAGGCCGGATTCGATCGTTTTTCCGAGACCGACGTCGTCGGCGATGAAGAGGTTGACCCGAGGCAGTTCGAGGGCCTTGCGGAGCGGTTGGAGTTGGTAGGCTTCGATGCGAATGCCGGCGCGGAAAGGGGCCTGGAAGAGTTTTTCGTTGGTGGACGTGACGCAATTCCACCGGAGCGTGTTGAGGTAGGCGGCGAAGTACTCCGGGCGGTCGAAGTCGCGCCGGCCGATCTTTTCCCAGGCTTCGGAGTCGAGGACGACCGCGTCGAGTTCGACCTCCCAGACCACCTGGAGCGGCTCGCCCTGGGCGTCGTCATCGACACAGGACAGGTCGACCAACGTGCCATGGGCAGACGGTTCGACGGCACCGACGAGCCAGTGGCGGGTGCGGACTCGGGCGATCTGCCCCGTGGCGGGAAGTTTCATGCGAAGTGCGGGGTGGGGCGGGCGGAGACATCGCGGTTCAACCGCGATCCTGGGTCAGGAACATGGGGTGGTCGCGGCACCGGGGGTCTTGGGGGCGAGTCTTGGGTTCCCGTCTCTCTCGCCAATCTTGTCTACAGGTCCATGGACTGGATGGATTTGTGACATCTGGCATGAGGCTGGGACTTTGGTCGGGTGACCATGGCCCAGGCCTCAAAGCGCCAGCAACACCGAAGCGGCCAAAATGGGTGCCCGCGGACTTCGAAGTGTGGCAGGTGGCGCGCGGTTCGAAGCGAAGCGGGTGATCCAAGAAGCTGGAGCCATTCAAATGGAGGCCTTTGGACAGGCCTTCCGATGGGTTGCGGGACCCGAGAGTGTTCGCAAAGTGGGCCGACGCGAAGGCAGACGAGCTGTGGGGCAACCGCGATTCAACGGGCTATTGCGGTCGAAAGGGGTAGCGGAGAGGCGTTTCTACTGTCCTCGCATCAGAAGGAAGCCGAGGGAATCCCCGCCAAACGCTCGATTCGTGGCGTCGGGACCGCCGATGCTACGGGAAATGCTACAGGTCGGAGCGGGGAAAGGGGGCGGGGGGGGTGGCGGTTGACGCCAGGGGAGGCGGCGAGCGTTTCCAACACCGTGGGGGAGTTCGATTCGCAGTTCTCCAAGCAAAGGTTCGAGAAGGGGTAAGACCAGACGTTTTCCCGTGCGGCTCGTCTTCATGGGAGTGAACGACCATTCACCGCTGATAAGGTTCAGATCGGACCAGCGCATGGAGGCAATGTCGCCCAGGCGTGCACCGGTCATGGCTCCGGCGATAAGGAGGAGGCGGAGGCTCCCTTCCGCGCAATGGACCACTCGACGAATCTCCTCGGGCGTCAGCGCGCGCCGACCGGATTCCGCCGTTTTGACTTTGGGTCTCACGGCGGCCCAGGGGTTCAGAGGGCCGAGGCCGGCGGGAACTCGGAGCGTTGACCATGCCGAACGCAGGAATCCGGTGTGAGCCGAGAAGGTTCTTGGACTGACCAACTCCTTCCAGAGGTCGTCGGCGTAGGTCAATGCGCTGGCTTCGTCGATCTCGTGGATCCACACGATTCCCAGCCGCTTGGCCCAGCCCTCGAAGCGAGACCAAATTCCCCGATAGCCGGCAATGGACCGATCCTTCGATTCGGTCGATCGGTTGGCGGAAGCCAGCCAGCGTTGCCATGCGTCTGCGATGGCGACCTTGGCATGTTGCTGACCGGCGAGATTGCGGGAAAGCCGCCGACCGAGGTGTTCGCGTTGATCATCCGGGAGCCGGAGCAGGAGGCGGTCGATTGCCTTTCCCAGCGAGTCGCAAACCAGCGGCACTTCGTCGGGGCGTAAATCCCGCTCGGCGCGTTCGAGGAGAACATCGAGTTGCTGACGCAGCCACTTGGTTCCCTTGAAAGATTCCTCCAACTCCTTCGCCTGCTTCTCGGCTTGTTGCCTGTCCGAGGTGCCGAGGGACTTCCAGCGTTCGCGACCGTCGACATAAATGCGGGCGGTCAAATTCCGCCACGTTTCATCAAGCTCGCCATTGTCGTCCTTCCGTTCCGGTTCTTGGAACCGGCGGTTGAACGATCAGTCTCCACTGCAGGGGCGGTCCGCGCCTACACGGCTACCAGGTGCAGGCGGTAGCTCTGTGGTGCATTCCCCGAAATCGTCGAGGATGACCTGTAGCAAAACCCGTAGCAGTCGACCGACCGGCGGGAGTTTTTGGAGGAGGAAGCGGACCTAACGCGTTGATAGAGAATGGTGCGGCCGGCAGGGCTCGAACCTGCAACCTTCTGATCCGAAGTCAGAAGCTCTAGCCAATTGAGCTACGGCCGCACAAGGCGGGCGAAGCCTCGCTCCGAACTCGGGCCGGTCGCAAGCTGGTTCTTGCCGGTTCTTGCCACCGGTTCTTGCGCCCACCTTTCGCGTCGGTCGTCGTCTCCAAACCGGAACCCCCGTCGGCGGGAGGTGGGAAGGGGACTGGATGGACCTGTCCTGCGGGCGCATCGCCGACTTGTCGGAGCTCTTGCGATGATCGCCTGCCAGCGATGGGCGTGGTCGAGGTCGGAATCGGAATCGGAATCGGAATGGACACTCGCGCTGTCCATCGGGATCCGAGCGTCAGACCCCCCCAAACGATACGGATACCGATTCCGAACCCGACGGTGAATGTCCGCCGACAACTCGAGGATGCACCCCGGTCCCGCCTTAAACCCACGAATCCCTTGACGATTGCAAAGTGATATCATACCAATATCGCCGTGCGAGCGATCGGTCGAATCCTCAAGCCCGCGGAAAGGGTCTTCATGAACAGCGAGAATCAATCCATCCATCGGAATCGGGAACGCGCGGTCGGAGTCTTGAGCGGCTGGGGCATGTTGCCGGTCGTCATCCTTCTCATCCCGGGGAGCATCGCGCTCCTGATCTATTCGATCGCGGCGGGAGTGCAGCGGCAGCAGCACCCGTACTGGGGCTTGATGATCCTGGCGATCCTTTGCATCCCGACCTGGATCATCCTCTTGAACGGCTTTTTCACGCTCCAACCGAACGAGGCCCGGGTGCTGGTGTTGTTCGGAGCGTACAAGGGAACCGTGCGGACAAGCGGCTTCCACTGGGCGAACCCCTTCTACAGCGGCAACAGCTTCAGGCAACCGGCCCTGTTGGAATCGCTGGGCGGTGAGCATCCCAACGCGGGGAAGCGGATGCCGTCCGCGGCGGATCCGCACCGGCGGAACAAGGTCTCTTTGAGGACCCGCAATTTCAACAGCGAGAAACTCAAGGTGAACGACAAGCGCGGGAATCCCATCGAGATAGGCGCGGTGATCGTCTGGCGGGTGGAGGACACGGCGCAGGCGATGTTCGACGTCGACAACTACGATCACTATGTCCGCGTGCAAAGTGAGTCGGCGATCCGGCATTTGGCGAGCTGCTACGCCTACGATCACGGGGACGACACCACGGTGGAGGAGGTGAATCTCCGAAGCAGGGTGGACGAGGTTTCGGGGGCGCTGTGCGCGGAGTTGCAGCAACGACTGGGCAAGGCGGGGGTGCTGGTGGACGAGGCTCGGCTGACCCATCTGGCTTACGCGCCCGAGATCGCCCAGGCGATGCTGCGACGGCAGCAGGCCGAGGCGGTGATCGCCGCTCGGCAGAAGATCGTTCATGGGGCGGTGACCATGGTGGACATGGCGTTGAAGGATCTGGCGGAACGCCAAGTGGTGACCCTCGACGACGAACGGAAAGCGTCGATGGTTTCGAACCTCCTCGTGGTGCTTTGCGCCGAATCGGAGGTGCATCCGGTGATCAACACGGGAACGCTCTACGCATGAACGCCGTGACGGAACGAGAACGACCCGGGCCGCCGGCGGGAGCCCAGGGACAGGGCTGGGCGGGCGGCTTCCCCGAGTATTCCGCGCCGTGGTCAGGGGTTCGGAAAGGGATCAGCGTGCTCGTCCCTGGTTATCCTGGGAAGTGTGGCGACCGCGCTGTTCCGGGCGCCGATCGATTCCCGAGTCCAACTGCTCGCGATCTCTGGCGTCGTGGGAATCCTGATCATCGGGTTGGTGTCCATGGTGCGTGGCTACTCGATCGGCGACCGGGAAATCCTTGTGCGCCGGACGTTCTGGCTGACTCGTCTTCCCCTGGCGGGGTTGGTGGAAGTCGTCGCGGAGGTGGACATGGTGCGGGGTGCGCTGCGGTTGTTCGGCAATGGCGGGTTTCTGTCCTCGACCGGGATCTTCTGGAACCGTCGGCTACAGGTCGATTCCGATTGCTCGCGAACAACACGTCGTCGGCGGTGCTGTTGCGCTACGCGGACCGCCGTGTGGTGTTGGCGCCGGGGAATCCAGCGGGATTTGCGCGGGACGTCCGCCAACGGGCGGGGCTGGCGGGCTGATCATGGCAGACCGAAAAGCATTCCTGCTGCGGATCGATCCGGAGGTCTGGGCCGAACTCGAGGCCTGGGCCCAAGCTGAATTGCGCAGCGTGAACGGCCAGGTCGAGTTCGTGTTGCGGGAGGCGTTGCAGCGCCGTCGCGGACGATCCCGACCCGGTCCGGGGCCAGGGCCAACCGCGAAACCCGACGCCGGCGCGCCGGAGAGCCCCCGAGCTGAGCCGTGACCGGCGATACCCCTTGTGGCGCTGGCTTCCAGCCGGCTCGGCACTGTGGGAAAGGAGGCCGGTTGAAAGCCGGCGGTCCATCCGGATTTGTTCAATTCAGGTCGAAGAGAAGGACCTGGGCCGCGCCGGACGCCGTGAATCGCAGCGCGGTCTCGCCGGAGACCGAGGCGCCGTCGCCGGCCGCGAGCGGAAGGCCGTTCAGGGTCACGGAGCCTTCGGCCACTTGGATCCAGGCGTGCCGATCCGGGGCGAGGGTGTGGAGGAGATTCTCTCCCGCCATGGAAACGCGACCGATCCACAGATCCGCGTCCTGATGGATGGCGATCGATCCGTTCCGGCCGGTGGACGAAGTCACGAGTTGGAAACGTCCGGGCGTGGGGTTTTCGAGGGGCTTTCTCCTGGTATCGCGGGGGCAGGCCCGTGCGATCCGGGCGGATCCGGATGTGAAGGAGATGGACGGGTTCGGACGGCGAGGCGTTGAACTCGCTGTGACGCACTCCGGTCCCCTGCCGCCATGTACTGGACGTGACCTGGGTGGATGACGCTGCCGTTTCCCATCGAGTCCCGGTGTTCGAGGGCGCCGTTGAGGACGACGGTGATGATTTCCATGTCCCGGTGGGGATGCGTTGGGAAGCCGCCGCCGGCGATGCGGTCGTCGTTGATGACTCGCAGCGAGCGGAAGCCCATGTGGTTCGAATCGTGGTAGTCGCCGAACGAGAACGAATGCGCGGCTTTCAGCCAGCCGTGGTCGGCGTGACCGCGTTCCGCGGCTCGGCGAAGGGTGATGCCGCCGTCGGAGGAGGTGGGTTGGGTGGTCGTCATGGTATTTCCTGGGCGAGCCTTGTGCCTAGCCAGCCAGGCGGGATGGCTCATAGCGCAAACAATGGATCGAAGCGATTGGATCTCCACCGCGGACCGGCGCGGAAGCAGCCGCGCATGGCATTTGCATTGCATTGCGACCGCGGCGGGTTGCGGGAGCCGCATCGCACCCGAGAACCATCCTCCAGGGTGGTTGGAGGGGCCCATGGGGAGTGTCGGAAAAGCTGCCGCGCCATCTTTTTCGCTGGCGGGCGTCATCTAACCCGCTGCCGTGAAACAAGGTGGCGGATTTCGGAGATTGGCCGTCGTCGACGCCGCTTGTCGGCGGACCTTACGACTAAAGAAATCCTGTGATGGATTGATGGAGCCTAATTCGACAAAGTGAATTCAGCAATTCCCTAGTCTTGGGGTGATAAAAACTTACAACCGATTCGGCGGCAGCGTGTTGTGAAAATAGGAAAATCGACTAGCTCCGAAGGGATTTCTACTGAGTCGGACGGTTCGACCCTTGGCACGGCGTTTGCTTTGTGGTGGCAGGTTCGTTTCGGTAAACGGGAGGTCACGAACCTAAAAACAATTCCAAGAAATTAGTACCATCATGAATATCAAAAACATCGCCGCCGCGGTTCTGGTTGTTGGTTCGACGTTCGCGCAAATCGCCGAGGCCGCGCAGGTTGTGTTCTCGAATCCGACCTGGAGGCTTCAGACCTACGGTGGTGGGGAATTCGGGGCCGACCTGATCGGCGTCGGTGGCCCGATCGACTTTTACACCTTCTGTCTCGAGAAGAACGAGGGGATGGGGTTTGGCGCGGCCTACGACTACACCCTGGCGACGGCGGCGATGGCCGGTGGCCTGGGAGGTGGCAACCCCGATCCCGTTTCCGCCGGAACCTCGTTCCTGTACCAGAAGTTCCTGAACGAGACGCTTCCGGGTTACAGCTTCGCGACCGCCACGGTCGGGGATCGCGCCGCGCGCGCCGCGAGTGGCCGGGATCTTCAGAACGCGATCTGGGGCCTGGAAGACGAGCAGCTCGTCGATCTCGCCAACCCGTTCATCGTCCAGGTGGTGAACGCGTTCGGTTCCGTCGCCGCGGCCAAGGCGCACGCCACCTCGGGATCGATTGGTGTTCTGAACCCGACCAACCCGGCCGTGCCGCAGTCCAGCCCGATGTATCGGCGCCAGAGTGTGTTGATCAACCTGCCCGACAACGGAACGTCCGTGATGATGCTGGGCAGCAGCCTGATGCTGGTCGGTTTGGTCCGTCGTCGCATGGCCTGAGTGGTCCATCATCTCGAACATTTCTGGAAAGTGGCGCTTCGGCGCCCCTTTTTGGTTTCCTCGACGTATCCGGTGAATTTGGGTTTTCAGACGCGGTTGGGGCCATCGAGGCGCGAAAGCGGGTCCGGGCGTATGTCTCCATTCTCGAACCACCGACCGGCGAGACGGCAGGCTGGGCAGCCTGTGCTACGTCGTCCGGTCACCCGGAAACGGGACTTTGGATTCCTCCGTGATGCGCTTCAGGATTTCGGCTGCCTGGTTTGGATCGAAGTCCTCGCGCCTCTTCTTCGGCACACCCATTTTGCTCAGGTCGTAGTGCCTGTCGGCGGTCAGTCCGTGACGCTTGAGGATCTTCCCCGCGCAGTGCAGTGGGCAGCCGTCGAGCGCGATGATTGGTCGCCCCGATTTGGCGGTATTGACCAACGCTTTCACGTCGCCACCCACACCCGCGATGCAGGACATCTCAGCGACATCAAGCCGGTCCATTTTGACGGCGATGTGATTCGCCATTTGCGCGGCGCTGGACGCGCCCGAGCAGGAATACACCAAGGGCAAGTTTGAATCGTTGCTCATACGGAACCTCGGATCCACAGGGTGCTCGGGAAGAAGAGAACACGTTGTGCTCCTTGATCCTGAGCAGTCCCAAGGGAGCGGGATCTCACTTCCATCCGGCGCGCGGTCCATCCGAGACGCGGGCGATCCTGTTAAAGAAGTATTGTAAATGCAACTTTGGTCCGAACCGCTTTCGGCGCCTTGTCGCTTTTTGTGCGGTTGGAAAACCGGGTCTACGACGGTCCGGACCCGGCGGTCAGTCTGGGGCGTGGTGGGATCGGGACGCGGATTCGCACGCAGGTGCCGGCGCCCGTGCCCGGCGGCGAGTCGATCCGCAAGGTTCCCGACAGCATGGCGATGCGCTCCGACACGCTGTCGAGCCCCAGTCCACGGCGCGCTCCGGAACCCTGAGCGGCGGCTTCCGGGTCGAAGCCCCGGCCGTCGTCGGCGACCGTGAGTTCGAGGACCGGCCCGTCGGCGATGCGCAGGGTGATGCGGGCTGTTTTGGCGCCGGAATGCTTGAGGATGTTGTTCACGAGCTCCTGGGTGACGCGGTAGAGGAGCACGTCCTCGTCTTTTGAAAGGCGTCCGTCGACCGGTTCGAATTCATGGCGGAAATCAATGGAAGAACTGGCTGAAGCGCGCTCGATCATGTCGCGGAGGGCGGTTGTGAGGCCGAGACGTTCGAGTTCGGCGGGTCGCAGGTTGTGGGCGATGGCGCGGGCCTGGTCGACCGCGGTCTGGGATGCCTGATCGATTTCGCGGAGCCGTTCGGCGGCGGCTGCGGGAGCCTCGGGCCATTGAAGTCCGAGCAGGGCGACGTGGTTTCGGAGGATGAGGAGTTCCTGTCCCAGGCCGTCATGCAGTTCCTTGGCGAGCCGGTGGCGCTCATTCTCCTCATGTTCCAGGAGACGCCGGGAAAACTCCCGTTGGGCGGCGCCGAGTCGTTTCAGTCGGCGGACGCGCCACGAGTAGACTCCCGCCGCGACCAGCGCGGCGAGGCCGACGATCGAAACCCTGAAGGCGATGGACCGCCACCATGGAGCGTCGACGTGGACTCGGAGAATCCCAGGGGCGGCGGAGGCGAGGCCCGCGTCGTTGGAGGCGATGAGCTCGAAAGTGTAGTCGCCGGCGGGGAGGGCCCGGTACGACGCCACGCGGTCGGTGCCCGCGTCCTCCCAGTCGTCGCTCAATCCGCGGAGGCGATGGTGATAGCGCACGCGCTGGGGCGCGACGTAGCTGAGACCCGCGTAGTGGATATCTATCCGGTGATAGCCGGGAGGAAGGTCGAGACCCGCGTGCTCCCGCGAGCCCTGGGTGTTCCCGGATGTCGCCGCGATGTCGGTGAGGGTGGGGGTCTCCATCGACAACACGCGCTCGATGGTCAGCACGGGTGGGACGTCGTTGGCGCGGACATGGCCAGGATGGATGGTCGCAATCCCCTTGTCCGTGGCGAAGTGGACGTAGCCATCGGGCGTGCGTGCGCCGGCTCGGCCGGTGGCCAGGATCACGGACTTCAATCCGTCCGTTCCCGACCAGTACCGGGAGATGACCCGGGGCGACAATCCGTCCGCCACGGCGTGGAGGTTGGTTTTCGACAGGCGCGCGACATTCCCTCCGAGGCCGACCCAGAGGTTCCCTCCGAGGTCGTCCACCAGGGGGCCGGCGAAGGGTGGCGCGCCGTGTTCGGGTCCGAACGCGAAGAACTGATCGTTGCGAATGCGCCAGAGGCCTCGGTAGGTGGACACCCAGACCGTGCCGTCAGGGTCCAGGGACAAGTCGGACACCTGTTCGATCGGTCGCGTCGGGAGTTGGATGTACGTCTGGGCGGAAGCGTCGCGGACGCGGTTGAGACCGTTGCCGGTCCCGATCCAAAGCGTGCCATCGGGAGC
Organism: uncultured Verrucomicrobiota bacterium; assembly: GCA_942490575.1. Lineage (GTDB taxonomy): Bacteria > Verrucomicrobiota > Verrucomicrobiia > Limisphaerales > CAIMTB01 > CAIMTB01. The sequence goes on from CALNYA010000031.1 coordinate 13,861, forward strand.
TTCGACCGCGCAGGTCACGTCCTTGTGGGATAGGGGAGGTCCGGACCATACGACCGGTTCATTCTCGGGCCCCATCTGGAAGAGTCCTCCTTCGGTGCCAACCAGAAGCCCGTGTTGCCGAGTTGGGAGGAAGAAGTTGGGCGAGACCTGGGAGCGGTCGAGGGAACTGGTGTCGATTCGGGTGAAGGAACCGCTCTGTAGAAATCCCCAATCGCCGAAGCGGTTGCCGAACCAGACCCGCTCTTGATCGTCGATTCCGACGCAGGTGACGTCTTCCATGGGCGGCGGCGACAACGGCGGGACCTCGAACCGGTGCGAGCCGGGGGAGCGGAAGGCGATCCCCTGGGTGCCGCCGACCCAGAAGGTGCCGTCGCTGGCGACGGCCACGGTGCTGACGGACGGAAGGCCGGCTGGAAACGGCGACGCGGTCCGGATTTTCCGACGGTTCAACTGGTACAGGTCGCCGATTTCGGCGCCGACCCAAACGCTGCCTTCGCGGTCGGCGAAGACTGTGGTGACGAGTCCATTGCCCAGGCCATGGTCGGCGCCGAGAAACTCCTGGTCTTCCGTCCGCAGATGGACGAGGCCGGTCAGGGTGCCGACCCAGAGGCCGCCGAATCGATCCTCGTGGATCGAAGTGATGAATGGGGTGAGACTGCGGCTGCCATCCGCCTGGAGGAGTGGGATCCGTTCCTGCCGGCCCTCAATGAGCCGAGCCAGTCCGGCGCTCGTGCCGATCCAGAGGTGACCGGCCGAGTCGATGTGCAGGGCTTTGATTCCCGGGCCCTTGCGGGGCACATGCTCGGCGACGCGCCCAGATCGGACCGTCTGTGAGTCGGCCCGCGAACGTGCCGATCCAAAGGCCTCCATCGTGGTCGAGCGCGAAGGCGGTCGCGTGGGTGAGCGATCCGGCTTCGGGACCTTCGAACGGAACGAAGCGGTCGCCCACCTTGCGGAATGTGCCGCCGCCGTCGGTGCCGACCCAGACGGTTCCCTCGGCGTCCTGGGCGAGGCATTTGATGCGGTCGTTCGAGAGGCCGCTCTCGGCCCGCCAAGGGGTGATCCGACCGTTGGCATGGCGATAGAGCCCTTCGGCGTCGGTGCCGATCCAAAGGTTGCCATCGCGGTCCGCCAGGAGCGCGGTGATGAAAACCTCCGCCGGTGAACCCTCCTCCCGCAGGTCGATGTGGCGGAACTCGTGGCCGTTGAACCGGAAGAGGCCCGCGGGCGAGCCGAACCAGAGGTAGGCGTCGGAGGTTTGCGCCGCGGCGCTGACGAAGGAGAGGTCGAGATCCTGCGATGCGCCCCAGCCTCGGACATCGGGAAAGCCCTCGGCCATCAATCGGCCGTGCAGGGAGCGCGGCGAGAAGACAGGCGAAGCGACCGGCGGACGAAATGGGGCCCGCGAACCTCACATCGAAACCTAGTCAGTGCGTCCGTTCCGCGATGTGAAGCGACGATCTTCGGGCATCACGAGTTGGGACAGCGAACCGTCGCCGCCGACGTGAAGTCGGCGCCGACCGACGTCCGCGACTCCGGGGGATGGTTCATGGCGTGGGGGGAATCGGCGTCTGCGTGCACGCGCGTAGTCGCATTTACGTGCCCGGGCGAATTCACGGCGCCTCCACGAAGGGACTAGTAGTAGTCCCGGCCGCCCGGGAGGGCGTCTCAAGACCGATGAAAGTCCTGATCGTCGATGACTCCCCGAGAATGCGCGACCGCCTCGCCGCGTTGCTCGAACCGTTGGCGGTCCGCGTCGAGCAGGCCGCGGACGGGCGGGAGGCGGTGGACGCCTTCGTTCGCACGAGGCCGGACTGGACGCTGCTGGACATCGAAATGCCCGGAATGGACGGCCTCAGCGCGGCGGGTGAAATCCGCCGGATCTCACCCGACGCGCGGATTGTGATCGTTTCCGCGCACGACACGCCGGTCTTCCGCCGGGCGGCACTGGCGGCGGGCGTCCGTGAATTCCTGTCGAAATCCGAACTCCATCGGCTCGGCGAGTTGCTAAGTCCTTCGAAACTCAATTCCTGATATGAACCTGAATCCTGACAACCAACCGCTCGCGAGAATTCCGACCGGTTCGCGAGGGCAAGGAAGCGTGGTCCGCCGCGCGCGATACGCCGGGTACCTGTTACTTCTCGCCTGGGGTCTGGGGCACGGGTGGATGGGGCGGGCGCTGGGACTTGAAGTCACCGAGATCCGAGTCGCCACGACCGAGGTGGAAGTCGGATTCCGCGACGAATCGGCGACCGGCGCCACGGCGCATCGCCTGGAACACGCGGGATCCCTGGCGGCCCCGGTCGACTGGGTCGCGATGGACGGGGTTCGGATCGACGCGACGGGTCCGGGGACCTTCCGCGCGGTGGCGCCGCGGCCGGTCGGATCGCTGGGTTTCTTTCGATTGGTGGCCCGGACGGAGGGTGGCAACGAGACAACCTCGGTGGTCTTTGAGCCGGGACCGCTGATCGCCCGGGAAGGCGATAGTACCGGGCCGCGTCTGGTGTTTTCGCAGCCGTACACAGGTGTCATCCGCTACGTCTATTCGGGGCCGGGGTTTGAGCAATCGGGCGAGGTCGCCGTGCAAGGGGCGACCCAGTGGGCGTTGCCGCCGCTGAACCGACCGGACGACGATTCCCCCGGGGCGCTGGAATACGCGAGTCTGCGCCTGGAGCGGATCAGTGGCGCGGTTCTGGAGGTGGCGCCCCCGGCCACCGTCCTGGTGGAGGACAACGACGAGACCTGGCGCGGAATTCTGGTGGGGGATGGATCCCTGGGATTCAGCTTCCTCGTGTTGCGACAGGGGGCGTCGACCCAGGCCCTGATCCGGGGTGACGCGACGAGCCTGGTTCCGCCGGGGGATTATCCCGCCTCGACCTTCGAGCGCTCGGCGACCGGCTTCCAGGCCAGGATTCCAAACATCCATTGGGAAGATGGAGGCCCTCCGTTCGCGGGGAGGGTGGACGGTGAACTCCTCCTCGAGACCATCGAGGGCGAAGCGGAACATCAAGTCGGGGAAGCGGTCATCTCGGGTCGGTACACCTGGCGCCTGGTGCCGGTGAATCGTCCGCACCTCGTCGTCATGCGGACCGGCGGTTTCGTGCTCCAGCGACAGCCCAATTCCGCGCCGGTGACCAAGGTCCCCCTCGTCGACGCAGCTCCCTGATTCCCTCAAGCTCCCATGAAAAACTTCAACTTCGCGAAGGGTCTCTCCATCCGGTTCACCGCGGCTCTTGTCGGCGCGGCGATCCTATCAGCGGCCGGAGTCGTGGCGCAGCCCGTCGCCCTCGAGGACGGCGGTGAATGGACGGTCGAACACATCAAAGCGGCCGGAATTGTCCGGACGATCGAGGATGCGGACGCGGTTCTGTCGGGGGCGGTGCCGTTCGTCAGTCGGAACGAATCACGAGCGCCGTACCTGGATTTCATGTCGAATGGCGGTGAAGGCGTTTTCCGACTCAATCAGCCCTTCCCGAATGAAGCCGCGGGCGGGGACGATTTCGTCGTGCGGGCCCACGGATGGCTGCGGATGACGCGGGGCGGGGTGGTGACGTTGGGGGTCGGGAGCGACGACGGTTTCCGATTGAGAATCGACGGGGTCGAACAGGCGTCGGTCGGGAATCGGGCCTTCGCCTACACCTTGGTCGTGACGAATCTCGCGCAGGGATTGCACGAGGTGGAACTCGTGACGTGGGAGGCGACCGGGGCGGCTGGGCTTGAACTGGCGGTGGCCCGGGAGCACGGGGACCTGGCCTCGAAGGGTGTGACCGTTTCAGCGGAGGAATTCCGGCTGCTGCCGTCGAGCCCGCTCCACCGGATTTCGGCCGAGTCCGAGGTGACGTTGCGCCGGGGTGGGGTATGGGACCTGCGCCAGCGCCAGCGTTTGGAACCGCCGACGGCATTCGAGTCGATGGACGAGGCGGAAGCCCTGCTCGCAGCCCAGGACGGGTTCACCGAGCGGTTGCTGTCCCCGAGTCCGAAGGCGCTCGATCTGTTGGCCGCGGGGGATCCGGGTCATTTTCGAGGCGACGCGCCGTTCCCGATACCTGGCGACGGAACCAATGACTCCGTGGTTCGGGCGACCGGGCGGATCTTTGTCGAGCGGGCCGGCGTGCATACGTTCGCAATTCAGGCCGCGGACACGGGGCGGCTGAAGGTGGATGGCCGCTTGGTGGCATCCAACCGGGGCGGTCCTGAGTCTTGGAATCGGGTCGTGGCGGAGTCGAAGCCCGCCGTGTGGTGGCGGATGGACGACCTGGACGCGCAGGCGGGCGCGGTGACGAACCGGGGATCCGCGCCCAATCACCGGGGAACCTTGATGGGGGCGACCCTGGGCGCGGAGGGGGCGTTGGGGACCTCGCAGGCCGCGACGTTTGACGGGGAGGCTTTTCATCGGATCGAGTCGGATGTCGTCGAACCGTTCACCGGGCCGGCGACGCTCGAGTACCTGCTGCTGGGAAGGGATGTCGGGCTCGCGCAGGCGTTGCACGACGACGCCAACCAGTCGATCCGGTTCGAGCAATGGTCGAACACCGGGCTCCTGGGGGCCACGCGATACCGGGTTGAGGACTACCAGTTCGCGCCGTGGTCGGCGGGGTCGACGGCCTCGCCCTTCGATCGGTGGGTCCACCTCATCTTCGTGCGCGAAACCGGGGCGACGCCCCGGGTCAAGGCGTATGTCGACGGTGCGTTGGTCGGTGTCCTCGACGCGGACGTTCCGTTCCCGGTCGCCGTGCTGGGTTCGAAGGCGGTGAGCGATGGTTTCACGGGGTTGATGGACGAATCGGTGATCTACGATCGCGTCCTGGGTGAGGACGAGATCCGCGCGCACCATGGGGCGTTCGAATCGGCGCGACCCGGCGGGATGGGAATTGGCGGCATCGAACTCGCCCAAGGTTGGCATGAGATCGAGGTCACGGTCTGGGTGCGCCCGGGTCGTGGCGGGTTGGAGGTGATGGTGGCGCGCGAACTGGGAGCGTGGGCGGAGTTTGATCCGGAGCGGTTTGAACTGCTGGAGGCGAGCCGGCCGGATGAGGCGCCGGGCGAGCCGGCGACGTTTGCCGTCACGACCACCGATCCGACGGGACCCGGGAGTTTGGACGCGGCTCTGGCGCTTCTTCGGGACGGGCCGGAGGACGGCGCGCCGGCGCTGATCGATCTCCGGGCGGTGCGGGGGACGATCGGGCTGATCCGGCCGCTGCCGACGATCACGCGAAGCGCGCGGCTCGTGGGGCCTGGCGAGCATCTTCTGACGATCAGCGGAGGAGGCAGCAACCGCGTCTTCTGGGTGGCGCGCGGCGATGTGGAATTCAGGGATGTGACGATCGCGGACGGGTGGGATCGTGGTGAGGACTCGGAGGGGGCGGGAGGAGGCGGCCTGGGAGCGGGCGCGGGATTGTTCGTGGATTCGGGGGCGCGGGTGACGCTGGAAAGGGTCACCTTCGAACGCAATCGGGTGGAGGGCGGGATTTCGCGCTCTTTCTTCGCGAGCACGGGAGGCGTGGGCGGCTCCGCGTTCCTTGGCGTGGACGGGTTGGAGGCGTCGGTGGTGGAAGGGCAGTCGGGTTCGAACGGATCGGGGGGCAAGGCGGGCGCGAACGGATCCGGTCTGACTGGGATCAACGGAAGGCCGGGAGGTGGTGGTACCGGGGGCGGTTCGGGTGGATCCGGAACGGCGGGAAGCCTTTTTGGCGGCGGCGGCGGCGGTGGCGGAAGCGGCGCAAGCGGGGGATCCGGTGGTGCGGGCGTCAAGGGCCGCAACGCGAGTCCCAGAGTGAATTTTCTGGGGACCTTCATTGATTGGAACGTCGCCGGGGCTGGCGGGGCGGGAGGCCGGGCGGGCGATGGCGGGGCGGGAGGTGCTGGGGGCGACGGGGGCTTTGGCGCCGGCGGAGGCGGTGGGGGCACCGGTGGATCAGGAGGACGGGGAGGAGCCGGGGGGGCGGGTGGCAATGGGGATTCGTTCTACCAGTTTCCGGTGGGAACGTTCACCACTCCTGCCGGGGCCGCGGGAGCACGTGGGGCCGGAGGCGTGGGCGCCACGGGTGGTACGGGTGGGGACGGTGGCTTCGGTGGCGGCGCGGGCCGGAGTGGGGCCCAGGGAATCGGAGGTTTGAACGGTTCCTCGGGCGCGGGTTCCTCCGCCCGGTCGGCGAGTGGTGCTGCCACGCCGGATGGATTGCCCGGACGATTCGGAGGCTTCGCCAACGGGAACGGCGGCGGGGCGGGAGCGGGTCTCGGAGGCGCCGTGTTCGTTCGGTCAGGGGAACCCTGGTGATCGGAACCACCACTTTCCTCCACAATGAGGCCCTCGGCGGGCAACCCAGTGACCATCCAGAAATTGGTCCCGTGGGAGAGGCCGGGCAGGGCAAGGGGGGAGCCGTCTTCGCGATGGACGGGGCCCGGGTGCTGGTTTCGCGGTACCCCGAGCTGGCGGGCAACCTGGCGAGCGACGGTCTTCAGGTGGAAGGGGACAACGACGACTTCCACGGCGTCCAGGTTCCCTCCATCGACATCGCCTCGCTGAAGGCGAGTCGCGCCGCGCTCTACTACCGGTTGGCGCCGTCGGAATCGAGGAACGGCGCGTTTCTCCGCTACCTCGATCTCCTCTACCGGGACGTGGGCCCGCCCCGGCCGTATTTCGAGGACATGCCCCAGTGGTATGGGGCGGCGGAGCGCGAAGGGCTCAGGACCGAGTTGGCCGCCGCCTGGGCGAAGCTGCGGGAGTACCCCGATTCGCGCGAGTGGCGCTGGCACGTTCTGGACCTTCACTACCAGCGCGCGATGGCCGAAGGGATTCTTGGCGACAACCTGCGGCGGACGAGCGACGGCGGACGCATCCTGGCGCCGCCGCCCGGAACCGAGTCGTTCACGATCGACCAGGAAATCCAGACCGCCACGGAGGCGCTCGCGCAATACGGCCGGGCCCTGGACGAATGGTTCGTCCTCCTCGAAACACCCGAGGGCTACGAACTCTTCCAGACGGAGGCGCCGTGGCGCGAACTGCCGTCGGCGACCTATCTGGACGAGCAGACGGGGCTCGCGCGCCGCGTCGCGCCGGAATTCCCGGCGCCCGGTGTCACCGGGTACGCGGACCTGATTCTCGCCTTCGACCTGCTCAACGATTACGGCGAAACGACGGTGGAATTGACGGAACTGATGTTCGCCGACCAGGGGGCGGAGGAACCCGGGCTGCGGGCGTCGATGTCGGTGTGGCTGCGACAGGTGCGGCTGCGGGGTGAACTCCTGTTGTCGGCCTTCCCCAACCTCGTCCCGGACGACGACGCGACGCCTGGGCTCGGGGTGGCGATCAACACATGGCGCAACACGGTCAGCCGGCTGGGGACCTTGCTCCAGGCCGTCCGTGGCCAGGCGAACCTCCTTGGTTTCACGGACGATTTCCTGTTGCTCCTGCCGCGCGATTCCTTCGACGACGATTCCCCGTTCGATTCCTTCGACCGGTTCAAGCAACTCCTGGACCCCGCGGATCCGTCGGGGCGGCTGGGTTTCGCGCTGGCGAAACTGAAGGAGGCGGAGAGCGGATACGCGAACTACCAGGAACAGCGGGGGGAATACGACGCCGAGCGGGAGGCGCTCGTCGAACAGTACCGGGATCGGTTGGGAGAGATCGGCACGGCCGACAAGGCGGGCACGGAGATCGCCCAGCAACGCCTCGCGATCCGGCTGGCTCAACAGCAGATCCGCCGAAACCGGGTCGAGATGAACAACCTCACCCGCGAGGTCCAGATCGAGGTGACGCGGAACGCGAAGGAGAAGGGGATCAACCTCTCCATCCAGGACATCAAGCTCGATTACCGCGGGAAGATCGCGAACCTCGACTTCGCCATCGGCATCATCGAAGGGACCCAGAAGGCGGCGGATTCCTACGCCGACGCCGCCGACACGGTGAATCCGTTCGGAGCCGGCGCCAAGGTGGCGAACGGAGTCTACCAGTACGCGGCGGAGGTCGGGAAGGCGGCGATCCGCTTCGAGCAATCCCGACTCGCCGGCGAGGAGGAGATGAAGATCACAGCCAAGGAGAATGATCGCCTCGATGTGAACAGCGCGGCCCTGATCCAGACCCGGCTGTTGGAAATGCGGACCCTCAGCGTGGATTCCCAGTCGGCGGCGCTGGTGCTCTCCCAGGAAATGGGCCGGCTCGTCGCCCTGGAGGATGAACGGGACTCGCTCCTCGCGAAACTGGAAGGCGTCGATCGCCGGTTGAACTCCCGCTTCTTCGCCGATGCGGGTCACCGACTCCGGGCGCGTTCGTCGACGGTTCTCGCCAACCAACTCTTCGACGACGTCCAACCGTGGCTTCACTTCATGATCCGCGCGTTCGAGTACAAGTACACACGTCCGTTCTCGACGGAGTTCGCGGGCCGCTCCTGGTCCGGCAACTCGGCTTCCATCTGCCGCAACGCCCGTGAACTCGAACTGCTCTGGCAAGCCCTTCGGAACAAGGACATCGACGAAGGTCTTCGGAGGTCGGGACTCAAGGATCGCTACGACTGGTTCTCCGTCCGCGAGGACTTCTTCGGCTACCGGATCGGCAGCGACGACGGCGGCGTGCCTTTGCGCTACGCCGACCCGATCTCCGGCGAGCCCGTGGATGCCGTCACCGCGTTCCGATCCCGCATCCGCAGGATCATGGACAGCCGTGGACGGGTGCGTCTCCCGTTCTCGACGGTGCGCGAGATTCCGCTGCCGGTGGGGACTTTCTTTCTGGGGCCCGAATTCCTCGAGAACGGCACGGTCGACGCCAGCCGACCGGGATTGTGCCTCGACAAGATCAAGTGGATGAAAGTCCGGCTGCCCGGACCGCACACGACGACCGGCAACACGCTGGTGGGAACGCTCGCGTACGGTGGCACCGGGATGATGCGGAATCGCACGCCCGGACGCTTCGATCCAGCGCGCCCCGACGAAATCGAGAATGAGTTCACCACGTACGGCACCCGCGTCTGGCGCCGGAACGATCAGGGCGACTGGTACCTCGACGAACAACCGGAGACCGCGATCGTGGTCATGGCCAAGGAGGGCGGAGTCCGACCCGACGGAAGGCCCGCCGTGGAGGGCCAGGAACCGGACATCCTGCGGTCGGCGACGCGGATCGATCACTTCGCCGAACGGAGCGTCGCGGCGAGCGGCTGGGAGCTCGTGTTCGACACCGAGAAACCCAACCCGGTGAACTCGAACGACAAGGCGCTGCGGATCGACCAACTCGACGACATCGAGATCTACTTCTACCACTACACGGCGAACCGGAATTGAGGGCGGGCCGCGCTCGTGGATTCTCTCACGGAGGCACGGCGGAATCGCGTACTCGCCTCGATGGGGTTGCTCAATACCCTGGGTCCGTGAGTGATCAACGATATATCTACTGGCAGGATGGCGAGCATTGGATTGGCTACCTTGAGGAATTCCCCGACTATTTGACCCAGGGCGAATCAACGGCGGATTTGGTGGAACACCTGCGGGATCTCTATCACGACCTGACCAGCGGTCAGATCCCTGGAGTTCGGCGTGTTGGTCATCTGGAGGTCGCTTGAAGCGACGGGATCACAATCGGGGCTTGGGGCGTCGCAGGAGAATCACGATTCCGGCGAGGCAGGCGGATCCCATGACTCCATAGCCCTATCTTCCAAGGGAGCCGGGAAACTTGGGAAGGTTCGAAGGAAGCCAGGAAGCCAAAGACGCAGAACAACAGGACGAATAGGAGCGCCAGCACGGCAAGCATCCGCAAAATCATGTTCACTTCGCTAGTTGCGTCCTTGAAAGGGTTCCACGCAATCCCCCAGCCGAACGGCGAGGTCCGATGGCGCCGGCGATGAATCTGGAGGCGATAGGCGCAACGGTGCCCGGACGGTCGCGTCGGCCGTGAGTCGGACGGTTGAGACAGGTCGCCGGGCGATCGGGTAGTCAGCCCATGCGGGCTGGGTGGCAGGTCGCTGCCCTGCTTGCGTTCAACGGGCAAGGTGTGGATTCCAGGGATTCACACCACGTTTCGGATCCCAGACGTCCAGCGGGCGGCGCGATGCAACGTGACTGTCGACAAAGACGTAGTTCGCACGCCCCGCATGGCGGGTCAGGTCGGCGTCGCTCGCGAAGTCCCGAGGCGTCCAGAAGTGGGACATGATGTGATCGGCGGAGCCGGGGACCTCGGCATGGAGCACGCTTTCGGCTGGACGGGGCACGTCGGAACGGCGCCGCCAGGTCTCCGGGCTGCCGATGTAGTCGTCGGCTTCGGGGCTGAGCTCGAAATGGACGTTCTGGCCGTAACTCCAGGAAGTCCTCGGGCGGTGTGACGGGCAGCGGTAGACCCCGTGGAAGAGGTTGGTCCAGTCGGTTCCCGTTCCTGATCCCGATCCCAGGAACGGGGCGAGCGCGCGGCTCCAGGGCGATTGTCGGAAGGCGAACGCGGAGTGGGTGCTTCGCGGGAACTCATCGGCGTCGTCGTCGGAATACAGGACTGACGCGATCCCGATCTGTCGAAGGTTCCCGATGCAGGCGATTGATCGAGCCTTTTCGCGGGACTTGGCCAGGGCGGGAAGGAGCATCGACGCGAGGATTCCGATGATGGCGATGACCACCAGGAGCTCGACGAGAGTGAATGCGCGGCCATCCGAGCCGCGCCGGAGGCTGCGGTTGCGCGGACCGCGCCCGGGACTGGGGATCCCGTTCACGGTTGGACAGCGCGGACGCGGTAGAAAGCCCCGGTGGCGGGGGGGGATGCGTCGCGAATCACGTTGGTGCCGCCCAAGGCGTTCATGAGCGTCGCGGCCTCCACCCACGTACCGGCATCCGCTGCGGAACGGCGTTCGAGGCTGAGATGGTACCCGTTCCAGGACATCGGCAGGACCGCGTCGATTTCGACCTCGCCGCCGGTCAGACGGGGGCGGAGAAGGGTGAGGGCGCGCGCGACGTTCCAGACGAGTTTGAAATTCGTTGGCGTCCCGATCGGCCGATCGGAGGCATCGACGACGAACGCTTCGTAGTCGGCTTCGATGGGGCCTTCGATGTCGGGTGAAAGGGCGTAGGCGGGATGGAACATGATGAGGTTCCATGAAAAAAGATCCGAGGATCCGTTCTGGCCGAACATGGGCTCCCAAGTGGCGGGACTCCCCCGGTAGAGGCGCGACAGAAGGCCGGGCGATGTCCCGATCTGGCGGATGCGGATGCCGTGGCCTTCAGCGAGTTGATCGCTTTCGCCATCCAGGAGAAATCCGTACTGGCGATTGAAGGCGAAACCGCCTGCGCGCGGATCCAGATCCGCATGCCAGGGATGGGTTGGATCGAAGGAATCATCGGGATGACTCACGACGAGGGGAGTCAGGGTTGGGATGCCCGGATCCAGATGAACACTCAGGGTGGGGAGGCCGGCGACCGTGGTGTGGCGGATATTGACGTGGGCCATGGCTCCCTGCATGGGGACTTGGCTGAGGACGTCGGGATGGGCGTTGGGAACGAACGCCAACGCCGCGGTGGCGATGGCCAGGAAGGAACGGGGGATGGTTTTCATGGATCGAACGGATTGGGGATGGAGGAGTGGAATGGACAGGGAATCGCTGGGTTTGGGGTCGGGTAGGCCAACGGCGACAGCCGCGATGGCGCGAACGAAGTCCGACCTCGATGGTTGTGCTCGGGAGTCTCGGAGACTCCAAGGCGCCACGGTGGTGGACCGGGCGGCCGAGTGGTCGGCGGCCGGGGAGGCGGGGCCACGCCGGGACCTGGTGGTCGGCGGGCGCCTGGGAAAATCCAGATCCGTGTCTGGATAGGACGCCGTTCCTCCGCTGCTGTTGTCAGCCTGCCGGAAGGACCGGGTGGAGGGTCAAACGAATCGGGGCGGCGGTACCGGTGGCGGACGAGCGATGGAGAGAGGCGAACCGAAAACAGGGAAATCAGGCCGCGCCGGACTCGGCGGGAACAAGGCGACCGACGTCGTCAGATCACAAGGCGGATCGAACCGCCTCCAGCCAGGCAGCGAGGATTCGGATTCCTGTTCGGCGGCTCGTCCCGAGCGGACGGCGAGGCATAGGGAACAGGGATGCTGACCGTCGAACGTGGAAGATACGGCTTCGGAGATGGGTCCGGTCAGCGACCGTTCGACGAGCATTCCCGTCCACGCCACGGTCTGAAGCGCGGCCCAGTGCGCGCCGATCGATAGAGCGCAGGCGAACACCAGCAGGAATTGGCCGATCAACCGAGCCATTGGCGAGAACGGTAGAACCATGGATTCGGCCATTCAAGGGGCGAGACGAGATCCTCGAAGAGTGTAGGTCGGCTTAAGGATCAGATTTCAGCGGTTTCTCGGGAGGCGAATGTTGGCAGCCGGCGGAGTCGGTCTTCGAACTGGTCGACTTCGATCGGATCGGAGGTCCGCGCAAGATCTTGCGATTCGCTACCTGCTGGCGGCGATGCCGACCAGGGTGCAGCCGATCGCGATGGCGGCGGCGATCAGGGATTCGCCGGCGATGAATCCCGAGGCGACCGGGACGGCGTAGGTATCCGCCTGGCGCCGATGAAGGCGGCTCCACGTCCAGACGGCGAGGGAGCCGAGGGCGAACGAGAGGGAATTCTGGAAGACGAACGCCCAGGAGAATCCGAGGCCGATGGCGGAGGGGAGGTAGGGGCGCGCCCGCGGGACGAAACGTTGCGCGACGGGCAGGAGGACCCCGATCGCGGCGCCGATGGCGATGATCCAGAGCGCCGATGGCGGGAGTGATTGAAGCCCCTGGGTGAGAAGGTCGGCGACCGCCTTCCACATGAGGGTCGCGGGCGGATTGAAGGCTTCGAGGCTCTCCTTCGTGGGCACCATGAGGTACCAGACCGGAACGATGGCGAGCGTTCCCACGAAAACCCCGGTGAACTGGGCGAGAAACTGTTTCCGGGGATTGGCCCCCAGGAGATAGCCGCTCTTGAGATCCGTGAGCAGGTCCGCGGAACCCATCCCCGCCGACGTCGTCGCGCCGGCGGTCATGAGGTTGATCACCGTGTTCCCGGCGGCGCCCGGGAGGATGCCGTACACGAGTTGGGTCAGCTTGCCCATGGGACCGATCGGCGTGGTGTCCGTTTCGCCCGTGGCCCGGCAGCACACGAGGGAGACGACGAAGGTCAGGAGAACCGCCAGGATGCCCAGGGGAATCGCGACGTCGAAGGCCATCCACAGGACCGCGATGGTCCCGATGCCGAACGGGACCAGCCCGAAGACGAGCCAGCGGTTGGGGACCTCGATGGCGGCGAGTCCGGGTTCCGTGGAATCAGCCTCGGACGGGCCTCGGCGGAACATGGAAAACGCGCGGGCGAAAGTCCTCCAGTCCAGGGCCAGCACGGTGAGCGACGCGAACACCATCAGGGACGTGCCGCCCCACAGTCCCCAACGGACCGGGTTGAAGCTCCCGTCCGGACGGTAGGTGAAGCTGGCGATGTAGCCGGGGATCGTGGCGTGGGCGGCGTCGTAGGCGGCCACGGCGGGCGCCACGAAATAGTAGAGGAGCGTGGAGCCGGCGAGCATGGACAGCGTCACTCGGGGGCCGAGCAGCATGCCGGCCCCCACGAGCAGGACGGAGGGCTCGAAGGAAAGCCCGGCGAGTTGCCCCCGGGAGAGTGGATTGAGAAAGCCGGTGATGGGGATGGATTCCGGGATGCTGAATGTCTTTTGAAGCCGCTGATAGAAGGTCACATCGCGGCCGGTTCCGGCGAAGGCGTCGACGAGCGTTCCGAAGCTGCGGAGGAATCCGACGACGAGTGAGAACGCGAGGGCGGCGATGAGACCCCAGGCCTTGCGGACCGCCTCGGCGCCGGCCGTGTAGAGACTGCGCAATGTCTCGGCGGCGGCGGTTCCCGTGGGGAAGGGGAGTTGCTCGTGGTTGATCATCCGGCGCTTCATCGGGATCGCCAGAAACACGCCGAGGCCCGCGGTGAAGCACACGTAGGCGGCCACGACGTACCAGGGTTGGTGATGGCCCTGGATCAGAAGCAGCGCCCCGAAGGCGACCCCCACGGTGGATCCCGTGGAATACCCCGCCGCCGACGCGCACGACGCCATGCAGTTGTTCTCAAGGATGCTCATGGGCCCGATGCGTCCACCGGAGAGCGCCCGCAGGCCGTTCCAGAGGGCGTACGAGAGGACCACGGCGGTGACCACCACTCCGAAGGACCAGCCCAGCTTGAGCGTTGTGTAGAGATTGGACGCCGCCATCAGGAAGCCGATGAACGCTCCCATGACCAGCGCGCGCAGCGTCAATTGGGGGACCCGATCGCCCTGGTACACGGTGCGGAACCAACGCGCGTCCCTGGCCTCGGGAGTGTCGACCTCGGCGGGAGAAGGTGTCACCGGCGCGGCAGGTCGCGCGGCGGGGTCGTTCGGGGTGCCACTCACGCGGCACGTTTTGGGCGCGGCCTTCGTTGATGGCAAGGTTCATTGGGTGTACCGCCGACTTTCCAGTCGGCATGGAACTGGACTGAGCTGAGCCGGCTGGAAAGCCGGCGCGACAGGCCGGAGGAGTACCGCCGACTTTCCAGTCGGCATGGAACTGGACTGAGCTGAGCCGGCTGGAAAGCCGGCGCGACAGGCCGGAGGAGTACCGCCGACTTTCCAGTCGGCAGGGAACTGGACTGAGCTGAGCCGGCTGGAAAGCCGGCGCGACAGGCTGGAGGAGTACCGCCAACTTTCCAGTCGGCAGGGAACTGGACTGAGCTGAGCCGGCTGGAAAGCCGGCGCGACAGGCCGGAGGAGTACCGCCGACTTTCCAGTCGGCAGGGAACTGGACTGAGCTGAGCCGGCTGGAAAGCCGGCGCGACAGGCCGGAGGAGTACCGCCGACTTTCCAGTCGGCAGGGAACTGGACTGAGCTGAGCCGGCTGGAAAGCCGGCGCGACAGGCCGGAGGAGTACCGCCGACTTTCCAGTCGGCAGGGAACTGGACTGAGCTGAGCCGGCTGGAAAGCCGGCGCGACATTCTACTTCGCCGTCGCCGTGTCCATGCCCTTGCGCCAATCCGCCACGCGATCCCATTCCACGGACGAGGCCGTCACAGGCTCGAACCTTGATGGGTCGAAGTCCACGTAGAGCGCTCGGAACCGAGTCTCGTCCAACGCCGGATTCGGGGCGTTCGTCTGGACGCGCATCGCGACCCGCCATTGTTCCAGGTCCCGCGCCATGCGGCGGACCCGGCGTGGATGCCGGTCGGCCAGGGAAAGGGATTCACCCGGATCGTCGGCGAGGTCGTAGAGTTCGACGGTCCCGGTGTCGTAGAACTCGATGAGTTTCCACCGGCCATCCCGGACGGCGCCGCCCGGGCGCCCGCCCTGGTTGGTGTAGTGGGGAAAGTGCCAGAACAGGGATCGCTTCGGAGCGTCGGCGGTTCCCTCCAGAAACCCCACGAGGCTCACGCCGTCGGTGGGTGGGCGGTCGGGCTCTGGTACGCGGGCGAGGTCGAGAATCGTGGGCATCCAATCGGTGTTGATGACGGGATCGTCGACGACCCGTCCCGTCGGGACGCGCCCCGGCCAGCGGACCAGGAGCGGGATGCGCATCCCGCCTTCGTAGACGTACCCCTTCCCGGCTCGGAACGGACCGTTGTGGGTGACGCGCTCGTGTCGCAACTCGGGTACGTGCAGGCCGCCGTTGTCGGAGGTGAACACGACCAGGGTCTTCTCGCGAAGCCCAAGGTTGTCGAGGTGCTTCATGAGCCGGCCCACGGTGGCGTCGAGGGATTCGATGACGGCGGCGTACACCGGTTCGAACGCTCCGGCGTGGGCGGCGGCGTGTTCCGGTCGCGCGGCGTAGGGGATATGGGGCGAGTTGTGGGCGAGGTAGAGGAAGAAGGGTTGGTCCCGGTGACTCTCGATGAATTCCTCCGCCCTCCGGGTCAGGTCGAATTCGCCCTTGCTGCCCTCCTCCGCGGTCGGCGTCGTGTTGGCGCGCCCGGGATGGACCGTATCAAAGCCCTGGAGGCTGGGTCCGAAGCCCGCGCCGCCCAGGTGCCATTTGCCGATGCAGGCCGTCGCGTAGCCGGCGTCGCGCAGGGACTCGGCGACCGTGCGCAGTTCAAGCGGGAGATGCGGGACGATCGTCGGATGCAGGACGCGCTGGGACGGGGCGTCGGCGCGTCCGGGGAGGTACGTGGTGAGATGCAGTTGAGCCGGGGCGACCCCGGACACGATCGCCGCGCGCGACGGCGAGCAGATGGGCTGCGCGCAATACGCGGCGGTGAATCGGGTTCCCTCGTCCGCGAGATGATCGAGGTGCGGCGTGCGATGATCCTTTCGCCCGTAACACCGCAGGTCGAAGGCTCCGAGATCATCCGCGAGGATGAAGACGATGTTCGGAGGCCGGTCGGGCGTCGACGATGCGGTCGGCGCTCCGTGGGCGACGCCGAGGGAGCCCAGAGTTAGGACGAGCGAAAAGACGGCGCGGATCATGGATCGTGTCATCGCGCGGCCCTCGGTGGGGCGAACTTGCCCGCGGGATCCATGCGCTTGAGGAGTGCTTCGTCGGGACCGCCGCCGAACTGCTCCCAGTAGAGCGCCTTGATCGGGTTGACCTTCGGGCCCCACGTCATCTCGCTCCGGAGCGCCGACGGAAGGACATCCTTCCACCACGTGTCGTATTGGCGCCGCAGGCGGGCGACGACGTCGGGATGTTGATCGGCCACGTTGACGGATTCGGCTGGATCGCTTTCCAGGTCGTACAGTTCGGTGTTGTTGACGAGCTTGTAGCGATCCGTGCGGATGGCGCAGGAACGGTACTTGGCCTCCGCGGCCTTTCCCGAAGGCCAGCGGCCGAGATGGGTGACGAGAGTGCGTTCGGGCCAGCGGGCTTTCGGATCCTCCAGGGCGGACACGAGACTGCGGCCTTCCCAGCCGCGCCGGACCTTTCGCGGGACCTTGGCCCGAGCGAGTTCGGCGAATGTGGGGAACACGTCCAGGTGGGCGGCCACTTGGGATCGGTCACCGGGAGGAAAATGCCCGGGCCAGCGCCAGAACGATGGGACGCGAACGCCTCCCTGATACGGGCTGCCCTTGGCGGCTCGCATGCCGGCGTTGAAAAGCCCGGGCGCCGAGTGGCCATTGTCGGTCATGAACACGACGACGGTCTCGCGGTCGATCGACCAGTTGGCGATCTGATCCAGCAGGCGCCCGACGTTGTCGTCGATGTTCCGGATCATGCTGTAGTAGGCGACGTTGAGCGGCGAAAGGCCCTTGCCGGCGAAGAGTTCGTCGTACTTCGGTCCGGGACTGATGTTGGGCGCATGCGGGGTGTTCGGGGAGATCCACGCGAGGAACGGGCGTTTCTGGCGTCGTTGGGTATCGATCCAGGACAGGGCCTGGTTGAAGAAGAGGTCGGTGCAATAGCCCTCGGTCCGGACGAACCGGCCATTGTGGAGGATGGCGGGGTTGAAATACTCGTTGCCGGGGGCGTCCCCGCAGCTGCCCGCGTAAGTCTGCCCGATGCCGCCGCCGCCGTGGATGAAGGTCTCCTCGAAGCCACGCCGGTCCGGTCGAAGCTCCGCTTCATCGCCCAGGTGCCATTTGCCGAAGATGCCGGTGGCGTAACCCGCCTCCTGGAGCACCTGGGGCAGCGTGGTCGCTTCGGGATCCAGACGTTCCCGCTCGAGGATGGTGTGGGTGATGCCCGACCTGAATTCGTGGCGACCGGTCATCAGCGCGGCCCGGGTGGGGGCGCAGGTCGGGCTCACGGTGAAGTCGACGAATCGCGCGCTCTCACGATGGAGACGGTCGAGCGAAGGGGTTCCGAGGATCGAATTGCCGTGGCAGCTCAACTCCCCGTAACCCTGGTCGTCCGTGAGGATGACGATGAAATTCGGCACGGGCTCGGACCCGGAAGCCGCGACCAGGCGCGGGCCGGCGGTGGCGGCCGCGAGGAGAACGACGGTCAGACGGAGGAAGGTGGACGCGTGGAAGATGCTCATGGTGTGTCCCTGATTTTTTCGAGGTTGGATAGAAGGGTTCGGACCTTGGAAGGTTGGAGGTCCGCGAGGTTGTTGGTTTCGCCGGGATCCCGGTCCAGGTGGTAGAGCTGGGAATCGGATTCGACCTTGCCGGACGTCCAACCGCCGGAGTCGGAACCCTGGATCCATTTCCAGGGACCGTCCCGGACGGCGAACGTTCCCCGGATCGAGTGAACGACCAGTGGCGGACGCCGGGCCGGCACGTTTCGGCCGCGGAGGGCGGGAAGAAAACTCACACTGTCCTCGGCTGCTCCCGCCGGAACGGGTTCGCCGACGAGGTCGGCGACGGTGGCGAAGATGTCCTGCAGGCCCAGGACGGCCTTGCTCGTGGTGTCGGGGCGCACCTTGCCGGGCCAGCGGGCGATGAAGGGGACCCGGTGACCGCCTTCGAAGGCGTCGGATTTCATCCCGCGCCAGGGTCCGTTCGCCGCGTGGCCGGTTTCGCGCACTTCGCCCGGCAGCCAGTGCGCTCCATTGTCGCTGGTGAAGATCAGGAGGGTGTTGGATGCCAGGCCGCGCTCTTCGAGGGCTCGCATGATCCGGCCCACCGTGTCGTCCGTTTGAACGATGAAATCACCCCGCGGACCGCAGCGGCTGCGACCACGGAATTCGGCGGTGGGCGCCCAGGGGTCGTGCGGCGAGGTGAGGGGGAAATACAGGAGGAAAGGTTTGTCCGGCGATTGGTTCCGGACGAATTCGACGGCGTGCTCGGTGAGGGCGGGGAGGCAGCCTTCCACGGTGAATCCCGGGGCTCCGGGACCGGCCCGCCAGAATCCGCCGCCGCCCTGCCGCTGGCTTTTGTCCCCGGCCAATTGAACCGAGGGCGGCGCCTCCACGCGGTCGTTGCGGATGTAGATGTAGGGGACCATGTCCAGCGATGCGGGAATTCCGAAGACCTCGTCGAACCCGACGGTGTGGGGTCCTTCGCGCAGCGGTTGGTTCCATTCGATCAGGCTTGGATCGGCCGCGGGTTTCGTGGCGTCGCCGAAGGCCGCTGGTTCCCGTGTGGTGAACGTCAGACCCAGGTGCCATTTACCCACGCACGCCGTCCGGTACCCGAGTCCACGCAGAAACGAGGCCACCGTCGCCCGCCCCTTCTCGATCAACGGCGGCGAGTAGCCCCAGAGCACGCCTTGTTTGAGGCGCGACCGCCACGCGTAACGTCCCGTCAACAGGCCGTAGCGCGTCGGCGAACACACGGCGGACGGCGAATGGGCGTCGAGAAATCGCAGCCCCTCGGAAGCCAGTTGGTCGAGGTGGGGCGTGGGTATCCGGGAGTCGGGGTTGTAACAGCCCAAGTCGCCCCACCCCAGGTCGTCGGCGAGAATCACGACGATGTTCGGGCGAGTGGAACCGGATCCGGCCGGTGATGCGGCGAACCCGAAGCGGATCGGGGCCAAAACACCGAGAATCGCCGCTAGGAAGACGGTGATGGAACCTGACGCCGTGCGGGGGAACATGCGGTCAGCATGCCTCGGAACCCGGGGTGGCGGCAACCCCGGCAACACAAGCCTCGTTGTGGTTGGCGCAGAGCCGGGCCAGCAGGAATTCGGAACAGACGGAAGGCAGGTAATCCTTGAGCGGATCGAGAAGCGGATAGTCGGACTCGCCCTTGAACTTGATCGTCACCACGAATCGCCGGCACCAGCCTTCCGTCAACCAGCGCCGGACGAGTTCGATCGACCTTTCGGGCGCCGCGATCACATCGCAAAGCAACCAGTCCACGCGGCGGGCGGGCCGGTACTGAAAGGCGTCGCCCGCTTGGAACTCCAGTCGCGGATTCGCCAGCAGGTCCGAGCGGAGCGGCGATCGGTCCACGGCCCGGACCGACGCCCCGCGATTCAGGGCCACATAGGACCAGCTCCCCGGCGACGCCCCGAGATCGACGCAGGTTTCGCCCGACTCGATCCGGACACCCAGTCGCAGTTCGGCTTCAAGAAGCTTCGAGAACGCCCGGGACGGAGCCGTCTTGTCCACCGCCACCGGGATCTCGCCCGCGGGGAATGGCGAGAGGAGATGGCGGCGTTGATGGGGCGTCGGAGGCGCCGCGACGGACAGGAACCCCAGGTCCGGCGCGGTCAACAGGAGCTGGACCAGGGCTTCATCCGGACGGAACGGCGTCGTCTCCGACCCGAGGCGCCGTCGGAGGTTTCGATGGCGTTTTCCCAACAGATCGTGAAGCGCCTCGGCGATGAGTTCGCAACGGTGCCGGCCGGCCTTGGAGTCGCTGTCGTCGCCAAGTCCGTGGTACCTGGGCCAGACGTGCAGTCGCCACCGTGATGACGATTCGGAGGGAAGGGCGCCGGTCGCGGCGTCCAGCAAATGTTTCGCCCACTCCCGGATGCTCGACGCGGACGTCGGGGTGGCGTTGGGGAGGAATTGCCTGGCGAAGACCAGGGGGAAGGGTCGCTTGGGAGCGGGAAAGCCCTCCGCCGCCAGCACTCCCGGCGATGGGTTGGTGAGGGCCACGTCCGGCAGGGTGCGGGAAACCTCCTGACGGAGCAGGACTTCGCCGTCGGGGGATGGGATCAGGACGTCCACGAATTGGGCGATTCAGGTACCGGATTGGGAGGCCGCGGGCGCCGCTATGCAACCGGGATACCCCACGGACCGCGAGGCCAATAACGTGGTGAAGAATCCCCAGTAAACGGGTCTTGTGGAAATCCAGTACACCGCTAAAACGGGTGGTCCTAGGACGATGCGCGAGCGTCCCCAGGATCAGCCAAAAAAAGCCCAGAAAATCACTTGATGACACAACCTATTGTGTCATCCTCGTCGCCGATCCCCAACCGGAGGGGTTTTCACGGTAAGAGCAAGTAAGTTAGGTTCCGTGGAAATCCCAACGTACGCAGGGGATTTAAGTGACGAAATTCCCTACGAGATGAGGGAGTCGTCAACCCAGCAGGAAGATTCAACACTCCGACAAACCAATGGTCGGCGCCACCGCCCCTTTTGGGGCTTGGGGCCCCCCAAAGAACCCGAGCCGGAGGTCGCGCCCCGCCAGTGGGGGGGGGGAAATTGGGGGGGCGCGGTCAAAGAGTAAAAAGGGGGCGGCGGGGCGCGGCGCGGGGGTGGGGGCGCGGGAAGCTGCCGATGGGGTGTAGGGAAGCTGCCTTCGCAGAGGTTGGAGGAGGCGGACGGGGGGGATCACGGTGGCGATCCGGGGGGGCGGCGCGGGACGGGGGGGGATCCACCGGGGAACCGGGCGATCGGGGTAGGGGGGGGGGGGACGTGCTATTTTCGAAGGAGGACGGCGAGGTGTTCTACCAGGAGCTGACGTGGCTCTGTCTGAACCAGTACGGCGCCTTCAACTCGCCGGTCTGGTTCAACGTCGGACTGCACCACGAATACGGCGTCGGCAAGGACTCCAGCAAGGGCAACTGGTTTTTCAACCCCAAGACCGGCGAGGCCGAGCGCGCGCGTCCCAGTACGAGTTATCCCCAGTGCAGCGCCTGCTTCATCCAGTCGGTGGACGACAACATGGAGAGCATCATGAAGCTCGCCCATAGCGAGGCCATGCTCTTCAAGTTCGGCTCCGGCACCGGCACCGACCTCACCCCCATTCGGTCCGCCCGCGAGAAGCTCAGCGGCGGCGGGCGCCCCAGCGGTCCCCTCTCCTTCCTCAAGGTCTACGACCAGGTCGCCAACGTGGTGAAGTCCGGCGGCAAGACCCGTCGCGCCGCCAAGATGAACACCCTGCGCGACTGGCACGGCGACATCGAGGAGTTCATCGAGTGCAAGATGAAGGAGGAACGCAAGGCCTGGGCGCTGATCGAACAGGGTTACGACGGCTCCTACAACGGAGACGCCTACGGTTCGGTGATGTATCAGAACGAGAACCTCTCGGTCCGCGTCAGCGACGAGTTCATGCAGGCGGCCCTGGACGGCAAGGAATGGTGGACCCGGTCGGTGACCACCGGGAAGCCGCTGGAGAAGAAGGACGCCTCGAAGCTCCTGGACATGATCTCCGAAGGCACCTGGGTCTGCGGCGATCCCGGCATGCCAGTACGACGGCGCCATCCAGAAATGGCACACCTGCAAGGGCACCGAACCGATTCATTCCACCAATCCCTGCAGCGAATACGTCTTCCTCAACAACACCGCCTGCAACCTGGCTTCCCTGAACCTGATGAAGTTCCGGCACGAGGATGGAAAGTTCGACATCGAACGTTTCAAGGCGGCGGTGCGCATCTTCATCACCGCGCAGGAAATCCTCGTGGACAACGCCTGCTATCCCACCAAGGCCATCGCGGAGAACTCCCACATCTTCCGCACGCTGGGGCTGGGTTTTGCCAATCTGGGCTCCCTGTGCATGAGCTACGGTCTGCCCTACGATTCGGATGAGGGACGCGCCCTGGCCGGCGCCATCACCTCCATCATGACCGGCCACGCCTACGAGCAAAGCGCCGAGATCGCCGCGCGACCATCGGCCCCTTCCCCGGCTACCGCGACGCCCGCTGCACCGGGGTCGACAAGCCGCTCAAGAAGGACAACGTGGAATCCATGCTGGGGGTCATCCAACTGCACCGCGACGGCGGTCGAGGAGATCCATCCCAGCGAGGAGTTCGGTTACCTCAAGGACGAAGCCCGCAAGTGCTGGGACCACGCGCTGGCGCGGGAAGGAAGCACGGCTACCGCAACGCCCAGGTCACCGTGCTTGCGCCCACCGGCACCATCGCCTTCCTGATGGACTGCGACACCACCGGCGTCGAACCCGACATCGCGCTGGTGAAATACAAACTGCTCGCCGGCGGCGGCATGCTCAAGATCGTCAACCGCACCGTGCCCGAGGCCCTGCACCGCCTGGGCTACTCTCCCGAAGGACCTGCGACGCAGATCATCGCCCACATCGAGAAGTTCGACACCATCGAGGACGTCGAGGAGGACGGCGCGACCGGTGCGCAGCGGGCTGAAGCCCGAGCATCTGCCGGTGTTCGACTGCGCCTTCAAGGCCTTCCGCGGCAAGCGCAGCATCCACTACATGGCCCATCTGAAGATGATGGGCGCGGCGCAGCCGTTCATCAGCGGCGCCATCTCCAAGACCGTCAACATGCCCAACGAAAGCACCGTCGAGGACGTTCGGGACGCCTACGTGCAGGCATGGAAGATGGGGCTCAAGTGCGTGGCCATCTACCGCGACGGCTCCAAGCGCTCCCAGCCGCTCAACACCAAGAAGACCAACGAAGGCGGCGACAAGCGTGGCCGTGAGAACCGTCGGTCGACTGCTCGCAAAGATCAAGGAGCTGGTTGGAACAGCCGAACTGGCCCGGGTGCGCGAAGAAGCCGGCAAGCCGATGCGCCGGCGCCTGCCCGACACCCGCAGCGCGCTGACCCACAAGTTCGACATCGCCGGTCACGAAGGCTACCTCACCGTCGGCCTGTTCGAGGACGGCCAGCCCCGGGCGAACTGTTCATCACCATGGCCAAGGAAGGTTCCACCATCGGCGGGTCTGATGGACGCCATCGGCACCCTGACCAGCATGGCGCTGCAATACGGCGTCCCGCTGGAAGCCCTGGTCAAGAAGTTCGCCCACCAACGCTTCGAGCCCAGCGGCTTCACCCGCAACCAGGAACTCGGACGCGCCAGCTCCATCACCGACTAGCCCTGGGTTCCTTCGATCGCAGCCTCGCGGCGGAGGTCGTCGATGCGATGAATCCGGTCACCGCCGGCGACGGCAACCACGTGGTCGGCCCGGAGTATGCGATCGATCCGGATCTGACGGACCGAGGCAATCCCAAGGGGAAGTCCTTCGAATTCACGATGCCGCTGGCTGGGAGCCGGATTTTTCGGGGCGACGACGCGACGCTGAACCCGAACAAGCCGGTGCGGACGGAGCGCCGGATCTTCGTCTACGTCCCGGCGGCTTATCGCGACGGAACACCGGCTCCCCTACTTGTGACCCACGACGGCCCGAGCCGGCTCGATCTCGTGCGGAACGCCCTGGACAACCTGACCGTTTCGAAGGATCCCGAACGGCGCCTGCCGGCGTTCATCACGATCGCCGTCGAAAATGGCGGCAATGACAGCAAGGGAAGCCAGCGCGGACTCGAGTACGACACGATGTCCGATCGTTTCGCGCGGTTCATCCAGGAGGAGGTGTTGCCCGCGGTGTTGAACCACGCCGAGATCCGGGCGGCCTACCCGAAACTGACGTTCACCGGGGATCCCTGGGGCAGGGCCACGATGGGTTGTAGTTCCGGCGGCGCGGCGGCTCTGACGATGGGTTGGTTTCGCCCGGACCTGTTCCGCCGGCTGATCACCTATTCCGGGACGTTCGTGGATCAGCAGGACGACGACGCGGCCGAGGAGGCGACCTATCCGCTGGGCGCCTGGGAGTATCACTCGGGCATGAAACTGATCGAGAACAGCGAGCGAAAGCCGCTCCGCATTTTCACGCACGTCTCGGAGCAGGACAACGGGGCGAAACAGGCGGAAGGGACCTACCACAACTGGGTGATGGCCAACGAACGCACGGCGGCGGTCCTCAAGGCGAAGGGCTACGCCTACCGGTATGTGTTCAGCAAGGAGTCGCGTCACTGTGATCGCCGGGTCTTCGAGCTGACCTTGGCAGACACCCTGGTCTGGGCGTGGCGCGGTTACCCGGTTGAATGAGGCACCGCCGGTTTGACAGCCGATTTGTACCGCCGACTTTCCAGTCGGCTCGGGGGACGGGAAGGGGACTGCCGGCTGGAAAGCCGGCGTGACCTGAGCTTGTACCGCCGACTTTCCAGTCGGCTCGGGGGGGGGCGGGAAAGGGGATTGCCGGCTGGAAAGCCGGCGCGACCTGGGCTGGTACCGCCGACTTTCCCGTCGGCTCGGGGAGCGTGTTTCCTGGAAAAACCTTGGAAGAGACGGGTCCTTGCGCATTCTCATGCCTTCCATGGTTCCCAACGACTGGTCTCCACCAAGGCTCGCCGAGGCGCGCCGGCAGGGTGACGAACCGGTTCACCGCCTTGTCGAGGTCATCGTAGCGAACGCCTCCCTCGGGCCGCGGGGTTTCAATCGTCTTCTCCGGGTGATGGATTGGCTCCAGGAAGCGCCCGAGTTGATGGCCGTCCGGGATTGCCCGTTGGAACGGACGGTCCGCCAGGTCCCCGGTGAGTTCCTCGATTTCTTCGATCCCCAACCGCTCCCCGACTGGGTGGACGACGCCAAGCTGGCGCGGGCCGCGCGGGTCTGGGAGGACAACACGCTGGCGCTGCTGTTCATCCTCTACGTCGCCAGTCTCCCGGCCTGCTATCTCCTGCACCGGGGGATTCCGGCGCTGTATCGGACTGAAAAACTGACCGACCGAAAGTACCTGCCTCAACGGTTGTACGAGACGGGGTTGATGCTGGACGACGTCCTCGACGAGGACGGCCTGGAGGTGCTGGAGGATCACGCCGACCGCCATGACCAGTTGATGGCGTCCGCGCTTCGGGAATGTGGCCTGGACGGTGCGTGGGTCTGGAACGGCGAAACCCTGGTGCGCAAGGACGGGGCGCCGGGTTCACCGGAACCGGACCACGCGGCGGCGATCGCCCGGGCGATCACGGTGTTGTCGGAGCGGATTCGTGGAAAGCGGTATGTGTCGGGGCGGGGATGTCTTTCGGCGCGGAAGGTCCGATTCCTGCACGGTTACATGCGGTACCTGCTTTTGAAGGAACCGGCGGGAAGCCCGGGCGGGGCCTGGGACTTCGAGAAACTGGGGATGCCCGTGAACCAGGAGGATCAAGCGTACACCCTGCTCACGTTCGGGTACGTGATGGTCCTGGGGCTTGAACGTTTGGGACGCCACCTGACCCGGGACGACCGCGAGGCGTTTCTTCATCGGTGGCGGTTGATTGGGCATCTGATGGGGATCGAGGACGGGTTGATGACGGACGATTGGGATGAGGCGCGCCGCTTGTTTGAACTGATCCGGGACAAGGAATCGGGTCCAAGCCCCGAGGGGCGGGTGCTGACGGCGACGCTGATGGATTTCCTGGAGGAACTCCTGCCCGCGCCGGCGGGGTTGAACCGGATGCTTCCGCTTTCGTTCATGGAGGATCAGGTCCGAGGGTTCGGCGGCGAACCTTCGATGCTGTTGAGTCCGGAGTTGGAGAAGGGAAGGCGGTCGCTCCTCGGTCGGGTCGCGTTTCGGCTGATCCTCGGAACATTGCGCGCCCACTACCGCGTCCGGGAAATCGTGGCGGTGATCCTGCCCAAGGTCTCGGGGATGGTGGGGCGGATGCTGCATCCGCTGGCGGAGGAGTTGGTGGCCAGTTGTTGGGCCGGGTACGCGCGGCGGCCGTTCTATCTGCCGGCGAACCTCACGCAATGGCAGCGGGATCCGGGATCGGACCCGGAGTTCCGGGAGCGGTTGAGCGAATGGCGGAGGACCCTGTTCCGTTGGGTCATGGTCGCCGCGGGCCTTCTGGTCGCGGGCGGTTTCCTCGTCGTTGCGTCCATTGGGTTCGCCTGCTTCCAATGGTGGCGGATGGCGGCGCTCGCGGTCGGTCTGGGAATCCTTTCTTGGTGGTCGTTCGGCGAGTTGGCCGGATGGCTTCCGACGTTGAGCCGTCGCCGACCGAAGCCTCAGGAACCGACGCCGTCGCCCGTCGCGACGCCGTCTCCATCCGCGGCGGGCTCGGGGAAGGCGTGACGGTGGGTGGACCGGGTGGACGGAAGCAAAGCCCATGCATCTCCCACGAATGAAACCACGGAGGCGATTGGGGTCCACGCCGCCGGCGAGGGCCGTTCCCGTCGTGGCGTTGGGCGCGTTGCTGGCGTGGGGTGTGGAATCGACGCTCTTCGCGGCGGAGTCGGCGGCGGGTCCGACCGGGAGCGGGTCGGATTCGCTGGCGGCGCTGCGGGCGTTGAGCCTTGAAGACCTGCTGAACACGGAGGTCACCTCGTTGAATCGGCGTTCCGAATCGCTGCGGGAATCCCCGGGGGCGGCCTTCGTGATCGGCAACGACGAGATCCGACGTTCCGGGGCGCGGAGCATCGCCGAAGTGTTGCGGTTGGCGCCGGGCATCTCGGTGGCGTCGATCGACGCCAACAAGTGGGCGATCAGCAGCCGGGGGTTCAACAACCGCTTCGCGGACAGCCTGCTCGTGCTCGTGGACGGCCGGAGCGTGTACACGCCGAATTTCTCGGGAGTGTACTGGGACCAGGTCCGGTACCCGCTGGAGGACATCGAACGGATCGAGGTGATTCGGGGACCCGGCGGAGCGGCGTGGGGCGCGAACGCCGTCAACGGCGTGATCAATATCATCACCAAATCCTCGCAGGACACCGTGGGGGGCTATGCCACGGGCGGCGGGGGCACGCAGCAGTCGGGATTCGCGGATTTTCGGTACGGCTGGCGACTGAACGAGGCGACCACGGCGCGAGCCTTCTTCAGCTATGGGGATTCCGAAGATTTTCCGGACGGCCACGACGGCTGGTACGCGCTGCAGGGCGGGTTTCGGGTGGATTGGGAGCGGGACCTGAACCAGCTGACCTTCCAGGGCGACGCCCACTCGAGCCGGATGAAGAACGACACCTCCATCGGCCGGCTCTATCCGATCGATGGCGTCTCGCCGACGACCTATATCGAGCGGAAACGGTACGCCTTCGACGACGAGGGCGGCAACGTGCTGGGGCGATTCACCCACGGCGACGGCGTGGATTCCGAGATCCAGCTGCGGATTTACTACGATTACGTGGACCGGCGGGAGATCGAGCACGACGGGGTGCGGCAGACCTTCGACGTGGATTTCCAGCATCGGTTCGCGCTGCCGTGGAACCAGAGCGCGATGTACGGGTTCGGGTACCGGTACCTGCCCGATGACTACCGGAATCCGGACCCCGATTATTTTCTATGGAACCCGGCGGTCAGCCACTGGCAGGTGTTCAGCGGCTTCGTTCAGGACGAGATCGCGCTGGTGCCGGACGCGCTGAAGCTGACGCTGGGGACGAAAGTGGAGCACAACGACTCGACCGGTTGGGAAGTTCAGCCGGATGCGAGACTCGCGTGGTTGATCGACGCGCGGCAGACCCTTTGGACCTCGGTGGCGCGCGCGGTCCAAGTCCCGGGACGGAACCTGAACTCGATCGAGCGGGTTCAACTGCCGTACGAACCGATCACAGCGGGTGTGCCTGCTCCCTTGTTCGTCACGGGTCGGACGAGCCCAGGCCTCGAAGCGGCGGAGGTGTTGGCCTATGAGTTGGGCTACCGACTCCAACCCGTGCCGAGCGTGTCCCTGGACGTGGCGGGGTTTTTCAATTGCTACGATCATCTGGTGGAAGGCGGGGCGGGCGATCCGGTGTTTCTGACCCAGCCCTACCCGCACCTGGAGACCGCGACACGGGCGGCGAAGACCGCGGCGGCGACGAGTTGGGGAGCGGAGGCCTCGGTGGGCTGGGAAGCGACCGACTGGTGTCGGTTCACGCTGAGCTACACCTTTTTTCAGATGGACATGAGCGTCCAAGAAGGTTCGCTGAGCCTCTTCGCCGAGGGCGTGGATCCTGAGAATCAGGTCTCGCTGAGGACCTCGCTGGACCTGCCGGGCAATGTGGACCTGGATCTCTGGACCCGCTGGGTGGATCGCCTGCCGGCGTTCGGGATCGATGGCTATTTCGATGTCGATATTCGGTTGGCATGGCGTCCGCGGCACTGGCTTGAACTCGCGCTGGTCGGTCAAAATCTCGTGGACGATCAGCACCCGGAGTTCGGGCCTGACCAGAATGTGCGGACACAGATCACGGAAGTGCCGCGAGGGGTGTACGGGCAGATCACGGCGAGGTTTTGAGGGGGTGATGGGAGTTGTGGGACGGAGGGACCCTCACCCGGCCTGCGGCCACCCTCTCCCGTTGGACGGGAGAGGGACGGAAGGACCCTGAACCCAACCCTCACCCGGCCTGCGGCCACCCTCTCCCGTTGGACGGGAGAGGGACGGGGTGAGGGCGCATCTACTTTCGCAATGGTGAATATGCTTGGGCCCAGGGGTTGAGGTGGAGTTCTTTGGCGCGGCGGTACACGAGGAAGGCGTAGAGCGCGTTGAAGGAGCATGTGGCGATGAAGAACATCGTGTTGATGCCAGGGTCGATGACGGCGTTGGGAGGGTTGTCGGGGTAGGTCCTGACCCAAACCCAGGCCCAGAAATTGCCGCCCAGCATGGCGAGCGCGATCCAGAGTGACTGACCCTTGAGTGAGTTGCGGCGGAGCAGAAGGGCGGGGAAGAGGATGGCCATCATCAACGCGGCCATCCAGCCCATCAGGTAACCCTTCATGTCGTGGTACTCGTGGGCGATCGGGATCTGGAGGACCGTGGCCAGAACGAGGCCCAGGACGATTCCCGGCCGGACGATCCGCCGGGACCAGCCCTCCGGGAAATCGGCCGGCGCGTGTTTCCAGGCGATCACGAGAATGACGACGTCGAGGATGATCCAGAGCGTGTTGCCGACGCGGATGAGGAGGTAATCGGGCGGGTACACGAAGGCGAAGAGGACTTCCCACGAGATATTCCAACACATGGCGGCCAGGGGCATGCCGAAGGTGCGTTCCCGGATTCCGACGCGGATGATCAGGACGTAGGCCGCGAGCCAGAAGACGCCACAGCCGATGACGCCGGCCCAGAACCACGGTGAAGCGTTGGAAGGCATCCAGGGTAGGGAGAACATGGGGATGGAAGGGTTCGAGAGAGCGAAAGGGCCGGGGCGATCCTCCGTCAAAGCAATTCACGGAGGGACCCTGAACCCGACCCTCACCCGGCCTGCGGCCACCTGGAGTTTGGTCATTTTTCTTGAGCCCACTGATCGCATTCGGCCCGCTCCATGCTGGGAAGGAAGTTTTCACCAACCCGAGGGAGACGGGCCGGTCATCGAAGGTGTCGCCCTCGGTTCATGCTCGAAAAGACCGCGTTCAGCCCCGTCAGGGGCGGCCGGTCTATAGCAACGATCGCAGTTGAAAAAACCCAAGCTCCGTAGGAGCGGCCCTCGGAGAGGCGGTGCCGGAGGGTGTTTGGCGAGGTTCGGTATGAAATTGAAATAGGGCACGCAGAAGGGCCGCTCCTACGGAGCTCGGGAATCATTCCTGGGCGCGGGCTATAGACAGGCCGGTCCTACGGACCTTGGTTTGGGGAGAGGGACGGTGACCCGGATTGTCGCTTCGCCCGATTCCTGCTATGCACCTGTGGAATGAAACCCAGCGTGACGCGGACCGGCGTCCGCCCACCTGATGCCTGGCGGGGCGTTCGGGGGTTTCTATTGGCCTGGGTCGTCCTGGGTCTGGCGTGTGCCGGGTTCGGGGACACGCGGTCCCCAGGGCCGGCTTCCCTGGGAGCGGACGAGTTCCGCGCGGCGTTTCTGTCGAAGATCCCCGGATTCGTGACCTGGCCGGAATCCGCGCTGGGTCCGGAGGACGCGGCGCTGACGATCGTGCTCCTGGGTGGGGCGAGTTTCGGTCCGTTGTTGGAAGGCCTTCTGAAGGGCGTCCGCGTCGGGGATCGGCCGGTGAAGGTGGTCTCGGTGGAGAACCTGGATGCCCTGCCCAGATGCCAGATCCTCTTCGTCTCGGAGGCGCGATCGAGTGATTTGCCGCGGATCGTCGACGCGCGGCGGGACGGGTTGCTGACGATCGGGGAGGATGGGGGATTCACACGGATGGGGGGTGTCATGAACCTTTCGCTGGCGGAGAGGAAACTGACGGTGAACGTGCGCAACGCGCGGGCCGCGGGACTCGGCATCCAGTCGCGCCTCCTGAGGATCGCGGAGGTGGAACGATGAAGCCGGCGCCGGTCCCCGGAGGGACGCCGCGTCCCTCAACCCTGCGGCAGCGTCTGCTGGCGATGATGCTGGGGACGACGGGGTTGGCGTTGGCCGTGGCCTGCGTCTCGCTCTTTCTGAGCGGGGGTTATCTCTACGTGGGCGAAGTGGGATCCCAACTGGACGCCTTGGCGAGGCCGATCAGCCGGGCCGCGGAGCCGGCGTTGGAGTTCGCGGACCTGGTCAACCCCGCCGAGGCGCGTCAGATCCTGAGCGGGTTGAGGGCCAGCCCTTCGATCCACGCGGCGGCCCTGTACGCCGCGGACGGCGAGATGCTGATGGCCACCTACCTGCGGGAGTTGGCGGACGAGGGCAACTACGCCTTTCCGGAGCGTGTCGCGACCGCGGGGTTCAATCGGCGGACTCTGACCTTGATCGCGTCGGTGACCGGGAGTCGCGAGAAGGTCGTGGGCTGGATCTACCTTCAGGCGGATCGGGCGGTGCTCTGGCGGTTCTACCGGAGGTTCGGCGGGCTCTTGGCGCTTTCCTTCGTGTTCGCCGCCGGGGCCGCCGCTTGGCTGGCGAACCGTCTGTGCCCCCGGATCACCGATCCGATCCTGCACCTCTGGGAGACGGCCGGACGGGTGCGCGACCAGCGTGACTATTCAATCCGCGCCGAGCGCCGAAGCGACGATGAGCTGGGACAATTGACGGATGGTTTCAACGAAATGCTGGGCCAGATCCAAACGAGGGATCTGGAACTGAGCCGGCACCGGGAACGGCTTCAGGAGGATGTCCTTGACCGGACACGGGCGCTGACGGACGCGAACTCCCGGTTGGCGGAAGCGAAGATCCGGGCCGAGGAGGCCAACCAGGCGAAGAGCCAGTTCCTGGCCAACATGAGCCACGAACTGCGCACCCCGCTGAACGCGATCATCGGGTACAGCGAGATGCTGGAGGAGGAGGCCGAGGATCTTGGGCAAACCGCGTTTCTGGGGGATTTGAAGAAGATCCAAGGGGCGGGCCGTCACCTGCTGACGCTGATCAACGACATCCTCGATCTTTCGAAGATCGAGGCGGGAAAGATCACGCTGTATGTCGAGGACTTCGACCTCGCCCCCCTGGCCGGCGACGTGGTGGCCACGGTGCGGCCGATGGCGGAACGCAACGGCAACCGATTGGTCCTGGACTGCGATCCCGCGATCGGAACCATGCACGCCGATCAGACCAAGGTGCGCCAGATCCTCTTCAACCTGCTCAGCAACGCGTCGAAGTTCACCCGCGACGGCGTGGTGACCCTCCGGGTCCGGCGGCGGGCGGGCATCGATGGAAGCTCGGCCTCGTCGCGCGCGATCTTCTCCGTCCAGGATAACGGGATCGGGATGACGGACGAGCAGCGGGGACGGTTGTTCCAGGTGTTCACCCAGGCCGATGCGTCGACGACCCGGAAGTTCGGCGGGACGGGGCTGGGCCTGGCGATCACACGCAAGTTCTGCCGGTTGATGGGCGGCGATGTGACGGTGACCAGCGAAGCCGGCGAGGGATCGGTGTTCACGGTCGACCTTCCTTGCGTCGTGTCGGAGGGCTCCGCGAGTCCCGGAACCTCGGTGCTGCGGATCGCCGCGCCGACTCGCGAGCACCAGGGACCCGCGAGCGGTCCGTTGGTTCTGGTCGTGGACGATGACCACCATGCCAGGGACCTTCTGGGGCGCGGTTTGGCCCGGGAGGGTTTTCGGGTGGAATGCGCCTGTTCAGGGCCCGAGGCGATCTCCCACGCCCGGGCGTTCAAGCCAGCGGTCATCACGCTCGATGTGATGATGCCGGGAATGGACGGATGGGCGGTGTTGTCGTCGCTGAAATCGGATCCCGCGACCGCGGCGATTCCGGTGGTCATGCTGTCGATCGTGGACGATCGGCAACTGGGTTTCGCGCTGGGCGCGGCGGATTACTTCAACAAACCGATCGACTGGCAGCGGTTGTCGGCGACGGTGAGGAACCTGGGATCGCGGACTTCGGCGCGCCGGGTGTTGGTGGTCGAGGATGACGAGCGGACGCGGTCGCTCTTGGAACGGAATCTGAAGGAGGAAGGCTGGGCGACGGCGTGCGCCCCGGACGGGCGCGCGGCCCTCGACATGCTGCATCGCCATCAACCGACCTTGGTCCTCCTGGATCTCCTGATGCCCGGGATGGATGGGTTCGAGTTCATCCAGCACCTGCGCGCGGACCCCGGGTACCGGGACGTCCCGGTGGTGGTGGTGACGGGCAAGGACCTGACCGACGCGGATGTCGAGCAACTCCGGGGCAACGCGGCACGGATATTCCAGAAGAGTTCGCTTTCGTTCGACGAGTTGATTCGGGAGATCCGGTCGGTGGTCAAACCGGTCGACGCCGCGAGCCCCAAGGACTTGGAGTCGGGCGGGATCTCCGCTGAAACCGTCGAATCCGTCCCGGGGCCCGGTCAGGTCCAGGCTCGGCCGAACAACGAAACGCCGTCGTTGGCGCCTCCCGAATCCCGTCCAACCAGCTGAGATTGAGATCAGTCGCCCGGGACTCCTGCTTCCGACAGACACCCCCCATCGCATGCCCAAACTCCTCCTCATCGAAGACAACGAAATGAACCGCGACATGCTGTCGCGCCGCCTGGAACGGCGTGGTTTTCAGGTGGTGTGCGCGACCGATGGCCTGGAGGGGCTCGCGATGGTTCGGGTGGAGAACCCGGACCTGATCCTCATGGATATGAGCCTTCCTGCGCTCGACGGTTGGGAGGCGACGCGGCGGCTGAAGGCGGACCCCGAGTTGTGCCGGATCCCGGTGATCGCCCTGACGGCGCACGCCATGGCGGCGGATGAGCGGCAGGCTCGCGACGCGGGGTGCGACGACTACGACACCAAGCCGGTGGAACTGCCCCGCCTGCTTGAGAAGATCCAGCAATTGCTCCAACGGGCCACCCAGGAGTGATGAAAGATCCCGAGCAAGACCGCGCCTCCGCCCACGCGGCGTCCGACCCGCGCCGGGTCGACGCGCTGGCCCGCCTGCGGCATGACCTCCGCACGCCGGCGTCCCACATCCAGGGCTACGCGGAGGTGTTGCAGGAGGAGGCGGCCGAACTCGGACTGCGGGCGTGGATTCCGGACCTGCGCCGGATCGAGGCGTCGGGGCGGCGTCTGGTGGAATTGATCCGACAGGAACTCGCGGTCGAGCGGATTTCGGCCGGCCGCGTCGATCTGCGGCATCTGCACGCGGAACTGCGCACCCCCTTGAACCACGCCTTGGGATACAGCGAGATCCTGTTGGAACAAGCCGACACGGAACCGGCGTCCCGACTGGTGTCCGATCTCCGGAAGATCCAGGAGGCGGCGCGCGGTTTTCTTTCCCTACTCGACAAGTTGCTGGTGCCTGGTCTCTTCCCGGCGTCCTCTGATCCCGGGGCCGCCGTCGTGTCGGTGGGCCAACCGGAGGCGCTCGCGTTGTCGCGCACGGTTCCATCCGCCGCCGAGACTCCGCCCCCCGGGGTGCCGGGAGGCGTGGTGCTGATTGTGGACGACGACGCGGCCAACCGGGAACTTCTGGCCCGTCGACTTTCGCGGCAGGGCTTCGAGGTGGTGATCTCGGACAGCGGCCAGGCGGGGCTGGCGACCGCCCGCGCCCGGCGGGTGGACCTCGTCCTGCTGGACATGATCATGCCGGGCATGGACGGGGATCAGGTGTTGGGGGAGTTGAAGGCCGATCCCGAACTGAGGGGGATACCCGTGATCATGCTCTCGGCCCTCGACGAAATGGACAGCGTCGTGAGGTGCATCCTGATGGGGGCGGAGGACTATCTTGCGAAGCCCTACAACGCGATCCTGCTACGGGCCCGGATCAACGCCTGCCTGGAGAAACACCGGTTGCGGCGGACGGAACAGGCCTACCTGGCAGCCCTGGAGGTGGAGCGCGGGAAATCGGAGTCGCTGTTGCGCAACATCCTTCCGATGCGCATCGCGGAGCGGCTGAAACACGGGGAGACGACCATCGTCGACAGCCTCTCCGAGGTCAGTGTGCTGTTCGCGGACGTGGTGGGATTCTCGGCACTCGCGAGCCGGGTGTCGTCGGTGGAACTGGTGAGGTTTCTGGACGACATCTTCACGGAGTTCGACGCGCTGGCCGAGGCGCAGGGGTTGGAGAAGATCAAGACGATCGGCGACGCCTACATGGTGGTCGGAGGACTGCCGACGCCTCGGGACGACCACGCCGACGCGGTGGCGGAACTCGCGTTGAACATGATGGCCTGCGTGAAGGGAGGTTTCGGCGACCGATCGATCCCGATC
Organism: uncultured Verrucomicrobiota bacterium; assembly: GCA_942490575.1. Taxonomy (GTDB): domain Bacteria; phylum Verrucomicrobiota; class Verrucomicrobiia; order Limisphaerales; family CAIMTB01; genus CAIMTB01. The sequence continues at coordinate 48,853 of CALNYA010000031.1, forward strand.
CAACTTCGGATCGGGTTGAACACGGGCCCCGTGGTGGCTGGGATCATCGGTCGAAGCAAATTCAGCTACGACCTCTGGGGGGAAACGGTGAATCTCGCGAGTCGGATGGAATCGATGAGCGCCCCGGGTCGCATTCACGTGGCGGAACCGGCGTACCTGCGACTGCGCGACCGATATCGGTTCGAGTCGCGAGGGATGGTCGAAGTGAAAGGGAAGGGCAAACTCCCAAGTTGGTTCCTGGTGGGCAGAGCCGGCTGAAAGCCGGCGCGACAGGGGAGCCGGCGTCGATGAGTAGCGCCGACTTTCCAGTCGGCTCGGGTTCGGGGAACGAGTTTGGGATGGGATGGGCCGAGCGGGCTAAAAACCGCCGTTGCGGGAATGGGGACCTGTGTGCGATAACCCCGGCGTGATTGGGAACGTAACCACGACCTTGTAGCGTCCGCCGGAAGATCCGGTTGGACGCGAAAACGCCTCGCACCCGCATCGGTCCGAGGCGTTTTCGTTTTGCGATCCACCTTCCGACTCCAGTCACGTCCCAACCAGACACCCTATGTCGAACCCAGCAGTCCCCACGCCCGAACGCAAGACGCTCGATGACCGCGAGCGGATGTCCGAATTGGAGCGGATACGCCACTCCTGCGCCCACGTGCTGGCCACCGCGATCCTCAGGATCTGGCCGGACGCCCAGTTCGCGTACGGGCCGCCCGTGGAGAACGGCTTCTACTACGATCTCGAACTCGGCCACCGGATCTCGCAGGAGGATTTCCCGCGGATCGAGGAGGAGATGAAGAAGGAGATCAAGGCCAACCACGTCTTTGAGAAGCGGACGTTGACCCGTGACCAGGCGATCCAGGACGCGCGGAGCGGGCGGTTGGGCGGGTTGGCGGAACGGCCCGGGAATGAGAGCAAGTTCAAGTTGGACCTCCTCGACCAGATTCCGGAGGGCGAGGCGATCTCGACGTATCAGAACGGGGATTTCATCGACCTTTGCGCGGGGCCGCACGTGATGCGGACGGGCAACATTGGCGCGTTCAAGCTGACCACGGTGGCGAGCGCCTACTACAAGGGCGACGAGAAGAACGCGCAGCTCCAGCGCATCTACGGAACCGCTTTCAAGAACAAGACCCAGCTCGAGGAGTGGGTGAAGATGCAGGAGGAGGGGAAGCGCCGTGACCACCGCAAGATCGGGGCTGATATGGCGTTGTACGCCATCGACACGGAGTTCGTCGGGCCGGGCATGCCGTTGTGGTTGCCGAAGGGGACCGTGCTGGTCGAAGAACTCGAAAAGCTCGCCAAGGAGACCGAGTTCCAGGCGGGTTACGTCCGTGTCCGCACGCCGCACCTCGCGAAGGAGAAGATGTACCGGACCAGCGGGCACCTGCCCTACTACGCCGAGAGCATGTTCCCGCCGATGGAGATGCTGGAGGAGGACGAGCGCCGGCGTCGGACGCAGTTGACCGAGAAGCGCGCGGACCTGATCCAGTTGTTGGATTCGATGGGACGCGCCGTCTCGCCCAACCCCTCGGGGTTGACCAGCGAGCAGGTGCGCCAGGATATCGCCCGGATCGAGACCGAGATTTCGTTGATGGGCGGCCGGTACTACCTGAAGGCGATGAACTGTCCGCATCACCATCGGATCTTCGCCGCGGAACCCCGCAGCTACCGGCAGCTTCCCCTGCGCTTGGCGGAGTACGGCTGTTGCTACCGCTACGAGCAGTCGGGGGAACTGCTGGGACTGATGCGGGTGCGGTCGTTGAACATGAACGACGCCCACATCTACTGCACCGAGCGACAGTTCGCGGACGAGTTCCGGGCCGTGAACGAGATGTACCTGAAATACTTCAAGGTCTTCGGGCTCGAGAAGTACCAGATGCGCTTCTCCACCCATGATCCCTCGAAGCTGGGTCAAAAGTTCGTGGACGAACCGGAGTTGTGGAAGCAGACGGAGGATATGGTCCGCGAGGTGCTGGTGAATTCGGGGATCGATTTCGTCGAGGTGCCGAACGAGGCGGCGTTCTACGGGCCGAAAATCGACGTCCAGGTCTGGAGCGCGATCGGGCGGGAATTCACGATCGCGACGAACCAGGTGGATTTCGCCGTGCCCAAGCGCTTCGGCCTGGTCTATCGCGATCGGGACAATTCGGAGAAAACGCCGTTGTGCATTCATCGGGCGCCCCTGGGCACCCACGAACGGTTCATCGGCTTCCTGATCGAGCACTACGCCGGAAATTTCCCACTCTGGTTGGCGCCCGAGCAGGTCCGCGTGCTGACCGTTGGGGATGACGAACCCCTGGCGGACTACGCGCGCGGGATCCTCGAGGAGTTGCGAGCGGGATTTGTCCGGGTGGAGGGGGATTATTCGGCGACCAAAATCAACGGGAAGATCCAGGACGCGGAGACCGAGAAGGTCCACACGATGCTCGTGGTGGGCGGGCGCGACCGCGAAGCGGGGAACATCAGCGTTCGCCTGCACGGGAAGGGGAACGTCGGCGCGAAACCGCGGGGCGAAGTGATCGCGGACATCCTGGCGTCGATTCGGGAACGGCGGGCCTGAGCAGGGGGAAGGGGACAGGGAAGCCGGCGTCGGGGTGTAGCGCCGACTTTCCAGTCGGCTCGGGGCCGGCTGAAAGCCGGCGCGACAGGGGAGGCGGCGTCGGGGTGTAGCGCCGACTTTCCAGTCGGCTCGGGGCCGGCTGAAAGCCGGCGGGACAGGGGAGGCGGCGTCGGGGTGTAGCGCCGACTTTCCAGTCGGCTCGGGGCGGGCCGAAAGCCGGCGGGACAGGGGAGGCGGCGTCGGGGTGTAGCGCCGACTTTCCAGTCGGCTCGGGGCGGGCTGAAAGCCGGCGCGACAGGGGAGGCGGCGTCGGGGTGTAGCGCCGACTTTCCAGTCGGCTCGGGGCCGGCTGAAAGCCGGCGGGACAGGGGAGGCGGCGTCGAGGTGTAGCGCCGACTTTCCAGTCGGCTCGGGGCGGGCCGAAAGCCGGCGCGATAGGGAAGCCGGCTGCACCGCGGCTAGTCCCGTTTCCGGAGCTGCTGCCGGCAGGCGTTCAACAGCGCTTTCCAATGCGGGCGCAGGAAGGCGGGTTGGCTCATGGCCTCGATCGCATACTTGCGGCCGGCCTGGGCGAGATCCAATTCCGCGAGAATGACGTTCGCTCGCCGATTGTCGGCGACCGCGAGGACCCTCGAATCGGGCGCCACGATCATTGAATCGCCGGCGGACCTTTCATACGAGAACCCGGAGGCGGCGGGGGTCGTGGAACGGTTCGAGGGAAACGCGGGCTTCGACGCGAGCGCCGTTCAACTCGATTTCATAGCGGCCTTCGCGGACGTGGTCCGCGGAGATCGATTCGCCGCCGGGGGCGCGAACATAGGCCATGGCGACGGACGCCCCGACGGTGTGTCCGTAGGCGCCGCTGGTGGTGTAGCCGACGGGAACTCCATTGCGCAGGACGGGTTCGCCGCCCCAGAGGAGGAGGGTCGGATCCTGGAGCGCGAAGAGGGCGAGGCGTTTTCGGACTCCCGTGGTTTTCTGGTGGAGAAGGGCGTCGCGGCCCAGAAAACCGCCGGGCTTGTCCCAGGCCACCGTGAAGCCGAGGCCGGCCTCGAGCGGGGTTTCGTCGGGCGACAATTCCGCGCCGAAGGCGCGGTAACCTTTTTCGAGACGGAGCGATTGGATGGCGTAGTGTCCCGCGTTGGCGATGCCGAGATCCTCGCCGGCCCGCCCGAGGAGGGCATGGAGGTCGGTGGCCTGGGTCGCGGGAACGTGGATCTCCCAGCCCAGTTCGCCGACGTACGTGACGCGGAGGGCGATCGTCTCGCAGGCGCCGAAGGCGATCCGCTGAAGGGAGCCGAACGGAAATGCCGCGTGGGACAGGTCGTGGGCGGTCACGCGGGTGAGGAGATCCCGCGCCCGGGGGCCCATGACGCCGAGGACGGCATACGCCTCGGTGATGTCCTCCAACTCGAACTCCCCTCCGGGCGGCGCGTTTCGACGGATCCAGTCGGCGTCTCGAACGCCCTGGGCGCTGCCGGTGACGACGAGGAACTCGTCGTCGGCGAGACGGGCGATCGTAAGGTCGGACTCGTAGCCGGCACGCCGATTGAGGAAGCCGGTGTAGACGATCCGGCCGACGGGGACATCGACATTGTTGGTGGCGAGCCACTGCAAAGCGCCGAGGGCGCCGGGGCCACGGACGACGAACTTGGCGAAACCGGTCTGGTCGAAGACGGCGACGCGTTCCCGGCAGGTCCTATGCTCGAAGGCGTGGTTGGGGAACCAGTTCTGTCGGCCGAAGCCGTACCGGGTCACGGGTTCCTGGGCGCAGCCGGGCGACTCGCGGGCGAACCAGTTCGGGCGTTCCCAACCGCCCTTCACTCCGAAGCACGCGCCCGCGGCGGCGAGGCGATCGTGCAGGGGCGAGAGGCGCCGGCCGCGTCCGGTGGTGAACTCCCGGTTCGGCCACGCCATCTGGTAATGGAGTCCCAGCGCCTCGGTGACCCTCTCGCGCAGAAACGCCGTGTCGTTGGCCCACGCGCCGAAGCGTCGGATGTCGACGCTGGTGAGATCGAAAGGCATCGCGCCGCCGACGATCCATTCGGCGAGCGCTTTCCCAGCGCCGCCCGCGCTGGCGATGCCGGCGGAATTGAAGCCCGCGAGGACGAACAGGCCGCGGCATTCGGCTGTTTCGCCCATGAGCCACTGATTGTCCGGCGTGAAGCTCTCCGGTCCGTTGACGAAGCGGGCGAAGCCCACCTGGGCCAGGACGGGGATGCGATGCACGGCGTCGAGGAGCGGCGCGTGGAACTTCGGCCAATCGGGTTCGAGCAGTTGGAACGAGAAGTCGTCGGGAATCCTCGGGACATCCCAAGGGGTGGTGGTTTCCTGGAAGGCGCCGAGGAGGATCGCGCCGCCGCCTTCGACATCCTCGCCGCGGAAATAGATCGATCGATCCATGTCGCGGGTGCAGGGCAGGTTGCCGGACACGCCTTCGATCGGATGGCTGACGACGTAATGGTGTTCGATCGGATGCAGCGGGATGGCGACGCCGGCACCGGCGGCCAGTTGCCGCGTCCACATGCCGCCGCAAAGGACGACCAACTCCGCCTCGACCTTCCGGCCATCGGCGATCTCCACGCCGGCGACACATCCGTCGCGTGTGAGGAGCGACGCGACGCGGATGTTTTCAAGGACCCTGACGCCGGCGCGGGTGGCGCCCAGGGCGAGGGCGACGGGAACCTCGGCGGGCCGGCAATAGCCGTCGTGGGGGATCCAATAACCGCCCAGGAGATCGTCGGCGCGGATCCCGGGGAAGCGGGTCGCGCATTCGGCGGGGTCGACCGGGTGGCATTCGACGCCGAGAGTCCGGGCCATGGCCGTGGCGCGATGGTATTGGGTCAGGCGCTCCGGGTTTTCCGCGATCACGAGGCTGCCGACCTGGCGCCAGCCGACGTCGTGTCCGGTGAGGGCGCGCAGGCGGGAGTAGAGGTCGGCGGAGGTCTGGTTGATGCGCATCATCGAACTCGACGTCCGCAGGCGGGTGACCATTCCGGCGGCGTGCCAGGTGGTGCCGCCGGCGAGGCGGTTCTGTTCGAGGACGACGACGTCGGTCCAGCCGAGTTCGGCGAGGTGATAGGCGACGCTGGCGCCGGCGATGCCGCCGCCGACGATGACGACGCGGGCCCGGGAGGGAAGGGCCTGAGGCGAGGGTGGCGGGAGTGGATTGGGGAAGGCGGATTTCGGAAGCGGGTCGGCGCGGCGGGAATCGGGCGCGGCGGATGGAGGGTTCATGGCGGCCCTATTCGCCGAGATTCTGGCGGAGGAGCTTCTGAAGCTTCTGCGGGTTGAGCAGGGTGATGTTGGGACCGTCCACCTCGACCAGCCGCAGATCGCGGAATTTGGCGAGGGTTCGGGAGAACGTTTCGGACACGGTGCCAAGTTCGGCGGCCAGGGCGCGTTTGGTGCCTTTGAGGAGAATCGAGAACGGGGAGGCGCCGATGGGCTGGGGGCACTGCTTCAAGAACCAATTGGCGAGGCGGGTTTCGACGTCCTTCAGGGTGAGATCCTCGATCTGCCCGACGAGGACATGAAGATGGACGGCCATGGAGGCGAGCATGCGAAGGGCGAGTTCGGGATGCTGCCGGAGCATTTCGACGAAGCTGTCCTTGCGGATGAGGAGGATCTGGGACGGTTGGACCGCTCGGGCGTTGGCGGGATAGCCCTGCTCCATGGTCAGGGTCGCCTCGGCCAGCGATTCACCGGGTCGAAACACGTGGATGACCTGTTCTTTTCCGACGGCATTCACGCGGTGAACGCAGAGGGCGCCGCTTCGGACGATGTAGAAGCCCTTGGACGGCTCGCCTTCGCGGAACAGGTACTCGTCCGTGTCGAGGTCGCGAGGGGTCACCATGCCGGCGATGCGGCGGAGATCGTCGTTGCCGAGGCCGACGAACAGTTTCGCCGTGCGCAGAGCCTGGATGAGGGCGGCTTCCTTCAGTTCAGCGGTTGAAAGAGACATGGGTCGCAGGGTCGACGGGTTCGCGCAGGGGCCGGCATGGATCAGGATCGGATCTGGCCGGTGCCGAATGCGATCCACTTGTAGGTGCAGAGTTCGTCGAGGCCCATGGGGCCGCGGGCGCCAAGTTTGTCGGTGCTGATGCCGATCTCGGCGCCCATCCCGTACTCGGCGCCGTCGGTGAAGCGGGTCGATGCATTCCAATAGACCGCGGCCGAATCCACCTCCGCGAGGAAGCGGCGCGCCGAGGTCTCGTTGGCGGTGACGATCGTGTCGGTGTGGCCGGAGCCGAACCGGGTGATGTGGCCGATGGCGTCCTCGAGGCCGTCGACGATGCGGACGTTGAGGATGTAGTCGTTGTACTCGGTCTCCCAATCCTTGGGAGAGGCCGCGACGAGTTTTCCCGGCGGCGCCTGATTCTTCATGCCCAGGAGGGCGTAGCTCGGCTTGTCGGCGCGCAGTTCGACGCCCTTGTTCCAGAGGGCGGCCGCGGCGCGGGGGAGGAACTCATTGGCGGCGGGCCAGTCGACGAGGAGGGTTTCCGCGGCGTTGCAGGTCGAGGGCCGCTGGGTCTTGGAATTGACGATGATGGCCTCGGCCATGCCGGGGTCGGCCTCGCGATCGACGAAGACATGGCAGACGCCCTTGTAGTGTTTGATGACTGGAACGCGCGAACACTCGGTGACGGCGCGGATCAGGCTTTCGCCGCCGCGGGGGATGCAGAGGTCGACGAACTGGGGCAGGGAAAGCAGGGCGGGGATGGCTTCCCGGTCGGCGACGGGCACGACCTGGATGGCCTTCTCGGGGAAGGCGGGGACGGCCGCGCGGCCGGCATGGACGAGGATGTCGGCGATCAGACGGTTGGAATGGATCGCCTCCTTGCCCCCGCGGAGGATGGTGGCGTTGCCTGTCTTGAAGCAAAGGCTGGCGGCGTCGGCGGTCACGTTGGGCCGCGATTCGTAGATGATGACGATCACGCCGATGGGGACGGCGATCTTCTGGAGGCGCAGGCCGTTGGGGCGGGTGCGTTCATCGAGGACGCGGCCGACGGGATCGGGGAGGTCGGCGACTTCCCGGAGACCCTTGGCCATCGCGGCGACGCGCTTCTCGTCGAGTTGAAGGCGGTCGAGCATGGCGGCGGAGAGGTCGAGGGACCGGCCGGTTTCCATGTCCCGCGCGTTGGCTTCGAGCAGGGCGGGGGTGGCCTGGACGAGGGCGTCGGCCATGGCGCGAAGGCAGGTGTTCCGCTGCTCGGAAGTCAGCTGCGCGAGTCCTCGCGAGGCGCACTTCGCTTCGGACGCCAGCGACCGCATCTGTTCGGCGAGCGACATAAGGACGCCACTCTAGGGCCGGGAAGCGGAGCGTGCCAGTTCCAGGTGGACGCGATGACGCGTTGACGCGTTGACGCGATCGGAACCCGTTCCCGGGTGAAACTCAGGGCCGGGGGCCCTAGGCGACCGCCGATTTGAGCGGCTTCGATTGGGAGGCTGAGAGGGTCCTGGCCTCGCTCGCCGGTTGGGATTCCGGATGCGACCGGGCGTGGGGCGGAAACTGGGTGGCGAGATGGACCTGTTGGACGACGCGCTCGGCGGACACCCCGTGGCGCTGGCGGAGGTAGTCGACGGAACTCGCGTGTTCGACGAAGGCGTCGGGCCAGCCGATGCGGACGACGGGTGTGGAGACGCGTTTCTCGTTGAAGCATTCGAGGACGGCGCTGCCATAACCGCCCGTGATCACGTGATCCTCGAGGGTGACGACGACGTCGGCGGCGCGACCGAAGAACTCGTGGGTGGCGGCGTCGAGGGGTTTGCAGAAGCGCGGATTGATGAGCGCGCAATCCCAGCCTTCGAGTTGGAGGGTGCGGATCGCGTCGCGGGCGATCTCCTGCATGTTGCCAAGCGCGAAGATCGCGGCCTTCCGGGTTCCGTTTCCGGAGAAATGATGAAGGACCTCGGCCTTGCCGATTTCGAGGACGGACGGGCGTTCCTTGACGGGGACGCCTTCGGCGGGGCCGCGGGGGTAGCGGATGGCGACGGGATGGGGTTGGAGGGTGGCGGTGAACATCATGTCCTGAAGTTCATCCTCATCCTTGGGCGCCATGACCACGATGTTGGGCAGGCAACGGAGGTAGGCGATGTCGAAGAGCCCGTGGTGGGTGGGGCCGTCGTTGGCCGAGAGCCCGGCGCGGTCCATGCAGAAGATGACCGGCAGATCCTGGAGGCAGACGTCGTGATGGATGCAGTCGTAGGCGCGCTGGAGGAAGGTCGAGTAGATGGCGACGACGGGATGGAAACCCATGGTGGCCATGCCGGCGGCGAAGATGACGGCGTGCTCCTCGGCGATGCCGACGTCGTAGTACTGCTTGGGGAGGGCCTGATCGAGGATCTTGAGGCTGGTGCCGCTGGGCATGGCGGCGGTGATACCGACCACGTTTTTGTTCTGCTGGGCCAGCTTGACCATGGTGCGGCCGAAGACCTCCTGCCAGGCGGGAGGCGTTCCTGATTTCGGGCCGGCGACGACGCCGGTTTCGGCGCAGTAGGGTCCCAGGCCGTGGAACTTCTCGGGCTGCTTGATGGCGGCATCGAAGCCCTTGCCCTTCTGGGTGAGGACGTGGATGACGACGGGGCCGTCGCAGGTTTTCGCGAATTCGAGGACGCCGGTGAGGGTGGGGAGGTCGTGGCCGTCGAAGGGCCCGAGGTAACGGAGGCCGAACTCCTCGAAGATGAGGCTGCTTCCGTAGCCGCCGCGTCCGTCGGTGCCCGGGCCGTCGTGGGCTTTTTCAAGGGACATGTCGGAGACGACGCCCTTGAGGGCTTCCTCGGCCTTCTGACCGAGGCGGACGGCGAGGTCGCCCTTGGGAAGCTTCTTGATCCAGGCGGCGAAGTCGCGCTGGAGCTGGTTGTAGCGCGGGTTGGTGGTGAGGCGGTTGAGGTAGCCCGAGATGGCCCCGACGTTCTTGGCGATGGACCACTCGTTGTCGTTGAGGATCCCGATGAACTTCTTGGTGGTGTGCGCGATGTTGTTGAGCGCCTCGAAGGAGATGCCGTTGGTGAGGGCGGCGTCGCCGAAGATGCAGACGACGTGTTCGTCGCCGCCCCGCTGGTCGCGGGCGGCGCACATGCCGAGGGCGGCGGAGAGCGCGGTTCCGGCGTGGCCGGCGCCGTAGCAGTCGTGCTCGCTCTCCGTCCGGAGGGCGAATCCGTTGAGTCCGTCGGTGGTTCGGATCGTGTGAAAGCGGTTCTTCCGGCCCGTCAGAAGTTTGTGGACATACACCTGATGGCTGACGTCCCAGACGAATTTGTCCTTGGGGGTGGTGAACGCCCGGTGGAGCGCGAGGGTGAGCTCGACGACACCCAGGTTGGGTCCGAGGTGACCGCCGGACTTCGCCAGCTTGGTGATGAGCTCGTGCCGGATCTCCCCGGCGAGCAGACCGCACTGCTCAAGGTTGAGCTTCTTGACGTGCTCCGGGATGTCGACCATGTCGAGGTAGCGGCTCACAGGCGGAATGATCGGGGGTTCAATGGTCTTTTTTTGCACTGTAAATCAATGGGCTAGGGCGCTTCGCGTGGGTCTCGACCCGGAGGTCGGCCCCGTTCACCTCGGAACACAGGCGGGTCAAGCGGATCCGGTACCCGCCGGACGGGTTTCGGGCTCCACCGGTCCGGGATCGAAATCCTCGGCGACCTCGGCGACCGATTCGCCGTCGGACCGGGCTTCGAGTTGCCGGATCCGCAACTCCGCGGTGGCGAGCTTGTCCTGGCAGAGCTTCGCGAGTCGTGTTCCTTCCTCGAAGCGGGAAAGGAGTTGCTCCAGGGGCAGTTCCCCTCCTTCCATGGCTTCAACGATGGATTCCAGTTTTCCGAGGGCATCCTCGAAAGTGGGTTCGGTCGCTTTCGCGGCCTTCGACATGGGCGCGGACGTTAGCGGAGTGGTCCGGTTCCGTCCAGTGGCGCGAACGCCGGGTGTCCAACGCCGGAGCACGGGTTCCGATGGGGGTTTCGGGTTTTGTGAGAAACCGAGGGGTCGTGGAAGATTTTCCGCTTGTTCGCACGGGGTTGGCCTGGGTACAAAGCGTCGTCCCAACCGATATGAACCGACCCATTTCAACTCTCGCGTGGAGTGCTCTCTTGGCGGCCGGAGCGTCCATGACTGCCATGACTGTTCAGGGGGCTCCGAACATCCTCTCCGTCACGGAACGGAACGGAGACACCGACCGCCCCGCGGCGATGGCGACTGGGATGACCTTCGACATCCAGAACCCGAACGGGACCGTTTTGGTGCCTTCCTACACGGTCGGCCGATTTGGCGAGGATGCGAAAACGATGACGGACCGCACGCATGATTACGGTGGCGCGTCGGCGACCGTGGGACTCCCCGCCTACCTCGTGGGCCAGGAGTACATCATGATCGCCAACAACAACCGGGACAACGCGACCTACGGTTTGGACATTGCGATCGCCCAGACCTCCCTGGTTTACCTGCTGATCGACAACCGGTTGACCGACGGCGACGCCAACAACCCGCCGGATTTCACGACCCGGATGAATTGGGTCGCGCAGCAGGGATTCGTTCCTTTCAACCTGAACGGCAATCATTCGGGGAACAACCTGTGGCCCGATGAAGTCGGAATTGACGAAAGCGCCGACGGCACGATCAACAACTGGTCGTCGGTCTACGGCAAGGTGTTCGCGCCTGGAACGGTATCGTTGAGCGAATTCGGGGAAGCCGGCCGCAACATGTACGGCGTGGTCGTGGCGGCGGTTCCGGAGCCTGGGACTGGAGCTTTGCTGCTGATGGGAGCGGGACTGCTGGCCGTTGCGCGCAGGGCGCGGCGGTAGGTCGCGAGTGTCTTGAATTTTGGTTTTGGGAGCAGGCATGGGCCTGCTCTTTTTTTTTGAGGGGCGGGAATGGGACGGATAGGACAGATAGGACCTATGGGACGGATGGCACTTGCCGGCTCATCTGTCCCATCGGTCCCATAAGTCCCATCTGTCTCATTCAAAGAAAGCCCCCGGAAGCCGAGGGCTTCCGGGGGCCGAGAACCGAACCAAGCCTGCGACCGTCCTGCTACCGCTTCTTCTTGGCCGGCTTGCCGGCCTGGGCGGTGGCGGCTTTCCGGCGTTCCTCGATGGCGGCCTGGGCGGCCGCGAGGCGGGCGACCGGGACGCGGAATGGCGAGCAGGACACGTAGGTGAGGCCGATCTTGTGGCAGAACTTGACGGACTCGGGGTCGCCTCCGTGTTCGCCGCAGATTCCGAGTTTGATGCCGGGGCGGGCCGTGTTGCCCTTTTCGACGGCCATCTTGATCAGTTGCCCGACGCCGGTCTGGTCGATCGAGGCGAACGGATTCTTCTTCACGATCTCCAGTTCGGTGTACGGCGGGAGGAACGACCCTGAATCGTCCCGGCTCATGCCGAGGGTGGTCTGGGTGAGATCGTTGGTGCCGAAACTGAAGAACTCGGCCGACTGGGCGATTTCATCGGCGGTGAGGGCGCCGCGCGGGACTTCGATCATCGTGCCGACGAGGTAGGAGAGTTTGACCTTCTTCTCCTTCTGGACCTCGGCGGCGACGCGGTGGACGACTTCGACCTGAAGGTCGAGTTCGCGCTTGAACCCGACCAGCGGAATCATGATTTCGGGTTTGACTTTGATGCCTTCTTCTGGACGTTGGCGGCGGCCTCGAAGACGGCGCGGGCCTGCATTTCGGAGATCTCGGAATAAACGATTCCGAGGCGGCAGCCGCGGAAACCGAGCATGGGATTGAACTCGTGGAGTTCCTTGACGCGCTGTTTCACCTTGTCGACGGACACGCCCATCTTGGAGGCGAGGTCGGCTTGGGCGGCGGCGTCGTGGGGGAGGAACTCGTGCAGCGGCGGATCGAGGAAACGGATGGTGGCCGGGAGGCCCTTCAGTTCCTTGAACATGCCGACAAAGTCCTCGCGCTGGTAGGGCAGGAGCTTGGCCAGGGCCTTCTTGCGGTCCTCGACGTTGGTCGGCGAGGATCATCTCGCGCATGGCGTCGATGCGGTCGCCCTCGAAGAACATGTGCTCGGTGCGGCAGAGGCCGATGCCCTGTGGCCCCGAACGCGACGGCGTTGGCGATCTGGTCCGGGGAGTCGGCATTGGCGCGAACGTCCAGGCGCGTGGCCTTTCTCGCACCAGTTCATGAGCTGAAGGAAGTTCTTGATACTTCTCGGTCTCTTGGGCGGTCTTGAGCTTCTTGTTCACCAGGCCTGGATGATCTCGGACGGAGCGGTCTTGAGCTCACCGGCGTAGACCGTACCGGAGGTGCCGTCGATGGAGATGAAGTCGCCCTGCTTGAAGATCTGGCCCCCGACGGTCAGGGTGCGGGTGGCGTAGTCGATCTGGAGATCGGCGGCGCCGCAGATGCAGACCTTGCCCATCTGGCGGGCGACGAGCGCCGCGTGGGAGGAAACACCGCCTCGTGGCGGTCAGGATGCCCTCGGCCGCGATCATGCCCCGGAGGTCCTCGGGCGAGGTCTCGATGCGGACCAGGAGGACCTTTTCCCTCCGTTCGGCGGCGATGACGGCGCGGTCGGCGTTGAAGTAGATCTTGCCGGTGGCGGCACCGGGGCCGGCCGGCAGGCCGTTGGCGATGACCTTGGCCTTCTTGATGGCGACGGTGTCGAAGACCGGGGCGAGCACCTGGTCGAGCTGCTCGGCGGGATCACGCTTGATGGCGTTTTCCCAGTCGATCAGCTTCTCCTTGACCATGTCCACCGCGAAGCTGACGGCGGCCAGGCCGGTGCGTTTGCCGTTCCGGGTCTGGAGCATGAACACCTTCCCCTCCTGGATGGTGAACTCGAAATCCTGGACGTCCTTGAAGTGCTTCTCGAGGGTGCCGCGGATGGCATCCAGTTCGTGGTAGGCGGCGGGCATCTCCACCTTCAATTGGGCGACGGGTTCGGGGGTGCGGACACCGGCGACGACGTCCTCGCCCTGGGCGTTGATGAGGAATTCGCCATAGAATTCCTTTGCGCCCGTGGCGGGGTTCGCGGGTGAAAGCGACGCCGGAGCCCGAGTTGGAGCCGGTATTGCCGAAGACCATGGCCTGGACGTTGACGGCGGTGCCCCATTCGGCGGGGATGCCGTACTTGCGGCGATAGACGATCGCGCGGTCGTTCATCCAGGAGCCGAAGACGGCCGATACGGCGCCCCAGAGTTGTTTCCAGGGGTCCTGCGGAAATTCCTTGCCGGTGCGTTCCTTGATGAGGGCTTTGAAGCGGGAGACCATCTCCCGGAGGTCGGCGACCGTGAGCGCGGTGTCCTCGATCTCCTGCCCGGGAAGAGCTCGGCTTTGTACTCCTCGATGAGGGCTTCGAACGGTTCGTGGTCCTCGCCGGCGCGCTTCTGGACGCCCATGACGACGTCGCCGTACATCTGGATGAAGCGGCGGTAGCAATCCCAGGCGAAGCGGTCGTTCTTGGTGGCCTTGACCAAGGCCAGTACCGTCTCGTCGTTGAGCCCGAGGTTGAGAATCGTGTCCATCATGCCCGGCATGGAATCGCGGGCGCCGGAGCGGACGGCGACGAGGAGCGGTTTCTTCAGATCGCCGAATTTGCGACCCGATTGTTTCTCCATGGAGTGGATGCCGTTCTCGATCTGGCTCTGCAGGACGGCGGGGTAGGTCCGCTTGTGATCGTAGTAGTAGGTGCAGACCTCGGCAATCGAAATGGGCGGGTCTGTCCGCTGCTTCGTGAAGCAACGCTAACAGTGCCGTTTGAAGTGTCAACGAATTCCTTGGATCACATGGAAGTCCTTGGCGAAGTCTTTGATCTTATTTAACTTCCTTGTCGAAATAGACTTACAACGTGAGTAAGTCCGCTTTTTTCCGAGTGAGTGGGCCGCGGTGTGTTCGACCTCCCGGGCCGTTTCGCGGTGCGAAGGATAAAACGCCAAAATCAGAAAACCTTCTACATCATCCGCCGAGCGGCCCGGGTTGGAGGTATTCGGCCGCGGCCGCGCGGATCCCCGCGATGCCTTTGTAGGCCGCCATCGGTTCGGGCAGGGTCCGCACGGCGCGCGCGAGGGGGCGGGCAAGCGCGGGGTGGGCGGCGATTCCGCTGAGCGGCTGGTGCTCGATACGGATGCCGAAGAGGATCGCGGAGGTTCGAGGCAGGGCCAGAAGCGCCTGGTGCTCGATCCGCACCCAGGTGTTGTCCGGGTCGAAGGACGCGCCCAATCGCGGGAGCCGCCGTTCCGGATGTTGGTTGCGTTCCGCCGACGCGCTGAGCCCCCAGTTGGCCCGAGTCCAGGCGGGACCCGGTTTCAACCGGGATAGAAAGCCGTCGATGGCCTGGCCGATCGCGGGGTTGAGCCCGGGAACGACGCCGTGAATCCGCGCGAGAGTGGCGCCGAGCTTGGGCTGGGGCGACCACGACGACGGAAAGCAGACACAGCCGGCGGTCAGCCGGGGCGAACCCGGGGTGCGCTTGAGGAGAAGCCAGTCGGGTTCGAGGACGGTTCCGAGGAGGGAGGCGAGTCCGGAGGGGGTGATTCCGGGCGGGATGGAAAACGGTTCGCCCGTCCAGATCCCGGCGGATTCCGACAATTCGATGAGCGCGTCCCACGCCTCGTCCTCGGCGAGGACGTGCCGGGCGGGTTCGTTTTCGATCCAGCGGCGGCGCTCGGAGCGGAGGTCAAGTTCGCCCGGCCACGGGCCGAAGAAATCGGCGGGTGCGCACCGGCCGAAACGGAGGCGATGCGCGAAGTCCGAGTCCGGAAAGATCTCCGCATCCGGGAGGCGGGCCGCGGCGTTGGAGCTCGAGCCGGGCGCCGTCACAGGACGGGTGCCCACCCGGTCCGGTAGGCGCGATGCCAGAGCGCCGCGGCGTCGCGGTCGTCGCGGACCTGGCGGGTCTCGGGATTCAGCGCGACGGAATGTCCGACCCGATGGGCGATGTTGCCCAGGTGGACGAGGAGGGTGGATCGGTGCCCGTCCTCGACGCTCGCCGTCGGATCGGTGCCGCGACGGAGGATCCTGGCGAGGAACGCCTCGATGTGCGGGGACGAGGAGGACGCGCCTTCGAAGCGGTGCATCTCGCGTCCGCGCGGGTCGAGGATGCGGTAGCCGGAACGGCCGAGGATCACCGAGGCCTTTTCGCCGTGGAACGAGACTCCGGCCGGTTCGCCTTCGACCGGTTGTGGCAGGCAGCTGCGGTGCTCCCAGACGAGGGTATGTCTTCCAAACTCGTAGGTGACGGTCTGGGTGTCGGGTGTCTCCTGGTCGTCGACGAAATGGTACCGACCGCCGGCGGATGCGACGCGGAGTGGGCAGTCGAGATCGAGGGCCCAGCGGGCGATGTCGAGATAATGGACGCCGTGGAGGCCGAGTTCGCCGGTGCCCCAATTCCAGAACCACCGCCAATTGCCCGGGAGGAGATTGTCGCGGAAGGGCCGGTCCGGGGCGGGGCCCTGCCAGAGGTCGTAGTCGAGTCCGGCGGGTACGGGCGCGAGTTGTCCGAAGCCGATCGCGCCGCGCCGGTCGGTGTGCCAGGCGCGGGTGAAGTGGACGGGACCGAACTCGCGGGAGCGGATGCGTTCGACGATTTCGCGCACCCAGGGGATGCCGCGGTGCTGGAAGCCCACCTCGATGACCCCGCGGGTGCGGCGCGCGCATTCGACGAGCAACTCGCCTTCGCGCGGGTTGTGGGCGAGGGGCGCCTCGAGGTAGACGGCCTTGCCCGCCTTGAGGGCGAGGATGGCGGCGGGCGCGTGCCAGTGATCGGGAGTGGCCATGACCACGGCCTGGGTGCGGCGATCGTCGAGGACATGCCGGAAATCGGACGTCGTCTTCGGTGGGCGCCCTTGGAGGCCGGCGATCCGTTGCGCGGCTTCGACGGCGGTCTGGTGGACATCGCACAACCACGCGACTCGGATCCGGCGGGTGGCGATGAAGGCTTCGAGGAGTTGGGCGCCGCGATCCCCGAGGCCCACGAACGCGACCTCGATGGGGTCGACTTCGGCGGCGAAAGCGCGGCGAAGCCCGGCGGTGGTGGTGGCGGCGAGCGCGACCGTGGCGGTTCCCGCCTGGCGGACGAAGCGTCGGCGGGTCAGGCGATGGGAGAGGCGGTGCATGAGGACCTGGACCTGAACGGGGCGATGATGCGCGGGCGCGGACCCGGCGTAAATCCCCGGATCGAGGTGGCGTCGGGGACTTTGCGCGTGCAATCGGAGCGGGGCCGGCCACCTTCCTGAGGCATGGAACAGGCCACCCTCCGGTCGCCGGGCGACGTCCCGGTGATCCAATTCTCCCTGTTCGTCGCCAATTCGCTGGGGCGGTTGCACGACTTCGCGAGCCTGCTCAAGCAGCACAACGTGCACATCCTTGCGACGACGGTCCTGGACACGACGGACAGCGCGATCGTGCGGGTGGTGGTCGACGACCCGGACCGGGCGCGGGGTTTGTTCGCGGAGCACGGGTTTCCGTTCACCGAAACCCGGATTCTGGTGGTGGAAGTGGACATCGAAACCCGGTTGGAGACGGCGCTGGCGGCGTTGCTCGAGGCGGAGATCAACATCCACTACCTCTACGCGTTTCTGGCCCTGCCCGAGGGCCGGCCCCTGCTGGCCTTGAACCTCGAGGATCCGGATGTCGCGGCGGATGCGCTGCGGCGCCACAACTTCCGGGTGTTGGGGCAGGGCGATCTCTCGCGCTGAATGGGCAGGGCCGAATGAGAGCCGAGTCTCCGGATGACAAATGAAGAATGACGAAGATCGAAAGCGTACCCGCCTGAGGACTCGGTCCTGGCTTTTTCCCGTCGGACTCCTGCTGGCGGTGGTCGTGGCGGCGGGGTTGCTGAGGAATTACCGGCGATCGGGGGGCGACCGTGGCGGGGGCGTGGTGGAAATGTCGGACGGCTCGAGAATCCGGGTTTGGAAGGCCTCCTTCGGGACCAATCACGAACTGGTACTCGGCCGTTTTCCTGGCTTGGACGGTTTGCGCCGGCAATTCCGGTGGGTGGCCCGGGTGGCGGGCGCGCCGACCGATCGGGTGCGGGAGGGAAGGTCCGGGAACGGGCTGTGCCTGTTTTACAGTTGGGAGGACGAGATGGGTCTGCCGAAGGTCAATCCACCCTGGGTCCGGGCGGGATACGACGAGCATGGTTGCCGTCTGGTATTTTCCCAGGGACGTGGTGAGTCCTCCGTGCGAGGCACCTCGATCGCGCATCAGTTCTCGGCTCTCTTTCCGCGCCGCATGGCGGAATTCGAGGTGGAGATGGTCGAGACGTACGGGCAGTCGACCGGGGTGGTCTGGATCCCAATTCGGAGTCCCCACCCTTGGAAGGGAGCGGACTGGAAACCGGAACCGGTTCCGGCGGTCCGTGAGGTCGACGGATTGCGGGTGACCTACCTGGGGTTCGAAGGATCGGGCCGGTGGCCGCGTCCGCGGTTTCAAGTCGAACAGGATGGCCGGGTCCGGCCCGAATGGAAACCGGGCCGGGTGCTATTCCAGGACGTCACGGGGAACGAGTCCCAATCGCCGGGGCTCTGCCGGCACGAGACCGCGTGGCGGATCGAGGCATCGTTCGAGCGGGAGGCCGCCTTCGAATTTGGTCCGGACGAGGCGTGTGCGTTGCCGCCCGGTGATCTTCCCGGGCCGGGGGAACTGACGGAACTCCGGGGTGGCCGGACGCTTCAGGGGGTGACGGTGGGTTGGGTGGCGATGGGTGGTCCCGGCCGGTTCGAGTTCGAGTTGCGTGGCGGGGCCTGGACGGCGACGGCGGCGGGACCCCTCAAGGAGACGGACACCGGCGACTATTCCAGTTCGGGGAGCGACTCGCAGGGGCAATGGATGAAGATGACCCGGACCAAGCGTTGGTGGATGGTGACACTGAACGGGCTTACCCCGGATCTCACCTGGAACCTGGTGGCGCGGGATGCCAAGGGGAAGGTCCACACCAACTCGGGTTGGAGCGCTTCGGGGTCCATGCACAGAGTGACCCTGGATATACCGGAGGACGTCGAATTGACCGGGGTTCAGCTGGTGATTCAGCGCTGGCGCACGGTTGCATTCACCGTGCCACCGCCCAAGATCACGATTCCGTGAACCTGGAACGTGAATCTTCCGCTCCCGAATCCCCCGACGCGGACGCTCCGATGAGCGGACTGCGCGCGACGGTGCTGGGGGCGCTGAGTTTTGGCGGCGTCAGTGTGGTCGTCTACGGCACGGTGGCGTTCGCGGGACGCTGGCTCTACCGGACGCTGACCGAGGCGGGGGCGTACACCTTTTGGGGAATGCTGTACCTCGTGGGCGCGCCATGGCTGCTGGGCCGTCTCCTGGTTCCGGCTCCCAGGCGTCGGCACTATGTCCTGGTGTTTGTGATGGGCTTCGTCGCCTATGCGATGGGGTGGGTGATTCCTTATTTCGTGCTTCGGAACAAACCCGGGGAGATCCTCGCCTCACTGGTCGGGCCGGCCCTGTTCGCCGCGGTGATGGCGTTCGGGTTTCGGCGCCTGCCCACCAGCCCGATGACGGCGGCGGCGTTGGTGGTGGGGCACGGGCTCGGATACTTCCTCGGCGACTACCTGAACACGACGCTCGGCGGTCCGCTGGGCATGGTGATGTGGGGTGTCTGTCATGGCCTGGGATTCGGGGCGGCCATCGGGTGGGCGACCCGGGTCTGGACCGCCGACGCGACGGCGACGGAAGGGACGGATGGCCCAGCCGCTTCAGGGGGCGGCGCTTCGGGGACTGGGACCGGGACTTGGACTGGGACCGCCGATGTCCCACCGGAAGGCGGAAGCTGACGGGCCATGGCGACCTGTGAAACGCCGGCGGGTGGCGGAGAAGGACGTTCCACGCGGGGAACCGGCCTTCAACCCGGGAATCGGTTCGAAAAAATCCACTACGAACCGGATCTGGACTCGGACTTGGACCCGTCCGAAGAACGCCCCCGGACGACCCAGTTCCTCCGAGACCTTTCCGTCAGCGTGGTGAGTCGGAACGACAGCCCGGACATCCCGTTCCGGGTGAGCTCAACGACCATGAAATCCCCGCGATCCTGGCGGCGGCGAAGGCGGCGGGAGCGACCTGGGCGGCGTACGTGATGCTGAGGCTTCCGCACGGGGTGAAGGACGTGTTCGCCGACTGGCTGGAGCGTCACTTCCCGGATCGAAAGGACAAGGTGCTGCACCAATTGCAGGCGGTGCGAGGGGGGCGGATGAACGATCCGTCGTTCGGAACCCGGATGACGGGCGAGGGGCGTTTCGCGGAACAGACGGCGCAACTCTTCCACGCGGCGCGACGGAGGGCTGGTTTGGACGAGCACGGGCCGCGGTTGTCGGCGGCGGCGTTCCGGCGTCCTGGCGGGGTGCAGTTGGGACTATGGTAGGTCCCAGCGGGGGTCGGGAGACGGGAGGCGGGGGAGGCTGGCTATTCGAGGGGCGTGACGTCCATGCCCGGGAGGTAGTAGAGGATGCGCGCGCAATTCGGGCATTGGACGATGTCGCGATCGGCCTGGCAGTCGATGACATTCTGGCGGGACAGCTTCATGTGGCAGCCGCCGCAAACGCCGCGCTGGACATCGACGATGACCCGGTCGCCTTTGCTCTTGAGGAGGCGCTCGTAACGAACCAGCAAGGTGGGATCGATTTCGGCGGCGGCGGCGGTGCGGGCCTCTTCGGCGGCGGCGAGTTGTTTGAGGAGCCGGGCCTCGGCCTCGGCCATCTGCTGGATCTGAACTTCGCTGTCGGCCTTGGCCTTCCGAAGCACTCCGGCGGCCTCGGCCACCTGGCGTTGGGCGGCCTCGATCTTTTCCATGAAGACGATCTGCTGATCGTCCAGTCCGCTGATCGCGGACTTGCAGGTTTCGATCTCGTGGCTGAGGGCTTTGTATTCCTCGTTCTTGCGGGTCAGCCACTGTTGGGCGGCGTATTTCGAGATCAGCTCCTTCTTGGACTCCACCTCGAGTTCGAGCTTCTTCCGGTCGCTTTCCAGCTGGTGCCCGGAGGTCTTGGCCTTGTCGAACTCGTGTTCGGCGGTGGTCTGGCGGGTCTGGACGAGGCGTCGTTGGGGATCGATATCCGCCACCTCGAGGCGGAGGCGGATGAGGCGTCGATCGCGGTCCTGGAGGACGAGGAGCTTCTCGATGGCTTCCAGCATGGGGGAGAAAGGGGCGAACTTTGAAAGGCCAAGCTATCGGCGCGATTCGAAGCAAGTCAATGCGCGGGGCCGGAAGTTTTCGCCGCGAGTCTTTCGGGCCAAGAATCGGGCAAAACCGGCCAATCTTTGGCTGGTCACTCCGACGGCACGGCCTTATGAATTTGCCGCGACCACTCCAGGCTTATGCACAACCTTTTCCACCATCTCGCCGACGAAATCCCGGAGTATCGGGACGACATCAACCGGCTCTCCTCGACGGACAGCAAGTTCCAGGAACTGATGTCGAAATACCGGGATGTGGATCATCAGATCCGGCTCGCGGACGAGAACATCGAGCCGAAGTGCGACGAGACGGTGGAAATGTACAAGCGCCAGCGGTTGTCGCTGATGGACGAGATGGTGCACCTGATCCGGTCGCGCAAGGCGGCGTAGATCGGGATCCGAGGTCGTTCGCCGGGAGACTCGACAGGGCGGGGTGAGGCCCGGTAATCCGGGGTGTGCCCGAACCCGAGGTTTTTCGCCATCGCCACCGCGTGACCTACGCGGAATGCACGGTGGGCAATCACATCTACCACAGCCGCTACCTGGATCTTCTCGAAGCGGCGCGCGGCGAGTTCCTTCGCCACGCGGGTTTCCCGCTGCTTCCGTTGCAGGAATCCGGCGTCATTTTTCCCGTGATCGAAGCCCGCGTGCGGTACCTGCGTCCGGCCCGGTACGACGACGTGCTGATCATCGAACTCCAGTTGATCCAGCTCGAGGGGGTGCGGTTGGGAGTGCTTCACCGCGTGAAACTCGAGGACGGAACGCCGGTGCTGGAGGCGGAGACCCGCCACGTGTGCACGCGCCTGGATGACAAGCCGCGGCGGATCCCGCCGGAACTCGTGTCGGCGCTGCGCCCGTGGCTGGCGCCCCAAGGAGGTGGTGGCGGCGGCGGCGGTGAAGGTCCGTCATCGCGTGGAGCGGCTTGATCGATCGGGGAATTCCGTGGTTGCAGGCTTCTTTTCGGGCTTCAATGCCGACCATGTCGCGTGAGTATGTGCTGCAATCGTTCGAGCGGGAGACGAACTTGCGCATCGATTACGCGGCCGAGCTGAATCCCCAGCAGCACGCGGCCGTGACGGCGGCGCCGGGGCCGGCCCTGGTTCTGGCGGGCGCGGGGTCGGGCAAGACGCGGACGCTGACCTATCGGGTGGCCTATCTGATCGAGCGCGGAATAGCGCCGGACCGGGTGTTGCTGCTGACGTTCACGAACAAGGCCGCCCGGGAGATGATGCGCCGGGTCGCGGATCTCCTCGGATCGGAGCCGTCCAATCTCTGGGGCGGGACGTTCCATTCCGTCGGAGCCCGGATCCTCAGGATCAACGCCGACGCGATCGGGTACCGCCCGGACTTCACGATCCTGGATCGGGAGGATTCGGAGGACCTGTTGAAGGCCTGTCTCGGGGCCGCTGGAATCGATCCCAAGGCGAAAGTGTTTCCGAAGGTGGAGGTGATCGCCGACCTCCTCTCGCGGGTGACCAATGAACGGCTTCCGTTGTCCACGATTTTGGAGCGTCGTCGCACGGGGTTGGAGGAGTTGGAGGAGCCCATCGCCCGGGTGCTGGGGCTGTACGCGGAGCGGAAGAAGGCGGCGAACGTGATGGATTTCGACGATCTGCTTTCCCTGTGGCTGCGCCTGATGGAGGAGAACGAGGTGGTGCGTGAGCGGTACCAGCGGCGGTTCCAGTTCGTGCTGGTCGACGAGTATCAGGACACCAACCAGATCCAGAGCGACCTGATCGATCAGTTGGCGGCCCAGCACCGTCACGTGATGGTGGTGGGGGACGATTCGCAGAGCATCTACTCGTGGCGCGGCGCGAACTACCGGAACATCCTCGACTTCCCGAAGCGCTACCCCGGATCGAAGCTCTACAAGATCGAAACCAACTACCGGAGCACGCCTGAGATCCTCGCGGTGGCGAACGCGGCGATCGCCGGGAACTCCGAACAATTCGCCAAGGAACTGACGGCGGCGCGGAAACCCGGCATCAAGCCCGTCCTGATCCCGTGCGAGGACGGGCAACAGCAGGCGGCGTTCGTCGCGCAGCGCGTGGCGGAGGCGCACGAGGAGGGTGTCGCGCTCGCCGAGATCGCGGTGCTGTACCGGTCCCACTTCCATGCGCTGGAGGTGCAACTCGAGTTCACGCGGCGGAACATTCCCTTCGTCATCACCAGCGGCATCCGGTTCTTCGAACAAGCCCACATCAAGGACGTCACCGCGTGGCTGAAGGTGTCGGCGAATCCCACGGACGAACTGGCGTTCAAACGCCTGGCGCTGCTCCTCCCCGGAGTGGGACCGAAAGCCGCGGAGAAGCTCTGGTCGGCCTTCGCCGAGGCCCATGCCCGCGCGATCTCGAACGCGTCCGAGGGCGAGGTCGTCCCCGTGGCTCCCTCCGTGATGGCCGCCGCGGGCGTGGCTCCGAAGAAGGCGACGTCGGCCTGGGCCGAACTGGCGGTGACGATTTCCCAGCTCGAAGATCCCGCCGTGTCCGGACGGCCCGGGCCGATGATCCGGCTCGTGCTGGAGGCGTTCTATGAGGACTACGCCCACGAGTCGTTCGCGAACGCCAGCCAACGGCTCGAGGACTTGGGCCAGTTGGCCGTCTACGCCGGCCAGTTCGAGTCGCTGACCGATTTCCTGACCCAGTTGTCCCTGTTGAACAACATGGACGCCGAGGCGGAGAAGGAGGCGAAACGCGGCGACGACGATCGGGTCCGGCTGTCGAGCATCCATCAGTCCAAGGGCCTCGAGTTCCAGGTGGTCTTCGCGATCATGCTCTGCGACGGGCTGTTTCCGTCGGCGCGATCGCTGGAGGAACCGTCGGCGATCGAGGAGGAGCGGCGGCTGTTCTACGTCGCGGTGACCCGCGCCAAGGACGAGTTGTACCTGTCGTATCCGCTATTGCGACTGACCCAGGGCCAGGGACTGTCGCTCCTGACGCCGTCCCGGTTCTTGTCCGAGATACCCACCGATCTCCTCGACACGTGGAATCTGCGTCCGGCGGCGCGGTATGGTGGCGGCTGGGACGCGGGGAAGGGCGCGGCCACGAGCACGTTGGATCCGGACGACACCCCGTTCTGACAACGACGCGCCTCGGGGTGGACCGCCGGGAAATCAAGTTTCACGGGCTGTTTCCGTCCGCGGACCGGAAGTCACGGGCGATTGCGCGGGCCGTTTCCGACAGATCCGACTGCTCGACCAGCCATGCGTGGGCTCCGGCAAGGTCGTGGAATTGCCCGTCGAGTTGGGCTTCGAACGCGGCATGGGTCCAGCGTCCGATCCCGGGTCCGGGGGACAGTCCCAGGGCGAGGAGGTGGCGCCCCAGGAGGATCGGGCGGGGCGCGGCGTCGGCGAGGCGCAACCGCTCGGCTCCAGCGAGGAGGACAGCGACGGTTTCGGGGACCTTGGGGGGTAGCGGGGGACGGCCGGAGGCGTCGGCGGTCATCAGGATTCCCAGGGTCTGGACGGTTTCCGGCTGAAGGCGTCGGGCCAGCCGGCGGATGGCGCGGTCGGAGGGTTCCTCGAAGTGCGCCATGTGATTGGCCACGAGGGGTAGGACCCGCTGGGTGATCGCGTGCGGCGCCTGGATCCGTGTGAGGAAGGATTCCGCGAGGCGTGTGCTTTCGACTTCGTGGCCGGGCGAGATGATGCGCTGGCGGCCGTGGCGTTCGGCCGTTTCGGTGCGGGTCGCCTTGCCCAGATCGTGGGTCAGGACGGCGAGCGTGAGGACGACCCGGGAGGGTTCGGGCGCCGAGCGCCATTCGGGCAAGCGCACCAGGGCGTCGAGGGCGTGCGAGGTGTGATCAAAGACGTCGCCTTCCGGGTGCCATTCGGGGTCCTGGGGAACTCCGCGGACGGCGGCGATCTCCGGAAAATGAGCCAGCCATGCGGAGGCTTCGAGGAACCGGAGGCCGGCGGATGGCCGGGTGCCGCGTCCCGCCCACTTGAACCATTCCTCGCGAACGCGTTCGGCCGGCAGTTCGGCGTAGCTCGGGGCCATGGCCCGGCAGCGATCGAGGGTTTCGGGCGCGGCGGTGAGCTGGAACCTGGCGGCGAACTGCATGCCGCGGAGGACGCGAAGGGGGTCCTCGTCGAAGGCGGAACTGGTGTGGCGGAGGATGCGCCGCTCAAGATCCGACCGCCCGTCGAAGTGATCCAGCAGTTCGCCGGTCCTGGGATCGAGCATCAGGGAATTCACCGTGAAATCGCGGCGGGCGGCCGCTTCCCTGGGGGAGATGTCGGGGTCGAGTTCGATGTCGAATCCGCGGTGGCCCCGGCCTGATTTCGAATCGCGGCGCGGGATGCTGAAGTCGTAGGTCGCTCCGTCGATCGCGACTTTGGCGACGCCGAACGACCGGCCGACGAGGTCGACGCGTCCGTGCTTTCGGAGGGCGGCCGCGAGTTCCTCGTATCCGACCCCGAAAACCTCCACATCGATGTCCTTCAGGGGCTCCCCGAGGAGCGCGTCGCGGACGCAGCCCCCGACCACGTAGGAGCGGTGCAGGACCGGTTCGGTGCGCAGGACGCGACGGAGTCCGGGAGGCAGTTCGAGTTGCATCGAGTTGGGAGAGGACGCGGACCAAGGATGGGAACGGACGCGGGAGTCGGCCGGCCGATGGGGCGCGGCCGGAGCGCCTTCGGATCAGTTGGTTTCGTCGGATCCCTCCTCGAATTCGAGGGGAGCGTCCCCGTCCTCGGCATCGAATCCATAGTCGGCGAGGAACTCGGAAATGGGAGCCTGGATGTCGACGGGTTCGCGCGTGATGGGGCAGAGAAAGGTGAGTCGAACCGCGCGAAGGGCGAGTTCGGGACTCCGGCTCCGGGTCGGGGGCGCGCCCGTCCTGGGCGGGGCTCCGGTTGATTTTCGCGCGGCGCGGCGACCGAAGCCGTAGAGGGTGTCCCCCAGGATGGGAACTCCGGACGCGGCGAGGTGGGCGCGGATCTGGTGTTGGCGGTCGGTCCGGATGCGGGCGAGGACGAGCGCCATGCCGTCGCCGTGCCCGATCACTTCGAAGATGGTTTCGGCGAAGAGCCCCTGGGTGGCGTGGGTGACGACCCGGTCGGGTTGGGCCGGGTCGGGGCGGATCTTCAGGCAGCAGGTCCAGCGCCGGCGCGGCGGCTTGCCGCCGACGACCGCGAGGAATTCCCGGAGCGTCCGGCGTTCCTCCAGCGCTCGGGTCAGCGCGAGCCGGCTTCCGGCGGACCGCGAGAACAGGAGGACGCCACTCGTCTCGCGTTCGAGGACTTGGGCGAGCCGGAGAACCTTCAGTTCGCGTTCCTTCGCCCACGGATCCCCCCGGACGACCGACAACTCCAGGGCCGCGTCGAGGGCGGGGGACCTGGAATCGGACCCGAGCAGGGTGCACAGCGCACCGGCGGGCTTGTCGATGGCGAGGTAGTTCGGATCGTCGTGCAGGATCCGGATCGGCGGGAACTGGGGCAGGTCAATGGTCGTGGGAATCTCCATGGAGCGGCTTGGGGCGCCGGGCGCAGTGTCGGAGTTTGGACCGCGGATATCAAATTCGAGAATCGTCGGTCGCGGCATCCGGAAAAGGCTCCGGACGGTTTCCATCCCTGGATCGGCTGTTCATCCGTGCTTCAAGGTGTCGCCAGGCCGGTGTGTTTGTTCGGAGGGGGTTTGGGTCCGTGCGCCACGTCGTGCGACGGCGGCCCGCAAGGCGGACTGTCGGACCGGTTTGGGGATCCGCTGGCCAAAGCAATCCTCGCGCGCCGGCGGGGCGTCCGATCCGGTGGCGGATTCCGTCCCGGTCTCGGGGCCCCGCGCCGTGAAAAGGATGAACTCGACGCCCTGTAATTCAGGGCGCGCCCGAATCGAACGGTTGAATTCGCCGGAGGCGACGCCGGGCGCGGACTGATCCACGAGGACGACGTCGAATCCCTTTTGGGATGGGGAAGGGGTGAGCAGGAGGAAGGCGGATTCGGTGTCGCCCGCGAAGTCGGTGTCGCATCCCCAGGCGTGGAGGAGCGTCGTGGTCGCGACGCGACTGGCTGGGAACGGATCGACCACCAGCACCCGCACGCCATCGAGGTCGGGCTCAGTCCGAGTTTCCGTGGAGTCGGAACCCGTCGGGTGGGTGGGACGCTGGAGCGGGAGGATCACCCAGAACGTCGACCCGCGCCCCGGGTCGCTCTCGACACCCACGGATCCGTTCATGAGTCCGGCCAGTTCCTTGGCGATGGCCAGACCCAGCCCCGTGCCGCCCGGTCGGCGGCCGGCGGAGGCGCCGGCCCGGGTGAACGGCGTGAACAGGGTCGGAAGATCGTCGAGCGGGATCCCGACCCCGGTGTCGGCGAAAGTGAATCGGAGGGTGGCGGCCCCTTCGGTGGCGTGAGCGAGGTGGACTCGGATCTGAACGTTGCCCTGGTCGGTGAACTTGACCGCGTTGCCTCCCAGATGGGTCAGAATCTGGCGGATGCGGCCGGCGTCGCCGACGAGCCTCGGAGGGACGCCGGGGTCGATGGCGCAGACAAGTTCGAGCCCCTTCTTGTGGGCGCGGGGCGCCAGCGTCGCGGCCACGTCCTCGACGAGCGGCACGAGATCGAATTCCGCGACTTGGAGTTCGAGGGTCGATGTCGCGATGTTCGAGAGATCGAGGATGTCGTCGAGGATCACCAGGAGGCCGAGGCCGCTGTCGCGGATGACCCGCGCGTAGTCGCGTTGCTCGGGCGGGAGCTGGGTGTCGAGGAGGAGGTGGGTCATCCCGATGATCGCGGTCATCCGCGTGCGAATCTCCTGGCTCGTGGTGGCGAGGAACCGGCTCTTTGCGAGGCCGACTTCGGCGGCGTTCTCCGCCATGCTCCGCGCCTCGCGAACGCTTTCCTCCAGGCGAAGGTTCGCCTCCTGGAGGGCGTTCTGGGCGCGCGAACGCTCCTCCGCCTCCTCGCGGAGAAGACTGTTCGTCTCACGGAGCTTGCGGGTCCGATCCGTGACTCGGGCTTCCAACTGGTCGTGGGCTTCGAGCAACACCTCCTGGGCTCGCTGGAGATCGCCGTACGCGAGCTGGAGCCGGCTGGCCATGGCGCGGAGATGGTCCTGGAGGTCGGCGATTTCGGCGAGGGTGGTGCGGGGCGGAAGGTGGCAGATCGAAACATTTTCGATCGCCAGGTCGCGGCTCCACTGGACCAGACGCTCCAGGGGTCGGGTGAGATGTCCAGCCAGGATGCCGGCTGACGCGAGGAGCCCGGCGACGACCAGCGCCAGACAGCCGCCCAAGACCCAGACTTGACGGCGGGCCGCGGCCCGAATCCCCGCGACTTCCCGCTGCGCGAGGATCGTCCACGGCTGGATGAGGAGCCCGCTGGCGGTGAACGCCCGCGAGGTCAGCCGGCTCGGTTGCTCCACGCCGTCCACAACCTCCCGTCGCGTGACAAAGGTCCGGTCGGCGCCGTCCGGCCCGGTCGGCGGGGTGCCGTCGTCCGTCGGCGAAAGCCCGGCGGGCTGATCCGGGTCGGTCGAAAGGATCACACGGCGCGCCCCATCCAACACCAAAAGGCGCAGCCCGGGGACGGCGGGGAAGTTTTCAGCGAATCGCACGAACCGGCCCAGGCGAAGGGTGCCTTCCACGATTCCGAGCTCCTCTCCATCGGGCCCCAGGATCGCCGTGCTCAAGGTGATCACGGCGTCGGCGCCGGAACTCCGCCCCGGGGACGCCGTGCCGACGGGGCTACTCTCCGTCGTCGCCTGGACCGGATTGGCGACGGTGGCGGATGGCTCCGACGGGAAGGGTGGATTCGCGGGACGGAGCGTCGGAGGGGGCGCCGGTGTGATCGTGCCGGTCGCGTCGATGACCCGCGCCATCTCGAAATCCGGATGGCGCGCCTGAAGCAGGTGGAGGACCCTCCTGACGGACTCGGCGTCGGGTGTGGTCAGCTCAAGGAGTTCCGAAGTGGCGACGAGGGCGGACCGATGATGTTCGAGGTGGGCGTCGATCTCGCGCGCGAGCGTCGCGCTGATCTCAGCGAGGCGCCCCCCCGATTCGGCGAGGTGCCGGTTTTCGACGTGGCACCCATACCCGACCCCGATCACCAGGAGCGGCAGGGTGGCGGCCGCCAGGACGACGCGGAGGATCTGCGCTTGCAACGTTCGGCGCGCCCGGCGCTTCGATCGCGTCGTCGTCGTGGTGCCGGCGGACACGGACGGGAAGCTATAAATTCGCCGGACACGGCGCGAGCCGCAAAATCGGAGCGATCCAGCGGATCGGTGTGACGGCTGAATGGAGGCGGTTCGGGTGCCGCCACGCGCTCCGACGGGCGACGTACGCTCGCGGCGACAGGGAATTCCCTTAGGCGGGAACGGCGTCGCGTTCCTCGACGACGCGGCCGTCGAAGAGCTGGATCGTGCGGTCGGCGTGACGGGCGAACCGTGGGTCGTGGGTCACCATGCAGAGGGTGGCGCCTTCGCGGTGGAGATCCCGGAGAAGATCCATGACGGCCTCGCCGTTCTTGGAGTCGAGGTTCCCGGTCGGTTCATCGGCGAGGAGGATGGACGGGTTTCCGACGAGGGCCCGGGCGACCGCGACGCGCTGTTGCTGGCCGCCGGAGAGTTGGGACGGGTAGTGATTGACGCGATGGGACATCCCGACCTTTTCGAGGGCGGCTTGAGCGGCGGTCCGTCGTTCGCCGGCGGCGAGGCCGCGGTAGGTCAGCGGGAGTTCAACGTTCTCATGGACGGTGAGGTCGCCGATGAGATTGAAGCTCTGGAAGATGAAACCAATCTCGCGATTGCGGATGCGGGCGCGCTGGGCGAAGTCGAGATTGGCCACGGCTTGGCCATTGAGCGTGTAGCTTCCGCCGCTGGGCGTGTCGAGGAGGCCGAGAATGGATAAGAGGGTCGACTTGCCGCATCCGGACGGGCCCTCGATGGACACGTATTCGCCTTTGGCTAGCGCGAGGTGGATACCGGAAAGGGCGTGGGTCTCGACCTCGTCGGTGAGGAAGACCTTGGTGATGGCGTCGAGTTGGATCAGGGGTTCTGTGTTCATCGGAATGGATTCTCAGCGCAGGCGCACGCGGTTGTGGGAGTCCCAGGGGCTCATGTCGGACAGGATGATCTCGTCGCCGGGTTCGAGGCCGTCGAGAACCTCGATCGTGCTCACCGAACTCCGTCCGAGTTTGACGGGGACCCGAATGGCCTCGCGGCCGCCGTTGATGATCTTGAACAGGCTCGCGGTTCCGCCTTCCTGGCCCTGGACGGGTTTGGAGACGTTGACCACATCGACGAGACGTTCCAATTCGATGGTGCCTTCGACGCTCAGGTCGGGGCGCGCGCCCTTGGGAAGGGCGCCCTCCAACTTGATTTCGACGAGGACGGTTCCGTTCTGGACGGCGGGATCGACGCGTTGGACGCGGCCGGCGACGATCCCGTTGCGGGTGTCGATGGAGGCGACCTGGCCGCGGAGGATGTCGCGCGCCTGGGTTTCCGGGATGCGCACGTCGGCGCGGAGTTGGGTGGGGACGACGACCTTGGCGAGGGTGGCGGCCGGGGAGACCCGCTGACCGACTTGAAGCGGATCGCGGTCGCCGGTCTGTTGGAGCACGCCGGCGATACCGGCCCGGACGAGGAGGTTGGCGACCTGACGTTCCTTGAGGGCGAGGAGGGCGGTCAGCTTCTCCACCTCCGCCTGCTGGACCGCGAGTTGGGCGGTGGCGCTGTTGCGGGCGAAGTCGAGCCGGCGTTCCTCGATCTCGATGCGGGCCTTCAGTTCGTCGGCCTTGGACCTTGATATTTTGCGGAGGATTTCGGGGACGAGGCCGTCGCGGGCGAGAGTGTCGTCGGCCTCGGCTTCGAGACTGGCGTGGGCGTGTTCGGCCTTGAGGGTGGCGAACTGGGAGACTTGGCTGAGGCGGTCGCCCTCGAGCGTTGCGCGAAGACGTTCCAACTGGGCCTCGGCGCCCTTCCGCGCCCATTCGGCGTCGAAGGCGGCTTGTTTCAACTCGGGATTGCTCAACTCCATCAGCACACTGTCGGGGGTCACCTCGGCACCCGGCTGGATGAAGATCCGCTCCACGCGGCCGTCGGTCTCGGACTGCACGTACTGGATCTGCTCGGGAACCAGAAAGCCCGGACCTCGAACCTGCCGGAGCATCTCGCCCTGCTGGACCGTGCCCGGCCAGATGCTGGTACGGTCGACGGTGGGCGCGGCGGGTTCGAGACGGAAGATCACGAAGGCGATCACCGCGAGGGACACGATCGTGGCGAAGGCGGACCAGACGCGGCGCCAGCGTCGGGCCGCCGCGCGGTCGGGCCGCGGCACGTCCATCCCTTGGCCGGCGGGGCGTCCGGGAGGTTTTCGTTCGATCTGGGGAGTCATGATTGTCGGGGCCGGAGGGCGGGCATGCTGGTCTTTTTTCAGGGATGAGGGATGAGACGACGTGGTCTGAGTTTTCGCCCGACAACACGGTGTGGCAAGGCCCGTGCCAGAATCGGGTTCGTCGCGTCGTGAACCGCCGAAGGCGCGGTGTCGCCAGAAACGCACGAAGAACCGAAAGAGAAACCAGCGCGGGCTGTTTCCGCGAGTTGCCTCCATCGGCGTCGGTTTCGTGGTCCGAACGAATTCCTCCCATCGTGGTGGGATACTCGGAGATTTCCGCGGAAGCCGCCGCCGTGTTTCAGGAGGGGCGGGGTTTGGAAGGGTCGTCGTCGTACCACCTCCGGAATGGCATTTCCCGGAAATGGGACGCCGGTGGAGCGGCGGCGTTGAGCCCAGGCCGCGGGCGCGGACTCAAGGGACTGCGAGAGGAAGACGAAGACGCGCGACACAGCCCCGCTGGTGGTTGTCCCGATTCTCGAGGGAAAGCCGGCCGTCGTGGGCTTCGGCGATCTGACGGCACAGGGACAATCCGATGCCGGAACCCTTGGGCTTGGTCGTGAAGAAGGGAACGAACAGGTTCGCCGGGTTGGCGATTCCCGGCCCGGTGTCCTCGATGCGGATCTCGACTTCGCCACCGAGTTGCCGCCAGCCGACATTGATCGGGGGAAGCGACGGCGCGGGGTCCGGATCCCGGCCGGGTGGGGAGGCCGCCGGCGGGAGCCTTGTTTCGAGGACGGCGTCCGCCGCGTTTCGGACAAGATTGATGAGGAGCTGTTCGAGTTGGTCGCGGTCGGCGTGCAGCGTGATGTCCGGACCGGAGTGGATCCGGATCGGGACCCGGGTTTCGAATCCGGCCACTCGACGGACCCAGTCGGCGACCTCCATGGGTGCGCGGCTGGGGGCGGGCAGGCGTGCGAGCTGTGAGTACGCGGCCATGAAGCGGCTCAGCGCATCGGCGCGGGAGGAGATGAGGGCGAGTCCATCCCGGACATCGTCCTGCCAGTCGGGCGGGCGCGGTTCGCGGCGGCACAGACTTTCGAGGCTGGACGCCACGGACTTGATGGGGGCGAGGGAGTTGTTGAGTTCGTGTCCGAGGACGCGGAGGAGGCGTTGCCATGCCTGGCGCTCCTCGTCGCGCAGGGCGCGGCTGAGATCGGTGACGACGAGCAGTTGATGGGGGCGTCCGCCCTGGCGGAACCCGGAACGGCGGAATCCGAAACGGCCCAAGGCGCCGGGGAATGTCATGGATGCGATGCGCGCGGATTCGCCTTCGAGGGCGGATTCGAGGCCGAGTTCGAGGGCGGTGCGGCCCAGGATTTGTTCGACCGGGCGCGCGAGGAGTCGTTCGGCGGCGCGGTTGGCGAGGCGGAGGCGGCGGCGTTCGTCGAACGTGAAGATGGCGGCGTCCATTTCCTCGATGGCGGTGCGAAGGAGGGCCGAGGCTTCGAGCGCGCCGAGGCGCTGTTCGCGGAGGCTGTCGCCCAGGGCGTTGATTTCGGAGGCGAGAGCTCCGAGAGGATCCCGGGTGCCGGCGGCGTGGAGGCGGATCGAGAAATCGCCGTCGCGCAGGGCGGCGAGGACGTTGGTGAGCGTGCGGAGGGAATAGGCGAAGCGTTCACGGAGCGCGTAGGCGGCCAGGCCGGTGAGGGCGAAGAGGAGGGCGCAGCCGGTGATTTGGACCGCGGGGGAGTGATTGCCCGAGGCGAGCAGGGCGAGAGCCGTGACGACCCCGGGGATGGGAAGGAGGATGGCACAGCGGACGATCCTTCGGTGGAAGGCCACCTTGGCGACGCGGCGGTGGGGGATGGGGGTGGCCACGGCCATGCGGGCGGTCAGAGCCCGTATTTCTCGAGGCGCCGGTAGAAGGCGCTTCGGCTGAGGCCCAGAGTTTCGGCGGCCTTGACGGCGCTTCCGTCGAAACGGGCGAGGGCTTTGCGGATCACGAGGCGTTCGATGTCCTCCAGGGCCATGTCCTCGACCCGCGGCTCGGGTTCCCGCGCGGCGCGAAGTCCCAGGTCGGCGGCCTTGATCTCGGGGCCGGAACACATGAGGACACCGCGCTCGACCGCGTGTTCGAGTTCCCGGATGTTGCCGCGCCAAGCGCATCGCAGGAGGGCCTGGATCGCGGAGGGATCGAAACGTTCGACGGTCTTCCGGTAGCGCTGGGCCTGTTCCCGGAGGCATTGGTCCGCGAGGATCGGGATATCCTCGGGACGCTCGCGCAACGGGGGCAGGTGGATTTCGATCGTGTTGAGACGGAACAAAAGGTCCTGGCGGAACCGTCCCGTCTCGACCTCCTGGTGGATGTCGGCGTTGGTGGCGGTGATGAGGCGGGCGTCCGCCTGCAGGGTTCGCGACGACCCGACGCGCTCGTACTCGCCCGTTTCGAGCACTCGCAGGAGTTTGGCCTGCTGGCCGAGGGGGAGGTTCGCGATCTCATCGAGGAACAACGTGCCTCCCTCGGCGAGTTCGATGCGGCCCACCCGGTCGGTCTTGGCATCGGTGAAGGCCCCTTTGGCGTGCCCGAAGAATTCGCTCTCGAAGAGAGTTTCGGTGATGCCCCCCATGTTGATGGTGACGAGGGATTTGCCGGATCGGGCCGAAACGCCGTGGAGGGCGCGGGCGACGACGCCTTTCCCGGTGCCATTCTCGCCGGTGATCAGCACGTTGGCGTCCGACGGGCCGACGCGTTCGATGAGTTCGAGGACGGGCTGCATCGCCTCGGAGGTGGCGATGAGGTTTGGGCCGGCGCCGCGAAGAATCTCGTTTTCGGCCTGGAGCCGCTCGCTCTGGCGCTCGGATCTGCGCAGGGCGATCTGATTGCGGAGGATGGCGGTGACTCGGGCATTTTCCCAAGGTTTCTGAATGAAATCCCGGGCGCCACGGCGCATCGCCTCGACGGCGAGATCGATCGATCCCCACGCCGTCATCACGACCACGGCGGGCGGATTGCCGAGGGCCCGCACCCGGTCGAGGAGTTCGAGGCCCTCCTGGCCGGAGGTTGTGTCCCGGGTGTAGTTGAGGTCCATGAGGAGGACGTCGATGTCGCGGCTCACGAGGGTCTCCAGGACCGCGGCCGGGGACTGAACGGTTTCGGTCTCGAATCCCTCGCCTTTGAACAGCAGCCGAAGGGCCGCCAGGACGTCCGGCTGGTCGTCGGCGATAAGGATTCGTCCCGGGTGAACTGCCATGGACGAAGTCTTGGTCGGGAACACCATGACCAGCAAGGAGCAGAATCCGCGCCAAACCGGGTTCGAATTCACGGGAATCTCCGACCCCAAAATCCCTTGCTTGTGGCAACCCCGTGCCGGCGCAGGATGTCGCCCTATGTATCCACTACGATGGACGGTGAGAGTGTCGTTGGCGGTGTTGTTGGTGGTGCTGGTGGGGATGGGGGCTTCCGGGTGGGGCGCCGTGGCGGGTCCGGACCGGATCACCCTCGCCACGTACAACGTCGAGAACTACCTGCTGGTCCGGACAGGCGACCGGCTGGCCAAGTCGGAGGCGTCGAAGGCCCGGGTGGCCCAGGTGTTGAAGAGTCTCAACGCCGACGTCGTGGCGCTGCAGGAGGTCGGCGGCCGGGAGGCGCTGGATGACTTGTGTCGGCGGACGAGTGCGCTCGGCTTGGACTACGCCCACCGGGAATGGGTGCGGGGCTATGACACCAACATCCAGGTGGCGCTGGTGAGCCGGTTCCCGATCGTCGCCAGCCGGCCGCGCACGCGGGAGACCTACCTCCTTTCGGGCCGGCGGTTCCACGTCAGCCGGGGGTTCCTCGAGGTCGACCTTCGGATCGGCGGGGATTACCTGCTGACGGTGATGGTCGCGCATTTGAAATCCCGTCGGACCGCCGTGCAGGCCGACGAGGCCGAAATGCGCCTGGAGGAGGCGCGGATCCTGCGCGGGATCCTCGATGCGCGGATCCGGGAATCGCCGCGCGCGAACGTGGTGGTCCTCGGGGACTTGAATGACACCAAGGATTCCGCGCCGATCCGGGCGCTGCTGGGACGGGGCAACGGGCGCCTGGTCGACAGCCGTCCGTCCGAGCGGAATGGCGACACGGGGTTCACGCCGAACCCGCGCTGGCAGCCCCGGACCGTCGCGTGGACCCATTACTACGGGGTGGAGGACACCTACAGCCGGGTGGATTACGTCCTCTTGCACCCCAATGCCGCCCGGGAATGGAAGGCGGCGGAGTCGTATGTGGCGGCGATTCCCGACTGGGGCGTGGCGTCGGACCATCGTCCCGTGGTGGTGGTGTTGGAGCCGCGCGATCGCTGAATGGCGGGCTTGACTGCGGGAGGGTCGGAGCGGGAGGGTCGCCTGTCCCCAGGAGTTCGTGGAAGCCGGGCCGGACCCCAAAAAACGGGCCGGCGCCGATCCAGCGGAGAACTCGCGATGGAACCCCGAAACCAACTTCAAACCGCGGAGGAACGAGATGGAAGTCACCGGAACCGTCGAAGCCATGTTGAGCGGCAAGGGTCGCGGGGTGTTTGGAATTTCGCCCGACAGCACGGTCTACGAGGCGATCGAACAACTCGCCCAGCGCAACATCGGCGCACTCCTGGTCATGGAAGGGGGAAAGTTGATCGGCGTGTTTTCCGAACGCGATTACACCCGGAAAGTCGCGTTGGCCGGTCGCAATTCCCGTGAAACCCGCGTCCGGGAAATCATCACGGGGCGCATTGTGTCCGTGTCCCCGTCCACACCGGTCCCGGAGTGCATGCGGCTGATGATCGAAAGCCGGGTACGCCATCTCCCCGTTCTGGACGGCGACGAGGTGGTGGGAGTTCTGTCGATCGGGGATCTGGTGAACTTCATCATGAACGCCCAGCGCGCCACGATCGAACAGCTCCACAGCTACATCGCGGGCGGCTACCCCGGTTGACCGACCCGACTCCGACCGGACCGACCGACGTAGACGGTTGAGCGCCGCTTGGCATCGACGCGGCGAACCGGACCGACTGGTTCGATGAATTCCTCCCTCGCGGAGGCACGGAGGCACGGAGGCGCGGAGGATCCGGGTGATTCCGTCGCGCATCCACGCTTCACCGGTATTCAGCCGGTGGCCCGAATGGCGCATGCCCGATCATCTCCGTGCCTTGGCGCCTCCGTGAGATCCCTCAGCGAGATCCATCGGGCGGAGGGAGCAAAGGGGGGCGGCGGGCGTCCAAGGCGAGCGGCCGGCGGGCGGGGCAGCGAGGGAGGAGGCGCGGGCGCCGGCCGCCCGACGGCATGGCCGACCAGGCGGGGGGGGCCGGAAGCCCGGCGGAGAGGACACACCCACTGGCCCGCCCCCCGCCGCCCGCGATCCTCCCCCACCCACCCCGTTGGCCCCACCGACCGCGGAGCGGCGGACCGCCCGCCGCCCGCCGGGGGGCCGCCCGCCGGGCCCGCCCGCCCCGGCCCCGCCGGCCCGGCGCCGCCCCCCCCCGGCGGGGCCGGCGGCGCGGGGGGCGGGGGGGACTCGGCGCGACGCGGGCCGGCCGGGCGCGGCGGCGGGCCCGGCGCGCGTGGGCCCCCGGGGGCTCGCCCCCCGGTGCGGGCGCCGGCGGAGCCCGCGGCCCGGGGCGCCCCCCCCGCGCCCGCGCGCGCGCGGCGGCGCGGCCCGAGCGGCCCCCCGCGAGGCGCGGGCGCGGCCCGGGACCGGGCGCAGCCGGTGGGGGGAGGCGGGCGGCCCCGGGTGGGGCAGCCGGGGACCACGATGCCCCCCCGGCGGTGGGGGAGGAGCGACGGGAGCCCGCGGGCGGACCCCCGATGAGGCCCGCGGGGGTACTCGGGCCCGGGCCACGGGGATCCGCCGGGGAGTCCCGGGGGTTCCGCGGGGGGGGGCCGCGGGGGCGGGCGGGCGGCGGGGGGGGCGTGACCGGGGGGCGGGGGGTCGGGGCGGGTGCGGGCGGCGGGGGGGGTCGGGGGGGGGGGCCGGGGCGGCGGGGGGCGGGGAGGGGAGCCGGGGGGGCGGGGGGGGGGGGGGGGGGGGGAGGGGCGGAGGGGGACGGGGGGCGGGCAAGGGGGGGGGTGGGAGGGGGGGGCGGGGGCGGGGGGCGGGGGGGAGGCGGGGGGGGGGGGGGGGGGGGGGGCGGTGACGCCGGGCTCAGCGAGATCCATCTTGCGTCATCGAGCCGGGCATGGACGCGACCCGGGCGATCGGGTATCAACCTCCCATGCTCGATTTCCTGGCTGAGTCCCCCCACGACCGGGCCCGGCTTTGCGGCCCCGGACATTCCCGCCGCGAATTCCTCCAGATCGGGGTTCTCTCCGCGCTCGGATTGTCGCTGCCCCAGTATCTCCGCGCCGAACAGTCGGGCTTGGTCCGAGCCGGCAACGATCAGAAGTCGTGCATCATGATCTTCAATCTCGGAGGACCGAGCCACATCGACCTCTGGGACATGAAGCCCGACGCGCCGAGCGAGATCCGGGGGCCGTTCAAACCCATTCGGACCAAGAGCGACGCCTTCGAGATCTCCGAACTGCTTCCGCGCCACGCGAAAATCGCGGACAAGTTTTCCCTGGTCCGGTCCTGCCACCACGACGGCGCGGCGGTCCATGACGCGGGCTGGCAGATGATGCAGACCGGACGCCGGTTCACGGGCGGCATTTCCACGCCGCACGCCGGTTCGGTGGTCTCGTACCGGATGGGACGGAAATCCGACCTCCCGCCCTTCGTCGTCCTGCCCCAACTGATGGGACGGGGCGGGGGCAATCTGCCCAACGGCCAGGCGGGAGGCTTCCTGGGCAAGGCGCACGATCCGTTCGCCCTGATGGCCGATCCGTCCCAGGCGGATTTCCGCGTGCCGGACCTGCTGCCTCCCGATCAGATCGGCGCCACCCGCCTCGACCGGCGCCGCCGAATGCGGGAGATCGTCGACCAGACCGTGAAGGAATTCGAGGCCAGCGAGGACGCGCGATTGCTCGACGAGAACTTCCACGCCGCTTTTCGTCTGATGACCAGCGAGGCCGCCCGCGCCGCGTTTGATCTCACCAAGGAGACCGACTCGGTTCGGGACCGCTACGGGCGGAACCGGTTCGGGCAGTGCTGCCTTCTGGCCCGCCGCCTGGTGGAGAACGGTGTCCGATTCGTCACGATCAACACCTTCCTGACCGTGTTCGATGAGATCACCTGGGACATCCACGGTTCGAAACCCTTCACCTCGATCGAGGGCATGAAGGACATCGTGTGCCCCATGTACGACCAGGCGTACAGCGCGCTGATCGAGGACCTCGACCAGCGGGGGATGCTGAAGGACACGCTGGTGGCCAACCTGTCCGAGTTCGGACGAACGCCCAAGGTCAACCCGGCCGGCGGCCGGGATCATTGGCCTCAATGTTTCTCGGCTTACTTCGCCGGCGGTGGCGTGAAGGGCGGCCGGGTGGTCGGCGCCAGCGATCCCATCGGTGGATTCCCCGCCGAGCGGCCGGTGGGACCCGGCGACATCGTGGCCACGGTCTTCCACAGTCTGGGGCTCGACCCGTCGTCGCACCTTCCCGGACCTGGTGGACGACCGTTCCCCCTCACCGACCTGGGCACCGAACCGATCCGCGAACTCTTTTCATGAACAAGATGACCTTTCCGCGGACCTGGTTTCCGGGGTTGTTGGGTGTCGTTTTGGCCGGGATGACGTTTTCGGTCCGGGGCGCGACGGATGAGGCGCCCTCGTTCCGTCACGACGTGCTTCCCGTCCTTTCCCAGGCCGGGTGCAACAGCGGCGGTTGCCACGGCGCCCTGGCCGGCAAGGGCGGCTTCCGGCTCTCGCTGTTCGGCTACAATCCCGAGGCGGATCATTTCGCGATCACGCGCGAGCTGCGGGGAAGACGCGTCGAAACGACCGATCCGGGGCGCAGCCTGTTCCTGACCAAGCCGACCGCCGCCTTGAAACACCGCGGCGGCAAGCGGTTCGACGTCGACTCCGAGGAATACCGGATCCTGTCGGGTTGGATTTCCGCCGGATGCCCTCCGCCGCGGGACACGGATCCGACCTTGACCACGCTCGAGGTGTCGCCGTCCCAGACCCTCCAGTCTCCGGGACAAACCGTCCGCCTGAGCGTGAACGCCCGGTACAGCGACGGCACCCAGCGGGATGTCACGCGCTGGGCCAAATTCACGTCGACCGATGAGACCGTCGCTTCGGTGGACCGCGGCGGCGAGGTCCAGGTGATCGGATCGGGGGAGGGAGCGGTCACGGCCTGGTTCTCGTCCCGGATCGCCATCGCGCGGATCACGGCCCCGTACTCGAATCAGGTGCCGGCCGAGGTTTACGCCGCCGAGCCCCGGTCGGGGATCCTGGACGAACTCGTCTTGGAGAAACTTCAGGAGCTGAATCTTCAACCTTCCCCGCCAGCGGACGACGCGACCTGGGTTCGGCGGGCTTACCTCGACACGATCGGCAAACTCCCCACCCCCGCCGAGGTTCGGGCCTTCGTCCGCGACGCCTCACCCGGCAAGCACGAGCGCCTCGCCGACCATCTCCTGACGCGCCCCGAGTACATCGACTTCTGGACCTACAAATGGTCCGACCTGCTCCTCATCACCGGCGCCAAGCTCCGGCCCGCCGCGGTCGACGCCTATTACCAATGGGTTCGCGACCGGGTCGCGGAGAACACCCCCTGGGACGAACTCGTCCGCGAATTGGTGACCGCCCGCGGATCGTCCGTGGACGAGGGGGCGAGCAACTTCTACGCGATCCATCAGGATCCGGAGTCGATGGCGGAAAACATCAGCCAGGCTTTTCTCTCGCTGTCGATCAACTGCGCCAAGTGCCACAACCATCCGCTCGAGAAGTGGACCAACGACCAGTACTACTCGTTCGCCAACCTCTTCGCCCGGGTCCGCGCCAAGGGCTGGGGCGGCGATGCGCGCAATGGGGACGGAATGCGGACCCTCTATGTCGAGGCGTCCGGGGATCTCATCCAGCCGCGCACCGGCAGGCCGCAACCACCCGCGCCGCTCGATGCGCCACCGATCCCCGTCGATGACACGGGGGACCGGCGCGAAGTCCTGGCCGAATGGCTCACTTCGACCGAGAACCCCTACTTCACCCGGGCCATCGTCAACCGGGTCTGGGCCAATTTCCTCGGGGTCGGCCTCGTCGAATCCGTCGACGACCTGCGCGCCTCGAATCCCGCCAGCAACGAAAAGCTCCTGGCCGCGCTCGAACAGCGGTTGATCGACGACCGCTACGACCTGAAGACCCTCATGCGGTCGATTCTCGTCTCCCACACTTACCGGAGGTCGAGCGAGCCGTTGCCCGGCAATCAGGGCGAACAACGCTACTACTCCCGGTACTATCCGCGCCGGCTCATGGCCGAGGTCCTCAACGACGCCATCGTCGACATCACCGGCGTCGCCGACACCTTCACGGAGATCGCGCTGAACGACGGATCGACGGAGAAGACCGGCGCGTACACCAACGACACCCGGGCCCTTCAGCTCAAGGATGCCGCGGTGAAATCCTATTTCCTCAAGTCCTTCGGTCGGAATCAGCGAGAGATCACCTGCGAATGCGAGCGGTCCAACCAGCCCAGTCTGATCCAGGTTCTCCATCTCTCCAACGGATCGACGATCAACGAGAAACTCGCGGCTCCGGCCAGCCGTGTCACCCGGGTGCTCGCGACGGATCCCACTCCGGCCAAGCTCGTGGAAGAGGCCTGGATGCTGTGCCTCAGCCGTCCGCCGACCCAGGGCGAGCGCGAGAAATTCGAGGCCTGGTTGACGGAAGCGTCGCCCGGCGAAAAGCGCGAAGTGACCGAAGACCTCTACTGGTCGCTGCTCACCACGCGCGAGTTCCTCTTCCAGCACTGACTGACTGACTGACTGAGACTGCCTGACTTCCACCCGATCCCTCCCACCATGCGCCCTTCCTTGCTCCTGATTGCGCTGGCCTTCGCCGTTTCCGCGGGCGTCACCGCCCGCGCGACCGACGTGAACCCGGTCCACTACTCCCGCGACATCGCGCCGATCCTTCGGGCGTATTGCTCCGGGTGCCATGACGATGCCGGGCGCGAAGGACGGCTTTCCGTCGAGACGTTCGCCCAGTTGCGCCAGGGCGGGGAGGATCACGGCGACCCGATCCAGCCCGGGAAACCCGACGAATCGTTCCTGGTGCGCGCCGTCGAAGGCGCGGCCAAACCGAAGATGCCGCCGAAGGACGAGCCCCAGGTTCCCGAATTGGAAAGGGCGACCCTCCGGCGCTGGATCGCCGAAGGGGCGGTGGGTCCGGAACGCGACGTTTCGATTCTCCGTGAACTGGTGACTCCTGGATTGCGACCCGCGGCGGGACGGGCGCCCTATTCCGCGGCGGCCTATTCGCGCGACGGCCGGCGACTGGCGCTCGCGAAAACGGGCGGGTTCGAAGTCTGGGACACCACGCATCAGGCCCTCCTCGTGAGCGCCACGGACCTTCCAGGAAAGGTCGCGGCGATCCACTTCTCCCCGGACGGCGCGCACCTTGTGGCGGCCACCGGTGTCACGGGGTTGAGGGGAGTCGCCCAGTTGTTCGAAGTCTCCTCCGGCCGCCGGATCCGCGAGTTCGGAGAACACTCGGATCTTCTCTACGACGCCGAGTTTTCGCCGGACGGCACCCTGCTCGCCACGGCGGGCTACGACCGAAGCATTCGCCTCTGGAAGACCGCTGACGCCTCGCTGATCCGAACCATCGACGTTCACAAGGGCGCGGTCTTCGACCTCGCCTGGCATCCCGACGGCAAGGTCCTCGCCTCGGCGAGCGCGGACGAGACGGTGAAACTCTGGAGGGTCGCCGACGGTCTCCGACTGGACACGCTCAACCAGGCCCAGGGGGAGTTGATGGCGGTCACATTCACCCCCGACGGCCAACACATCGTGGCGGCCGGAACCGACAAGCGGATTCATCTCTGGCGTTTCGTCTCGCGGGAGTCGCCCGACCTGAATCCGGTGGTTCATTCCCGATTCGCCCACGAAAGCGGTCTTCACGCGATCGCGCTGAGTTCGGATGGGCGTTTCCTCCTTTCGAGCGCCGACGATCGTTCCCTGAAACTCTGGAGCATGCCGGACCTCGAGTTGCTCGAGGCGTACCCGGAGCAACCCGAGATCTCCGCGGCCGTGGTGGGGGTGCCGGGAAGGAATCGATTCCTCATCGCGCGCTGGGATGGAACCACCGAGACGGTGGCCGCCCGCATGCCGGATCCCGTCACCCCGGGCGGGACTCGGAAGCCGACTGGAAAGTCGGCGGGACAGGGACTGGATACCGCGACCGCGGGTGGGGCTGGGAAGCCGACTGGAAAGTCGGCGGGACGGGGGTTGGATACCGCGACGCCGACGGTGGGGGGCGAAGCCGAACCCAACGACACGCCGGCATCGGCGGCGCGAGTCGAGGTGCCAGGCAGGGTGGCCGCTTCCATCGGGCATCCGGGAGATTCGGACTACTACCGTTTCGCGGCTGAACCCGGAGTGCCGGTCCTTCTCGAGATCGATGCCGCGCGGTCGAAGTCCAAGATGGATTCCAGGATCGAAGTGCTGCACCTCGATGGGAGTCCGGTGGAACAGGTGGTCCTGCAGGCGACCCGGGATTCCTGGTTCACCTTTCGCGGCAAGGATTCGGAAAGCCCCGACGACTTCCGTCTCCACAACTGGGCGGAAATGGAACTGAACGAGTACCTCTACGCCAACGGCGAGGTGGTGCGCCTTTGGCTTTACCCGCGCGGTCCCGATTCCGGCTTCAAGGTCTACCCCGGCGAAGGCCGGCGCGAGACCTGGTTTGGCACGACCGCCCTGACGCACGCCTTGGGAGAGCCCGCCTACGTCGTCGCTCCATTCCCGCCCGGGTCCGATCCGACCCCGAACGGGCTGCCCATCTACCGCCTCAATTTCGTGAACGACGACGATCCGAGCCGCCAACGCGGGACCGATTCCATGCTGATCTTTTCGGCGCCAGCCAAGGGGGAGTACCTGGCGCGGGTCACGGATGTCCGCGGGTTCGGTGGCGAGGATGGGTATCCCTACACGATCGACATCCGCCCGCCTCGGCCCGATTTCAAGGTCACGATGTCCGGGACAGGCATGAAGGTCAGCCCGGGCAGCGGCCGCGAAATCACCTTCAAGGCGCAGCGGTTCGAAGGTTTCGACGGTTCCATCCGCATCGACGTCGCCTCCCTGCCGAAGGGCTTCTCCGTCAGCAGTCCGATCGAAATCGAGGCCGGCCAGACGACGGCGATCGGAGTGATCCATGCCGAACCGGACGCCATCGCGCCGGACGAGGCCGCCGACAAGTCCGTGAAGGTGACGGCGACGGCGACCGTCGCGGGCCGGTCGATTCTCCATG
Organism: uncultured Verrucomicrobiota bacterium; assembly: GCA_942490575.1. GTDB lineage: Bacteria > Verrucomicrobiota > Verrucomicrobiia > Limisphaerales > CAIMTB01 > CAIMTB01. The sequence goes on from CALNYA010000031.1 coordinate 92,160, forward strand.
ACCTGGGCGGCCTGGGGGACATTCAGTTGGGGGCGCCTCCCAAGGTGACCGTCGAAATCCTGCCCTCGACCGATCGTTCCGCGGTCCGTGGGATTCCGGGCCAGCCCCTTGAATTCTCGCTGCGCCCAGGCCAGACGATCACCGCCCGGGTGAAGGCTGTCCGCCATGATTTCACCGGCCGCATTGAACTTGGTAATGAAGACTCCGGTCGGAACCTTCCCCACGGTGTCTACGTGGACAACATCGGGCTCAACGGGCTTCTCATCGTCGAGGGCCAGACCGAGCGCGAGTTCTTCATCACAGCGTCGAAGATCGCGACTCCCGGCGTCCGCATGTTCCATCTGCGCGCGCGCGCCGACGACGGGCAGGCGTCGCATCCGGTCGTCTTGAGGGTGCTTGAGCCCGATGTGCTCGCGTCGGTATCGGATTCCAGGCCCTGATCCTGCGGCCTCAGGTTCAGATCGAGTACGACGAAAAGCCGCCGTCGACGGGCACGACGACGCCCGTGACGAAACGGGAGGCGTCGGAAAGCAGCCAGACCACCGTTCCCAGCAGGTCATCCGGATTCCCGTACCGGCCCATCGGCGTGTGGGCGATCACCTGGCGGGCGCGGGGCAGAAGCTCGCCCGTCTTTGGATCAAGGTGCAGGAATCGTAGCTGTTCGGTCAGGAAGAAGCCCGGGGCGAGCGCGTTCACGCGAACGCCGGTGTGGGCGAAGTGAACCGCCAACCAGCGGGTGAAATTGGCGACGGCCGCCTTGGCCGCCGAATACGCGGCCACCTTGGTCAAAGGGGTCAGCGCGCTCATGGACGAGATGTTGACGATGGCCCCGATCTTCCTCTCGACCATCCCCTTGGCGAACGCGCGGCACACGAGAAAGGTCCCCAGGAAGTTGAGGTCGAAGACCTGGCGGAACCCGGCCGGATCGAGTTCGAAAAACGAGGGTTGCTTCGCGGACTCGACCTCGGTTTCGAGGGTGGGATGAAACGCCTCGCCGGTGCTGCCACGTGGATCGTTTCCGCCGGCGCCGTTGATCAGGAGATCGGGCGGGGCCCACTGCCGGCAGACCGTCTGGTAGCAGGCCTCCACCTCGGTGGGATCGGTCACGTCGCATCGAAGGGCCAGCGCCTCGCCCCCGGCCTTTCGGATGGCATCCGCGCGCGCCTCCGCCTTGTGCGGGTCGAGGTCCAGCACCGCCACCCGCACCCCCATGCCGCCCAGGGCCTGCGCCATCAAGCCGCAGAGTTCACCTCCAGCGCCGGTGATCGCCACCACGCGACCGCGCAGATCAAAGGATTTCAACACCTCGGAAACGGGTGGCGCGTCACTCGATGACATGGCGCGGAATCTCGCGAAACCCCGCCGCGGATGCCACCTCCGAGACGGCGGTGCCACGACTGAATTGACAAAGATTGCCATCGACGGAACTCTGCGACCGTGCCGACGCAGAACGTGAATCTGACGCCTGAACTCGACCGATTCGTGAAAGAGGCCGTGGAGTCTGGGGAATTCAACAACGCCAGTGAAGTTCACCGGGCGGCGCTGTCCGCCATGGCGCGGGAGCAGGAGGAGCGCGCGTTGCGCCTCGCCAGGTTGCGGCAGGAAATCCAGGCCGGATTGGATTCGGGTTCTCCTGGGGAGGTCGGTGATATCGGCGGCTTCCTGGAGAAGTGCGCCGATGAAGCCGCGAACGAACTTCGCCAAGAAACCTGATCAATGGCGTTGCGCTATCTCCCAGCCGCCCGGAAAGACATCAAGGATGCGCTCAAGTGGTCCTCCGAGAATTTCGGCCCGGCAGCGGCTCAGCGCTACAAGACGCTCCTAGGCGTCGTTTTGTCTGAGATCGCGGCGAATCCGATCCTCGAACATTCTTACGAGCTTGCCGATTTGCAGCCCGGCATCCGCTTTTGTCATCTGAGGCACAGTCGCAAGCGGGCCTCCGTCGAGGGTCAATTCGTACGGAACCCGCGCCATTTCGTCGCCTACAGCGTTCGCAAGGCCGATACGATGATCGTGCGGGTGCTGCACGACCGAATGGAGCTCGCCCGGCAGGTGGGGGCGGCATCATAAGCGGCAGAGGGGTCAGTTCTTGGTATTGGCTAATCGTTGGCGCGCTTCCTCCTCCGATACAGAAGGTGGTTCAAATACCCTCGCGTTCCCATCCGAAGTCGCCCCGCTATCCACCCAAGGGTCATCGCCGTCTCCTCCCTCAACTTGACCGCCATGGTCACCTTCTCGGCATCCCCCTTAGATCGGGACTCGAGTTCCCCCACATCCCACCTCCGTCGCTTCAGTTCCGCGGCAAGGATCCGCTCGGCCTTCGCCTCCTCCGTCTCCTTCCGCTCCTCGCCATAGTGTTCAGCGCCCAGTCGTTCGGTCATCCGCGCCAGCAGCTCCCGGCGGAACGTACCTCCACCCAGGCACCAACCGCGCCGAACTAGACTGGACCCTCCGCCTTCCTCCGCCATGCGCCGTTCCTCCAGCGCCCCTTCCAACTCCCGCCTCCCCGCCGGGCTATCCCTCGCAATGCCGTATTCGACGAGCAAGCGGTCCACCCGCATCCATGCCGGACGATGTGCCGGCGCCCGCAGATAGGCGGGCCAACTGCTCCAGACAAAATCCGTGATGGACTGATCCGCCGACAACAGCTTCGCCCGGACCGGATTCATGTGAACAAAGTCGCACACCGTCTTCAGGTAGCCGGTGCTGGCGCCATCGACGATCAACGTTTTGTAGCGACCGGAAAACAGATGGCCGGAAACTTGATGTCGCCGGTTGAAGCGGCCGGTGAAAGTCCCCAGCAACCACTTCATCCCCGTGACTAGATTGGGACGGGGTGTCTCGACCACCAGATGGAAATGATTTGGCATGAGCACGTAGGCCTGGACCTGCCAATCCGTCTTGACGCACACCTCGGCCAACGTCTCGACGAAGCGCCGCCGATCCGCATCGTCCCGGAAGATGGGTTCGCGCCTGTCGCCGCGATTCATCACATGGTAGATCGCACCGGGAAACTCGACTCTCATCTTGCGGGCCACCCGGAGAGCGAGCCCGAAGCAGCGCAATATGGCAATACCAAGAACTGACCCCTATCGAATGGCCGCGACTGCATCGCGCTCCGGCCTTTCCCTGGTAGGGGCCGGTGGTTCATGCTGCGGGGCTGCGATATGGCTGATCCGCGGCTCGAAGAACTGAGGGCGCTGCTGCCCGGGTGCCTGCTTCACGATTGGGTGAGGCTGGGGGCTCGGGCCGCTCGCGTTGTGCGGGACGCGCATCACGCGGAGCGTCACGACGCCCTTCTGGATCGAATCCTGGAACGGGCCCGGGCGTCCGTCGCGCTGCGCTCGTGGCGGGCAGCCAACGTGCCGGCCGTCAGCTACCCGCCGGAATTGCCGATCACCCCACGCAAGGACGACATCGTCGCAGCGATCCGCACGAGCCAGGTCATCGTGCTGGCCGGCGAAACGGGCTCGGGCAAGACCACGCAGATTCCCAAGATGTGCCTCGAGGCGGGATTGGGGATCGAGGCGAAGATCGGTTGCACCCAGCCCCGGCGGGTGGCGGCGCAGTCGATATCGAAGCGGATCGCGGAGGAACTCGGAGTCGAATGGGGGCGCGAGGTCGGGTGCAAGGTCCGGTTCGACGATCGTTCCAGCCCGGAGACGTTCATCAAACTGATGACGGACGGCATTCTTCTGGCCGAGACGCAGGGGGATCCGGATCTCTCCGACTACAACGCCCTGATCCTGGACGAGGCTCACGAGCGGAGTCTGAACATCGATTTCCTGTTGGGCCACCTGAAGGGGCTCCTGGCGCGGCGGCGGGATCTGAAGCTCATCATCACGTCGGCGACGATCAACACGGAGGCTTTTTCCCGCGCCTTTGACGACGCCCCGGTGCTGGAGGTTTCCGGGCGGCTCTACCCGGTGGAAGTGCGATACCAGCCGTTGGATGCCGAGAGCGAGGAACGCGGCGATCTGACGGTTATCGACGCGGCCGTGCGCGCGGCGGAGGAGGCGATGCTGGAACCGGGGGCGGGGGATGTCCTGATCTTCCTGCCCGGCGAACGGGACATCCGCGAGGCGGGAGATCAGCTGGAGGCGCGATTGGGGCGGGAAGTGGACGTGATCCCGTTGTTCGGACGGCTGAGTTCGGGGGACCAGCAACGGGCGTTCGCCACGGGCGGGCGGCCCAAGGTGGTGGTGGCGACCAACATCGCCGAGACCTCGCTCACCATTCCGGGGATCCGGTACGTGATCGATTCTGGGCTGGCCCGGGTGAGCCGTTACACGGCCCGGACACGGACGAAGCGGCTGCCGGTCGAGCCGGTCTCCCAGAGCAGCGCCAATCAGCGCAAGGGCAGGGCCGGCCGGGTGCGGGACGGCATCTGCATCCGCCTGTATTCCGAGGAGGACTACGAGGAGCGACCGGCCGAGACCCAGCCGGAGATCCAGCGGGCCAACCTCGCGGAGGTGATCCTCCGGATGAAGGCGTTTCACCTCGGCGACATTGAGACTTTCCCATTCCTGGATCCCCCCACGCCCGCCGCGATTCGGGCCGGGTACACCCTGCTCCACGAACTCGGAGCCCTCGACGATCAGCGCGAACTGACGCCGCTAGGCAACGACCTCGCGCGTCTGCCGATCGATCCGATCCTCGGTCGCATGCTCTTGCAATCGCAGCGCGAGCACGCCACCCGGGAACTCCTGATCATCGCCGCCGGCTTGAGCATCCAGGACCCCAGGGAACGGCCCCTCGACCAACGGGAGGCCGCCGACACCGCCCACCGGAAGTTCGTGGATGCGCGGTCGGACTTCCTGACGCTTCTGAATCTCTGGAACGCGGTTCACGACGAGTGGGAGAACCTGCGGACCCAGAACCATCGGCGGCGGTTTTGTCGGGGCCACTTCCTGTCGTACACGCGCATGAGGGAGTGGCAGGACCTGTACGCCCAGTTGCATGGAGCCCTGAAGGACGTGGCGACGGTGCGGTTGAACGAAAGCAGCGCGGATTACGGGGCGATCCACCGTTCGATCCTGGCCGGGCTTCTTGGTCATGTTGGACAGAGGAAGGAGCGCAACATCTACCGCACGAGCGGAAACCGGGAACTCCAGGTCTTCCCAGGCTCGGCGCTACACGAACGCGGTCAACCGCCGCGCAAGGGGCCTCCCGCCGCCCGCAACGAAGCCAAGCCCCGGCCCTCGTCGCAGCCCGGCTGGATGATGGCCGGGGAGATGGTCGAGACTACCCAGCTCTTCGCCCGGACGCTTGCCGGGATTGATCCGCAGTGGATCGTCGATCTCGCGCCCCACCTCTGCAAGGTGTCGCATCGAGGACCCCATTGGAGCGCGTCCGCCGGGCGGGTCCTGGTCGATGAGATCTTCACGTTGCATGGAATGGAGGTCATGCGGCGAAAGGTGGCCTACGGGAACCTCGAACCCACCGACGCCACCGCCATCTTCATACGGTCGGCGCTGATCGAGGAGGCGCTCCTCCCGGGCATGGGCGTTGTTGTTGGCGACGACGACGATCGGACCGTCGACGCGACCGGACGTGGTCCGGGAGCCACCCGCGCGTTGCGGTCCGCGTCCCGGCCGGGTGTGGTGGTGCCGCCCCAGTACCGGTTCCTCGAACACAACCGAATGGTCCGCCAGAAACTCGAGGACTGGCAGACGCGGCTTCGGCGGAACGATCTCGGGAATCTCGAGGAGGCGCTGAACACGTTCTATTCGGAGCGCCTTCGCAACGTGGCGTCGGTGGATGAGCTGAATCGTTTCCTGCGCGACGCGGGCGGGCCGGAATCACTGTGTGTCCGGGAGGAGGACCTTGGAGGCGGTCAGGGCCCCGAGTTCGACACCCAAACGTTCCCCGAAGCGGTCAACGTCGGCGGCCAGGCGGTTCCGCTCTCTTACGCCTATGCGCCGGGCGAGGAGTGGGACGGAGTGACCATCCGACTCCCGATGGACGTCGCGAAGACGGTGGCGGCGTCCCGGGTGGACTGGGCGATTCCCAGCCTGCGGTCCGAACTCGTGTCGGAGTTGCTGGGATCGCTTCCCAAGACCCATCGCCGGCAGCTCCAACCCTTCGCTCCCAAGGTGGAGGCCATTGTCCGGGACTTGGAGCCGGAGGGGCCCACCCTGGCCCACGATCTCAGTCGGTTCCTCAAGGAGCGGTTTGGAATCCAGGTTCCGGTGACCGACTGGCGCCCGGAGAACCTCCCGAGTCATCTACGGCCCCGGGTCGAGGTGTTGGGGAACGACCGGAAAACGCTGGCGAGCGGCCGCGATCTCGCGCAGGTGCGGGCCGTCCTTTCCACGGTGAAGGCGCCCACGGTGGACGACTCGGCGGCGTGGCGCCGCGCCTCGCAACAGTGGGAACGCCCCGGCCTTGGTTCGTGGAGCTTCGAAGACCTTCCGGACCGGGTGGATGTGGGTTCCGTGGACGGCCTGCCGGTGGTGGCCTGGATGGGTCTGAAGGTCGAGGACGGACGGGTGAGCGTCCGGTTGTTCCGATCGTCGGATGCGGCGCGCATCGCGAGTTTGGAAGGTCTCCGTCGGTTGGTGGAACTCGCGGTGGGCAAGGATCTGGGCTGGCTGGAGCGCGATCTTCGGGGGCTTCAGCAATACGCGTCCGCCTACGCGTCGCTGGGGCCCGTGGACGAGTTGGTGGAATCGGCTTTCGGCCTCGCCAGGCGTCATGCGCTCCCCGTGGAAGCGCTTCCCGCGCTTCGGAAGGCCCTGTTCGATCGCGAAGTCGAGCGGGCACGGTCGCGGTTGCCCGGCCTCGCGCAGCAGGTCATCGATCGCGTCGGCGCGGTCCTGGTGCTTCGTCAGCAGCTTCAACAGCGGCTCGGCGGCGGCGGCTCAGCTCCCGCCCAGGCCGCCAAGCCCGCGCCCCGACAGGCGTTCACCGATTTCGCCCAATTGAGCGGTTTGGTGGCGGCGACACCCGCGCCGGCGGTTCCGGCCGCCCAGGGCACCCTGGCTGTTGAACTGGCGGCGCTGGTACCCAAACGATTTCCGGATGGCCTGACCTTCGATCGGTTGCCGCATCTGGCGCGGTACCTCCGGGCTTTGCAGGTTCGGGCCGAGCGCGCCGCGCTGAATCCCACCAAGGATCGGGAGCGGGCCACCCTTCTGGTTCCCTACCTCGCGGCGCTGGCCCGTGTCCGGGCGACGCGGGTCCTGTCCACGGAGATGCAAGGTGTGGCGGACGAGTTCCGGTGGATGATCGAAGAGTACAAGGTTTCCCTGTTCGCCCAGGAAGTCGGCACCGCCGTCCCCGTGTCCCCGAAGCGGTTGGATGCGATGTGGGAAAAGCTCCGGATGGAATGCCCGTAGGGCCGTCTCGGACCCTGTTGTACCGCCGGCTTTCCAGCCGGCCTTCGGGGAGTGGGCGACTCCCGAGCCGACTGGAAAGTCGGCGGGACATGGCGCCAACCCGGCTACACCAACTGCTGTCGCCCGCCGTCGTGGCCCTGTCCGTCGAGATCGATGAGGATCTCGCGGGGTTCGACGCCGCGAGCCGGGCCGATGATTCCGCGGTCCTCGAGGATGTCCATCATCCGGGCGGCGCGTCCGTAGCCGATTTTGAGGCGGCGCTGAAGCAGGGACGTGCTGGCTTTGCCCTCGCTGCGGATGACCTCGATGCAGTTCTCGACCAGTTCCTCATCCTCTTCGTTGTCCCCGTCGTCCGAGTCCCGGACCGGGCGCTGCAACTGCTGGGTGATTTCGAGTTCGTAGCTGGGCTTGCCCTGTTTGGCGATGAAATCGACCACCGACTGAATCTCCTGGTCGGTGACAAGCGCGCCCTGGGCGCGGATCAGGCGGCCCGAGCCCGGCGGCAGGTAGAGCATGTCGCCTTTGCCGAGGAGTTTGTCGGCGCCCATCTGGTCGAGGATCGTGCGGGAATCGACCTTCGACGCGACCTGGAAGGCGATCCGCGCGGGGATGTTCGCCTTGATGACGCCGGTGATGACATCGACGGAGGGCCGCTGGGTCGCGACGATGCAATGGATCCCGGCGGCGCGGGCCATCTGGGTGATGCGCGCGATGGACATCTCGACGTCGGCGGGCGCGACGAGCATGAGGTCGGCGAGTTCGTCGATGATGACCACGATGTAGGAGAGCTTCTCGGGGATGACGATATCGCTGTTGTCGGCCGTGACCATCTCCTCGTCGAGTTGGACCGCGAAACCCTCCTGGCTGGCCTCGACCTTGTCCTTCGCGGAGGCGAGGGGGAGTTCCGGTTGGTTCGTGGGCTTGGGCGGGGGCGGGGCTTTGGGTCGCTCGTTGAACGCCTTGATGTTCCTGACGCCCATCTTCGCGAAGATCTGGTACCGCTTCTCCATCTCGGTGACGACCCAACGGAGGGCGAGCACGACCTTCTTGGGGTCGGTGACGACGGGAACGACGAGGTGGGGAAGGACGTTGTACTGCTGCAGTTCGACCACCTTCGGATCGATCATGACGAAGCGCAGTTGATCGGGAGCGAAGCGGTAGAGGAGGGAGGCGATGATGGAATTGATGCAGACGGATTTGCCGGATCCGGTGCTGCCGGCGATGAGAAGATGCGGCGCCTCGGCGAGATCGGCGATCATGGGGTGCCCGTACACGTCCTTGCCGAGGGCGAGGGGGATGCGCGCGCGGGTCTTGGACCATTCCTCGGACTCGAGGAGGTCGCGCATGATGACCTTGGTCTTGATGGCGTTCGGGACTTCGACGCCGACGGAACTCTTGCCGGGGACGGGTGCGAGGATGTGGATGCGTTCGGCTTTGAGGGCGGCGGCGATGTTGTTGGTCAGCCCGGCGATTCGTTCGAGTTTGACCCCGGGCGCGGGATGAAGCTCGTAGCGGGTGATGGTGGGGCCCTTGGTGATGTCGCCGCAGGTGACCTCGATGCCGAACTGCCCGAGCGTCTGTTGCATGAGGCGGGCGTTGGCGATCAGCTCCTCCTTGGATTCCGTGGGCTGAATCGTGAGGTCGGGCGATTGAAGGAGGTCGATCGAGGGGAGTTGGTAATTACCGATGGTGGGTCCTTGGGCGACGACGAGTCGGCGGCGCGGAACCATGCGGCCACGGGGTGGGATGGTCGGGACGGGAAGGTCCTCGGTGCCGTTGGTGGCCGGGTCGGAATCCGGGGAAGGAACGGCGCCGTCGGGTTTTGGGTTGTCGGGCGTGCCAATCTGGGCCGCGTTGGCGCCCAAGGCGGCGATCTCTTTCGCGCTGATGACCTCGCCTTCGAGGACGGCGGGAGTCGCGGAACCGGCTCCCTTGCGGGCGGAGGAGGCGGGTTTCGCCTGGGGAACGCTGAGATCGCGGACGACGGGCTCCGGGCCCGGCACGGTCCGTTCGGAGGGCTCGGACGTTCCGTTGCCGGAAGCCCGGCCTTCGGCGGCGAGTTGCGGTGGAGGGAGGGCGGTGTCGCGTTCCTGGTCGACCAATTCCTGAAGGCGGCGGGCCTCCTTCTCCAACTGCCGCGCCTTGCGATCCAGGCGGATCTCGTCGTCGAGGGCGGCCTCGACGCGTTGCCGGCGTTCGGCCCAAGCGATGCGGATCCACTCGAACAACTGAAAATCGGAGAGACCGAGGAGACTGAGAAGATAGAGGAGGACACAGGCCGCCATGGAGCCGGCGTAGCCGATGAAACGGGCGGGGTTGAGCAGGTTGCCGACCAGGCCGCCTGGGAGTTCGGAACTGGCGAAGCGTCCCACCAGTCCGGGGTTCAAGGCGAAGAACGCGGAGGAGACCAGGGACAAGAGCACGAGCCAAACCCAGCGACGTCGGGCGAACGCGAAGATCTCGGCGAGACAACCGAGGCCGAAAACGAGGAGCCCGAGGGGGAGCGCGAACCCGGCCGCGCCGAAGCCAAGGAACGACAACTCGCTCCACCAGGCGCCGACCGGGCCGATCCAGTTGTGGGCCGGATCGTTGGGACGGGCCGTGTTCACGCGCACGTCGAAGCGGTCGTAGGAAAAAAGCGCGACGAGCCAGACGAGCGCGACCGCGACCAGGATGGCACCCACCAGATCGAGGCGGCCACGATGGGCCACGGGATCGGGGTTGGACGTCTTCGCCATGTGGGGCGCACGGTAAGCCGCGTGGAGGGGCCTTCCAAGTTTCAAGTTGGATGACTGGTTTTCGCGGCGCTTCTCCGCTAGATGCAGGGGCATGCTGGAACGATGGAAGGCGGCGATCCGGGCGTTGATGCTGGATGAGGATCTTCCTCCCGGCCTTGTCGCGCCGTGGCTGGTGGGTTTCCTTCGGTTTTGGATCCGGGTGGGCCAGGGCTTCGTCCGGAACGGCTGCCCGGTCCGTGCCTCCGCGCTCGCCTACGCATCCCTTCTGGCGCTGATCCCACTTCTCGCCCTCGTCGTGGGCATCGCGTCCAGCGTTTTGAAGGGGGAGAAGACCGAAATCGAAAAGAACATCCGGATGGGCCTGAACAGCCTGGTCCCCCAGGCGGAGAGCCAGCCGGAATTGATCAAGATCCGGGAGCAGGTGACCACGTTCGTCATGTCGTCCATCGATAACGTGAACAGCGGGACGATCGGAACCACCGGCATGATCGCGCTGCTGGTGATGATCATTTTCATGCTGGCCCGGATCGAGGAGACGCTGAACGAGATCTGGGGGGTGTCGGTGAGCCGGTCGTGGTATTCCCGCGTCGTCAACTACTGGGCGACGATCAGCCTCGGACCGATCCTCGTATTCGCCGCGGTGAGTTTCACCGCGGTGCTCAAGGCGCCGGCGATCCAGAAGATCCTGGAAACCCTGCCGTCCGTGACCAAGGTCCTCATCGGGCTCGCTCCGATCCCGATCCTGGCAGGGGGCTCCGCCCTGTTCTACGCCCTGGTGCCCAACACCAAAGTCCAATGGAAGGCGGCCCTGCTGGGGGGGCTGACCGCCGGGATCCTTTGGCACCTGAACAACACCATGAGCGTGTTGTTCGTCTCCCGAATCTCAAGAGACAGCAAGGTCTTCGGGGTGCTGGCGCCCCTGCCGGTCTTCATGGTCGGACTTTACTTCTTCTGGCTCCTGCTCCTGTTCGGATCCCAGGTGGCCTATGTCTATCAGAACCGGCGCACTCAATTGGCGCTTCGGCTGATGGAAACCGTTCACCAGGAGGGGCGGGAGTTCGTGGCGTTGCGGGTGATGATCGAGACCGCCCGCGCCTTTCGCGCCGCCGAGGACCTGCCCTCGGTGCCGCAGCTGGCGGAACGCCTCGAAGTCCCCGGGGAATTGCTCAACAAGGTGGTGGCGACCCTTCTCAAGACTCGCCTGCTGGTCGAGGCCACGGCCGGGGACTCCGGGTTGTTGCCGGCCCGTCCGCTGGATTCGATCCGTGTGGCCGACATTCTCGGCGCCATGAGGCGTGGCGTGGGCCAACGGTTGCCGACCCGAAAGGATGGCGCCCGGGAACTGGCCGAAGGTGAGATCGCGCGCGTGGCGGAGGCGGAGGGCAGGGAGGGTGCGCGCACCCTGGCGGATTTGGTGTCGGAGAGGGCCTGCTAGAGAGGGGGTGGATCCGTCCCCTCCACAAGCCGGGGAAGCGGGAAGGTTGAAGCGGGTTGGCGGCGTGATTTTCACGCGTTGTGGCGTGAGAATGGCGCCATTCCGGAAGGCGGGCTCCCAAAAGGCCAGCATTCTGCGATGGCATTGCTTTTGCTGTTACGAGTTCCGGTAAAATCCGTTGACACTCCGAAGGATGTTCTCCTACAAACGCGAACCGCTAACCCACACAGCACACATGAAATCATTCCGTCAGCGCGCAATGCGCGCATTCACATTGATCGAGCTTCTCGTCGTCATCGCCATCATCGCCATTCTGGCGAGCATGCTGCTTCCGGCACTGGCCAAGGCCAAGGCCAAGGCTGTGCGTATCAAGTGCGTGAACGGCTTGAAACAGATGGGCATCGCCTTCCGCGTCTTCTCGACCGACAACGGGGATCGCTACCCGATGAACGTCTCGACGAACGAAGGTGGTTCCTCGGACTATCTGGGCGCCAATGCCACGGCGGGAGCGCTCGATGTCTGGCGTCATTTCTGGGTGATGTCGAACGAACTGACCACGCCCAAGGTGCTCCTCTGCGCCGCGGACAGCGGCCGGTACGAGGCGACCAACTGGAACGACATGTCCTTCCGGACGACCGCCAAGAACGCCGCGATCAGCTATGGCCTCGGACCTGAAGCCGACGAAACCCGCCCCGGCATGCTCCTGGCCGCGGATCGCTCGGTGACGGGCCACTCGGTCCACAAGTTCGAGTACAACAATCTGGCCAAGCGCGCCAACCTCGGGACGAACAACGTCCAGCTGAGGGATCTCCGCTGGGACGAGAAGGGCATGCACCAGAACGCGGGCAACGCCGCGCTCTCGGACGGCTCCGTCCAGCAGCTCACCTCCGCTCGTCTTCGCGAGACCATCCAGAACTCGCAGGACAACAACAACAACTACGCGCAGCCCGGTAAGACGGGGACGCGGTAGTCCAACGTTGCCAACGGTTTTGCCAGCGCCCCGGCTCAAGCCGGGGCGTCTTTTTTTTGGTGCGCATCATGAGCCATCGCCGTTCCCAATCCAGGAAGGCGACCGGGCCCGCATCCGGCAACCCCATCCCGAGAGCCCGTGCCCATGAAGATGCCGATCCTCCGGGGAATGCGCCCTTTCCCCTGAGCGATTCGCCGATCACTCATTGGTTCCGTCGGACCTTCCCGGTCCCCACGGGCCCCCAGATCGAAGCGTGGAGGAAGATCACCGCCGACCAAAATGTCCTGGTGGTTTCACCCACCGGGACCGGGAAGACTCTGGCGGCCTTCCTGGCCATCCTCCATGAGTTGGCCCTTCGCCACGCCAAGGGAGACCTCACCGACTCGATTCACGCGATCTATGTCTCGCCACTGCGAGCGCTGGCCTACGACCTTGAAAAGAATCTCCAGGAACCGTTGCGAGGGGCCTTTGGGGAGGTGTCGCCGATTCGGGTCGCCCTGAGAACGGGCGACACAGCCGCCGCGGAACGCCGCAGCCAGGCGATCCGGCCGCCCCACGTCCTCCTGACGACACCGGAAAGCCTCCTGATCCTCCTCAGCCAACCCAAGTGGCTCGGTCATCTGCGGGCGGTGCGCTGGGTCGTGGTCGACGAGGTGCACGCGATGGCCGAGACCAAGCGGGGAGCGCACCTGAGCCTCAGCCTGGAACGGTTGGAGGAATGGATCGCCGGACCGGCTACGTCCCTTTCGGACCCGGCTGGTCCGGGCGCCTTCGTGCGCATCGGGCTGTCGGCGACGGTCGCGCCGGTCGCCGAGATGGCCCGATTCCTGGTGGGCACAGGCCGCCCGTGCGAGATCGTGGACGGCGGGGCCCGCAAGCGCGTCGAGATGTCGGTTCACTCGCCGTTGGGAACCGATCCCTATCCGGTCGCCGGATTCACTGGTGTCCGATTGATGGGCGAACTGGCGGAACTGGTGCGGCGCCATCGGACGACCCTGATCTTCACCAACACGCGCTCGGGCGCTGAGTCGACGACGTTCTGGCTGAAATCCGCGCTGCCCGACCTCGCCGGGAAAATCGAGTGTCACCATGGATCGCTGGACCGGGATGTCCGTTGGGACGTGGAGGATCGACTGAAGCGGGGAGCGCTGCGGGCGGTGGTATGCAGCACGAGCCTGGAACTGGGGATCGACATCGGGACGATCGACCTGGTGGTGATGATCGCGACGCCGAAGGGGGTGAGTCGCGCGGTGCAACGGACGGGAAGGGCGGGGCACAACATCCACGCTGTGAGCCGCGGAATCCTGATGGCGACCAATCTGAATGATCTGGTCGAGTGTTGCGCCACGGTGTTGCTGGCGCGTCGGCATCTCCTGGAGGACGCCCGCATCCCCCGGGCGCCCCTGGACGTCCTGGCGCAGCATCTGGTGGGCATGGGATGCGTTCGGTCATGGACCGTCGCCGAGGCCCACGCGCTGGTCAGGCGGTCCCACGTCTATCGGGACCTCGCCGGATCCGATCTGGGTGACGTCCTCGAGTACCTCGCTGGCGGCGGGCGTTCCTTGCGGGCCCAGTATCGCGACGTGTTCGGACGGATCCTTCTGAACGACGACGAATTCGAAACGCCCGAGGGGACGGTCCGACGGGATTTCCTCCAGAACGCCGGGACGATTCCGAGCGAAGGCATGGTGCGCGTGCTGCTGCGGATGCGGAGTCTCGGGTCGGTGGAGGAGAGCTTCATGCGGATGCTGCGCCCGGGGGACATCTTCATGCTGGGCGGACGCGCCCTTCGGTTGGCGCGGATCGTAGGGATGGAAGCCGTGGTGGATCGGGCCGACCACGAATCACCGACTGTTCCCCGCTGGAACGCGAACAAGTTCCCGCTGTCGAACCGGGTGGCCGACGAGATCGCCCGATTCAGGGAGGAACTGCGCCGGCGATTCGAGGAATCCGGCGCGCGGGAGGCGGGGCATGCCGCCTGGATCGCTGCGCGTCTGGACTGCGGCAAGGCGAACGCCGGCCTGATCCATCGGATGTACGCCGCCCAGCAGGCGGTCTCGGAGATCCCGACGGCGGACTTCCTCCTCGTGGAGGAGTGGCGGAGTTCCGGCGACGAGCCGTCGGTCTTGGGCGACGAGGCTGGAAAGAGTGGACGTGGGAAGCATGGGACCGGGGCGGGGCGTGGGCGACGTTCCTGGGTGGAGACGGCCCGGGCGTCCCAGCCCGCGCGGCACTACTTCTTTCACGCGCTGATCGGCCGGGCGGCGAACGACGCTCTGGCGCGGGTGATTGCGGCGCGTCTGGGAATGGCGGGGGGTGGCAACGTGGTGGTGACCCCCGACGACTACGGATTCGTGCTGACGGTGGCCGCGGACTACGAGGTGCCCGAAGCGGGGATGCGGGCCTTGCTGGCGCCCGCGGATTTCGCGGAGGACCTGGCTCGCAGCCTGGAACGGTCGGCCCTTCTGAAGCATCATTTCCGCAATGCGGCGCAGACGGGATTGATGGTGTACCGGAATCACTTCGGGGACCGGAAGCCCGTGCGGAAGGTGCAATTCTCGGTCGAGGTGATCTTCAACGTCCTGGTGGAACACGAGCCGGACCACGTCCTGATGCGGGAGGCGCGCCGGGACGCGATGCACACCCACCTCGATCTGCCCGGGGCGCTGGCGTTCGCGGAGCGTTCCGCCTCGATGCCGATCCGTTTCAGGCGAGTGGACCAGGTTCCGCCCCTTTCCTTTTCGCTGTACGCGACGAGGATCCGGGAGGCGCTGATGGTGGAGGATCCCCGGGAGGCGTTGGAACGGCTTTATCACCACTGGTGGGCCCGGATCGAAGGGGGGCAAGCCGGCGCCTGACATCGATCCGGCGGACCGGCATCCTATCGAGATGACGCAGGACGAGGCTCCGATCCGGCATCGTGCCCTGGCCGAAACGCTTCGGCGGCACGACCGGCTCTACTATGTGGAGGCGCGCCCGGAGATTCCCGACCGCGAGTACGACCGGCTGTTCCAGGAACTGTTGGTCCTCGAACGCGACCACCCGGAGTTGGCGACTCCGGAATCGCCGAGTCAGCGGGTGGGTGGGGCGCCCAGCGACGGCTTCGAGCGCGTGACCCACGCGTCGCCGATGCTCTCGCTGGAGAAGATCGAGGCCTCGGATCACCCGACGTCCGCGGAGGAACCCGACCGGGAAAGAAGGGTGCGCATCCAGGACGAGCGCTCGCTGGCGGCGCTGAGGGCCTTCGACGAGACCATCCGGCGCCAGGTGGGCCGGGATCGGGTTCGGTACCTGATGGAGCCGAAGGTGGACGGAGTCTCGATCACCCTCCACTACCGGCATGGCAAGCTGGTGCTGGGGGCGACCCGCGGGGATGGACGACAGGGGGACGACATCACGACCAACCTGAGGACCGTCCGTTCGATTCCGCTCGCTCTGGATGCCGACGATCCCCCGGCCCTGCTTGAAGTCCGGGGCGAGGCGTACATGACCACCGCGGACTTCGAGCGGCTCAACGCGGGTCTGATCGCGGCGGGGGAGGAACCGCTCCCGAACGCGAGGAACGCCACGGCGGGCACCTTGAAACAGTTGGACCCGAAGGTGGTCGCGGGACGGCCGGTGCGGGCGGTCTTTTACGCCGCGGGGACCCTGGAGGGGATCCGGTTCGAGAGCCACGCGCGGATGATCGAGCGGTTCCGCGAATTCGGCCTTCCGGTCCAGGCGGAGTCGTGGGTCTGCGACGGGATCGAGGAGGTGCTTCACCGCTACCGCGAGGACGTTGTGAACCGGTACGACGAATCCAAGGATCTCCGGCGTCGCCTGCCGTACGAGATCGATGGGGTGGTGGTGAAGGTGGACGACTTCGCGGACGCCGGGCGGATCCCTTCCAAGCGACGCGCTCCGGGCCACGCCATCGTCCACAAGCCGGTGCCCTGGATCGTGCCCGCGGAGACGGTGTTGAGGGCCATCACCGTGCAGGTGGGGCGGACGGGGGTGCTGACGCCCGTGGCGGAACTGGATCCGGTCTTTGTGCAGGGATCGACGGTCGCGCGGGCGACCCTGCACAACGAGGACGAGATCCGGCGGAAGGGGATCCACCTCGGCGACACGGTGGTGGTCCAGAAGGCGGGAATGGTGATCCCGGAAGTGGCCGAGGTGGTGTTGGCGAAACGTCCGCCCGGGGCGGTCGCCTTCGACTTTCTCGCGCACGTCGGCAATCGATGTCCCGCGTGCGGCGGGTCGATCGCCCGGGAATCCGTCCTGAGCGGGAAGGGGACCGAGGTCGCCTGGCGCTGCCAGAACGTCGCGGGTTGTCCGGCGCAGAAGACGCGGCGGGTCGAGTATTTCGCCCAGCGAAGGGGCCTGGATATCGAATCCTTGGGCGAGGTGGTGGCCGAAAAACTGGTGGAGACGGGACGCGTTCGGGAACCGTTGGATCTATTCGGCGTGACCGTGGATGAATTGGCGGCTCTGAACCTGGGGACGCCGGAGGAACCACGGGTCTTCGGGCCGAAGCACGCGGTGAAAGTGATGGATGCCCTGGAACGGGCGAAGACGCTGCCGTTGCATCGGTGGATTCACGCCCTGGGGATTCCCGAGATCGGCGAGCAGACCGCCCACGACCTGGCGGGATGGTTCGAGAATCTGGAAGCCGTGGCGAAATCCACCGAGCTGCGGGCGGTCGCTCAATTGGGCGGATTGCGGGACGCGATCCGCGAGCGCAGTCCGAACGCGGACGCGAACCGGGGGAAGCCCGAGGCTGAGCGGGAGGCGCTGCGGCGGGAATGGGAGGGGTTGCGCGAGCAGGCGGCGGGGTTGGCCGAGCGGTTGTTGAAAACCGCCTTCGCGCGTCCACCCGCGGGGGGCGCCGCCCGGACCCAGCCGTGGGAGGTGAATACGCTGATTGGACCCGTCGCCGCCGGAAGCCTGGTCGCGTTCTTCGAATCGGAGACGGGAAAGGCGCTGCTCGAACGGTTGAAGGAACTCGGGATCAATCCGCGGAGCGAACGGGTGACGCGGGGCGACCCGGCCGCGGCGGGGCGGCTGGCGGGCAAGAAGTTCGTGCTGACCGGAACCTTGCCGACCCTGTCCCGGGAGGATGCCACGGGGCGCATCCGTGGGGCGGGTGGGGATGTCGTGGGCTCCGTGAGCCGAAACACGGACTACGTGGTGGCGGGCGAGAGCGCCGGATCCAAGCTGGAAAAGGCGGGGGCCTTGGGAATCCAGGTCCTTGATGAGGCGGGGCTGTTGGGGATGCTCGAGGGCTGAGAATGGGACCATGGGACCTATGGGACCTATGGGACCTATGGGACAAGTCGAATGGCTCCGATAAAAAACGGCCGGCGGAAGATCCGCCGGCCGTGCTGGGTGGGTGCGCGACCTCGATAGGTCCGACCGTGAAGCTTGTACTTACGGAATCAGCCGGGCTTCCACCAGGGCTTTCGCTTCCTTGAGGGCGGCCGTGGAGAATCGGGCGTTGTGCACGCCGTAGCTGCCGTCGTGCTCGATCATGTAGAGGATGAAGCGAGCCTTCTTGATGTCGTCGGGAACCAGTGATTGTTCGTTGGAGGCCGGGCCGGAGACGGAGGGGCCGCTCTCGGGTTGGCTGAGCTGACCGGCGTTGGTGAATTCCCACGCCAGTTTTCCGTACTTCGCGCGGAGCGGTTCGGGCGAACTGGTTTCACCCCACTTGTCGAGGGTCTCCTTGACCAAAGTGATCTCGATCCGGGTGTTGCGCTGACGGAAGCCAACGAGAACCTCGGCCTCCTCGGCTGTGTGGCAAGGAACACAGTTTTCCGGGAGGGGGGCGAAGGAGTGGCCCGTGTAGACGGGATCCTCCTCGGACGGGTGTTCCGGGCTGTGGCCGTGGGTATGACAGTGCGTGCACTGCTTGGTGATCTCGCGATGGGTCGACTGCGGAACGCCGGACAGGTCCACTCCGACGACGTTGGCGTCGCCGATGTTCCCGATCAGGACATTGTATTGCGGCGAGTGATGGGGAGGCCGGCTGCTGCTATCCCAAACGGCTCCCCGCTGATTGTGGCACTGGCCGCACAGGTTGACGTCGACCTTGTACTGCAGCGTGAAATTGGTGTCGGTCGAGGTGTAGTAGGAGAAGAAATTGGTGGAGTAGGGCGGATTCCGGAGTTGGGAACCGAACTCGGTTTTTTCATGGGCCGTATGGCAGACGGCGCAGGTGATACCCGTGTTGGCGGCATGGTCGCCGCTGGGCATCGCGGGAAGTTCGACGGGAGGATTGGCTTCGGCGCCGTTCAGCATCGCGAGCCGAACGCCTCCGGAGTGGCAGGAGCCACAGGAGCGCATGCGCGCCTCGGCGGAGGCGATGTTCGAGTTCAGGAACCCGCTGCTCACCGAGGGCGTGACGCCGTTGTGCCCGGAGGTGAGCCATTCGTCGAAGGTCGGGTGGTGGAAGTCGGAGTGGCAGCCACCGCACATCGTGCTCGCCTGGCTGATGACCGGACGCGCCGTGAGATCGGCGGGATCGGCGACGTGATTCCCGCCGGGGCCGTGACAGTTTTCGCACTGGACGCCGGCGAGGAGCGGCGTGGCCGCTTCGCTCACGAACCCGCCGGGAATGCCGAATCCGACCGTATGGCAGGGAAGGCATTGGGCGTTCGCCCCCTGGCCGATGCGTTTGAGGGTATCGAAAGCCCGCGCGTGGGCGGTGTCTTGGACGCCGTTGTGGGCCGTCGGATGACATCCGCGACAGGTGCTTTCGCTGAGGAAAGTTGGTCTCGGCCCTTCGACGCGAAGGATTCCCATCCCATCGCTCAGCGGGATGACCGCCGATTCGTCCGTGGTGGGGCCGCCGATGTTGGTCCATTCGCCCCCGGCGACGGCGCCGCTCTGTTGCACCGTGTAGGGGCCGGCCAATCCGACCCATTCGAGCAGCAGCTGGTTCACCTGTTCGGTGCGTTTCAACGACTTCAGCGTCGGCCTCGGATCCACGCCGCCGGCCCATGGTCGGACGACCTTGGAATCGGCGGGGAGTGATTCAGTGGGTCGGGTGGCGGGGGCTTCGCTCCCGCGGGCGACCCAGGGCGCGATCAAGGCGAAAACCAGGGCGAGGCGGGTGGGTCGGAATAGGGCTGGGAGGTTGGGTCGTTTCATGGGTTCCTCCGAAAGGGCTGCTCGGGGCCGAGGCTGGGACGCAAAACACTAACGGGAGGAGCAGCGATTGGCGGTTTGTGATGTTTGTGTTTCTACTTGGATCGGTCGTCTACCATTAGTTCATCACATCCTGAATCCAGGGGGCGAGGCTTTCGTTCGCACCATTCTTGGCATGCGATGCCAAAAAAGGGTTGGTCGGGCGGCTATTCGCGGATGAAGGCTCCGGAGTGGCATTGGTTGCAGGACAGGTCGGTGTATTCGGAGTCGATATGCAGGAAGGTGTGGCCTTCGGCGCTGAGGATGCCGAGGTCTTCGGGCGTGCCTCCCTGGGCGAGGATCAGGTGGCAGGAATTGCATTCGCTGCCGCCGATGGAGCGTTTGCCGTCGCTGGTGGTGTGGGAGCCGTCGTGGCAGCGGAAACATCCGGGCCAGTCCTTGTGGCCCTTGTTGTCGGGGTAGGCGCGCCAATCGGCCTTCATCTCGGGAAAAATGCTCTCGCCAAAAATCTTGTGCGCGGTCCGGACGAGGCCCTCGACGTTGCGTTGGCCTTTGTAGAGGCCGCGAAGGGTGGAACTGATGTGTTGGAGCGCCGCGTCACGGGTTGGTTGGGGGGTGATGAGGGCCGCGACGAGGTTGGACTTGACCCAGGGGAGGGTGCGGTCGATTTCGCCCGATTGCAGGGCGAGGTCGACCGATTCGTTCGGAGTCCGGAACCTGTGGGCGGGCCGATTGTGGCAATCAAGGCAATCCATGCGGCGGATTTCGGCGACGGGGGGTTCCTCCTGGAAATCGGGCGTCCGGTAGACGGTGGAGGTGCCGTCGGCGTGGGTGACACGGACCCAGGGGATGGTCTGGCGCTGGGGATCCGGCGCGAAGTATTCGACCTTGTTGGTGAGGTTGATGTGCCAGTGGATCCCGTTGCCCTGGGTCGGGTGCGTGTCCGGGGCGCCCACCAGCAGGAGCATGCGCACGGTGAACGGCGTGTTGGTTTCGTCGGCGAGGAAATGGTGGTAGGTCCGCTCCAGGTTGCCGGAGAATTTTTCGGGCCAGTGGCACTGTTCGCAGGTGTCCTGGGCGGGACGGAGATTGCGGACCGGGGTGGGGATCGGCCGGCTGTAGTTGTTGAGAATCGTCGCCTTCAGCTGGTGCAGACCGTTGAGCTTTGCTTTGACGTAGTATTCGGCGCCGGCGCCGACGTGGCAGTCGACGCATCCGATCCGGGCGTGGGGGGAGACGAGGTAGGCGGTGTGCTCCGGGTGCATCGGCTCGTGGCAGGTCTGGCCGCAGAAATGGGTGGATTCCGTGTAGTGGTAGGTCTGGGTGACGCCGATGGCGGTGATCAGGAGGAAGGCGATGGCGCCCCCCACGAAGAACTGAAGAATCCGCCGGTCGCGGGGCCGGGTCAGGTTGATGACGAGGGGATGGGATTCCGCGCCGCTGGCGATGTGGCGCGCCTGGATGCGGAAGCCCCAGAACATCATCAGGGTGCCGCCGAAGAAGAAGGCGGGGGCGACCACATACCCCAGGATGCCGACGTAGGGGTTGCTCTGTCGGGCGAAGATATCCAGCGCGAACAGCAGCAGGAACGCGAAGAACGCGGCGGTGGCGAGGATCGCGCCAGCGGCGCTCAACCAGTTCTGGAAGAGCTTGGAGGTCGAGGAGAGGAAGGATCGCATGGGGCTTTGGGTGGGTGGCGGGCGACGGGGGCGAAGGAGGGCTTTTTTTTCATCCGCCCTCCCATCACCAGCGCGTTCGGGGGATGGTTCGCACGGTGTGGGTGGATCCGGGAAATGAGCGCGTGGGGAGACGAGGCCCGCGTGGGGATGACGTTTATTTCTTCGCGAAGGCCTTGCTGTACTCGATGAGGGCCTTCATTTCGACTTCGGTCAGTTTCGAAGCGAAGGGCTTCTTGATTTCCTTGCCGTTCTTGTCCTTGACGCCCTCCTTCAGGTTTCTCAAGGCCTCGTCATCCTTGATGTCGGCGACGACCTTTGGATTGGTCAGGTCCTTGACACTGAGTTTTTTCCCATCGTGGTGCCGCCCGTGCCGTCCTTGGCATGGCACGAGGCGCAATGCCTGTTGTAGCTGGAGACGACCGCGGGGTCGGCGGCGAGCGCGGGCAATGAAAAGGCGATGGCGGCCGCAGCGGTCAGGAGGAGAAGTGGCTTCATAAGCGTTGGTTCCCAGGGGATTGAGACTGTGGATGGATGGGTCGGGCGGCGGCGCGGAACCATGCCGCCGCCCGGCGATTTCATTTCATTTCATTTTTTGGCGAAGGTCTTGGCGTACTCGATGAGCGCCTTCATTTCGTCTTCGGTGAGTTTGCCGGTGAAGGGCTTCTTGATCTCCTTGCCGTTCTTGTCCTTGACGCCCTCCTTGAGGTTCTTGAGGGCGTGTTCGTCCGTGATTTCGGCGACGACCTTCGGATCGGTGAAGTCCTTGGCGCCGATCTTCCTGCCCATGACCGTCTTGCCGGTGCCCTCCTTGTGGTGGCAGGAGGCGCAATGCTTGTTGTAATTCGCGACCACCGCGGGATCGGCGGCCGCCCCAATCGAGGGCAGGGCGAGGGCGAGCGAGAACGAGGCGGTGAGGAGGGTGAGTAAATTCGATTTCATGGTATTGGGACTATCCACCAAAGGAGTGGACGGGCGCAAGGAGTTATCTATTCGTCGAACTTTTTGAATTTATACCAATCAATTAGAAAAGATACTGGGCGGACGTGGAGACGAGGTGGGCGTCATAGTCGTTGTAGCCTCCGGCGAGTTCGTCGCGGCTCGTGTAAAAGCCGTACCGGAGGGTGACGCGGAGGCGCGGGTTGATGCGCCGGATGAGGCTGGTGAGGATGCCGTGTTCCTCCAGGCCGGATCCGTAGGGCTGGGTGGTGGCCGAGACATCCCGGAAGTTGTCGGCGAGGTAGTAGGTGTACTGCGCCTGCAGGTCCGTCCGGTCGTCGAGCACGAATCCGGCGGTGCACGTGACGCTGACGTAGTCGTTGTGGGCGTCCTCGACCGGGGAACCCGGCGTGACGGCGGACGACGCATCCGAACGGGTGGTGTCGAAGACCAGGTTGACGCCGGGCTGGAGATAGAACCTGGCGACCGGAGTCCAGGTGATGGTCTCGCTGATGATGTGGGCGGTGCCTTCGCCGCCTTGGGTGGTCCCGAGGCCGGTGGCCTGGGAATCGTAGGTGTTGAACTGGAGATCGTACCGGCTGACCAGCGTGAGCTGATCCAGCGGTCGCCACGTCACCCGGAGATTGAGGTCGTCGGTGGTGAAGTTCTGATTCTGGATGTAGGCCGGGTAGTAGCCGGAGACGACGATGCGCTCGCCGGCGTCGTGATCGTAGTCCGTGGATCGCATCTTGCGGTAGTACTGCCCGTGGACGTTCAGGCGTCGGATGGGATACCAGTGGGCGCCCGCGGTGTATTTCTGGGAGAAGCGGTCGAAATCGGAATCGCGGAGAATTTCAGTCACCCCTGTGGCGGGAAGGAACTGGTGCTCGAGCAGGTTGCCGTCGCCCTGGATCCAGTCGCCGCGGGCGTAGAAAACGACATTGGTGACGCCGGTGTAGCGGAGTTCGAGTTGCTGGGAGAGGTCGAGCATGTCGCGGCTGTTCACGCCTTCGCGCGCGAGCGTCTCGGCTCCGGTATCCGACCAGGCCGACGAGCCGTCGAGGGACTGGTTCTCGAGGCGAAAAGCCGGAATCACGGCGAGGTTCGCCAGCGGTGTCCACAGCGCGTTGACGTTCCACACATTCTGGTCGAGTTGGGATCCCCCTGAGAGGCCGAGAAATCCGATGTCGCGCCGTCCGTACACGGGGTCGTACACGGCATCGTAGTCGGCGCCGGCGATCCGGCTTCCGCCGAGGTCGGTTTCCAGGGTGGTGAAGGCGTACGACGTGGTGACGCGCACCTTGTCGTTGAAGATCGTGTCCGCGAACGCCCGGGCGCTGTAGAGGTCCGATTCCACGGATTCCCGTTGCGTGATGTGCCGATCGGGTTCCTCGAACGGCCGCCGCCGAAGGTAGGTGCCGTTGTCGAGATCGCTGTGTTCGTAGGCGAAAGCCCCTCCGAAAGTCACCTTGCCGAGGGTCTTGGTGACCTCGATCGAAACGGTGTCGGTCGTCTCGTCGAGCGTGCGGAACGCGGGGACGATCGCTCGAGGACCGAACCCGCCGGTCAGACTTGAATCGCCCCAGAGCGTGGAGTCCTTCGTGCCCTCCCGCCAGTCGCGTTCGTACCGGACCGTGATTTCGGGGTAGTTCGGAAGCCGCAGGCCGGCCTCGAAGAAGGCGGATCCCCGGACCACGGAGAATTCGTCGTCGTAGAGGTCGAACCAGAGGTCGTTGCCGGGGAACCAACCGCCGCTTCCATCGTAGAACGTCCGGTACTGGTCGATGCCGGCTCGGACGAAAGCCTTGTCGGGCTCGGACCATTCGAGGCGGAGTCCGTAGTCCTCGTTGTCGAAGATGCCGCGACCGTCGACCTTGAAGATGCCCTGTTCGCCGACGTCCTGTTCGAAGTGAAAACGGCGGACGCCGCCGAAGGCGCCGGTGGGAAGGCCCAACCGGCGGTGGGCGGCGGCGTCGTCGCCGTCGACGAGAAGGCCACCGACCGTGACGTCGAACCAGTTGCGGTAGTCGCCGGGGGCGGCGTCCTCGAACGCCGGGGTGGCTTCGGCGGATTCGGAGCTTTCCGGGGGTGGTTCGCTGGCTGGGCTGGGCGCGGGATTCGCGGGGTCGGGTGTTTCGGCCGAGCCGGAGAACGGGAGGCCGAGGGCGACGATTCCGGAGACGAGCGCTGCGAAGACCGGGGCTGGGGAGTGGGTGGGTTTCATGGTAATGCGGGCGGCCGTGCGGTCGGGGTCAGAAGCGGAGGGAGGAACTCACCTGGGAACCGTGGACGGCTTCGTGGCAGCCGGCATTCCAGCAGGTCCCGCGGGAGAGGAAGGCGGTGTGATCGATCGCGCCGATGGCGATCTGGCCGGGGCCGATCTGCTGTTGAAAGTGGCATTTGAGGCAGAGCACGGCGTTGCGTTCGGTGAGCATCTTCTGGTTCACGGAACCGTGGGGGGTGTGGCAGGTGAGGCAGCCTTCGCGCATGGCTTCATGCTCGAAGACGTGGGGTCCGCGCTGGGGCCTGTGGCAGGCGAGGCAGGCCTGGTTGGCGGAAGCGAGGGAGGACGCCGTGCCGACATAGGCGTCGCCGGAGTGGGGGGGATGGCAGGCGCTGCATCCGATGCGGTTCTCGCCGACGGGATGGGTGTGGGGCAGGGCGAACTGGCCGCGCAGGTTCAGGTGGCAGGAGTAGCAGGTTTCCGGGTTGCGGTCCGGATTGAGGAGCGTGCGGGCGGCGCCTCCGGATTCGACATGGACGCTGGCGGGGCCGTGGCAGGATTCGCAGCCGACTTCGATCGCGTTGGGGCCGTGGGCGACGAGGCGGGAGTGGGGTGAGGAGGCGAAGGCCTTGGTGATGGGGTCGTGGCATTGTTCGCACGACTCGGACCCCACGTATTCGGCGCCCGGAATGGAGGGGGGGAGCACGTAGCTGCGCCCCCCACCGCCTTCGGTGGCGCAGGAAACGGCCACGGCGGCGGCGGCGAGGGTGAAGGCGAGGAAGGCGAGCTTGGCGCGGTGTTGGGAGATCCAGGACGCTTGGGGCGCGGGGCGGAGATGACTCGATGGGTTCATGCGGGAAGGGGCGTTGACCGGAGCCTGCGAGATTCGGAGGGGCGGGGCGCGCGGGGCGGAGAACAAGGGGCGCCCCCGACACCGTGGACCCCGAGGGATCCTGGCGCCTGGGTCGGACGGCCCGCCGTGAGGAACGATGGACTCATACGAGGCTGCCTTCCCTTAGCGCCTCGGGAAGCCTCTCGACAACAAGGAAGTGGCGAAGTGTGGGAACTGACCCCTATCCGTCGCGCTCAGGACCAGCGCTGGAAGTCGATGTCCGGGAAGAGATTGTCGGCGGCTTCGATGGCGGCGAGGCGGGCTTCGTCGATCCGGGTGGCGGTGAGCTGATCGTGGAGGTCGATGAAGCGGAGGAGGTGCTGGGTCACGCGCTGGCGGGCGTAGCCGGGATTGGTGCCGGTGCGGAGGATGAACGGCCAGTCGCTGGATTGGGCGAGGAGAAGTTCGCGCGCGGCCTGGTTGAGGGCGCGGCGGAGGAGGGGGGGAGGATCGGGGAATCGACGGGCCAGGGCGTGCATCCGTTCCATGGCGACGTCGAGGTGGGGAACGATCCATTCGTTGGTCTCGTTCAACCAGACTCGGTAGAACCCTTCCTCGCCCCAGGTGGATTCGGCGGGGGTGGCGACCTGCTGGGTGGGATTCTCGCGGAGGTACTCGAAGGGCGTGATGAGGCGAAACGCGTCCTGATCACAGGCGGCCTTGCGCATGAAGAGGTCCAGGAAAACGGGGCCCTCGTACCACCAGTGGCCGAACAGTTCGGCGTCGTAGGGACAGACGAGCAGGGGGGGGCGTCCGAGAATGTCCGCGAGGCGGTGGGTCTGCTCGATCCGGGCGCCCAGGAAATGTCCGGCGTGCTGGTCGGCGGCCCGCCAGGCTTCGTCGGGTCGGTAGATCTGCTTTTCGCCTTCCGGGTCGCAGGCGATGCGGTGGTATTTGATTCCGGTGAATCCGCGAAGGTCGGGCGACGGAAGGGCTGGGCGGACGTAGTCGAGTTCCAGGTCGAACCCGATGTCGCGATAGAAGTCGCGGTATCGTCCGTCCCCTGGGTAGCCGGACTGGCGGCTCCAGACCTGCTTGGCCGAGTCGAGATCCCGGCCGAAGGCGGCGAGTCCGTTCGGCGTGAAGACGGGAGCGAAGACCCCGTGCCGCGGGCGAGGCGTGGCATGGAGGAGGCCGTGGGTATCGACCATGAACCAGCGCAGGCCGGCGTCCTGCAGGGTTTGCTCGAGCCCGTGGATGTACGCGCACTCGGGGAGCCAGATGCCGCGTGGATCGCGCCCGAAACACCGGCGGTAGTCGTCGCGGGCGGTGAGGATCTGACCCCGGATGGAGGACGGGTGGGCGGCGAGAAGGGGCAGGAGGGCGTGGGTGGCCGCGGTTGTGATGATCTCCAGATACCCGAGATCCTGGAATTCGCGGAGGGCGGCGACCAAATCCCCGTGGCACTCCTGCCAGGTGGCCCGGTTCTCCTGAAAGCGGCGGAGATAAAGCTGGGCGAGGTCGTGGAACGGCCGTTCCCAGTGCGTCCGGTGGATCTCGCGCTCGGCGAGATCGATGAGGGTTTCGAGGTTGCGGAAGTACCGGCCCTTCAGGAGCGGGTCCTGGAGCATGGCGCACAACGTCGGGCTGACCGTCAGGGTCAGCCGGCCGGCGATTCCGTCCCGGCGCCAGCCCTGGAGGACCCGGAGGAGTGGCAGGT
The DNA here is from genome assembly GCA_942490575.1 of uncultured Verrucomicrobiota bacterium. GTDB lineage: Bacteria > Verrucomicrobiota > Verrucomicrobiia > Limisphaerales > CAIMTB01 > CAIMTB01. The sequence continues at coordinate 119,162 of CALNYA010000031.1, forward strand.
ACGACTCCGAGATGGCCTCGTAGAGCCAGGATTCCTCGAGGAACCTTTCGTGCTCCGGATGGCGGACGTACGGAAGATGGGCGTGAAGGATGAGAGCGACGTAGCCGCGCATCGGGCTGTAGGTTGAATCTTCCCGCTTCGGCACGCGAGCGGGTTTGGCTGGAATTCTTGGGTCGACCCGGGTTGGGGATGCCCTTCTCCCGGGCCGCCCGGGATCGGATCAGGCCACGTGGTCGGGCTTGGGCGTCCGGAGGGTGGGATCCTGCGGATGAGCCGGCACGTCGCCGCGGTATTCGCTGGCCCGCGAGAAAGACAGGTTGGCCTGCCGTTGCTCCACCGCATCCGGGGAAGTCGCCGTGATGGGAAGGGCGTACTCGCCGTCGGGAAGGGCGAACCGGTAGGTGAATGTCCCGTCGGGACGCAGTCGGATGGACCGGTTCCCGATGGTGACCGCCGCCTGGGGATCCGTGGCGCCGTAGACGATGAGTTCGGCGTTGACGTTGAACCAGAATCCCCGGGGTGGCGGTTGGGCTTCGCCTCCCAGCGGACTCGAAAGGGAACCCAGCCCCGGCGCGGCGGCGCCTCGTCCCGACTCCAAGCTGGATAGCGACAGCGGAAGGCTCGCCGAGGACAGTCCGCGTTGAAGCTGGCGCCGCAGGAGTTCCGTGATTTCGAGCGATCCGATCCAGACGCGGCGGACTTCGTCCATGCTCAGGAGTTGCGCCAGGGCGCGCTCCTGTTCCTCGGTCCACGGGCCGGGAGTCGCGCCGCCGCCCGCGGGATGCAAATCCAGGAGCGAAAGTTCGGGGTGTCCCTCGGCGCGGAGTTGCCGGAGGGCCTCCAGGAGGGGCGTGTTTTCAGACAGCGCCTCCTTCACCAAGGCGACAATCGCCGCCATGGGCAGTTCGAACGGCAGGGTCTCGAAGCGAACCCAGGTCTCTTCGGAGAGATCGTTCCGCGGGGTGAGGGTGGGAGCCGACACCGAGATGCGAACCCAGGTCCGCGCCGCATTGTAGTAACCGAGTTCGCCCAGGTAGGCGACCCCCGCCTGGGGAACGTGGATGAACCAATTCTTCGATTCGGGATGGACGGCCTGTTCGACGACGACAGCCGCCTCGGGAGCGCCCGCCCGGATCCGGAGCACGAGGGCGCCGGACGCGGATTTCTTGTTGGCCTCGCGCAGTTGGGCGTCGGTGAGGTCCCAGTGCGCGTAGACCCAATGGGGATCCCGCGCGAAGAGGAGGAGTCGGCCCGTTCCGTAAGAGGTCGGGAGTTCCGTGGGCGTGGCTGGGGAACCGATTTGGGCTCCTCCCGGGGCGAGAACGTAGCGCCCTCCGGGTCCGCCCGGGGACACGGCGGGTGTGGTGTCGCCTTCGAGGAGGATTGACGGAGGCGGCGCCAAAGGCGCGCGGGTCGAAGTCGGCGCCGGGTTGGACTTGGAAGAGGCGGGCGCGGCTGGAGTGGCCGGGGACTTGCCGGGCGTCGGCGCCGGCGTCTGAGTCGGCGTGGTGGGCTTGACGGCGGCCGCGCGGGCGACGACGGGAGGCGTGGTGGTTACCTTGGCGGAGGCGGAGGCGGGGGACGGTGCCGTGGCGGACTGAGCCGACGGCGTGGACGCGGGCGCCTGGGATGTCCCGGACTTGGATGCCTTCCTGGCGGGTTCGGGCGCCGGGATCGGAGCCGCTGGGGGCGACGGTTGGGAGGGCTTCGCCGGGGTGGCGACTTTCTTGGTAGCCGCGGGAGAGGGGGAGGGCGGCTGAGGTGACGGTTTTTGGGCGGGCTTGGCCGGCGCGGGAGCTTGGGTGCGGGTGGGGGCGGGTTTCTTCTTCTTCTTGGAGGCGTCCATGATGGTCTTCGTGTTGGGAACCGGCGGGGAAGTTGGAACGGATGAAACGGGAGGGGACTGAGGAGGAGTGACGACGTGGGGGGAAGGGGGTTGGCGCGAAGCGGACGAGCGCGCGGCGGAAGGACGGACGGATCCGGAGGCGGCCGGGGCGCCCCTGGGGGCGGGTTCCTTCTTCACGACCTTTTCCGAGGCCTTTTTGGCCGCCTTTTTGGGGGCCTTGGCAGCGGGGGGCTTTGTCGCGGCTGTCTTGGCCGGAGCCTTTCGGGCGATGGCAGTCCGGGGCGGGGCTGCCTTCGTTGATGTGGTTTTTTTCGCGGTCTTCGTCTTCTTCTTCACGGGACTCGGCTTGGGTGGGATCGCGCGGGCCGCATCCGTGCGGGTGGCAGCCTGACGGGATGCGGGCTTGGGAGCCTTCGCGTCACGTTGACTGGCCGCGCCCGTGCTCGAACGACGCCGGGGGGCCGATGATTTCTCGGGTTTCATTCGAGCCGAGGAAGCGAACCGAAGGCACCCGGGAGGGTTGGGGGGCGCCCGATCTTCACCGAACACCGCGCGTTAAGCCACGCCGGGACGGGCAGTGCAAGCCGAAACGCCCGGCGCGGCGCGAAACATTCGGATCACGAGATTGTCGAACGCTGAGGACACATGGGGGCCTGGCCCGGTCGGGGCTTTGGGCCGCAGGGGTTTGGACGGTTGGTTCCCGGGAATCGCCTTGGGTTCGGGGCTGGGAGGGTCCCCTTCAAGCCGCGCGTCGGTTTCGAGGACGCTTCCGTCGGGCGGCGACCGGCGCCCGCGCCGGCGCTTGGCACGATTCGGCCAACTGGCGCTCCCAACGTTGGAGCTGCCGTTGAACCTGGCGGGTGCCGGGGGCTCCGGTGATGTCCCGCCGGTTCATCGCGGTCCGGAGGTTGAAGACGCCCGTCACGTCGGCTTCGTAAAGGTCGGAGGTGGACCGCAACTCGGTCAGCGTCAGGCAATCCAGGGGACGTCCGGCCTTCTCCGCCAGCACCACGGCGGCGCCCACGGCATGATGGGCCTGCCTGAAAGGCAAGCCCTTGCGGACCAGGTAATCAGCGAGATCGGTGGCGAGCAGCAGCGGGTCGCTAGCCGCCGCGACGCAGGGCTCCTCCCGGACCGTGGTGTGGTCGATCATGGCGGCTGTGAGGCGGGCGCACGCGCGGACGGTGTCGGCGGTGTCGAAGAGGCGTTCCTTGTCCTCCTGGAGGTCCCGGTTGTAGGTCATGGGAAGGCCCTTCAGCAGGGTGAGAAGCGCCATCAGATTGCCCACGACGCGGCCCGTCTTGCCCCGGGTGAGTTCGGCGATGTCGGGGTTCTTCTTCTGAGGCATGAGCGACGACCCCGTGGTGTAGGCGTCGGCGATCCGGATGAACCCGAATTCGGACGTGGCCCAGAGAATGAGATCCTCCGCGAGGCGGCTCAGGTGGACGGCCAGCAAGGCGGCCGCGGCGGCGAATTCGACGACGAAATCGCGGTCGCTGACGGCGTCCATGGAATTCTGGGTGACTCGTGGACGGCCTTGGGAGTCGGTGAAGCCGAGTTGGAGGGCGACGAATTCGCGGTCGAGCGGGAGGGTGCTGCCGGCGAGCGCGCCGGAACCGAGGGGACAGACGTTCGCGCGATGGCCGCAATCGGCGAAGCGTCCGCGGTCCCGGTCGAGCATCTCGACATAGGCGAGGCAGTGGTGGGCGAACGAGACGGGCTGACCCCGCTGGAGATGGGTGTAGCCGGGGAGAAGCACCCCGGTGGAGCGACGGCCGAGGTGGACGAGAGCGCCCTGGAGTTGAATGAGTTCCCCGAGGAGCGCGGCGATTTCGTCGCGGACCCAGAGGCGCATGTCGAGGGCGACCTGGTCGTTGCGGGAGCGGCCGGTGTGGAGTTTGGCTCCCGCTGGAACGCGGCGGGTGAGTTCCGCCTCGATGTTCATGTGGACATCCTCGAGGGCCGGGTTCCACGCGAAGGCGCCGGCTTCGATTTCGTCGGCGATGCCCTGGAGGCCTTTTCGGATGGCGGCGCGTTCCCGGGCATTGAGGACGCCGATGCGCTCGAGCATGTCCGCGTGGGCGATGGACCCGCGGATATCCTGGCGCCAGAGCCGCCAGTCGAAGCTGATCGACTCGGTGAAGGCGGCGACGTCGGAGGCGGGGCCGCCCTGGAAACGGCCGGACCGCGAGACGACGGTGGAGGCTTTCTTGGGGGACGGCTGGTTGGCGGCTCGGGCGCGTGGGCTTGGCATGGGGCGTGGGCTTTGGAAAGCGCGACGGGAGGATGGGCTGGGACCCGGGGGGAAGGCGAGTCCGCGGGTGGCGGTGGGGAAATCGTCGGTGGGCCCACCCGTTCGCCCCTGGCGCGTTGAAAGAGGGACAGGAACGCGGTTGGGTTGGGATCGATGAATGCTTCTCTTTCGGCCGGCGGGCGCGCCAACCGGCGCGCGTTTTTGAGTGTCAGCGGAAAGATCGCCGCGGTGTCGGCTTTGGCCGGGATCGCGTTGCCGCGCGTGCACGCGGTGGACAGCCAGACCGTGCAGCTGGCGTTGATCGGTTGTGGGGGACGGGGTTCGGGGGCGGCGGCGAACGCGTTGTCGACGGAGCAGGGGCCGGTGCGTTTGGTGGCGATGGCGGACGTGTTCGAGAAGCGCCTTCAGGGCAGCCAGGGAGGACTGAAGAAGGCGTTCGGGGAGCAAGTGACGGTTCCGGAGGATCGGCAGTTCGTCGGTTTCGAGGCGTACAAGCAAGCGATCGACTGTCTGCGTCCGGGCGATGTGGCGATCCTGACGACCCCGCCGGCGTTTCGCTGGGTGCAGTTCCGCTATGCGATTTCGAAGGGCGTGAACGTCTTCATGGAGAAGCCGGTGACGGTGGACGGGCCGAGCACGCGGCGCATGCTGGAATTGTCGGACGAAGCCGACAAGAAGGGGCTCAAGGTGGGCGTGGGGTTGATGGTGCGTCATTGCCGCGGACGTCAGGACCTGCACCGGCGCATTCGGGACGGGGAGATCGGGGATTTGACCCATCTGCGGGGCTATCGCATGGGCGGGGCGGCGGGCAATGCGGGGCCGAAGCCGGCGGCCACGCCGGAGACGATGTATCAGGTCCAGCGTTTCCACAGCTTCCTCTGGGCGAGCGGCGGGCTCTTCAGCGACTACAACATCCACCAGATCGACGAGCTGTGCTGGATGAAGAACGACTGGCCGGTGAAAGCCCATGCCGTGGGGGGCCGCCAGTATCGGGGCTCGGCGGTGGATCAGAACTTCGACCATTACTCGATCGAATACACGTTCGCGGACGGGATGAAGTTCTTCTTCGTTGGACGCAGCATGATGGGGTGCAAGGACGAGTTCGCCAGTTACGCGCATGGCACGAAGGGGTCGGCGATCGTGTCGACCGCCGCTCATTCGCCCGGCCGGGTGCGGACGTTCAAGGGTCAGAACATGACGAAAGAGAACCTCTCGTGGGCTTATCCGCAGCCGGAGAAGAGTCCGTACCAGCTGGAGTGGGAGGACTTGATGCGGGCTATCCGCGACGACAAGCCCTACAACGAGGCGCGCCGCGGGGCGATCGCGAGCTTGGTGACGTCCATGGGGCGCATGGCGGCCCATACCGGCCAGGAGATCACATACGATCAGATCCTGAATTGCCCGCACGAGTTCGCCCCTGACGTGGACAAACTAACGCCGGACGGTCCGGCGCCGCTCCTCGCCGATGCGAGCGGCAACTACCCGCAACCGGAACCCGGTATCAAGAAGGAGCGGGAATACTGAGGCTGGAAACGGCAGTTGCAACCACGGAAGGCACGGAACACACAGAAAGAGAGGGATTTGTGAAGGCGGTGGGTATCCTCAGGAGGGTGATCGGGACTCCCTCTGCAACCGACTCTTATTCCGTACTTTCCGATTCCTCCGTGGTTGTTACCGCCGTTTTTTGGCTGAGGCGGTTTCCCGGAAGCGGCGGGACCGCGGATCGGGTTTGGGCGGATTACTTCACGCCCATGAGGTGTTCGAGGACCATCTGGTCGAGGTCCTGGTAGTTGCGGTCGGCGATCAGCGCCTGCGCCTGGGATTCATTGAAGGACCTGGCCTTGGCGACGAGCGTTTCGAACGTCCGCTTGCTGTTGGTGAGGTGCCGCATCCAGTGTTCGACCTTGGTGGTGCGGAACGGGTGGACATCGAAGGCGACATACTCGCCTTTCTTCCCGTAACCGTTGCGCTCGAGGGCTCGGACCTGGTTGAAGGCGACGCGGAGGTTGGCGCTTCCGAACGGCTTGTCCTGGTCGAATTTGAGGCCGTTCTGATCGTTCAAATGAATGGACCAAAGCTTGCCGAAGGCGCAGGCGAAATCGATTTCGTCGGAGGGATCGAGGCCCGCGAGGATGGCGTGGGCGCTCTCAATGAGACAGCCGACGCGCTTCGGGTCGTCGGTGAGTTGGGCCACGGCGAGGGCATGACCGATGGTCGGCACATAGGCGTGGTCCATCGGTTCATTGGGTTTGGGTTCGATGGCGATGCGCACCTTCTTGTCATGGGCGAGCATGGCGTCGAGGGCGTCGACGAGGTAATCGACGCACTGCCGGGCGTTCTTGGATTCGCGGATGTAGGATCCTTCCCGGGCGAGCCAGAGGACGAGGAGGTTGCAGCCGAGGGCCTTTCCCATGTCGATGCAACGGCGGGTGCGGTCGATGGCGTACTGGCGGCACTTCTTGTCATTGCTGGTGTAGGCGCCGTCGATGGTGTTCGGGCTGAACCAGAGGCGCGGGGCGACGATCTCGGCGACGACTCCGGCGTCCTTGAGGCGTTTGCCCATTTCCCGGGTCTCCTTGAGGATCTGGATGTCGGACTTCGAGTCGATGTCGGGGACGATGTCGTCGTCGTGGAACATCATGGCGTCGAAGCCGGCGTCCTTGAGCTGTTGGAGTTTCCAGCCGAAGGTCTGCGGTGGGCGGACCGGGGGCCCGTAGGGGTCCTGGCCTTCGCTGATGTTCCACGGTCCGAAGCAATAACGGTAGGTCTGTGGCGCTGGCATAAAGAAGGTGCGAACGGTAGCGGGTTGGGAGGCGGCGCGGGAGCAAATTCTGGTCGCGAATGCGGGCTTTTCCGAAGGATCGGGGTCCACTAGAAAGGGGCGGAGGTTGTTTATGGGGAGCTTTTTCGTAGGACAGCGTTGGATCAGCGAGGCGGAGCCCGAACTGGGCCTTGGGGCCGTGGTAGCGGTCGAGGACGGTCGTGTCCGGGTCGCGTTTTCCGGGGCGGGAGAGGAGCGGCAGTATTCGGCGGAGGGCGCGCCGTTGCGCCGGGTCCGATTCGCGCCGGGCACGCAGGTGACGGGACAGGACGGGAGCCGGCGGACCGTTGCCGCGGTGGAAGCCAGCGGGAACCTCCTGATCTACCGGGATTCGGACGGTGGCGTCCTGCCGGAGACGGCCCTGAGCGACTCCCTGAGTTTCGGATCGCCGGCGGAGCGGCTGATGGAGGGGCGGACGGATCCGAACCGGGTGTACGAGCTGCGGCGCCTGGCCACGGAGCTTCAGCACCGGAGGCGGGAGTCGCCGGTGCGGGGATTCGTGGGCGGGCGGATCGACCTGATTCCGCACCAATTGTCCATCGCGGGGGAAGTGACCGGCCGACTGGCGCCCCGGGTGTTGCTGGCGGACGAGGTGGGATTGGGGAAGACGATCGAGGCGTGCCTGGTGATTCATCGCCTTTTGGCGATGGGGAGCGTGGGTCGGGTTCTCGTCGTGGTCCCCGAGCCGCTGGTACACCAGTGGTTCGTGGAATTGCTCCGCCGGTTCAATCTCTGGTTTCACATTTTCGACGAGAGCCGTTGTGATGCGATCGAGATGTCGCATCCGGACGGCAATCCGTTCCTGGACGATCAATTGGTGCTGTGCGGGCTTCCCCTGCTTCTGAATGCGACGCGCGGCCGGCAGGCGATCGAGGCGGAGTGGGATCTGCTGGTCGTGGACGAGGCCCACCACCTCCAGTGGTCTGCCGAGCAGCCGAGCGAGGCCTACCGGGTCGTCGAGGCGCTCGGCCGGCGCGCGAAGGGCCTGCTGCTTCTGACGGCGACCCCGGAACAGCTGGGGTTGGAGAGTCATTTCGCCCGGCTGCGGCTCCTCGACCCGAACCGGTACTTCGACCTCGAAGCCTTCAAGGCGGAGTCGGCCGGATACCAGGGCGTCGCGGACGTCGTGAACCGTTTGGTGGCGAAGGAGCCGCTGGGTCCGGCCGAATTGGCGGAGCTTCGGCGGATCCTGGCTCCCGAACCGGGCGTCCTCCGGGATCGGCTCGAGGCGCTGGCAGCCGGCGACGATCGGGCCAGGGACGAGGTGGTGTCGGCGCTTCTCGACCGGCATGGAACCGGGCGGGTGATGTTCCGAAACCGTCGATCCTCGATGAAGGGATTCCCGATGAGGCTTCCGCGGCCGGTGCCTTTGGAGGCCGCCTCGCTGGAGGATCCGCTGCTGGACCGGTTGGCGGCGGAGTTCGAAGAGGACACGGGGGCCGGCGGTGTGGCGAAGCGGACGAACGCCGTGGTCTTTGATTTTGCGAAGGACCCGAGGGTGACGTGGCTGGTGGATTTTCTGCGCCGAAAGCGGGACGTCAAAGTCCTGCTGATCTGTCGGACGAGGGCCAAGGTCCTGGCGTTGGATTTGGCGATTCGGGCGAACCTCAACGTGTCCGTCGCCCTGTTCCACGAGGGTCTGGAACTGGTCCAGCGCGACCGGCAGGCGGCGTGGTTCGCGGATCCCGAGGGTGCTCCCCTTCTGTTGGCGTCGGAAATCGGGAGCGAGGGCCGGAATTTCCAGTTCGCCCATCACCTGGTCCTGTTTGATCTCCCACTCGATCCGGAACTGCTGGAACAGCGGATCGGTCGCCTGGATCGAATCGGGCAGACGGCGCACGTCGAGATCCACGTTCCTTTCGTGCAGAACAGCGCGCAGGAGGTGATTTTCCGATGGTTCCACGAGGGGTTGGACGCCTTCGCCCGCCACCTGAACGGCGGTCGCGCTCTGCTGGATGAATTCAGGTCCGAGGTCCTCGACATGGCGCAGGATTTCCACGAGACCCATGACGGTCGGCGAACGGAGCTCGGGCATCTGTTGGCACGGACACGGAATGCCCGTGAAAAACTGGCGATGAAGCTGGAGCGCGGACGGGATCGGCTCCTGGAATTGAACTCGTACCGGCCGGGGCCGGCCCAGGCCATCGCGTCGGGAATCGTGGCATTGGACAAGGAGACCCGCCTGGAGGTGTTTCTACTGCGGATCTGGGATCACTACGGGGTTCCCGTCGAGGATCTCGGGCCGCGAACCTACAAGGTGGGCGCCGACGGGATCTTCACGGACAGCTTCCCTGGAATGCCGCCCGGCGGGATGACCGCCACTCTGGATCGCCGGCACGCGCTGACCCGGGAGGATGTCGCCTTCCTCAGTTGGGATCATCCCCTCGTGACGGGAGCCCTGGATCTCCTACTGGGCGGCCGGGACGGGTCGACCGCGTGCCTCGCGTGGCCGGACGCGCCGGAGCGCGGGCTCTGGCTGGAGGTGATCCATCTGCTCGAATGCCTGGCGCCCGCCCGGCTTCAAGTGGATCGGTTTCTCGCGCCGACCCCTTTGCGGGTGGTCGTCGACGTCCAGGGCCGGGAAGTCCGCGCCGCATCCGTCTCGGCCCTGGATCGGGCGGAGACCGAGGATCTGCGAAGTCACGAATTGCTCGAGAATCCGGATTTGCGCGCCGGCCTGGAGCGGATGGTCAACGAGGCGCGCGCGCGCGCGGAGGCGGAAGCCCGGCCGGTGATCGCGGCGGCCACGGAGCGCATGGAACAGGCGATGGGCGTCGAGATCGACCGCCTGCGCGCGCTGGCCGCGGTGAATCCGAATGTCCGCCCCGGGGAGGTCGCCGCGGCGGAGGCGCACCGCGCCGAGTTGAGGGACCAGTTGGCCGGCGCCCGGTTGCGGGTGGACGCCATCCGCGTCGTGGTGTTGGGCGAGGCGCTTTGATAAGGCCGACTGGAAAGTCGGCGGGACAGGGGAGCCGGTGATTCGGGATGTAACGCCGGCTTTCAGCCGGCAGCCGGTTCGTGTCCAGGGCCCCCGTGCCGACTGGAAAGTCGGCGGTACGGGGGAGCCGGTGATTCGGGATGTAACGCCGGCTTTCAGCCGGCAGCCGGTTCGAGTCCAGGGCCCCCGTGCCGACTGGAAAGTCGGCGGGACAGGGGAGCCGGTGATTCGGGATGTAACGCCGGCTTTCAGCCGGCAGCCGGTTCGAGTCCAGGGCCCCCGTGCCGACTGGAAAGTCGGCGGGACAGGGGAGCCGGTGATTCGGGATGTCGCGCCGGCTTTCAGCCGGCAGTCGGTTCGAGTCCAGGGCCCCCGTGCCGACTGGAAAGTCGGCGGTACGGGGGAGCCGGTGGTTCGGGATGTCGCGCCGGATTTCAGCCGGCAGTCGGTTCGAGTCCAGGGCCCCCGTGCCGACTGGAAAGTCGGCGGTACGGGGGAGCCGGTGGTTCGGGATGTCGCGCCGGCTTTCAGCCGGCAGCCGGTTCGAGTCCAGGGCCCCCGTGCCGACTGGAAAGTCGGCGGTACGGGGGAGCCGGTGGTTCGGGATGTCGCGCCGGCTTTCAGCCGGCAGCCAGCATGCCGTGGGGGTCGATCACGAATTTCTTCGCGGCGCCCTTGTCGAAGTCCTGATAGCCCTTGGGTGAATCCTCCAGGCTGATCACCTTCACGTTGACCGCCTTGGCGATCTGGATCTTGTCGTGGAGGATGCACTGCATGAGCTGCCGGTGGTAGCGCATGACCGGGCATTGGCCGGTGGTGAAGCAGTGGGACTTCGCCCAGCCGAGCCCGATGCGAATGCCGAGCATGCCGACCTTGGCGTTGTCATCGACGCCGCCGGGGTCGCCGGTGACGTAGAGGCCGGGAATGCCGAGGGCGCCGCCGGCACGGGTGACTTCCATGATGGAGTTCAGGACCGTCGCGGGCCGTTCCACCGCGGCATCCTTGCCGTGGCCGCGGGCTTCGAAACCGACGCAATCCACGGCGGCATCGACTTCCGGCACGCCGACGATCTGCTCGATCTGCTGGGCGAGGGAGGCCTGGGCGCGGAGGTCGACGGTTTCGCAGCCGAAGCTGCGGGCCTGTTTGAGGCGTTCGGGAATGAGATCGCCGACGATGACGCAGGCGGCTCCGAGAAGGTGGCAGGAAGCGGCGCAGGCGAGACCGACCGGGCCGGCTCCGGCGACGTAGACGATGGTTCCGGGACCGACTCCGGCGCTGACGGCGCCGTGGTAGCCGGTCGGGAAGATGTCGGAGAGGAGGGTCAGATCCTTGATCTTGGCGAGGGCATGGTCGCGATCGGGGAATCGGAGGAGGTTGAAATCGGCGTACGGAACCATGACGTACTCGGCTTGGCCGCCGACCCATCCGCCCATGTCCACGTAGCCGTAGGCCGCGCCCGGGCGGGCCGGATTGACGTTGAGGCAGATGCCGGTCTTGCCTTCCTTGCAGTTGCGGCAGCGGCCGCACGCGATATTGAACGGGACCGAGACGATGTCGCCGACCTTGACGAATTCCACGTCCCGTCCCGCTTCGATCACTTCGCCGGTGATTTCATGACCGAGGACGAGGCCCGCCGGAGCCGTGGTTCGTCCGCGAACCATGTGCTGATCGCTCCCGCAGATGTTGGTGGAGACAATCTTGAGAATGACGCCGTGCTGGCACTTCCGCTTGCCAATGGAGAGTTTGGGAAAGTCGATGCTCTCGATCGTGACGAGTCCGGGTTTTTGATAAATGACACCGCGATTGGATGGCATAGGACTGATAGGGGGTTAGATGTTGTGACCCGAGGGATTAGGGAGTCTCACCGGCCCGACGAAGACGTGTCAAGGGCCGGGAGGGAACGAATCCAATCCTCCACCACGGGGACGATCGGTGACGTCCGCGTGTGGGTCTGGGTTGCCGGCATGCGAAAAAAACCGGTGTCCCTGAGGCGGCGAACGAGGATGGATTTCTCCGGAGCGCCCGGGACCACGATCCTCGCGCCCGTCAGGCCGAGGTCGCCGGCGGCGAGTTCGCCGTTCACGATGCCCGCCTGGGCGAGGGGCGTCGAAATGCGGGCGTCGAACAGTCCGCGCGAGGCGCCGCCCGGTTGGTGGCAGACGGCGCAATTCGCGTCGAGGTAGGAGCGCACCCGGGTTTCGGCCGAGGCCTTGGACGATCGCCATCCCGCGGTGGTTGGAAGCGTCGTCGGGCCGCCGGTGTTGTCGGCGGAATCGAACAAGCCGGCTTGGATCAGCGCGCGAAGGGCGTTGGTGCCGCCGGGGCCGTCGGCTTGGTTCCAAGTGGCGAGGGTCGTTGGAATCCAGTAGGCCGGCACCACCACGGGCCGACTCAGGCGCGGTTCCAGGGACGGGTACCACCAGGTCACCTCGGCATGGTGCGCTTTGCCCGGGTCTCGGGAGCGCCCCCAGCCGAGACCCGCCGGTTCGCCGTCCTCCATCAGGATTCCGTCGCCCGTCGAATCGATGCGGTACGAGGCGCCGTAACCGGTCGGGTGATCGACCACGTGCAGGCGGCGCTCGACGAGTTTCTCGACCGGTCGGTCGTCGTCGGGTCCCGTCACGCTGGCCAGGAGGAAGTCGCGCGCGAACACGGTGCCAGGCGGGAATTCGAGCGTGGCGCCGTCCCCGGCGGGCCGGACCTTGCCGCCGGCGGGCAGGTACACCCGGGTTTCCACCCGCATGAATGGATGCCACTCGAGATCGTTCAGGACGAAGGTCCGCGCCGGCTTCTGGTTCACCCGTCCTTCCCAATCGGCGCGGGCGAGCCGAGGCGGAAGCCGGGAGGTCTCCATGGGCAGGCCGAGGGCCGCCACGCGCGCCGGGGCGGAATCGGGGGACGTGTTCGTCGGCGACGATCGCGCAAGTCCGGCTTCCCCCAAGTGGCGGATGCGGACGAGGGACCCGGCGTCGGGGACGAACTTCTTGGGATCCCGCCAGACGGCTCCGCGATTCAGCACCAGGAGGGAGCCGTCAGGCGCCAGTTCGAGCGCGACCGGACCGTTCAGTCCGCGGGCGAACGTCAGCACGTTGGTGGGCGCCGACGGGTCCATGGCCTTGATCCAATGGTGCATGAAGTCGGCGTAGAAGAAGCGACCGCGCCACTTTTCGGGCCACGCGCCGGTCCGCGGAAGAAACGTCCCGCCGACGATGCTCTGCCCGACCTGGGGCGGGTACGCGTGGAGTGGGTTGGCGAAGGCGGCGTTGGTGGAGAACCCTTCCGCGCGCGGCCAACCGTAATTGGCGCCGGCCTTGAGTTCGTTGATCTCCTCGAAGGCGCTTCCGCCGACGTCGGTGAAGAAGACCCGCCCACCGTCCTCCCTGGACTGGACGCCGATGCCGAAGCTGTTGCGGACGCCGTAGGCCAGGATGGAGCGGTACTTGCCTTGGGCGCGGGTCACGAAGGGATTGTCGTCAGGGATCGAACCGTCGGGGTTGAGGCGGAGGATCTTTCCGAGAAGGGTGTCCAGCTTCTGGGAGGGTTCGCCGGCGGTCTGTTCACCGATGCTGAGGAGGAGTCGGCCGTCGTTGCCGAAACGCAGGAGGCCGCCCTGGTGGCCAGCCGGCACGGACCCGCCGAGGAGGGATTGGTCGTCGCCTTCCAGCAGGATCAGTTCACTCGCGGGATCGGCCAGGTCGCCGTCCATCGTGAACCGGCTGAGCACGTGGTGCACGAAAGGGCGATCCGTGACGTGGACGAGAAAAAGGTGGGGCGGGTTCGGGAAGGCGGGGTGGAGGGTCATCCCGATCAGGCCGCGCTCCCAGTAGTCGGTGACCTTGAGGGTCAGGGCGGGAGAGGGCAGGAGGCCGCCCGCTTTCCAGACGAGAACCTGGCCGGTCTGATCGGCGATGAAGATGCGACCTCCCGGAGCGGCGGCGAGGGCCGTGGCGGCGTTCAAGTCGGTCGCCAGGGTTTCGGCGACGAATCCGGATGGCAGATCGACGGCGGGGGAGCGCGGCTCCGCGAAGACGACGAATGCGAGCGGGAGACATGAACGGAGGACGGCCGGGAGGCGACGGAGGAACCGGATGATCGGCATGGCGGGCTGGGCTGCGATGAAAGCCGTCGGGCGACGTGTGCCAACGTGTGCCGCCGCGGGGATTTCCTCGCTTCCCTATCTCTGACCGGCCACGTGAGACAAGGGCAAATCCCCGGAGCGTCGAGGTCGGAGGGGGGCATCCGTGGGCCGCCCCTCCGGGGCTTGGGATCCATTCCTGGACGCGTTCTATCGACAGGCCGGTCCTACGGACCTTGGAGATTGGCCGTTTTATGGGATCCCTGAGTGACCGGGCGATGTAGCGCAGGCTGCCCAGCCTGCTGTGTCGCCGGTTGCCAACCGGCGGGGACGGAGTTGCGGAGCAGAGTCCTACGGACCTTGGTTCGGGAAATGAGGAATAAGAGGCCGGCTGAAAGCCGGCGGTACAGGGGAATTGAGCCGGCTAAAAGCCGGCGCTACTCACTTGGCGCCCTGATCGATCCAGGCGCGGATGAGGCCGACCTGTTCCTTGGTGAGCGGATCACCCTTGCCCTCGGGCGGCATGGCTTCGTCCTCATCGACCCGCGCGACCGAGTGGACGATGTGGCTGTCGGCGCTCTTGCCTTTGCTGACCACGTCCTCGCCGTCGGCTCCCTTCAACGTCCATTCGAGCGAGTCCAGACGGAGCTTGGCCTTCTGCTTCTCCTCGCCGTGGCACTTGATGCAGGACTTGTCGAAGATCGGCTTGATGTCCTTGGCGAAGGTGACGCCGGCCTGTTGGGAGACCGGGGGCAATTTCGCGGCGTCGACGGCACCGACGGCGGACATGGCTGTGGAGGATAGAACGGCGACGGAGGCCAGCAAGGGGGTCCAGGAAAGCTTCATGGGAGGGAGATTCGGGTGACTTGGATATTACTATTCTCGAGGCTTGGTTTGTCTCGGTGAGGAGACATTGGTTCCGACGGCGCGAAGCTTGGAATATTCAATCCGCATGTCAAAGCGGGAGAGCGAGATCGGGGAACACCTTGGCCGGGTTCACGCCGAGATCCTCGATGGCTTGGGCGACGGTGGTTCGGGGGATGGTTCCCTTTTCAGCGAGGGCGGTGAGGGTACCGATGACCGTGCATTCCGCATCGATTTCGAAAAAGCGCCGGAGGTTGTCACGGGTTTCACTGCGTCCGAAGCCGTCGGTTCCCAGGGTGAAGAGACCTCCGGGCACCCATGGCGCGATCTGGTCGGGGACGAGCCTGACGTGGTCCGAGACGGCGACGAAGGCGCCCGACTCGGCGGCGAGGACCGTTTCCAGGTAGGAACGGCGGGGCGCGGCCTTGGGGTGCAGCATGTTGTGGCGCCGGCATTGGAGCGCGTCGTTCCGGAGCAGCTTGTAACTGGTGGCGCTCCAGACGTCGGCGGAAACTCCGTAACGTTCGAGGATTTCCTGGGCCTTGAGGGCGGACCGGATGATGGAACCGCTGCCGAAGAGGTGGGCCTTGATCGACGCGCCGGCCGGTCCTGGGCGGAACTTGTAGAGGCCCTTGAGGATGCCGTCCCGGGCGTCGGCCGGCATGGGGGGCTGGGGATAGTTCTCGTTGTAGACCGTGATGTAGTAGAAGAGGTCCTGGCCCTTCCGATACATGCGTTCGAGGCCGTCGGCGACGATCACGGCGAGTTCGTAGGCGAAGGCTGGGTCGTAGGCGAGGAGGTTGGGGACCGTGGTGGCAACCAGGTGGCTGTGGCCGTCTTGGTGCTGGAGACCTTCACCGTTCAGGGTGGTGCGGCCTGCGGTGGCGCCGAGGAGGAAACCGCGGGCGCGGCTGTCGCCGGCGAGCCAGATGGAATCCCCGACGCGCTGGAACCCGAACATCGAGTAGTAGATGAAGAACGGGATCGTGGTGACGCCGACATTGGCGTGGGCGGTGCCGGCGGCGACGAACGACGCCATGGAACCGGCCTCGGTGATGCCTTCCTCGAGGATCTGACCGTCCTGGGACTCGTGGTAATAGCTGAGGGATTTGCGATCGACCGGTTCGTAGAGCTGGCCCTTGGACGAGTAGATCCCGAACTCGGGGAACATGGCCTCCATCCCGAAGGTGCGGGCTTCGTCGGGGATGATCGGGACGATGTGTCGGCCGATCTTTTCGTCGCGCAGGAGGCGTTTGAGGAGATCGACGACCGCCATGGTGGTGGACGCGTCGCGGTGGCCGGAACCTTTCAGGGCTTCGGCGCCGAATTCCTCGAGGGCGGGAACCTCCAGGGGACTCGCGGTGACGGACCGTTTGGGGATGGAACCGCCGAGGGCTTTTCGGCGTTTGCGGACGTATTTGACTTCGGGGCTGTCGTCCGGCGGTCGGTAGAACGGGAGTTCGGTGATTTCCTCGTCCGAGATCGGGATGTTGAACCGCGCCCGGAATTCGCGCAGTTCCTTCTCGTTCATCTTTTTCTGCTGATGCGAGATGTTGCGGCCCTCGCCGGCTTCGCCGAGGCCGTAGCCCTTGACCGTCTTGGCGAGGATGACGGTGGGTTGACCCTTGTGCCGGGTGGCGGCCAGGTAGGCGGCGTGGACCTTGAGGGGGTCGTGTCCGCCGCGAACCATGTGGGTCAGCTGGTTGTCGGACAGATGATTGACCCGCGCCTTGAGGGCCGGGTATTTGCCGAAGAAATGCTTCCGGATGTAGCTGCCGGTCTCGACGATGTACTTCTGGAAATCCCCGTCGACGCATTCGTCCAGGCGGCGTTGCAGGAGACCGTCGTGGTCGGCGGCGAACAGGGGATCCCACTCCCGGCCCCAGACGACTTTGATGACGTTCCAGCCGGCGCCGCGGAACACGCCCTCGAGTTCCTGGATGATCTTTCCGTTGCCACGCACGGGGCCGTCGAGGCGCTGGAGGTTGCAGTTCACGATCCAGGTGAGGTTGTCGAGTCCCTCGCGGGCGGCGAGGGCGATGGCGCCGAGGGATTCGGGCTCATCGCTTTCGCCGTCGCCGACGAAGGTCCAGACGCGGGGTTCGCGTTCCTCTCCGTGCGGGAGGAGGCCACGCGCCTTGAGGTAGCGGAGGAACCTGGCCTGGTAGATGGAATTGATGGGACCCAACCCCATCGAGACGGTGGGGAACTGCCAGAAATCCGGCATCAGATACGGATGCGGGTAGGACGAGAGACCGCCGTCCTCGGCGAGTTCCCGCCGGAAGTTCTGGAGGTGCCGGACCGAGAGGCGGCCTTCGAGGAAGGAACGGGCGTAGTTGCCCGGGGTGGTGTGGCCTTGGAAATAGATGAGATCGCCGAGTTGTCCGTCCTCGCCGCCCCGGAAGAAGTGGTTGTAGCCAACCTCGTACAGGGTGGCCATGGAGGCGTAGCTCGAGATGTGGCCGCCGAGGCCGTCGGAGATCTTGTTGCCGTAGACGACCATCGCCATGGCGTTCCAGCGGCAGATGCTCTTGATCCGGCGTTCAATCTGGAGGTCGCCGGGGTAGTCGGGCTGCTGGCTCGCCGGGAGGGAATTCCGGTACGGACTGTGGGTGATGTGCGGTGTCGGAAGTCCGGCGACCTGAAGCGAACCGACCAGGGCTTCCAGGAAACTGGCGACCTTCTCGGGGCGCTGCCGGGTGAGTTCGCGCGCGAGCATCTGCTCGATCAGCTTGAGCCAATTCGCCTGATCGGCCTCGGCATCCGGAGGGGTGTTCGAAACCGGCGGCCCGTCGGCGGAGGCGGCGGAGTTGGAGGCGCGATCAGTCTTGGTATTCACGGATAAGGCGAGGCCGACGCGACGGTTGCGTGGCGCAAACGAGCGGAGACCATACTCCCGTCGGGGAGTCTCTCAAATGAAATACCGGCCGCGAAAAACCCCGGCGCGAGGCGCGAATCGGAACATGTCCATGCCGGGGAGGACTCCTCGTCCGGAGGAATTCAGCCGCGCGGCGCCTCGGGTTCCAGGAGGCGCGTTCCTTCCGGGATCGGAACCCGTTCGACGCGCCCGCCGGGCCAGCGGATGTGGAGCGCCACGGGTGACCGCGTCGCGTCCGTATCTCCCCCGGGGATTGCGAGGACCTGGGTCGATCCGTCCTGCGAGAGGTATCCGGACCCCGCGCGGATTTCGCGCGCCGGTCCCAGGCTTCCGTCGGAGCTTTCCAATCGGAGGACGGCTCCCAGGGCATGGGGATTGCCTGGCGTTCCTTTCAGTCGGACGCGGATCCCCGGGCGCGCGGCGGTGTTCCTGAAGAGCAGGGTCAGTCCGCGATTCTGCGTGACCACCAGATCCACCCGGCCGTCGTGGTCGAAATCCGCGAGCGCAGCCCCTCGGCCTTCTCCGTGGACCCGGATCCCGGCCTGGGCGGGGGAAACCGGCTGGAAACCTCCATGCCCGTCGCCGCGAAGCCACACGCCGGCTCCGGCATCAAGCCGGCTTTCCCCGGTCGGCAGTCCGAAGAAATTCTGGGCAAGGAAGGCGTCCTCGGAGCCGTCGCCGTCGAGGTCGCCCACGGCGATGCCAAACACCGGGGCCACCTGGGCGGGCCAGGGAAGTGGGTGGACTTCGAAGGCGCCGTCCCGCTGGAGGAGGACGACCGATTCGAGGGTGACGGCGGTCAGGACGTGGGGAAGGGGGCCGGTGGCTTCAAGAATGTCCTTCATCGGGGCGGCGGCCCAAGCGGTGAATGTCGGGAAGCGGTTTGGAATGACGGGGTATCCCAGCGCCAGCGCGGTGCGGTTGCGGAACGGAACTTCCAGGCCCAAGCGCGGATCGATTTGGGTCTCGAGCAAATGGCGCGGACCACCGTCGCCGGTTCCACCCCACCGCAGCCGAAGCGGCTGATCGAGGAACCGTTCCCGGGCCGTGTTGCGTCCCCAATTGCCGGCGATCAGGTCCATGCGGCCGTCCCCATCGAAATCGCCCGCCGCGATCGAGTTCCACCAGCCGGTCATTTCACTCAGGCGCCGTGGACGTTCCCGGGATCCCGCGGGTTCCGAGGTTGGCCAGCGGAGAGGAGGGTCCAGTTCGGACCCGGGGGAGGGATGGAATTCGAGGATCCGAATCGGTCCCCAGAGGCAGGCCACGACGAGTTCCGGGCGGCCGTCGGAATCAAGGTCGGTGAACACGGCGCCTTGAACCATGCCCAGCGGCGCGGCTCCCGACGGTTCAGCGGGGACTGTGACTGTGTTCGCCCATCGACCGTTGTCGTTGCGAAGGAGGCTGGACGGGGTCGCCTCGGGAAACCGCCCCGGCAGGGGCCGGCCCCCGACGAACAGATCGAGGTCCCCGTCGGCGTCGACGTCGGCCAGGGCGAGCGGACCCGCGCTGCCCGGCGTGGGCAGGAGGTCGGTGTCGGAAACGCCCGACACGAGCGAAATGCGGTTCAAGGGCGGTGTGGCGGCGGAACCGGGCGCCGAGCCGTCGCGGGTGAGGAAGAGCGTCAGGTTGGTCGCGGTCCGCGATCCGATCACTCCGAGTTGATCGTGGTCGGCGGTGGCTTCGAGGATCCGGGCTCGCTGCGGGATGAAGCCTCCCTGGGCGTTATTGCGAAACACGGCGAGGCGCGCGCCCCGGCCGGCCCCGAGGATCAGGTCCTCCCAGCCGTCGCCGTTGAAGTCGAACCAGGCGACTCCCGGGCCGGCGTGGCTCAGTCGGTGGGGGAGGAGTGGTTGCAGCGCGAAGTCATCGACGTCGACCGTCGAGTGTTCATGGCCCAGGAGGTGGCTGATGTCTTCGAAGGCGGGTGTCCCGTTTTCTCCGGCCGGGTCGGGCGGTGTTCCCGGGTCGGCGGCGGTTTCCTGGGCGATTTCGAGCCAGTGATTGGCGGGGGCGTTGGTCACGACCGACCGCGATCCGTCCCGCCAGCGGACTTCGAGCGTGAGGCGGTTGGTGGCGTGCCCCGCCGCGAAGGAGCGGGTCGGGTCATCGGACGAAAGGTAGCGTCCGCCCAGGACGATCTCCTGGGTCTGATCGGGAAGTCCGGGCGCACGCACCCGGACCCGCGCGCCGACCCCCTGGGTGTTGGGGCTCCCGCCCCGGAGTCGGACAGCGATGCGGGGCGCGGCGGCGTTGTTGCGCAAGATCAAGGGGGCGTCGTTGAGACAGTTCACCACCGCGTCCAAGTCGCCGTCGCCGTCGAGATCGGCGAGGGCCATCCCTTGCGAGATGCGGCGTGAATCGAAACCCCAGGCGGGGCCCACCTCCGTGAAGGTCCGGTCCCCTCGATTGCGAAAGGCGACGTTGGGCGTGTCCAGGCGGGGAAACCGCCGGCGGAGGCGGAGTTGTTCGCGGGCGGGAAGGCGGCGGTTGGCCGTCTCGGCGTCGAGTTCGCGGGCGACATCCGCATGCTGGGCGTCGCGCCAGTGCCCCGTGGTGACGAGCAGGTCCTCGAAGCCGTCGAGGTCCACGTCCAGGAACACGGGACACCAGGACCAGTCGGAGGCGTCGATCCCGGCCATTTGCGCGATCTCGGCGTAGGTGCCGTCGCCCCGCTGGAGGAGGAGCGTGTTGCGGGAGGACTGAGGTCGGCGACTCGAGACCTCCCGGATCTGGGCGAAGGCGGTGGCGTCCATCACCTGGACCTGACGGAGCCGGTGGTCCGGGCTGAGCATGTCCGCCACGAAGAGGTCGTCGAAGCCGTCCCGGTCGATGTCCGCGACGTCGACCCCCATGGAGAACAGGCTCGTTTGGCGGATCGAATTGCCGAGGATCGGCAGGAACCGGCCGGAGCCCGCATGGATCCAGATTCGGTCGGGCGATTGGAAGTCGTTGCAGACGTAAAGATCCGGCGCGCCGTCTCCGTTCAGGTCCCGGAAAAGGGCCGATAATCCCCAATCGTACGGCGTGGGCACGGGTTGCTCGCGGTCATCCAGGAAAACCGGGCTGACGCCCCAGGGTTGGAGGACGAAGCGGCCTCGCCCCGTATTGCGGTAAAAGGCGTCGGGTTCGCCGTTCTCCAGAATGCCGCCGCCGGGTTCGAGGGAGAACCGGCCCAGCCATTCCGCGTCCGTCGCGGGGTGGCCGTCGATGGTGAGGATCTGACGGATGCCGTTGGTCGCGCCGACGGTGAACTGAATTCCCGGCAGGTCCCGCAGCGTGTCGTTGCGGTAGTTGACGACGTAGAGATCGAGAGCGCCGTCGCCATCGACGTCGGCGACCGCGAAGGACGCGGCGCCCGAGGTGGAGCGCAGACCCCAGGCGTCGGTGGCTTCCGTGAAATGTCCCCGGCCGTCGTTGAGGAAGAGGCGGGTTCCGCGGGCGACGCCGTTGACCAGGAGGTCGAGGTCGCGATCGCCGTCGATGTCGGCCAGGACCACGCCGGTCGAGGCCTGGTCGGCGCAGGCGGTTCCCGAGGCCGCCGCGACTTCCTCGAACCGCCAGTTCCCGAGGTTCCGGTAGAGGGCGTTGGGTCGGTCCAACGCCGCCAGATAGATGTCGGCGCGCCCATCGCCGTCGACGTCGCCGAGCGCGACTCCGGAACCGTTCAGGAGGATCTGGTTGGTGAGGGAACGTTCCTCGTCGAGGACGTTGGTGAAGGTGATGCCGGTGGTGGCGGGGGGCAGCGACGTGAAGCCCGGGGCTCCTTTCCCTGGAGGTTCGATGGGAGCCCGCCGATGCCCCGGAAGGCTCGTCCATTCCAGGGCGTTGCCCGGGTTGGTGAAAGCCGTGAACAGTCCCGTGGCGACGAAGGTGAACCCGACCCAGGGCCGGCGGGCTAGAGCGCGGGGACAACCGTGATGGCGGGCTTCGGAGTTCGTGGTTTGGAGCTTGGGAAATGAAAAGGAGCGCTGTCGAGAGCGGTTCCCGCGCCTGGCCACGGCGGCTCCGCCGAAAACCCGTCTGGTACAAAATTGCGGAATATTTTTTTGACCCCGGCGAATCGGGTCTGTAGGTCCTAGGCGTTCCCCACACTCCTATGAGCTCCTTCCGACGTCTCGGTGGTGCCATGGCCTTGATGGTCGTGGCTTTATCGCTGGGCTGGGTTCGTCCAGCCCACGCCCAACTCACCCAAGTGGTCTTCGAGGACGATTTCTCGTCGAACACGATCGATCCCGCGAAGTATCAGGCGGATGCGCCCTTTTTCGAGGGCGGCATCGGGGACATCCACGCGGAAGCCGGAGACGGGGTGATGCGGTTCGTGGGCACCACGACCCAGCAGTGGTGGGCGGGCGGGACGTTGAGGGTGGTTCCCACGTTCAACGCCACCGAGGATTCGCCGCTGACGGTCTCGGTGGACCGGGTGGCGGAGGCGGGGGTCGGCACGGCCTCCCGGAGCGCCCTCTGGATCCTCGACGAGACGCAAACCAAGTACGTCCTGTTCGCCGATGTTCGGGGTGAGGAAGGTTGGCGGTACAATCGGAAGATCGGGGAGGACGGCGACGCTCCCACGGGCGGCGGCACCATCATGACCGCTTTCGACGGGGAAACGTTCGATGACGGAGGTCTGCACCGGATGCAACTGGTGGCGAACGGCAAAACGGTGAAGCTGATCCTCGACGGGATCCAGGGAGCCGAAGTGAAGTTCCCCTTCAACAAGGTGGTGATTCATTTCGGGAGCTACGCGCGGGCGGACAATGACACCGCGGACACGACCTGGGACAACCTGAAGATCGAGACGGTCCCGCAGTTGAGCGTCGTGTTCTCGGATGATTTCTCGGGAAACACGATCGATCCGGCGAAATTCCAGCCGGACGCCCCGTTCTTTGAAGGCGGCGTGGGCGACATCCACGCGGAGGCGGGCGACGGCGTGATTCGCTTCGTGGGAACGACGACCCAGCAATGGTGGTCGGGCGGCACGCTGCGAGTGGTGCCGACATTCAACGCCACGGAGCAGACGCCGGTGGTGGTCTCGATCGACCGTGTCGCCGAGGCGGGCGTGGGCACCGCGTCGCGGAGCGCGTTGTGGATCCTGGACGAAACCCAGACCAAGTACGTCCTGTTCGCGGATGTCCGGGGAGAAGAAGGCTGGCGTTACAACCGGAAGATCGGCGAGGACGGCGACGCTCCCACCGGGGGCGGTACCATCATCACGGCCTTCGATGGTGAGACCTTCGACGACGGCGGATTGCACAAGATGAGCCTGGTCGCGGATGGGAAGACGGTGAAGCTATCGTTGGACGGCATCGTGGGCGCGGAGGTCAAGTTCCCGTTCAGCAAGGTGGTGATCCATTTCGGAAGCTACGCGCGGGCGGACAACGACACGGCGGACACGACCTGGGACAACATCAAGGTCGAGACCATCCAGACCGGGCCGCCTCCCGCGCTCTTCGAGGATGACTTTTCTTCGAACACGATTGATCCGGCCAAGTACGCCGCGGACGCCCCGTTCTTCGAGGGCGGCGTGGGTGACATCCATGCGGAGGCCGGCGACGGGGTGATGCGATTCGTGGGAACGACCACCCAGCAGTGGTGGTCGGGCGGGACGCTGCGAATCGTCCCGACCTTCGCGCCGTCCGAGTCCGAGACGGTGACCCTCACGATCGACCGCGTCGCGGAGGCCGGCGTCGGCACCGCGTCACGGAGCGCCCTCTGGATTCTCGACGAGACCAAGACGCGGTACGTGCTGTTCGCCGATGTCCGCGCCGAAAGCGGGTGGCGTTACAACCGGAAGATCGGAGAGGACGGCGACGTCCCGACCGGTGGCGGAACCGACATCGCGGCCTACGACGGGGAGGCGTTCGACGACGGCGGGTTGCACACGATGAGCATGGTGGCGGACGGCAAGACGGTGAAGCTGTTCCTGGACGGAATCCCGGGCCCCGTCGTGAAATTCCCGTTTTCGCCGGTGATCTTCGAATTTGGCGCCTACGCGCGCGCCGACAACGACACGGCGGACACGACCTGGGACAACCTGCGCATCGATTCGACGGGTTCGGCCTCGTTCGTTCCCACCGACATGAGTGTCCGCGTGGGGACGGTCAGTCCGCCCATCACGGTGCGGATCCCGCAGGGCTTCAATTCCCAGCGCGACGTCACGGTCCGCGTGGTGAGCGCGACTCCCAGCATCGCGGTGCCCGACGGCGGGACGGGAAGTTCGCTGACCCTGACGTTCCCGGCGGGCGGACCCAACACGCAGACCTTCCGCGCCCGGGGCGTGGCGCTCGGCGGGGCCCTGTTCAGCGTCGAAGGCGATATCGCCGGGGGCAACCGGCTCAACGTCGCGGTGATCTCCGGTCCGGCCTTGCTGCTCGAAGACAACTTCGCGGGGGCCAGCCTGGACGCGACCAAGTGGCAGGAGTCGATGCAAGGATTCGAGGCGACGGGTATCGGGATTTACCTGGTGTCACAGACGGGCGGCGCCCTGACGATCGAAGGGTTCACGGACGTGGACTTCTGGCCGGGCGCCTCGGTGAAGTCCGTTCAGAGCTTTGTCGCCACCCGGGACCTGAATCTGGTGGTGGAAGTGGACCGAGTGGTGATTGAACCCGGCGGTTCGGCGGCGAGGACCGGTGTCTTCATCACGACGGCCGATCGCTCGAGATACCTCTTTTTCGGCCAGGACTTCGGGGAGAACGGGTGGCAGGTGAATGCGGGCGTCACTGGGACGGGGGACAATGTTGCCGCGTTCGATGATCTGGACCAGGACACGGGCTCGCACCGGATGAAACTGGTGGCGAACGGACAGACGGTGGAGGTGTTCCTGGACGGCCGTTCCGGTGGGCTCTATCCGCTGGAGGCGAGCACCGGTCTGCACGTCGAACTGGGCGCCTACGCGAGGGCGGTGAACGACACGGTCAGGGGGACGTTTGACAACCTCCGGGTCGAGAACCTCCTCCCGTGCGTCACGGTGTCGCCGTCGGCGGTGGTCATGACCGCGCGCGACAGCGGCCAGCGGGCGACGGTCACGATCCCGCAGC
The DNA here is from genome assembly GCA_942490575.1 of uncultured Verrucomicrobiota bacterium. Classification (GTDB taxonomy): domain Bacteria; phylum Verrucomicrobiota; class Verrucomicrobiia; order Limisphaerales; family CAIMTB01; genus CAIMTB01. The sequence goes on from CALNYA010000031.1 coordinate 143,878, forward strand.
TATTGAACGACTCGGCGCCGGTCACCGTCACCGTGACCAGCCGTGCTCCCGGTGTGGCGATCCCGGCGGGAGCCGTCAACGGCGTCCTGACGCTGAACTTCGCCGCGGGCGCGCCCAACACGCAGACGTTCGACATCACCCCGGTTGGCAAGGGTTCCGCCGTGTTCGAACTCAGCTCGACCCCCGCGTCGTGCGTGGGCGCGCCGCTGGTGGCGGAAGTCGTCGCGGTGCCGCAGGTGCTTCTCACGGACGACTTCCCCGGAACCGCCGTGGACGCGGACAAGTGGGTGCTGGACGTGACGCCCTTCGATACCGGAACACCGACCGCGGAGTCGGCCGTCACCGTCGCCGGCGGCGTGGCGCAGATCGACGTGAACGCGGAACTCCCGCTCTGGGCTGGATTGGCCTTGTTGTCCAAGTCCACCTATTCGGCCGCGGCCTCCACGCCGACGACGTTTGAGATCGACCGGGTGTCGGTGGGCTTCGTCCTCACCACCGGAACGGGCGCCGAACAGCGCACGGGCATCTGGATCAAGGATCCCGCCGGGAACTTCATCTTCTTCTCGGAGTACCTCGCCCACGACGGCCGGAACTACGGCTGGCGCTACAACAAAGCCACCGGGGCGGCCGACGACGATCTGGTCGGCGTCGGAGTCAACATCGGCGCGTTCGATGCCGCCGCCTTCAATGACCGGGGCAAGCACCGGATGAAGCTGGTGGCGAATGGCGCCACGGTGAAGCTCTACCTGGACGACATCCTCGGCGCGGAAGTTCCGTTCCCGTTCGCCTCCGGGCTGACCTTCGGGTTTGGCGCCTACGTCGACGAGGCGGGGAACGTCGTGACCGGGAAGTTCGACAACGCCCGGATCCTGGGTGGTGAAGACGTTTCGGTTCCGGACGAACTGACGGCCCTCCTTCAGGGCGGGAATGTGGTGGTGACCTGGGTTGGAACCGGACGTCTCCAGCAGTCTTCGGCGCTGGGTGCCGGCGCCGCCTGGGCTGATGTGACTCCTCCCCCCACCGGCAACACCTACACGACTCCGGCGAATGCCTCGCCGAAGTTCTATCGGACGGTCAAGTAGACCCGGACGATCGGGCATCGAGCAAAGATCCGCGCAAAGCGCCCCGCTTGCCTTCCCGGCGGGCGGGGCGCTTACCTTGGGGCCGAAGCGTGAACATTCCTTGTTATCCCCAGAATCATCCCGGACCGGATCCCGCACAGCCCCGTCAGGGGCGGCCGATCCATAGCAACGATCGGTCCGTAGAGAATCCAAGCTCCGTAGGAGCGGCCCCTGGGGCGGCGGTCACGGGCTCCCATGTCCCGGGATTGGGTCGGAAGGGTCATCGGTTGGGCCGCCCCTGCAGGGCCTGGCGGTTGCCGGCGATGTTCCTGGCCTCGATCGCGCTGGCAATCCCTTCCGCGCCTGTGTCGGCCCAAAGTCCCGAGCATCGCTACGCGAAGCGCCAGTTGGAGATGCGAAGAAAGGTCCAGGAGGCGTCGGTCCAGCGGTACCGCGCGTATCGCGGATTCCGATTCACGGACGGGACGGACGCCAGCGGGATTCGTTTCGAGTACCGGGCGGTGGACGACGCGGGGCGCGACTACAAGGCGGCCCACTACGACCACGGGAGCGGCCTCGCCGTGGCGGACATCGACGGCGACGGGCGGCTCGACCTCTATTTCTGCACCCACCTGGGTTCCAACGAACTTTGGCGCAATCTGGGCGGGGGCAGGTTCGAGGACATCACGGAGAAGGCCGGAGTGGGGATGGTCGATCAGATCTCGGTGGCGCCGGCCTTCGGCGATGTCGACAACGACGGGGATCCCGATCTTTTCGTGACCACCGTCCGGCACGGTAACCGCCTGTTTTTGAACCAGGGAGGGGGACGTTTTCAGGATGCGACGACCGCCTCTGGATTGGGGTATGTGGGGCATTCGTCGGGTGCCGTGTTTCTGGATTTCGACCGGGACGGTCTTCTGGATCTTTTGGTGGCCAACGTTGGTGTCTACACGTCGGACACGCTTGGGCCCGGGGGCTTTCATCGGGCGCTGGTGGACGCGTTCCAGGGCCATCTGGTTCCAGAGCGAACCGAGGCGAGCCTTCTCTACCGGAACCTGGGCGGCGGTCGGTTCGAGGAGGTGTCGGCGCGGATGGGACTGCGTGGCGGCGGGTGGTTTGGCGACGCGACGTTCGCGGATCTTGACCGGGACGGTTACCCGGAGATCTACCTTCCGAACATGCAGGGTGACGACCGCTACTTCGTCAACCTCGCCGGGAAGACCTTCGCGGAGCGGACGGCGGGATTGTTTCCCAAGACGGCCTGGGGCGCGACGGGGGTGAAGTTCTTCGATCACGACCAGGACGGGCGGGCGGACCTGTTCGTGACCGACATGCACTCGGACATGACCGGGTTGCAGACGGAGAAGGCGCTTTCTTTCGGGCAGGAGATCGAGAAGGGGAAGAGCGAGGCGTATTGCTCGGCCCAATTCCCCGAGAGCTACTACCAGGGGTCGACGAACAACCTGTTCGGGAACGCGTTCTACCGCGGTCTGGGCGACGGGACGTTTCTGGAGGGCTTCGGACGAATTGGGATTGGAGACCTACTGGCCTTGGGGGGCGAGCGTGGGCGACCTCAACGCGGATGGATTCCCGGACGTCCTCGTGACGGCGGGGATGGGGTATCCGTTCCGGTACGCCGTCAATTCGGTTCTTCTCAACGAGGCGGGAAGGCGGTTCTTCGACGCGGAATTCGTCCTGGGGATCGAACCCCGGCGGGACGGCCGGACCGAGAAGGTGTGGTTCACGCTGGAGTGCGGGGGCGCCGACCGCGGACACGCGCTGTGTGGATCGTTCACTGGCCGGACGAATGTCCTGGGGACCCTGAGTTCGCGATCGTCGGCGATCTGCGATCTCGATGGCGACGGGGATCTGGACGTGGTGCTGGGCGAATTCAACGATCGCCCTCGGATTCTGCTGAGCGATCTCGCCGACCGAAAGCAGGCGCGGTTTCTCCAACTGAAACTGGAGGGGACCGGGTCCAACCGGGACGGTCTCGGAGCGCGCGTGGTGGTGCGGGCGGGAGGCCGGGCTTGGACCCAGTTCCACGACGGGAAATCCGGATACCTCGGGCACAGCTCGATGCCGCTGTATTTCGGATTGGCTGAATCCATCGACATCGAATCCGTCGAGGTTCTGTGGCCGTCGGGGCGCCGGCAGGTGGTCACGAACGGACTGCGAAGCGGAATGACCGCGACGCTGCGGGAACCGAAGGAGTCGGGTGCGGATGGCGCGCCGTGACGGAATTTTCGGGCGGTCCCGGGGGGCGCGCGGCGGGTCCGGGAGCTGTTCGGAGATCAAAGATCCACAGCCAGTCCGAGGGTCAGGCGGAAATCGTCCTGGCTCGGCGTGGAACCATCGGATTGGGTCTGTGGTGAGGAGATGCGGTCCCAGACCAGTGAGACGTCGAAGTCGAGTCGGCGGGTGATATCGATCTCCAGAACCGCGACGCCATGGTGGGTGGTCTCGCCCGCTTCGCGTCGGGTGATCTGACCCCGGTACTCCAGGTTGAGATCAATTCGGCGGGTGATCTCGTATTCGAAACGGCTGCCGATGACGGCCGCGAGGGCTTCCCGCACAGGACTGGCGCCGGGTTCCACCGAGGCGAATTCGTTCCGCTGATAGGCGGGGCCGGCCCAGAGACTCCAGAGCGTCTTTCCATTGGAGATCACGTCATAGCCGGCGCCCGCGCCGGCGGTGAAGCGGTTGTCCAGATTCTGAAGGGTGTCGCGATAGTACTCCACCGAGGGAACCCGAATGAAGAAGCGGCCCGACAGGAAGTAGTCGAACTGGGCCGTGGCCCGGTGGTTGTTGATCGTGTCGACTTCGTCCACCTGGCCCACATTGCCCAGGTAGTCCAGGGTCAGGCGCGTCGACGGGCTGTAGCGGCCAAGTTGGATGTGGGCGTTGTAGTCGATCTGCCGCGTGTTGCCCGTGCGAAGCGACAGTCCCGCCGAGATCCGCGCCGACCATTGGTCCAATTCGGTCCGTCCCCCTGGTGCGATGGTCACGAGGTCCGCCCGCGGAAACGTGTTCGTCTCGGCTCCCGAGACCGTCACCGTTTCCGGAGTGACCCGAAGGGCCCCGTAGGCCGTGATTCGATCCTCCAACAGGACCGCGTTGATTCCCGGCGCCCAGACCTGGGTGACGTCATCCCAATCGAAGGAATGGTCATCAAGCTTCTCGCTGTCGAAATCGAGGCGGCGTTTTTGCATCGACCTCAGTTCCCCTCGAAGCCACTCCCCGGACTTCAGCTGGATCCAGTCCGCGCCCGTGGCGGTCGACGGCATCGTGAACCACGACGGCTGGGCATTGAGTGGCGCCTTCGAGGGCGGAGGCGAAGGAGGGTCGTCGGGGGTGGCCAGGGAAATGGGCGGCGTGACGGTCTCGGGCGTCGGCGACGGGGAAACCGGCGGGGCGATGCTCTCGGGCGGCGTGGGGGCGGACGTCTTTTCGATCGCCCGGATCCGGTCCCGGGGAATGGTCACGACCCCAGCCAGCTCCGAATCGAAAACCACGGCGTCCGGGAGTTCCTCCACGACCCGGCCGATCAACCGTTCGCCGCCGGTGCCCGTCAGGATGTCGCCCCGCGCCGTGAAGAGTCCGAAGGCGAACAAGGCGGCGAAAAGACCCGGAAGGCACCGCCCGACGCGGAGTCCGCGGCGGCGGTGGGGTTCCCGACTCCGGCCCGTTGGGGTGGCCTCCTTGAACCGTGGGAGGTCGGGTGCCGGATGTGGGTTCACGGCTCCTGAAATGCGAACACGCGTTTCCAGTCACGCTTCATGCTGACGACGGTCCAGCCGCGCTTTCGCGCTTCGTCCAGCGCGGTGGTGAGCTTGCCGCTGCTCTTCGGGTGCGCGTCGTAGGCGTATTCGCGCTCCGCGTCGTCGTGCCGGACGATCAGTCCCAAGCTCGGTCCCGGGCGGGTCGTGGTCCACTCCAGCATGGCCTGGTCGCCGTCCGAGTTGCCGAAGCAGGCGATGGGGCGTCGTCCGATGAACTGATGGATGCCCACGGGCTTGCCTTCCTTGTCGTCGACGAACAGGTGATCGGTGGTTTTAATCAGGACCGGCCCATCGGCCCTGCGTTCGAACGTGGTGCGCCCCGTGGAGCCGACGACCTGCTCGGGGGGAATCCCGTGGACGCGTTCCGACCAGACGCGCATGAAGTCGGCCCCGCCACCTGACACGATGAACGTCTTGAAGCCGTGGGCGCGCAGGTAGACCAGGAGTTCCCGCATGGGGGCGTAGGTGATCTCCAGGTAGGACTTGTTCCAGCGGGGATGTCGGGCCGTCGAAGCCCACGCGTCGACGCGCCGACTGAACTCGTCGGTGGTGATACCGGCGTGGGTGAGTCCGATCAGTCGAAGCAATCCCGCGGTGCCGCCCTCGATCAGCGCGGGCAGGTCGCCTCGGATGCCGGATTGGATCAGCGCGTCGTCCTTCCATTCCGGACGGGACGGCGCGAGGCGTTTGATTTCATCGAGGGCGAACGCGAGTTGAAAGGGGACTGGGTTTTCGGGCCAAAGACAGCCGTCGTTGTCGAACACGGCGATCCGCTCGGGCGGCGGGACGAAATCGGGGCCGCCTTCCCGGGTGACCTTGGCGACGAAGTCGATGATCGACTCGCGGGTGTCGCCTTCGTTCCACGAGGGCAGTTCGGTGCCGGAAGGCGAGGCGGCCCACGCTGGGTGGAGCGTGAGCCCGATCAGGAGGGCGGACGTCAGGAACCAAGGATTCATCGGCGGGAACGAAGCAGATGGAACCGCATTTTGGAATGCGGAATTTGAGAGGAATCACCGCGGATTTCACCGCGACAACCACGGAGCACGGAGGGGATCCTGTACCGCCGCGTACAAGCCGGCAGGATTGAGTAACCGGGTTCGAAGACGGACTAGAGAGAATCGGGAGTAGAAGCGGGAGGATCCCTGTACCGCCGGCTTTCAGCCGGCAGGGTTGGCTGGGTTCGGTGGCCGACTAGAAAGTCGGCGGGACAAGGAGGGAATCCTGTACCGCCGGCTTTCAGCCCGGCAGGGTTAGCTGGGTTCGGTGGCCGACTAGAAAGTCGGCGGTACAAAGGAGGGAATCCTGTACCGCCGGCTTTCAGCCGAGGGTTGGCTACAGGGTTTCGGTGGCCGACAGGGAACGAAAGTCGGCGGGACAGGGGAGGGATCCTTGTGGGCCGGCGATCGCCCTATTTGGAGCCCGTCCGTTCGAGGGCTTTCATAACCTCCCTCGAGGCCTTGAGGCCTCAGGTTGAAGGATCCCGGGCGACTGGCTCGGGGGATACTCCTTCATGGTCCCGAGGAACCTGGCGGCGAGGGCCTGGATGGGGGCGATCACGAACGGGCGATCCAGGAACCAGTCGTTGTAGGTGTTCGCGTTGTGCTGGGCCTTCTCGAACGGGTCGCGGCGCAGGTTGAAGAGCAACGGCACGCGCAGCTCGATGAAGGGCTCCCGCCAGACGCCGAACGCCTCGCCGCGGTTCTCCAGGAAGACGACCTTCCAGTCCGTGTAACGGGCTGCGACGATCTGGCCGTCGTCGTTGACGTACCAGAATTCCTTGCGGGGCGACTCCGTCGCTTTGCCGGAGAGGTAGTCGAGCTGGTTGTATCCATCCAGATGGTTGCGGTACTTGCGGCCGTTGAGGTCGACGCCTTTCAGAAGCTTCTCCTTGATGTCGGCGGACCCGGCGGCGGCGGCGAAGGTCGTCAGCCAGTCCTCGTGGGCGACGAGGCCATTGAGGGTCGTGCCGGCGGGGAACTTGCCGGGCCAGCGAACGAAAGCCGGAACGCGGTAGGCGCCTTCCCAGTTGGAATTCTTCTCGCTTCGGAACGGGGTGGTGCCGGCATCCGGCCAGGTGTTGTAGTGCGGGCCGTTGTCCGTGGAGTACAGCACGAGCGTGTCATTCGCGAGGCCGAGTTCGTCGATGAGCTTGAGCAGGACTCCGACGTGGGCGTCGTGCTCGACCATGCCGTCGCTGTACTCGTCTTGGCCCGACTTGCCGCGGTTCTCCGCCTTGACGTGCGTGCGGAAATGCATCCGGGTGCCGTTCCACCAACAGAAGAAAGGTTTGCCCGCGCGATTCTGCCGCTGGATGAACTCCTTGGCGGCGGCGACGGTCTCGTCGTCGATGGTTTCCATCCGCTTCTTCGTCAGGGGGCCGGTGTCCTCGATCGTCTGGCCGCCCTGGCCGTCCGCCTTGCATCGAAGGACGCCCCTCGGCCCGAATCGCTTCCGGAACTGCGGATCCTTCGGGTAGTCGAAGTTCTCCGGTTCCTCCTCGGCGTTGAGGTGATAGAGATTGCCGAGGAACTCGTCGAAGCCGTGCAAGGTGGGGAGGTGCTCGTCGCGGTCGCCCTGATGATTCTTGCCGAACTGGCCCGTGGCGTAGCCCTGCGACTTGAGGACCGTCGCCATGGTGACGTCCGTCTTCTGCCAGCCTTCGGGGGCGCCCGGGAGTCCGACCTTGGTCATCCCTGAGCGGACCGGCACGGAACCACCGATGAACGCGGCCCGCCCGGCGGTGCAGCTCTGCTGGGCGTAGTAATCGGTGAACGCCACGCCTTCGCGGGCGATCCGGTCGATGTTCGGCGTCCGGTAGCCCATCATCCCGCGGTTGTTGTGGCTGATGTTCCAGGTGCCGATGTCATCGCCCCAGATCACGAGGATGTTCGGTTTTTTGTCGGCGGCTCGCGCCGCGGTGCCGGCCGCGACGAGCCCAATCAGGGCGGCGAGGACGGAGCCAATTCGTTGAAGGGATCGGAGTCGATTCATGGATTGGTTTTCGAATTTTGGAGGATGGGAACCGCGCCGGCATGGTAGAGCGCGCCGGCGCGGGCTGGTCAACCAAATCGAGACAGGGACCCACCCGTCCCGCATGCTCCGTGGGAAGGCGCAGCATGCATGTCTCGTCCTACTCACTTTGGATGATCGCGGGAGTTGTGTTGTCCTGTTTCGTTTGGATTCGGGCCGGTCGCAAGGATCCCCGCCTTCCGGTGCTCTTCCTGGCGGGATTACTCGGGGCGTTCGTGGGGGCGAAGGCCGTCTACTTGCTGGCGGAGGGTTGGCGGGACTGGCCGCTGCCGGACCGATGGACCCGGTGGGCCACGGGCAAGACGATCCTCGGCGGTCTGTTGTTCGGCTACCTCGGCGTGGAACTCGCGAAAAAGGGACTGGGTTATACCGGGACCACGGGCGACCGGTTTGCCGAAGTCGTTCCAATCGGGCTTTTCCTGGGCCGACTGGGTTGTCTGACCCACGGCTGTTGCTTGGGGCGTCCGTGTCCCGAGTCGGCCTGGTACGCGCGGGTCGACGCGGACGGAGTGGCCCGGTGGCCGGCGGTTCCGACGGAGTTGATCTTCCACGCGTCGGCGCTGGCCGTTGTGTTGGGCCTTCGCGCCGCCGGGCGCCTGCGGGGCCAGCGGTTCCACGCCTACCTCATCGCGTACGGAGTGTTCCGGTTTTTATTCGGAGTTCCATCGGGAGACCGCGCGCGTGACGGGCACGTTGAGCGGTTACCACTTCGCGGCCCTGGCGTTGGTGGCGCTCGGGTGCGTGCGCTGGATCCAGCGGGCGAGGACGACGTAGGCAGGGCCGGTCGTCCCGAGTACCGTTCGTCGGTGACGCAATTTCGAAAGGGTACCCGGGCGGTGATCTTCGACCTGGACGGCGTGATCGTGGACAGCGAACCGCTGCACCAGGAATCGTTCCGCCTTCTCATGGGCGAGTTGGGAATCGACGAGTCGGTCCTGGGCGACTGGCACAACTACGTCGGGACAGCCGACCGCCCGGTCCTGTTGAAACTGATCGAAGGGCGGGATGTCGCCGCGACTCCGGACGAGCTGCTGGACCGAAAGGGCGCGTTGTTCCTCGACCTGCTGGCGAAGCGGGAACCGATCTTCCCGGAAATCCCCGCGCTCGTGGAAGACCTCGCCCGCCAATACGAGCTCGCGGTGGCGTCGGGTTCGTTGCGGACGGCGATCGCCGGGGTGCTCGCGATGCGGGGATTGCGCCGCCATTTCCAGCACGCGATCTCGGTCCAGGACGTGGCCCGGGGCAAGCCGGCCCCGGACTTGTTCCTGCGCGCGGCCGAACTTCTGGGCGTGACCTCCGCGGACTGCGTCGTGATCGAGGATTCCGCGCCCGGGGTGGCCGCGGCCCGCGCCGCCGGGATGCGGGTGATCGCGATCACGAACACGACGGCGGCCGATCGATTGGCGGACGCGGATGCCGTGGTGGGACGGTTTGAGGAGGTTCGGGAGCTTTTGTTGGGTGGGGCGTAAGGAGGGCGGCCGAGTTCTGAGCGGGTACCGCCGCTTTTCCAGTCGGAATCCGGAGGGGCGGCTGTAAGCAGCCCCTCCAAAGCTTACCGCCGACCTTCCGGTCGGCGTCCTGCGCGGGGATCCCTACTTTCATCAACGCGGGGAGAGAAGGGCGGGTCATCGAATAGGTCACCCTCAATTCAGGTGCGAAAAGACCGCCGTCAGCCCCATTCGTGGCCTCCGGTCTATGGCAACGATCGGAGTCCAAGACATCCAAGCTCCGTGGGAGCGGCCCTTCCGCGCGACCCATTTCAAACCGAACCCAGCATCCGCCAACGCCACCCCGGGGCCGCTCCCACGGAGCTGGGAGATCGGCCATTTTTTGGCACCAAGAAATCCGAAGCCATGGGGTTCGACGTCACCTCGGGTTGAAAAACGCCCTTCCGTTGTTCGATCCACGTCCCCGAAACAAGGTCCGTAGGACCGGCCTGTCTATAGCCCTCGCCCCGGAATGATTCCCAAGCTCCGTAGGAGCGGCCCTCGGAGCGGTGGTCACGGGTTTCCATCGCCCCCGGGGTTGGGGTCGGAAGGGTCATCCGTTGGGCCGCCCCTCTGGGGCTTGAGATCCATTCCTGGACGCGTTCCATAGACAGGCCGGTCCTACGGACCTTGGTCTGGGGCGAGGGCTCGGAAGAAAGGGGGTGTCGCGCTCCAGGGATGTAAAGCCCCACGGCACTTGCCTCCCTCGTTCCCCGAAAAATCGCCAATCTCCAGGCTCCTACGTCTAGGAGCTTGGGAATCATTCAAGAGCCTGGACTATAGACCGGCCGGTCCTGCGGATCTCGGTTCGTTGGTCTCCTGCGTCGGTGGTGTCAGCCCGTACCGTTTCATCAGCTCGGGAGACATCTGGAAGGCGCCGGTCGGCTGGTCCTCGGGCCAGGGTCCGGGCGGGCGCCCCGGGCCGGCGGGCAGATCCGGATCACCCAGGGCGATGGCTTCTTGCCGGAGCGCTTCACGGAGGTCCTCGGGAATGGCGCCGTCGAGGATGATGGCTGCGCGGGATTCGCGATCCAAGGGGACAACCACCGTCTCAATACTCCAGCGGAGAGTGTTCGGATTTCCGGGCGGGCGCGTGCCTGAGCGCGGTGACGGGGGAACCGGGGGATTGGTGTTCGAGTCCGGTTGACGCCCTCCGGCGGGAAGGCGGCGGCGGATCGTCAGGCGTTCGGGAGTGTGGCCGAAACGCTCGCCGCGCAGGGCCTGTCGGAGTTGGAGTTCGGCGGGAGACAGGCGGTCCGTGAGTTCGATCTCCTCGCGGGCGAGGCGGAGGACTTCCTGGGCGACCGAGCGGTGCTGAATCCACAAGGCTCCCCCGATGAAGGTCGCCGCCGAGATCAGGGTCGCGAGAACACAGGACGGGTATTGGAGGCGCAGGGAGCGCGAAGCGGCGGCGGGGTGGCTGAAGTTGCGAAAGGAAAAAGCGAGCGCGAGCAGAAAGGGTACGGCCGCGAGTCCGTAGCCGCCGGTCTGTAGGATGCCGAGATACTGATGGACGACGGGCTTTCGAAGATCGTGGACCTCGGACTCGGACAACGCTCTGGCCTTCGCGAGCCAGGGCTCGGGATTCGCGATGAGATCGTTCAGTTGAGCCGACGCCCGGAAGTACCGGTCGGTCATGCCGAATTCAACGAGTCCGTAGAAGATCGTGAAGAGAATCGCTGTGAAGGTGAGGCCCAGCAGGAGGGCGCTCAGCGAGTTCTTGGACGCCGACGAGGCTAGGAAACAGAAAACAAACAGGACCGGCAGGGCGGAGAGCTGAATCAGGACTCCCAGATTCCGTTGGGCTGCTGGGACGAGCCGAAGGATCAGGAGGACGGCGACTCCGGTGATGGCTAGCCCGACGAGGAGCTTCAAGGTCCATTGGACGGCGCGGGACACCGGGAGGAGGACCTGGCCATCGAGCGTCCCCAGCCGGCGTTCCTCGGCGATGGCGGTGGAGCCGGCCAAAATGACGGCGACGACCGCGAACAAGCCGATGAACAGGGCGGCAAGCTCCTGGGAAACGACGGTCTGGGGGACGAAGGGTTTCGCCACAGTAACAAGCCCGCCTGCTGCGAGGGTGACCAACGTGATGCTCTGGAGCCGGAGTTCCTTGCCGATCAGCGAGCGCAGCCAGGTCCCGCGGGTCAACCGCCGGGTCGCGGTCGTCGGACGCCGAGTGAAGAAGGGCCAATTGAGTTCGCGCTCGGCCAGGTCGGGAGCCTCCAGCGCGAGCCAGAGCTTCCGGGCGAACCAGGGGGCTCCAAGGAGGTAGCCGCCTCCGAGGACCAAGAGCACGATGGTCGAGGCGGTCGATCCCATGGCGAAGGGTGACGAAAGCCAGTCCACCAGGGACGCGATCAGTACGAGCGTCAGTGGCGGAACCGCCACGGCGAAGACGAGACCGGCGAGGAGATTGCGCGTCACCAGGGTCCACCACGGGACCGTGGCCCACGCCGCAAAGGCGAAGGCCAACGCGAATCCGATCAGGACGACGAATTGCGTGCTCACCCGCCCCTGAGCCGTCAGCCCGGCCAGGGCGAGGACCAGGACCTGGGAGAGCAATCCTCCCGCGAGCACGCCCATCTTGACGTTCCAGATTCGCCGACGTTCCACGGGCGCGGAAAGCAGGGCCGGCAACGTCCGCTGTTGGAATTCGATTCCCAAGGAGAGCGAGGCCAGCAACGCGAAGAGCAACACCGGGATCGTCAGCACCCAGGCCATGTCGTTGCCTTCCTGGAGCAGCAGTCCGACCTGCGCTCCGAAAAGACCGAGGAGCCAGGCCGGCCGAAGCTGTTCCACTTCCTTGCGGATCAGCCGCGGGGCCCGATCCAGCCAGGCGCCGAATCCCACGGAATAGAGGATCCCTAGGAACCCCATGGCCACCGCACCGAGTAGAAAGAGGTATTGATCGCCGGCGTGGGTCTGGTAGGCGGCTCCGAACAGGGGAACGACCGGCAGCAGGAGCGGGGCGTACCACGACAGGTGACGCGAACCCAGCGGCACGGTGAGAGTGGTGGCGTTCATGGAGAGCGAAGTTTTCCAAAAACTGGACACGTATTGGGGCCTTGAACCGTAGCCGCCGACGTCAGTCGGCGCTGACTTCCGGTCCGGAGATGGCGCGGACTGACGTCCGCGGCTACGGATGGGTGGTTCATGAGGAAAGACGGGAGGGGGTCACTTGTTGGCGACGACGAAGATCTCCTCAAGGGAAAGCGCTTCCGACTGGATGTCCTCAGGCTGGCACTTACGGATTTCCTCAAGGACCTCGTCGGTGGCGCCGTTCGTGACCAGTTCCGTTTCACGGCCGTTGCGGGACTGGCGAAGGATACCCGGGTGCTGGAGCACGGGTGGCTCACCGGCGAACCGGGCGCGCAGCCTCCGATACTTCGATCTCGCCTCGTCGGCCTCCAGGGAGACCGTGGCCTTCCCGTCCTCGACGATGGTGAACCGGTCGATCAGACCTTCGAACTCGGCGATCAGGTGCGTGGAGACGAAGACTGTGCGGCGTCCAGGATCGGCGTCCTGGTAGGCGCCGATGACGGCCTCGATGAACTCGCGCCGAACGATCGGATCGAGACCGGATGTGGGCTCATCGAGGATGAGCAATTCGGGATCCGCGCAGATGGCGCCAATCAGGGCGAGTTGGGTGCGTTGGCCCTTGGAAAGGCCGGCGACCGGCTTGCGAGTGTCGAGGCGGAATCGTTCGAGGAGGCTGGCCTCGGTCTGGACGTTCCATTGGGTCCGGAAGGAGGCGGCGTAATCGAGGGCGTCCCGGACGGACATCCAGGGATAGAAGGCGACCTGGTCGGGGACGTAGGCGATGCGGCGTTTCACCTCGAGTTCCTGCCGGGCCGGATCCAGTCCGAAGACACGGACGATGCCGGAATCCGGTTTCAGGAGATTGAGGAGGCACTTGATCGTCGTGGTCTTGCCGGCGCCGTTCCGACCAAAGAATCCATAGCACGAACCGGCGGGCACCGTGAGGTCCAGCCCGTGGACGGCCTCGGTCCGACCGAAGCGACGGACGAGTCCACGGATTTCGATGGCGGGTGGTGGTTCGTCATGGGATCAGCTCTTTTGGGTTTCGCGGGAGGTCCCGAAATGGGCGAGGCGGTCCTGGAGGAGTCGGATGACCTCGTCGTCGGGGATCTGAAGGTTGTGAGCCTGGACGACGACGGCGTCGATCTGGGGAAGGAGCATTCCGGTGCGGGCGGCCTTGCGGAAGGGGCTTTGGCCGTTGCGCAGGAAACAGCCCTTGCCCGGGCGGGTTTCGACGACCCCTTCCCGTTCAAGTTCGAGGTAGGCCTTGGCGACCGTGTTGCGGTTCACCCGCAATTGCTCGGCGAGGGGCCGGATGCCTGGGAGGGAATCCCCGGGTTGCAGGGCGCCGGAGGCGGCCGCGGATTTGACCTGGTCCATGATCTGCATGTAGACCGGCTGCCCGAGATCGAATTGAACCTGGATCCGCATAGGTGACGCGCACTGTCATAGTACAGTAGGACAGTTGTGTCAAGGGTCGAGGAAGGCGTCGAAGACCAATTCACATTCGATTCGAGGCCGAGAGATTCCCGCGAAGGGCCAATGAAAGACCTGTCCCTTTGTCGTGCTCCAGTGATCCCGGAGGGACCAGGGAAATGAGCCGGTGGCAAGGCGGCGGAGCCGTCGCGGCCACCGGATAGCCGTCCCAGAATCAACACCGCTCCGGCAGGGGCGGGGGAGGCGAGCATCACGGGACATGCGGTGGGACCGGGTGTGAATCGAAGGGTGACATCTTGGGGCCTCGGCGACTTCTCCGGCGCCCCGCCGGGGCGCGCACCTCTGGAATCCTGGGTCCGGCGGCCGTGCCCGCTGGCGCGGGCTTGCCGCCGGCTAATCTCCGCCGGCCCTCCGGGCCACGCCGACGTCCCGCGCTCCCCAAAAAAATGTCCAATCTCCAAGCTCCGTAGGAGCGGCCCTCGGAGCGGCGGTCACGGGCTTCCATCGCCCGGGATTGGGGTCGGAAAGGTCATCCGTTGGGCCGCCCCTCCGGGGGAATGGCGCTTAGTTAACGAGGACGCGTGCTTTGGCTCGGGATGCCCGGCGACGTTTATTGCGACTCCATCGCTCGACATAAGCATGTCGGGGCTTGTTGAGATGGGGGTATTTTGAACGTCGTTTGACAGCCCTTGGCTCTTGGCGCCCCGGGCGTAACGGGACCTCATCGGCGGCGATACGTTCCAAGAATTTCTGCCAGAGGGCGTTCCGACGGGCGACGCTGCCGCGGCCACGCACTTGAGTTATGGCAATGGACCACTGGCGAAAGGCGTCGAGAGTCCCGGGTGAAACTGAGCCGTTCGAGATCCACCCCGCCGGAATGCGCGCCCTGGGCCATGAGCCAGCGGATGAGATTGTGCGTGATGAGAAAGACCACCAACTCGCGCTTCACCATCTCCGGGCTCCTGCACTGGAGCATCTCCATTCCGAGGGTCGTCTTCAGATCGTCGAAGCACATTTCCAAACGCCAACGTTTGAAATAGGCCCTGAGAATTTCCTCGGTGGGATAAAGATCAGCGTCCAGGAGCGTGGTCATCACGGTCAGTTCACGGGTCCGGTAGCCCGGACGGTCGACATGCCAGCGGATCAGGCGGACCAGCAACTCCGCGGGCAGCGCGGCCCATTCTTCGGGCCCAAGCAGGGGGCGAGGGTACGCTGGGCTTGCGCCAGACGAACAATCCATCCTTGGGCCCAAGTCGGCGTTTGGCCTTTCGGAAATCGACCTTGCGACTGCGGGCGTCGAGTCGCGCGACCAGATCGCACTGGAGTCCCTGCAGCCAAGCCGCCAGCACGTACACGCCATAGGCCCTGTCGGCGACGACGATGTCCCTGGGTTGGAACCATTCCCGCAGGCTCATGAGCAAGCGCAACTCGCTGGTGCGCAGTGAATCAACGGCATGGGCGACCACGGCGCCGCTGGCCATGGAGAAGAGGGCGACGACTTTGAGGAGGGGGAACCCTGGATTGCCGAATTGATTGCTTGAGGGTGGAAAGTCGGCGCGGTTTGCCGGGGTGTCCTGAAGGCGGACGGTGGTGCCATCGGCAACCTTGATCGAACGACCCTGAAGCAAACCGGACGCGGGGGCGAACCTTAGACAGCTTTTGACACTGGAGGCCAGAAGGTCGAGGAGCCGCTTGAGGGTGAGCTTGGCCCGGGCTTGGCAATAGGCGCTGCTGCCATTCTCGCAGGGCGGGAGGTTCTCGAGCAGGAGCGCGGCCTGGAGTTGGGCGACCACCTCGCGGCAGGCTGTGTTGGACTGGAGGATCTGCCAAATCCAGGACCAGAAGGTGCGGCGGAGGGGGAAGAGACGCCTGCGGGAATGAGGGCCGGAAGAGGATTTTTGAAGGAGAGCCGGATCGATGGCTGAGGCGAAGCGTTCCTCGATCTGGGCGAGGGTATCGCGCGCCAGAGCGCGGGCGCAGGAGCTGGAACGAGACCCCATGGGAGCGAGAACGGGGCGCAGTTGGGGAAAGAATGGAGTTGACATAGGGCGGTAGATCTACCGCCCTATTGACGAATGAGATAGACTCCCTATTCATGAAAGCGACGACTTCACCGGTGGAAAGGTCGGAACGCTATCGGCAGTTGTGTCAGCAACTCGGCCGGAGCGGCTGGATCAGCGAAGGGTATGTGCAGGACCGGGGCCCTGGAGCTGGAGGTCCGTGCTATCAGTGGACCCGGAAGGTTCGCGGCAAAACGGTGAGCGTGGCCTTGTCGAAGGAACAGTATGGATGGCTGCGGACCGCGATCGAAAACTGGCGCGAGGTGCAAGCCACGCTCAAAGAAATGCAGCGGATCTCACGCCAGGAACTTTTTGAAACGATCCCGGAACCCAAGCGGCGCAAGCGCCTCGGAAAGAAAGTTTTAGGCACTATCTAAGCGCCATTCCCCCTCCGGGGCTTGAGATCCATTCCGGGACGCGTTCTATAGACAGGCCGGTCCCACGGACCTTGAGGAAAGACGGTCAGGGATCGAGGAAGGCGTCGAGGAGGCGGCGCTCCTTCTTGGTGGGGCGGCCGGCTCCCGGGGGGCGCCAGGCGGGATGGAGGGACGCCTCCTTCAGGCGCTGGAGTTCCTCGGGCGGCGTGAGGTCCTCCATGAACCCGGGAACCTTGTCGGCGCCGACCCGGTTTTCGAGCACGGCGAGGACGCGGACGGTCCTCTGGATCAGGCCGGTCTTGGCCAGGATGACGTCCCCTGGTCGGACGTCGCGGGACGCTTTGACCGGATGGTCGTCGATGCGGACATGGCCGCACCGGCAGGCTTCGGCGGCGTTCGACCGGGTCTTGTAGAGCCGGACCGACCAGAGCCACTTGTCGATCCGTACGGCCTTGGCGGGGACGGGAATCTCAGCGGGGGACTGCACGGTAGAAGCGATAGCGCGCCCCGGCCAGCGTGTCATCGGTCAAGGTGACCGGTCCGGCGGTGGCGACCACCTCGGCGATGAGGGTCCAGCGGCCGAAGTCGTCCGAACCCTCGACGGCATAGGTCCTGCCCGGGTCGCCTTCGAGCGTTATCTGGAAGGATTGGGACACAGGCGCTCCGTGGGACACCCGGAGGATCGCGGGCGTGGTGTCGGGGGTCTTGAGCGAGACGCCGAGGCGGACGAAGCGGTGGGGCATCGACGTGAGCGGTTCCGTGTCGAAGATCCGGATCAGTTCGCCGCCGGCGTCGGTGCCGCCGGATTCCAGGCGCGCGGCGACTTCGGTCCATTTGTTGAAATCCGACGTGGACTCGAGCACCAGGCGAGCGACGGATGCGACTTGGGTACGGATCTCATAGCCGAGGAAGGCCGCGCCGTTGCGGGTGACAACGACGGGGACCGGCACGGCATCAGGGGTGGGAATGAGCGGATCGGTGCCTAGGAGGAATTCGAGGAGATTGAAGATGCCGTCGAGGTCGGCGTCCTGGCCTGGAAGCCGGACGGCTTCCGGGATGTTTTTGGCGATGGCCCACGCGAGGTACGGATCGGAGGCGACGCCGGTGACAGTGACCTTGGCGGCGCGGCTGAGGACGGTTCCGTACGCGTTGCGGACGCGGAGTTGGTACGTGGCGCCGTCGACGGCCTGGGCGGTTGCGAAGGCGAGGGTTGGGGAGGTGGCGCCAGGGAGCGGGGTTCCGTCCTTGAGCCACTGAAATTCGAGGGGCGGCGCTCCTTGGGCGGCCGCGGTGAGCGCGCCGGCGCCTCCCTCCGGCAGCGTGAGATCCACCGGTTCAAGGGTGATGGACGGGTCGCGGAGTTGTTCGCTTTGAACACCGAAGGAGGCATGGAGCGACGTGTCGGCGGTGAGGTCGATGGTGACGGAAGCCGGGGTGGTGTTCTGGAAACCAGGAATTCCGCCGACATCGATCTTCCATTCGCCGGATGGAAGGCCGGTGAGAAGGAACGTTCCGTCATTGGCGGTCTTCGCTTCGAGCGGAGAACTGTCGCCGGACCGGTGGAGAGTCAGTCGCGCGCCGCCGATACCGGGTTCGGAAGCGCCGCGGACGCCGTCCCCGTTCTCATCGTTGAACACGCGTCCCGACGCGGTGGCGGTGGCGCGAACCGGGAACGTGACGGCGGCGGCTGTTGTCGCGGTCACGCTGGCGACGGCGGGTGAACTCGGGGAAACGAATCCGGGGATGGGGAGGTGGTGGACGGAGTAAGAACCCGTCGCGAGGCCAGGGACGACGAAGAGCCCGTCGCCGGCGGTCGTGGTGGAGGCGACGAGGGCGTCGGTTTCGGTGTTGCGGACCTCGACGGCGATTCCGCCGATGCCGGGTTCGCCGGGGTTGGGTTGGCCGTTGCCGTCGAGGTCGTTGAAGACCATGCCGCTGAGGGTCCGGACGACATTGATGCCGAAGCTGGCGTTGCCGGCGCCGCCTTCGGCGAGGCTGACGTTCTTGGTGACGACGTCGGCGGGGCCGGCGCCATGGCGGGCGGGTGCGGCTGGGAGGACGTCCCGCGCGAGCACGGTGTAGCCGGAGGGGAGGAGTTGCAGGACCTCGTAGGCGCCGGACGGCACGTTGGCGAAGAGGAAGGATCCGTTCGACGCGGTGGTGGTCTCGCCGACGTTGGCGCGGTCGGAGGCGCGAACGAGCAAGACTTCGACGCCGCCGACGCCGGGTTCGCCGTCGTCCAGGGAACCGTTGCCGTTGAGGTCTTCGAACACGACGCCGCTGATGGAGGCGAGGACCTGGTCGCCGAAGTGGGCGAGGGCCGCTCCGCCGGACGCGACGCTGACGGCGCGGGTGTTGGGAGTGCTGCTGGTGTAGCCGGCCGGATCGGTTTCCTCGACCGTGTAGCTGCCGGGGAGGACGCTCGCGAAGAGGTACGCACCATCGGGTTCGGTCGACGCGCTTCGGTGTCCGTCGGGTCCGATGAGACGAAGAACCACCCCTGCGAGGCCGGCCTCGGACGGATCCTGAAGGCCATTGCCGTCGAGATCCTCGAAGACGACGCCACCCACGGTCGCCTCGGCCTGGTCGCCGAAGTGGGTGGTCGCGGAGCCGCCGCTCCTCAACGAGATCGTGCGAAGATTGGGCGTGGTGCTGGTGAAGCCGATCGGGTCGATTTCCGAGACGGTGTAGGTCGCGGGCGGAATCTCCGCGAACCGGTATTGCCCGGTCGAATCGGTGCGGGTGGTGCGTTGGCTGGTGTCGTCGGAAAGGCGGATGGAGACGTTGGCGATACCGTTCTCACCGGCGTCGGGCGAACCGTTGCCGTTGCGGTCTTCGAAGACTAGACCGCTCACGAACCCGGCGGCCTGGTCGCCGAAGCTGGCCGAACCGGCGCCTCCGGGGGACACGCTGACGTTCCGGAGGTTGGGCGTGGTGCTGAAGAATCCGGGGGGATCGATCTCCTCCACCGTGTGCGGACCGGGGCTGAGGTCGAGGAACTGGAACGAGCCGTCGGGGGAGGTCGTCGTGGCGCGTTGCCCGTCGGGGCCCGCGAGGCGGATGCCCACGTCGGCCAGGCCGCGCTCGCCGTCGTCGCGGATGCCGTCGGCGTCCGAATCCTCGAAGACCACTCCCGCCAGCGTGCCGACCGCTTGGTCTCCGAAGTGGATCTGGCTGATGGTTCCCGGGCTGAGCGCGACGAGGCGAAGGTCGGGAGTCGTGCTGATGTATCCGGCTGGGTTGCTTTCCCTGACGTAGTAGCTGGCGGTGGCGACCCCGGTGAAGCGATAGGCGCCATCGGCGCCGGTGGTGGTCGAACGCAACTCGGTGGTCCCGTCCAGGGCGAGAAGGCGGACCTGGACGTTGGGGAGGCCGGGTTCGCCCGCGTCCTGGGTTCCGCTGCCGTTGGTGTCGTCGAAGACGATTCCGGCGAGGTTGACGTCGGCCACGATTCGGAGCGTTCCCCTCGCGGACCCCGCGTAATTCGGATCATCGACGCTCGCTTGGACGGCGTATTCGCCGACGGCCGACGGGGCGTCGGGCGCGCCGTCGAAGGTGACGTTGAAGAGCAGGCCCGGAGGGCTGACCCCGACGGTGGGGCTTTTGGGGAGGCCGTCGAAGGTCTGATCGAGCCGCGAGAGGGTGACGACGGCGGACGCCTTCTGGATGACGATCGAGCTCTCGACGGGCGGCGCGGGAAGGTGAAGCGCGTCCCCGGGTTGGGAGGCGCGGATCACGACGGTGCCGGCGGCGTTGAGCGTCAGCAGATCCGCGGTCAGCGAACCGGGACCCTGGAGGAGTTCGAAATCGACGGGGAGACCGCTGGAGGCGGAGGCGAAGAGGACGACGGGCGGGTCACCGAACGTCCTGGGTGATTCGACCGTGAAGTCGATGGCCTGGGTGCGGCGCTGGACGGTGACGGAAAGAGTGGGGCTGTCCGCGGAACCGGCCGTGTTGGCGACCCGGACCCAGAATCCGGTGGACGTGGTGAGCGGATCGGAAGTGAACGTGGGCGATGACAATCCGACGGGCTGGGTGACGTCTCCGGAAGCGCCCAGATACCACTGAAACGCGAGCGGTTCGGAGCCGGTGGCGGCGACCGCGAGTTCGGCGGAATTGCCGGCGAGCACAACGGGCGTGGGAGTCAGGAGTTGAATCACCGGCGGAACCAGCACGGTGAGGAGCGCCGGGTCCGACGTGACGACGCCGAGGCTGTTGGAAATGACGACCGAGTACGGGCCGGCGTCGGCTGGCGTGACCGCATCGAAGGCGAGGTTGGCGAGCGTGGCGCCGGGCAGGTTGGTTTCGTGACGTCGCCATTGGTAGGACGGCGCCGGACTGCCTTCGGCTTCCACCGCGAACGCGGCGGGTTCGCCGGCGACGACGGTGACCGCGGTCGGGCCCGTCACGAGGCGGGGGGCCGTGCCGCGGCGGAGTTCGAAGGGCTCGAGGCCGATGAGGAACGACGGAATGGTCGGCGGACTGCCGATGTTGCCGGTGACCAGGATGAGAGTCGGGCTGCCGCCATGCTTTCCGAGCGCGGCGGCGGCGGCCTCGTACGTGTCGCCGGAGGAAAGCTCCCAGGCGCGGACCTGGACATGGGCGATGCCGCCGGGTGGAACGGTGGGGATGGACCGGTCCTCGCCGCGGAAGTAGCCGGCGCCTTCGTCGGCGAGAAAGGGAATCGGGCGTCCCACCGGTTCGAGGGTGGCGGCGGTGGGGCCGGCGTAGAGTTGCGCGACGAATCCGGGTCCGGAGACCAGTTGGTCCCCGCCTTCGTCGTACACGGGCGCGTCGAGGTCCAGGCCGAGGTTGCGATTGACGAAATACACGGTGCCGTGGGTCGGGAAGAAGCTGGCTTCGACCTGGCGGTGACCGGCCATGACCACCGAGGTCGGGTTGACCGCGCCCTCGATGTCGCCGGACCAACCGCCGAAGTCGAAGCCGGGTTCGGGAATCGCGGTCAGCGTGACCACGGTTCCCGGGGCGTATGTTTCGTGGAGCGGACTGGCCGTCACGGAACCGCCCCGGAGGGAGACGATTTCGAGCCGGAACTCAGCCGAGACGGTGATCGCGTCCCGGGTGATGGAACCTCCGATCCCGGTGACCCGGAGGCTGTAGGTGCCAGCCTGGGCGGCGAAGATTTCCAGAACGGAACCCGCGGCTCCCGGAAGGTCGGCCTGATTGAACCGCCATTGATAGGTGAAGGGTCCGGATCCTTCCACCGTGGCCTCGAGCCGGAGCGGGTTGTCGACGGTGGCCGGGTTCGGGGTGGCGATGAGAAGGGTGATCACCGGCGGAGGCGCGATGCCGAGGGCGACGGTCTTCGAATCGACATGACCGAGCGGATTCGAAACGCGGACGGAGTAGTCGCCGGCATCGGAGGGCGCGACCGATGGGATTTCGAGGATGCGCCCTGTCGCGTCCGGGATGTCGGAGGTTCCCTTGCGCCACTGGTAAGTGAGCGGGTCGGAGCCGAGGGCCGAGACTTCGAAGCGGGCCTTCCCGCCGAGGCCGACGAGGACGGGGTCGGGCTCCTCGACGATGGAAGGGGGTGATCCGGTCTGAAGTCGGAAGGAAACCCATTCCGTGGGGAGCGTGGGGAACGTGGGTGGGCTGCCGACATTCCCGGTGACCACGGGGATGGGGGGATTGGCGCCGTGTTTTCCGTTCGCGAGACGGGCTTCCTCGAAAGTGGAACCGGCCAGGCGACTCCAGGCGCGGATCTGGACGAAGGCGGTCTTTCCGGGGAGGACCTTGGCGATGGATCGATCTTCGCCCCGGAAATAGCCCGCGCCGTCGTCGGTGAGGAAGGAAACGATGGGGCCGACGGGTTCGAGGGTTTCGGCGGTGGGTCCGGCGTGGAGTTGGGCGACGAAGTCGGGACCGGAAACGGGTGTGACACCGTCGGTGTCGAAGACGCGGGCATCGAGGCCGAGGCCGAGGTTGCGGTTGGAGAAATAGATCGTGCCACCGGCGGGGACGAAGACGGCTTCGACGCTCTTGTGATCGTTCATCACGATCGAAGCGGGATTCGCGCTCCCGGATAAGGCGCCGCTCCACGAACTGAAGCGGTAGCCATCGTCGGCGACGGCCGAGAGGCTGACGACGGTGCCTGGGGCGTGGGAATTGCCCGACGGGGTAGGGGTGATGCTACCGCCGCCGAAGGGGACGAGGGACAGGGAGTACTTGGGAGAGACCGCCGCGATTTCGGGGTGAATGGAACCGCCCGGGCCGGTGACGAGCACGGAGTACGTTCCGGGATCGGCCGTCGGGGTGTCGAAGTACGACTGGTTGGCGCCCGGCAGATTGTTGCCGTTGAGGCGCCACTGGAACGTGATGGGGCCGTCGCCCTGGACGACCACCTCGAGCCGGAGCGGTCGGCCGAGAAGCGGTGACTGTGGATTGATGAAGGTGTCGGTGATGACCGGGAGCGGGGCGATCACGAGGGAGGCCGGTGAACTTTCGATCGATCCGAAGGAGTTGGAGACGCGCACCGAGTAAGTCCCGGCGTGATTGGCGGCGACACTGGCGATCTCAAGGACGCGGGACTGTGCGCCGGGAATGTCGGCGTTGTTCCTTCTCCACTGGTAGGTGAACGGGGATGAGCCGCCGGCGGTGACGTCGAACTGTACCCTGCCGCCGAGACCGGTGGTGACGTTCCGGGGTTGTTGAAGGATCGAGGGCGGGCTGGTGACCTGGAGGTGGAAGCCCTGGAGACCGACGAGATTGGCGGGCACCACCAGTTCCCCGCCGGCGATCACGGTGATGGTGCCGCTGCCGCCATGTCGGCCCCCGGCCGCCTGGGCGGCCTCGTACGTGGCGCCTTTGGCGGCGTCCCAGGCGCGGACCTGAACAAAGGCGGTTTGAAATGGCCGGACGCCGTTCAAGATGCGAACGCCGCCGGACGGGTCGGTCCGTGTGTCGACATACCCGGCGCCGGCGTCGGAACGGAAGTTCAGGGGATCCCCGGCCGGACTCAGCGTCGCCTCGGTGGGTCCGGCGTAGATTTGCGCCTTAAAGGCGGTTCCCGCGAGGGGGGTCGTACCGTCGACGTCGTAGATCCTGGCGTCCACGAGGGGTGTGACGCGGGTTGAGAAGAAGACCGTGCCCTGGCCGATCGCGGTGAGTGAGACAAGTCCCGTACAGAAAAAGGCCAACCATGTCTTCATAAGCGAACCTCGAATCCTGGAAACCACCACGCGACCCACCCGCCGAGGAGGGAATCGTCGTCGATCAACCTCTTTTCATCGGCAGAACGGGGCTGCGCGCGAGCCTTCCTTTCCGGATTTTTGGTTCCGTCGGAAGAGCGCCGGTCGGCGCCGGCGTCGCGAATCAATCGCCCCGGTTCAGAGCTGCGAATCCGGCAGGCGCGTCCTCAGCTGGGCCGGCGCGCGATCGACGTCGTCCCGAGGGATCGATTCGGAGTATTGCCCGTTGTCGCCGAGTTCGGACTTGAGCCGGTACAACCGTTCCTTCATGGAACGGACGGTTCCGCTCGCGGAGGCTTCGGAGTAGAGATTGCGGAGTTCGTCGGGGTCCTTGGCGAGGTCGTAGAGCTCCCACTGATCCTTCTTCCAGAAATGGATGAGTTTATGGGTGTCGGTGCGGATGCCGTAATGGGCGCGCGTGTCGTGGTGGCCCGGATCGTGGTAGTAGCGGTAGTAGATCGAGTCGCGCCAGGATTCGGGGCGCTTCCCGGTGAACAGCGGCACCAGACTGCGGCCCTGCATCTCCGCCGGCGTCTCCACGCCCGCGAGTTCCAGGAAGGTGGGCGCGAAATCGCAGTTGATGGCGAGGGCGTCCGCCCGGGTTCCAGCGGGTATGCCGGCCGGCCAGCGGGCGAGGAACGGCATCCGAAGGGACGGCTCGTACATGAACCGTTTGTCGTACATGCCGTGGTCGCCGAGGAAGAAACCCTGGTCCGAGGTGTAGATGATGAGTGTGTTTTCGCGGAGACCGTTGGCGTCGAGCCAGTCCGTCAGGCGCCCGACGTTGTCGTCGACGCTCTGAATGCACGCGAGGTAGTCCTGGAGGTAGCGTTGATATTTCCAGCTATCGAGTTCCGGTCCTGAAAGCGTGATCTTGGCGCCATCCCGCTCGATCTCGACGGAGTCGGGTTTGAAGCCCAGCCAGCGCTGGAGTTCGGCGCCCGCGAGTTCCGACGGCGGGGTGAGTTTGAGGTCCCGGCGGGTGAGATCGCGGAAGACGGATTGTTTCTGTTCCCGGAGGGCGTCGGCGCGGCCGGCGTAATCATCGCGCAGGGTGGCGGGTTCCGGAATGGTGCGTTTCGCGAATTCCCGACGGTACTTTTCATTCGGCGTCCAATCCCGGTGGGGCGCCTTGTGGTGGCACATGAGGAAGAACGGCTTGTCCTTGGGCCGGGATTCCAGGGCGGCGATGGCGATGTCGGTGATGACGTCGGTGACATAGCCCCGGTAGACGCGGTGGCCGTCGTGCTGGTAGAGGACGGGATCGTTGTAGCGTCCCTGGCCGGGCAGGATGTTCCAGAGGTCGAAGCCCCGCGGATCGGAGCCGAGGTGCCACTTGCCGACCATGGCGGTGTAGTAGCCGGCCTCCTGCAACCGGTGGGCGACCGTCCTGGTGGAGGGCGGGAGGCGGTTGAAGACGGGCACCCCGTTGATGTGGCTGTATTGCCCCGTGAGGATCGTGGCCCGGCTGGGCGTGCAGATGGAATTGACGGCGAAACAGTTCTGAAGGCGGAGGCCTTCGGCTCCGAGCCGGTCGAGGAACGGTGTCCGGTTGATGACGCTCCCGTAGGCGCTGATCGCGTGGGCCGCGTGGTCGTCGGACATGATGAACACGATGTTGGGACGGGGCGGCTTGGATCCCGTGGCGGCCGCGCCGGCGTGGGACGCGGTCAGTAGGAGCGTCGCGGCGACAAGTAGGAGGGTTGGTGTTCTTTTTTTCATGGAGTGGTGGGCATCCGATTTCATGGGGATGGGGGAAGTTCCTTCGCGGGCGCCGGCGCGGCGAGTTGGGCGCGGAGTTGGCGTTTGTTGACCTTGCCGACGCTGGTCTTCGGGATCGCATCGACGAAACGGATCCCCGTGAGGATCGCGCGTTTGTGGATCGCGCCGCGGTCGATGAAGGTGTGCAGGAATTGGAGCAGGTCCCGTTGGGAGGGGCGGTTCTCGGATCCCTCCCGGAGGACCACTTCGGCGTGCGGACGATCGCCCCACTTGGAGTCGGCGATTCCGACGACCGCGACCTCCTTCACGGCGGGGTGCTGTCCAAGCGCGTTTTCGAGTTCGAGCGAGGAGATCCATTCGCCACCCGTCTTGATGACGTCCTTGAGTCGGTCCGTGATCCGGATGTAGCCGTCGTCGTCGAGGTAGGCGAGATCGCCCGTGTGAAGCCAGCCCGAGCGCCACAATTCGCGGGAACGCTCCTCGTCGCGGTAGTAGGCGCGGGTGAGCCACGGCGCGCGGACGACGAGTTCACCTGTGTTGTCCGGTCCCGGGGGAAGGAACTGGTCCTCGGGGGAGACGGCGACCGCCTGGGCCATCGGAACCGGGAACCCGCTTCGGGTGAGGACATCCAGGCGGTGCTCGGGATCGGCGTGGAGGTCCTCGGGTTTGATCTGGGAGACCCCGATGATGGGGCATGTCTCCGACAAGCCGTAGCCACCCATGATCCGGATGCCGCGGTCCATGGCCCGCCGGGCGAGGTCTCGGGAGAGGGCGGATCCTCCGACGATGACCTTGAGGCGCGACAGGTCCGCCGACGCCGACGCCGGGTGGTTCAGCAGCATCTGGAGGATGGTCGGAACGCAGTGGGAAAAACTCACCCGATGGCGGGTGATCAGGTCGAGAAGCAGTTGGGGCTCGTACCGGCCCGGATACACCTGGCGCATTCCGAGCAGGGTGGCGATGTAGGGAACGCCCCACGCATGAACGTGGAACATCGGCGTGAGCGGCATGTAGACATCGTCGGCCCGCAGACCCGCGGGGTCGTCGATGGCGGTCAGGCCCAGGCCGGCGCCCAAGGTGTGCAGGACCAGTTGACGGTGGCTGAAGAAGACGCCCTTGGGGTCGCCGGTGGTGCCGGTCGTGTACGACAGGGTGGCGGGTGTGTCCTCGTCGAATTCAGGGAAGGAAAACCCGGGCGCCGCGTCGGCGAGCAGGGATTCGTACTCGCCCGCGAAAGGGATGGTGGAGGAAGGGGAGCGCGGCGGAGGGAACCGGGGTCGGGTCCGGGAGGGCGATGCAGGTCCGAACGGTGGGGAGTTGGGGAAGCAGTCCTTCGACGAGCGGGAAAAAATCGGGATGAACCAGAAGGACGGAGTCGCCGGCATGCCGGATGGTGAAGAGGGTCTGTTCGGGCGAGAGGCGCGCGTTGACCGTGTGGAGGACCGCCCCGAGCATCGGAATCGCGAAGAAGCATTCGAGGTACCTGTGGCTGTCCCAGTCGACGACCCCCACTCGGTCACCCGGGCCGACCCCGAGCCGAGTGAGGACGCCGGCCAGCCTTTGGACGCGGTCGAAGAATTCCAAGTACGACAGTTCGCGGGTATCCCGATAGAAGATCTTCTGGCGTGGCGCCCACGTTTTTGGGCGGTCCAGAAGCCGGTGGATCAGCAGCGGCGACGGTTGGCCCGTGGACGGGAAATCGTTGGGTGAAGCCATGGGAACCCGACGATGCTACGCCGCGAGGCCCGATGGACAACGAGAAATCCGCCGGGCGCGGGAGCGCGCGCGGCGGACGAAGCGACTCGTGTCGCGGTGGATCAGCGAAGGGCGTGGAGGAATCCCTGCTCCGAGAATTTCCGCTGGACGATGTCCAAGAGGGGTTCCAGGTCGAGGCGCGCGGAGACGATGATCAGTTGGTCGCGTTCCTGGACGACGACACAGGCGCGCGCGTCGCGGGTGTCCGCCAGGGTGTTCGGGACGAAAACCCGGACGCACCGGCCTCCTTCCTGAACCGAGACGATGGGGTCCCAGTCCCGCTCGCGCATGGCTTCATCGACCCTTCCGAAGGCGGTTCGAGCGGAACCAGGATCCGCCGCGGAACGGCGTCGGTGGTAGATGCCGACGTCGGCGGATCGGAACGCCGCGATCCCGGCGGCGGCTTCGGGCGGGAGATCGAGTGGCCCGTCGGCGACGCGGAACCCGGCGCGGGCCAGGAAAGCCGGGAATCGGCCCACACCCAATTCGAACTTCCGTTCCCAGACGCCGGGTGCCGCGGCGAAGACCGCCTTGCGGACGGAACGAGCCTCTCCTCCCATGCGGAACGAGAGGAGAAGCGCGACGAACGCGAAGGTCGCGAGGACCGCGAGGACGCCGAAGCCCAGGAAACACCAGCGCCACGGAGAACGACGGCGCGCGATCGCGGAGACGGGTTGTGTCGGCAGGGCGCAGTTCGCGAGCGAAGGGGCGGTGGAGAGGGTGTTCATGGCTGGGGTCGGAAACTCGTCGTGAAATGAAATGTTCCAGGCGAAGCACCGACCCCGTCCACGCGGCGTCAACCGCCGGGCGCGGGCGGGGTCGGGGTTGGGGTCAGGACTTCTTGCCGGCAACCGCGCCGAGCTTCTTCAGTGGGTCGATGCCGAATTTTTCGCCCAATTCCGCGAGTTTCTCCGGGCGGATGTCACCGACGACGTTGACGAGGATGGCTTCCTTGTCGGGTTCGAGAACGGTGACGACGACCCCTTCGATCGCTTCCTCGCCGCGCTGTCTCAGGTAGATGCCGATCTCCTGTTTCTTCTCCCGGACCGTGACGATGCGTTCCCAGCCTTTGGAGTCGAGTTCCGCGCCGATACGGGCGAGGCGTTCCTCGAGTTCGGCGCGGTTCGCGTCATCGACGCCGATGACGTTGACGCGGATGGAGTGAAGTTTGCGGAGGAGGTCGGCGACTTCCGGTTCGGCGGATTCGGCGAGGCGCGCGGCGAGGCCGATGAGGGAGGACTTGATGTTGACCTCGACGAACTGGCCGCCGCCGGACGGGGGGGTGAATCTGCCGAAGTCGACGAATCCCGCGGCCGGGTCGGCCGCGAAGAGTTGGGGAGTGATGCAGGCGATGGCGACGACGGCTGTGGAGGCGAGGCGGGCGAATTGTTTCATGGGGAGGATGCCGAAACGGCGGGATTGTTTTTTTGGTTTGAACAGGCCGCTGCCAGCGATTGGCGGCGGTGGCGTGAACACCCGGGGCGAGGACGGGAAGTTGCAGGCCAATTATGTCCCGCCGACTTTCCAGTCGGCTCGGGCGTGGAATCGGAAGCCGTACCGCCGACTTTCCAGTCGGCTTCGGCGCGGAATCGGAGGTTGGTCGGAGCCGGCCGGAAAGCCGGCGCGGGAGATGGGTCGTTTTTCGTCAGATCACCGATCGCATTCAGCCTTCTCTGTGAAGGGATCGATGTGTTCACAAGCCCAGGAGATAGGCGGGTCATCGAAGGCGTCGCCCTTGATTCGGTCGCAAAAACTCCCCCGCACAGCCCCGTCAGGGGCGGCCGGTTTATAGCAACGATCGGCCCCTAAAAAACCCAAGCTCCTAGACGTAGGAGCGGCCCCTGGGGCGGCGGTCACGCGCTCCCATGGCCTGGGATCGAGGTCGGATGGGTCATCGGCTGGGCCGCCCCCACAGGGCTTGGCAATCATTCTTGGGCGAGGTCTATCGACAGGCCGGTCCTACGGACCTTGGTTCGGGAGAGGGTTCGGTGAACGGAGGGGCGTCCTTCGCCCCTTAGGGACGAAGTACTCCGCGGAGCCGGCTGGAAAGCCGGCGGGACAGGCCGAGGGGATACGGCTACCGGGTGAGGCGATGGTTGAGCGCGCGTTGGAGATCGCGGTCGGAGTCGCGTTCCCGGAGATCCTGGCGTTTGTCGTAGAGCTGTTTGCCTCGGCCGATGGCGATGGAGACTTTGACGCGGCCCGCCTTCCAGTAGAACGCGAGGGGAACGAGCGTGTGACCCTTGATGGTGGCGGCTGCTCCCAGTTTACGGATCTCGTTCTTGTGGAGGAGGAGCTTCCTGGGGGCCTTCGGTTGGTGATTGTTGCGATTGCCGCAGGCGTATTCGTCGATGTGGGCGTTGTGGAGCCACGCCTGTTGGTTCTCGACGCGGGCGAAGGCATCGGAGATCTGGGCCTTGCCGGCGCGCAGGGCTTTGACTTCGGTGCCTCGAAGGACGATGCCGGCCTCGTAGGTCTCGAGGATTTCGTAGTCCCGCCGGGCTTTCGGGTTGCGGACGATGTCGGCCATGGCTGGGTTTGTGGGGGGGGAGGGGCAAAGCAAAGCGCCCCGGGAGCAGTGGTCCCGGGGCGCTTGGGGCGGGCCGGGCCCGCGGAAAATCGGTCGAGTCGAGATTAGTCGAGAACGGTGGGTTGACGTCGGCGCCGTTTGCGGCTGGTTTCGGCCTCGATATCGTCGAGGGCATGTTCCCAGGTGATCTTGTCTTCGATGATCTCGATGAGGGCGATGTCGGCGACGCCGAGTCCGATGGTGTCCGAGACGAGGGGTCGCCCCATTCCGCCGCCGCCGCCGTTCAACTGACGGACGCGGCGGGAGACGAGGTTCACAAGGATGTTGGGGTTGCCCACCTTGTCGAGGGCTTTGCGAATCAGGTCGGAATTCACGGTCGAGTGGAGTGGGATTTCCCCGGTTGCGTCGAGGGGCGGGAAGAGTAGTGGGTGGAAGGCGGTGGGCAATCCCAAACTTGGAGGGAAACGCCTTGCCGGCCGCGGGGTGGCTCCTTATACGTCGCCGGACATGCCACGCCCGACGTCGCCCGGAGCTTCTGGACCGGGGTCCCAATTCGATCTGGAGAGGTACCTGCGTGAACGAGCCGCCACGGTGAACGGGGCGCTGAACGGGTTCCTGCCGAAGGCCGGAGTCCGGCCATCCACCATCCACAAGGCCATGCGGTACAGCCTGTTCGCCGGCGGGAAGCGCATCCGTCCCGCGCTGGTGCTGGCGGCGGCGGAGGCGTGCGGTGGCGCGATCCTGGACGCCCTTCCCGCGGCCGCCGCGGTGGAATGTGTCCACACCTATTCGTTGATCCACGACGACCTGCCGGCCATGGACGACGACGATTTCCGGCGGGGCAAGGCGACCAACCACAAGGTCTTCGGGGAGGGCATTGCGATTCTGGCGGGGGACGCGCTGCTCACGGTGGCTTTCGAGATCCTCGCGCAGGCCCCGGCCCGGAAGCGCTATCCCGTGGCGGCGCAGGTGCGGGAACTCGCGCAAGCGGGGGGGTCCCTTCAGCTGATCGCGGGACAGGTCGCGGACCTGGAGGGTGAAGGCAAGGATTTGTCGGTGCCGCAACTGCGTTACATCCATGAGCGCAAGACTTCGGCCCTGCTGTGCGCCTCGGTGCGGTTGGGGGGGATGAGCGCCCATTGCACGGCGGCCCAATTGGAGGCGCTGACCGATTTCGGTTACCACGTCGGCCTGGCCTTCCAGGTGATCGACGACATCCTCGACGTGACGCAGACCAGCGAAAACCTGGGCAAGACGGCGGGGAAGGATGTGGCGGCCGCGAAGGCGACCTACCCGTCGATCGTGGGTTTGGAGAAATCGAGGCGGATCGCGGAACAACTGACGTCCCGGGCGTTCGCGGCGCTGAAACCGTTCCGAGGTCGCGCGGTCGCGCTTCAGGCCCTGGCCGAATACCTCCTCAAGCGGGACCGCTGAACTGGGATTCGGTGACGACGCCCACGGGCGTCTCCGAGGGCGGGGCGCGGCAAAGGGGGGAGACCGTCATTTCCTCCCTCCGACGGGGGGTGACGATGGCTGGCTACGGCGTCCCGCCCGCCTGGGCGGCGTAGAAGGCATCGACGCGGGCGGCGGTGTCGCGGTATCCGATGTCGTTTTCGTAGATCAGCTTGAACTGCTCGATCGCCTCGGAGGCCTTTCCCATCTTGTCGAGGACGACCCCCAGTTCGTAGAGCAGCTCCTTCTTTTCGTCGTCGAAGACGGGTTTTTCCTTCAGGGCGGCCTGGAGGGTGCGGGCGGC
The DNA here is from genome assembly GCA_942490575.1 of uncultured Verrucomicrobiota bacterium. Classification (GTDB taxonomy): domain Bacteria; phylum Verrucomicrobiota; class Verrucomicrobiia; order Limisphaerales; family CAIMTB01; genus CAIMTB01. The sequence continues at coordinate 175,128 of CALNYA010000031.1, forward strand.
GAGATCGTTCATGCCGCGGCGGGCGAAGCAACGCGCGAGGAGCGCCATGGCCGCCAGGCGATGGTGGGGATGCTGCTGGGCCTTCTGGAGTTCCTGGATGGCCTCGGGGATTCGTTCCTGGCGGAAGTGGAGCTGGCCCAGTTCGAAGCGGATGGCGAGGTCGGTTGGAAAGCGTTCGACGCGTTGCCGGCAGTCGGCCAGTTCGAATTCCGCGCGCTCGCGTTCGAGGAGCGCGAGGCGTTCCGGGTACTCGGTTTCGGACGGATCAAGGGCTTCGGTGCGGGCGTTGAACTGGGACAGGCGGACCGCGGCGACGGCTTTTTCGAGGGCGGGATCCTTCCGGCCCTCGAGATCGAGAATCCGCTGATACGCGGCCAGGGCCTCGTCATGGCGCCGGGCGCTGGCGTGGAGGTCGGCGATCGAGCGAAGGACCTTGGGGTTGTCGGGTTCCCGGGACAGGCGTTCCTGGTACTCGGAGAGCAGTCGGTCGGAAACATCCCCGGCCTTGAGCGTGCGATTCTCCTGTTCGAGTGTGACGGCCTCCTCCTTGTCCTTGAGGGCGTTCCGGTAGGAGGCGGTATCGGAGCCGAACTCGCCGTAGCCTTTTTCGTGGATGGTACGCCGCGCGCCGAGATCCTTGTAGGCGCGCGCCACTTCGAGATCGGCCGGATTGGCGGCGAGGAGGTCGGAGTAGATGCGGTCGGCGCGCTGGGCCTGGCCCGCGGCCACGAGGGCCTGGGCGAGGCGCATCGCGACGCCGCGGTCGGAGGGACTGGCCTTGAAGACGATTTCGAGGGAAAGAACGGCTGTGCGGGGAAGGCCGATGTTCATGGCCGCCCGGGCGAGCAGTTCATGGGCGGCGTTGTTCTTCGGGTCTTCGTTGAGGACCTGTTCCGCGCAGTGAAGCGCCTCCGGGGGGTTGGTCCGAAGGGCGATCTGGGCCTTGGCGAGCACCGGGTGCGCCTGCCCGAGGAAGCGCTTGAAGAGGCCCGCCGATTTCCCGCCCTTGCGGAATTGCGCGGCTCGGAGGGCTTCCCGGCACTCGTAGAAGGCGGGTTCCTTCTGAAGGACATCGGTGAAGAGGGTGATCGCGTAGCCCAGGTTCTGCTTGTTGTAGGCGGCCATGCCGCGATCGAACTGTTCGCGAAGGGCGCGGGGGATGTCGTTCAGAGCTTTTTCCGCCATAGCAACGCGCCCACCCTACCTCTTCCCGCGCCGGATTCCAAATCCCGAACCTGCGAGGGCACCAATCCAGTCCGGGGCGACGGATCCTCGAACATTGCGGGATGAATTGGGAGCTTTCTATATTCGCGCCCCATGAGTTTCAACGTCCGCTGGCTCTACCCGACGGCCTTTGTCTGTCTGTTGCTGTCGGGGATCGCCGGTTTGGTCTACCAGGTGGTTTGGGCGCGCTACCTCGCGCTATTCCTGGGACATACGAGCTACGCGGTGGTCGCGGTGCTGGTGGCGTTCATGGGCGGGCTGGCGCTGGGCAACGCCTGGCTCGGACGGCACGCCGACCGGATCGAGCGCCCGCTGGCCCTGTATGCGTGGCTGGAGATCGGCATCGCGGCGTACGCGGTTTTTTTTCCGGCCTATTTCGAGATCTGCCAGGGAGCTTACGAGGCGATGGGACGCGGGGCGGCGCCGGGGAGTCCGTGGCTCCTCGTGCTCAAGTTCACCTTCAGTTTCGCGGCGATCCTGGTTCCGACGACCCTGATGGGAGGAACCCTGCCGATTCTGACCCGGCTCGTGACCCGGTCGTTGGGTGAACTCCGGGCGCGGGTGGCGGGGCTGTATTTTGTGAACAGCGCCGGGGCGGTGATCGGGGTGGCGGTGGCGGATTTCTGGTGGATTCCCGCGTACGGATTGGATGCCACGGTGTTGGGGGGCGCCATTCTGAACGCCGTGGTCGGGGGGTTGGCCTTGGTCGTGAGCGCCAAGATGCGGGAGGGGATGGGGACCGGGGCGCGCGCGGTGAAAGGTGGGGAACCGATCGTCGAGGCCCCTGGAGCGGAGGAGACCTACTCACGGTTCGAACTTCGGTTGGCGGTGGCGGCGGCCGGGATTTCGGGATTCGTGGCGATGCTCTACGAGGTTGTGTGGACGCGGTTGCTGGCCCTGGTGCTGGGATCCTCGACGCACGCCTTCTCGATCATGCTGCTGACCTTCATCACCGGGATCGCGGTCGGCGCCTGGGTGGTGGGGCGGTGGCGGGGGTTGCGCCGGACTTTCGACGCCTTTGGATGGGCGGAGCTGGCGTTGGCGCTGACCCTGCTGGGTTCGATGTTTTTCTATCATCTCCTGCCGTACGTCTTCATGCGGCTGGGTTCGGTGGTCGTCCGGAGTCCGGACACCCACGCGATCTACCAGGGGGTGCAGTTGCTGGTGTGTTTCCTGGTGATGTTCGTTCCGGCGCTGTGTCTGGGCATGACGCTGCCGCTGGCGAGTCGGGTGGCGACGGCGGAGTTGGCCCGAACGGGCCGGAGCGTGGGGCTGGTGTTCTCGGTGAACACGCTGGGAACGGTTCTGGGCGCGGCGCTGGCCGGGCTGGTCCTGCTTCCGATGCTGGGTCTCGCGCGATCGTTCGCCCTGGGGGTGGGTCTGAATCTGGCCATCGCCCTGGTCGTGCTGCTCCGTCGACGGACCTGGCTGGCGCGGGCGGTGGCGTGGGGATCGCCGGTGATCGTTCTCGGGCTCACGTGGGTGGCCGGGATGCTGCTGAAGTCGACGTGGGAACAGGCGTTCTCGCTGGGATTGTGGCGGTCGAAAACGGTGCCGGGAACGCTGGCGGAGTACCGTGAAATGGTTCGGACCTTGGATCTGCGGTATTACCGCGACGGCGCGGGAGCTTCGGTGGCGGTGAGCACATGGACGAATCCGGTGAACTCCAAAACGGAGCTGGCTCTCAGGGTCAACGGGAAAGCGGATGCGACCACGCTGGGCGATCTTCCGACCCAGGTGCTGCTGGCCCACATCCCGCTTCTGCTGAAACTCGACACGCAGGACGTGATGGTGGTCGGGGTGGGCAGCGGAACGACCTGCGCGTCGGCCCTGACGCACCGGACGGTGCGGCACGTGGATGCGGTGGAGATCTCACCGGAAGTGGCGGAGGCGGCGCGGACCGCCTTTGGGGAGCACAACCGGGGGGCGTTGGATGACCCGCGCGTGACGGTGGTTCTGGACGATGCGAAATCGTTCCTGAAGACCTCGGGAAAGACCTACGACCTCATCATCAGCGAGCCTTCGAATCCCTGGATGGCCGGGGTGGCGGGAGTTTTCAGCGCCGAGTTTTACGACACCTGCCGGCGGAGCCTGAAGCCCGGCGGTCTGATGGTGCAGTGGGTCCACGTCTACGAGAGCAACGATGCGACGCTCCAGACGGTCCTGGCGACCATGACGTCCGCGTTTCCGTTCCTCACCATCTGGCAGACCCTTCCGGGCGATCTGGTGCTGGTGGGGTCGGTGGCTCCGACCCGGTACGAACTCGACGCCATCCAGGAGCGATTCGATGAATCGCCGGTGACGGAGGATTTGCGGCGGGCCGACATTTTTAGTCTCCCGGTCCTGTTGGGGCTGCAACTGGTGTCGGACTACAACGCGCCGTTCCTCCTGCCGCCCGGAATCCCGGCACAGCGACTTTTTTCCGATCCTGGAGTACATGGCCGAGCGCGGCTTTTTCGTTCAGAACGACGCGACGCTTCATGAGGTCTTCAATGAATCCCTGTCCCGACGTCCCACGACGCTGCTCGGGGAATACCTGGGCCGGCATCCCCTGACGGTGACGGACCTGCAGTCGTTCGCGCTCTTTCACACGACGTTCAAGCTGCCGAATCCGCGGACGCTGCGGTCGATCCTCGAGCGGTGGCGGGAGGTGGCGCCCGAGTCGACGCTGGTGGCCGAGTTTTCGGCGAAGCTGGATTTCCCGCTTCCGGTCTCGGAATTGGAAGCCCAGCGGATGAGCCGCGTGCGGGACGCGATTCTCCGGAACGCGGCGGCGGAACCGGAGGTGTTGCGGATCTATTCGAGGCACCTGATGCACGCGTACCGCTACCAGCGGTCGGCGTATTACCAACCGCCCTCGGAGGAATTGGCGACGGTGTTGGAGAGGCTGATCGAGGTGGATGACCTCCATCGCCAATCGCACCGGCTGCGACTCGCGGAGATCGCCTGGGATCTCGGCGACGACAACCGGTTCTTCCAGCTCGCGACGGAAGCCCTCCTGCTCAATGCGGGCGTGCCGGCGGTGGGGCGATTCGAACTCGATTACCAGGCGCCCGGGCAGGTGCTCTATCTCGTGATCGAGACTTTGTGGCGGGCGGGGCGCCACGCCGACGCCCTGCTCTGGTGTCGGGGAGCGCGCGACGGCCGGTATCTGGAACCTGGCGGCCGCTACCACAGCCCGCTTCTGGCCATGGTGGTCCGGAAGGTCGAGGCGACGGCCCCGGGAGCCAATGACCGTACCGCGGATGGACCGTGATCCCGCGGACCGCCTCCATGAACCACCCACCCGTAGCCGCGGACGTCAGTCCGCGCCATCTCTGGACTGAAAGACAGCGCCGACTGACGTCGGCGGCTACGGTGCTTGGCCGCACTATGTGTCCCGAACTTGGAAAACTCCCCTCCCTACGAACGGTTGGGTCTCCGCGTCATTCCCGAATCACGACGTCCTCGGCTCCGGCCTGGGGGCGGATGGTTGTGGATCCGCCGGCGGGCCAGCGGACTTCGATCCTTTCGACCCGGCCGGTCGTGCCAAGGCCGAACCCGAGGGCCGGACTCGATTGCGAGAGATAACCTCCGCCCGCATGGACTTCGGCCACACGGGAGCTTCCGTCGGCCAGGCGCAGAGTGACTTGCGCGCCCACGCTTTCGGCGTTGCCGGGGCGACCTTCCAACCGGACTCGGAATCGGCGATTCCCAGGTCCCGGCCGGCCGACCCAGAGGCTTGGAGCGTCGTCGTTCATGCCGAAGATGAGATCCGGATGTGGATCGTCGTCGAGGTCGGCGACCGCCAGCGACCGCGCGTCCCCCGGCACCAGGACGCCGCTGACGGCGGGGCCGACCGGTTCGAAACCGCCGCGGCCATCACCCCGCAGGAGCAGACCCAGGCCACCGTCCATGCGGCCCGTCTCGGGTGGGGATCCGAAGAAGTTCTGGGCCAGGACGAGATCGAGGTGACCGTCCGCATCGGTGTCCAGGAGCGCGGGGCCGAACGCGGGAGCGCCTTGGGCGAGCCTGGGAAGAGGCTGGAAACGAAAACGGCCTCCACCTTGTTGCAGCAGGACTCCGGACTCCAGGTGGCGAGTCTCCAGACGGCGCGCCGCGGCGAGGTCCTTGGGTGCGAAGACCTCCGCGAGCGGGGCTTCGGCGTAGGCCTGATAGGTTCCGAACCGGGCGCGCAACCCGGGAACCGCCCTCGCGAGAACGTCCAGGCTGCGGACCGGAAAGACGTCGGTTCCCTCGGTCATGGCCTCGATCCAATGACGGGTGCCGGTGGCGTCGAACACACCGTGGTAGGCGAGGAGCGGATGCCGCGGAGACGCGCGGTACGGCGTGTTCCACCCGAAGTTGGTCACCACGAAGTCCAAGTCGCCGTCCTCGTCGACGTCGCCGGCGGCGATCCCGTTCCACCAGCCGGTGAGCTCGGCGAGGCCCGCCGATTCCGTGGCATCCTCCAGGCGGCCTTCGATGTTGCGGATGAAACGAACGGGCCCCCAGTGCTGGAGCACCATCAGATCGATCCACCCGTCGGCGTCGACGTCGGAAGCGATGGCGGAATGAACCCGCCCTAGACCCGCCAGAATCGGGGCTCGTTTGGCGGTCGCATCTCTGAAACCGGCCTCCATCGTTCAGCAGAAGGCGGCTCGGCGCCGGATCCGGATACCGGCCCGGCACGGACCCGCCGCCGACGAACAGGTCCAGGTCGCCGTCGCGATCGAAATCGCCAGCGGTCACGACGGTGCCGGATTCCCGCGGGTCGGGGAGATGGCCTTCCGGGGCCTTCGAAAATTGGCCGGTTCCGTCGTTGTGATAGAGACGGTCCCGCAGCCGGGCGTCCCCGTCGGCGCACTCGACCCCTCCCGAGACCACGTACAAGTCGAGGTCGCCGTCCCCGTCGGCGTCGAAGAACAGAGCTCCCATATCCTCCGAGGGCGCGTCGGGAATCCAGGACGGCTGTCGCGAAAGCCGGAATCCCGCGCCCCGCTGACGGAGGACCAATTGGCCCGCGTGCCCGGCTCCGGCGCCCAGGAATAAGTCGTCGGTTCCGTTCCGGTCGACGTCGCCCACGGCGAGACCGGGGCCGAATTGGGACAGTTTCCAGGGGAGGAGCGGTTCGCGTTCGAAATCGTCGAACCCGGTCTCCCGGTGGCGGACGCCTTCGGGCGGAACCACGGGGTGGAACCTCGGGATGGCCAATGGTGGCGGCGGCGATGGCGGCGATGGCGATGGCGATGGCGGGGCGTTTCCGTCGGGTTCCGCGATCTCATACATCCGATCGGCGGCCAGGTGGGTGTGGGTGGAAACGGCTCCGCCGGGCCAGGTCACCGTGAGTTCGAGGATCTCGGAATCGGGACCGAGACCGAAGTGGAGCAAGGGTTCGTTGGCGGAGAGGAAGCCGCTGTTCAGCCCGAGTTGGCGGGACAGCTTGAGCGTGGCTGTTTGGAGGCGGACGGTGGCGCCGACGCCCCAGGCGTTGCCGCGGCGTCCTCGAAGGCGGACCAGGGCGCGATGGCCCGACTGGGAGTCGTTGCGGAAGACCGAGAGCGGTTCGCCGAAATTCATGACGACCAAATCGAGGTCGCCGTCGCGGTCGAGGTCCCCGAGGGCCGCTCCGAAGCTTGCGGAAAGCTGGTTCAGACCCCAGGCCGGGCCGATCGGCTCGAAGGCCAGATCCCCCCGGTTGCGGAAGGCGAGGTTGGCTTCGCGAAGAACCGGTGTGTCGCGCCAGCTCCGATTGCCGCGATCACTGAGTTTGCGCACCAGGTCCGCATGGACGAAATCCCGCGACATTCCGTTCGCGACGAACAGATCGACCCATCCGTCGTTGTCCAAATCTCCGAACTTGGGGGACCAGGTCCAGTCGGTGTGGGCGAGACCGGCCAGGTGCGCGACTTCGAGAACCCGGCGGGTGCCGGTGGCGAGGTAGAGGGTGTTGCGAAGAATCTGCCGGGGGATGGCGCTCTCCAGGAACCAGCGGTCCCTGGGATCTTCGAGGATCATCATGCGGCGCCGGCGACTGGACCCGGCCATCTCGGTGGCCAGTAGGTCGAAGTCGCCGTCGTTGTCGATGTCGGCGACGTCGGTTCCCATCGACGAGAGGGGGACCTGGGGAAGCGCCTCGGCGGTGACCTCCCGGAAGGTGCCGTCACCCTGGTTGCGGTGGAGTCGGTCGGGTCCCTTGTAATCGTTGCTGACGTGGAGATCGGGCCAGCCGTCGGCGTCGAAGTCCCACCAGATGGCGGCGAGCCCGACGTCGGTTCCGCGGATGCCGCTGGTTCCCGAGACTTCCGCGAAACCCGATCCCCCGAGATTCCGGTAGAGCGGATCCCGCTGCCCGGCGATGAAGAGCTCGACCCGGCCCGGCCCTTTCTCCATCAGCTCGAAGAGTTCGTCGTACTTCGGATTGAGCCGGGCGCGCCGGTCGGCGCCGATCCGAACGACGGCGCGCGACACGCTTTCCTGGCCGCTCCGGGGGAGCCGATGATCCGGTCCGATGCTCAGTCGATGGGTGACGAGGTAGGCGTCGAGGAAGCCGTCCCGGTCGTAGTCGGCGAACGCGAACATGACGCTGGCGCCCGAGAATCCGAGGCCGAGTTCCCGCGCGCGTTCGGTGAAGCGTCCGGCGCCGTCGTTGACGAACACGAGGTTGGGGGCGTTGAAGACGGTCACGGCGATGTCGAGGTCGCCGTCGTGGTCGATGTCCACCGCCGTGGCCCCGCCGCACCAGCGTCCGGCGGCCTCGATCCCGGACGCGCGGGAAACATCCTCGAAGCGCCACTTCCCTCGGTTGAGGTAAAGCCTATTGCCGCGGTCGAACTGGGTCACGAAGACATCGGGAAGCTGGTCGCCGTCGAAGTCCCCGAGGCAGACGCCGGCTCCGGCGCCCTGGTCCTGCATCAGCGTGGTGGAACCTGATCGGGGGAATTCGTGCGCGACATGGATGCCGGTTTCCTCGGGATGAAGGCGGTGAAAGAGAGTGGGGCTGGACGGCGCCGACGGCGGGTTGAGGTTCGTGGACTTCAACAGCGAGGAGGATGGCGGAGGAGATGCGGCGCGGACGGAGGCGCCCGACGCGATGGAGGCGCAGGCCATGAGGCGGACGATTGGGAGAAGGTCCGGGCCGGTGCGGTGCGGGCGTCGTGTGCGGTTCACGGGAAGACGGGGGACATGGGAGCGTTCGCAAGCGTGGGTGAACCGGGCAAGCTCCATCCGGGAATCGAGCTGAACGCGAGTCTTGGCGCGGGACGAAAGCCGTCGGGCCTCGATCCCCTGTGACGAATCGCCCGGCTCGCCTTTCCGGGGGAGGGCGGGTCAGGATCGGTCATGCTCCCCTTCGACGAACACCCGGTGGGTGTGACCCGGGATCTTGTCCGGAAGGAACGGATGACCGCCGACAACGCCTCCTTGGACGGTTTCGTGGATTCGCCTTCGGGGAAGGGCGTGGGAGGTGGCGGCTGGCGGGGCGCGGGACGATGGTTGCGGCGGTTGGCGGGAATGATGCTGGTCGTCGCCGTCCAGTGTGCGGGGATGGCGGCGGAGCGGTTGCCCAACATCGTGTTCATTCTGGCGGATGACCTCGGCTGGGCGGATCTGGGCTGCCAGGGGAGCGGCTACTACGAGACTCCGCACGTCGACCGGTTGGCGGCGCAGGGCATGCGGTTCACCCACGCCTATTCGGCGGGCCCCAATTGCCAGCCCAGTCGGGCGGCTCTCATGACCGGGCAGTATGGACCGCGAACGGGCATCTACACCGTGGGGAACACGAACCGATTCGATTGGTCGATGCGCCCGCTGCTGCCGGTGGCGAACACGACAGTATTGGCCCCGGAGTCGGTGACGATCGCGGAGGTGCTTCGGAAGGAGGGTTACGCGACGGGGCTCTTCGGCAAATGGCACCTGGGTTCGGACCCCGCGCACCATCCGCTCGCGCAGGGATTCGACGAGGCCCTGGCTCCAGGGGCGGCATTTCGGGCTTGAAACGACGCCCCGGGTGGAGGTGCCGGCCGGGGAGTACCTGGCGGATTTTTTGACCGACCGGGCCGAGGACTTCATCCGGCGCCACCGGGACCGACCGTTCCTCCTTTGCCTTCACCATTTCGCGGTCCATTCGCCGCATCGGGCCAAGCCGGAAACGGTGGAGCCATTCCGTGGAAAGCCGGCGGTGGGTGGCCACGGGAGTCCGGTGTACGCGGGAATGATCGCGAGCCTGGACGAGAGCGTGGGTCGCGTGGCGGCCGTGCTCGACGAACTGGGGTTGGCGCGGGACACGGTGGTGGTCTTCACCAGCGACAACGGGGGTGTCGGCGGGTACGCGGAGGCCGGTGTGCCCACCCGCCAAAGCATCACGGACAACGGGCCGTTGCGGGGAGGAAAGGGGATGCTCTACGAGGGCGGCGTTCGGGTGCCGCTCGTCGTGCGTTGGCCGGGGCGCGCGCGTGCGGGCGCCACAAGCGACGCGCCCGTCCATGGCGTGGACGTGTTCCCAACCTTCGTGAAGATGGCGGGCGCCCGGATGCCGTCGGGCCTGGCGATCGACGGCGTCGACCTGACCCCGGTCCTGCTGGGTGGACCGGAAGCCGGCCTGTCGCGGGACACGTTGTTCTGGCACTTTCCCGGCTACCTGGGATCGGGTTCGGACATTTGGCGGACCACGCCGGCGGGCGCGGTTCGGCGGGGCGGCCTGAAGCTGCTGGAGTTCTTCGAGACCGGACGCCTCGAACTGTACGATCTCGCGCGGGACCCCGGGCAGCGCCGCGACCTGGCGCGCGAACGACCCGAAGTGACCCGGGATCTGCACCGTGAATTGCTGGCCTGGCGGGAACGCTTGGCGGCGCCGATGCCTGCCCGGAACCCCGCTCCGCGCGGGGGGCCACCCGGCGTCGTGGTGGCCCACTCCCCGGCGTCCAGTCGGACCTACCTCGGGTCGCCCAGTCTGGTCCAGATGCCCGGAGGTGATTGGGTGGCGTCCCATGACTTCTTCGGCCCCGGCACCACGGGCGATCGCGTGGCGGTCCATGGGTCGAAGGATCGGGGCGCGACATGGGCGAAGCGGTCGGACATCCAAGGCGGATTCTGGTCGACGCTTTTCGTGCATCGCGGGGCGCTGCACCTGATCGGGACGAGTCATCAGGACGGGCACGTCGTCATCCGCCGATCCGACGACGGGGGACGCTCCTGGACGAAGCCGGAGGACGGCCGGACTGGGTTGCTATTGTCGGATGCGAAGTACCACTGCGCGCCGACGCCCGTGCTGGTCCATGGGGGACGGATTTGGCGGGCCTTCGAAGACGTGATGGGCCCGGGCGGATGGGGGAGCAACTTCCGGTCCTTCATGATGTCGGCGCCCGAGGACGCGGACCTCTTGGATGCGACGCAATGGACCGCGAGCAACCGGTTGGGGCGGGACCCGGACTGGCTGGGCGGGCGCTTCGGGGGATGGCTCGAAGGGAATGCGGTGGCGGCCCCGGACGGGCGGATCGTGAACCTGTTGCGGGCCGACTACCGCGATCCCGAGGAGAAGGCGGCCTGGATCGACGTGAGCGCGGATGGAACGATGTCGCGGTTCGACGTCCGGACCGGGTTCATCCCGTTCCCCGGGGGCTGCAAGAAATTCACCGTGCGATGGGATGCCGTCGGGCGCGCCTACTGGAGCCTCGGGAACTTCATTCCGCCGGAACAACGGGGCGGGAACGTCGAACGGACCCGCAACACGCTGGCTCTGCTGCGTTCGGAGGATCTCAGGAACTGGGACGCGCGCGCCGTGGTGCTGCATCACCCGGATCCGGTGAATCACGGGTTTCAATACGCGGACTGGCAGTTGGACGGCGACGACCTGGTGGCGCTGGTGCGGACGGCGCACGACGATGGCGAAGGCGGGGCCCACGGGAGTCACGACGCGAACTTCATCACGTTTCATCGGTGGCCCGGCTTCCGGGAACTCCAAGGCGACGTGACGGGCCGTCTGATGGCGTGGCCGTGAAGCGCGCTTCGTGGCTTCCATTTCGGGATGCGCTCCCGCGGGAATGACTTGAGCGAAGGCGCCTCGGCCGTTAGACGATCGGTCACCATGCTGACACGCGGAGCGCTTCTTTTTCTCCTGGGCTGTTGGGCGTTCACCGCGGATGGCGCGACGGGTGGCACCGCGCGGCCGAACATCCTCCTGATCGTTTCGGACGACCAGGCCTGGACCGACTACGGATTCATGGGCCATCCGGAGGTGAGGACCCCGCGGTTGGATCGCCTCGCCTCGGAGTCGCTTTTGTTTCCGCGCGGCTACGTTCCGGCGAGTCTTTGCTGTCCGAGTCTGGCGTCGATTCTGACCGGGCGATACCCGCACGAGCACCGGGTCGTGTGCAACGATCCCCCGCGAGAGAAGGGCCAGCCGGCGGCGGCCTACTATCGGAGCGCGGCGTATCGGGAAGGACGGGAACGGATGGCGCGTTTCATGGAGGAGACGCCGACGCTGCCCCGATGGCTGGCCCGCGAGGGCTACCTCAGCTTCCAGAGCGGCAAGTGGTGGCAGGGGCATTTTTCGCGCGGCGGTTTCACCCACGGGATGACCCTTGGCGACGAGGATCGCGGAGGGAGGCATGGGGATGCGGGGCTGGAGATTGGCCGGAAGGGGCTTCAGCCGATTCTGGACTTCATGGATGCGGCGGGGCGGGAAGAAAAACCCTGGCTGGTCTGGTACGCCCCATTGATGCCGCATGACCCGCACACGCCCCCGGAAAGATTGCTGGCGCGCTACCGCGACAAGACCGAATCGCTCCCGGTGGCTCGGTACTGGGCGATGATCGAGTGGTTCGACGAAACCTGCGGGCGGGGGAAGCAAAAGATCGCGATCTTTCTCGCAATCGGTTTTTTTGGTTTTGCGAGAAATCCAACAGTAGCTTTTGCTCGTTGTCATTTTATTTTACTGACTCTCTTGCTATTGCAGACTGAAGTACCAGCCGTAGTACTGTACTGACAGCATACCAACATGAGATGCCAGTGACAAAAGAGAACGTGGTCTGAGGTGTCGCTCTGACCGCCAGCACACCACAGGATGCAGGTCTGGAGGAAGAACCAACACCGCCGCCGACGACTCCCTCCGCGTTTCTCGATGCTGATGCTGATTGTGAGTTTGTGCCTGTTGTTGGCCATGCTGCAGATTTTTCACGGCTTCACCATTACGGACGGTGGTGAGACTGGACCGCGCGACAATCACCACTACTTTGCTACCGACGGCGACCGCAGTGCCTGTATCCCGTACGCCGCACCGGCGCAGTTTCAGCTGGCCGTCAATCAATCCGAGGAATTCGATTTGCCAGACTTTTTGCGGGGTCCCGGGATACGCCATTACCGGAAACACGGCTTGGTTTTGCAGGATGGTGCGGCTGCCGTGTGCCACTGGTACGAAAACTCGGGGACGAACCACTTTCCGCACGAAATGGAGCAGCTGTATCGGTGCTGGTCCTGGTGGAACGCCCACCGACAACAACAACAACAACCCTCCTTCATCCAGCAGCAAGAAGAACGTGTCGCTCGTACTCTACCGCGACGCCAATGCGGGAAAATCGCGGTCGTGGCGCAGCGCACTGCGATCGTGGTTTCGTTGGAACCACCAGGACACCAAGGAATTCTGCCGCTGGTCAGCGCCTTGCAGGCGGCCTTTGATGTTCGACTCGTCGACAACACCCAAGAGGACGACCCGGCCGTCTTGGCCACGGCCGTTCGCAAGGGCGACCAGACCGTGTTTGGCGGTTACGGCTACCGCATGCGCCGCCCGGAGGACGCGCACGAACTGCGGGCCGGAATTCTAAACGCCTTGCGCATTCGCGAAACGGCGGGTTGCGTGCTGCGCCGCCGCGCGTGGGAATTTTGAACCGACAGCCCTCCTCGGGACGGTCGCTGCTCAATGCCGAGGCGATTGCCGCGCATTTGCGGCAGATTCTGGCAGTAGCAGCAGCAGCGACAACAAGGGACAGCAGCAATAATACGACGAGCCAACACAGGATTGATTCGACAATTCCCGTGGTGACCTTTGAAGGAGGCGTTTCGTTCCGCGAACAAGTCGCCTTTCTTTCCGGAATCGACCTTCTCATCAGCCCGCACGGCGCCCAATTGACGGGCCTCCCTTTTGCCTCCTCCGTGCTCGGCCAAGAAATCTTCCCCGACCGATACTACTACCAAGAATTCTTTGGTTCGCTGGCGGCCGCGGCCGGTTTGGCGCAGTACACGCTGTATCTGGGCCGCGACCGCCGCGACGCGGTGGCCGTCTTTCGCGAAACAGTGACGGGGCCGCGTCGCAATCGGCGCGTCAAGAACGCCAACCTCTGTCCCCGCGTGGTCGACGTTGAGGCAGCCGTTCGCGAAATGGTCGCGGCGTGGTACTCGTGTTGTGCTCGTCATCATCGGTCCG
>CALNYA010000032.1:0-58889 GCA_942490575.1 uncultured Verrucomicrobiota bacterium
GACCAGCGAGAAATCGATGACCAGGGAGACGATGAACCCGCGCAGGGCGGGCAGATGCTGAACGAACAGCGCCTGGACGTGGGCGGTGGGATCGTCGGGCTGCATCCAGGTAGTATTCCGGGAAGAGCCGGAAACTTAGCAAAGGGGTTTCGAGTGGGTGCGAGGGAAAGCCCGGCCTTATGAACCGTAGCCGCCGACGTCAGTCGGCGCTGATTTCCAGCCCGGAGATGGCGCGGACTAACGTCCGCGGCTACGGGTGGGTGGTTCCTGGAGGGGAAGGAGACCGGGGATCACGGTGTCGGCGCGGTCGCGGAGGGCGGGGCCTCGCCGCGGAGAACGCCTTCGAAGGCGGGATTGGGGGGTTGCCCGGATCGGCGGGCTTTGTCGTAGTGATAGCGGGCGAGTTCCAGGTACGGGGGCTTCTGGGTGGCGTAGACCACCGCGAGATTGTAGTGGGCGGCGGGCGACGCCGGACTGAGCTTGAGCGCCTTGCGGAGGGCCGCTTCAGCCGCCTTGCGCTGGCCGCGCTGGCTCAGCGTGATCCCGAGGTAGTTCTGGGTGTCGGCGTTTTCGGGATCCAACTGAGCCGAGCGGCTGAGGGCCTCGAACGCCTCGTCGTAGCGTTGCTGGCGGAACCGGATGATGCCCTGGAGCGAGAGGCTGAAGGGATCCTCGGGATCCACTTCGAGAGCTCGTTTCAGCATGCCTTCGCTTTCCTCCAAGCTGCCGCGTTCGACCAGGATCGCCGCCAGATTGCCCAGTGTGAACACGTTGCGTTCGTCCAGCGTGAGGATTTCGCGGTAGGCCTTCTCGGCGTCCTCGAAGCGCCGCTGCGCGAAGGCTCGTTGGGCCTGGGCCGCGAGGATGCTGGCGCCGGAGGGGAGATCGCGGAGGGTCCGTCGGCGAGTGCCGCCCGCGGGCGGGGTGGCGTTGGAAGGGGTGGCGTTGGAAGGGGTGGCGTTGGAAGGGGTGGCGTTGGAAGGGGTGCCGCTTGGGGCTGTGTCCGCCGGAGTGGTGCTCGGGGTTGGCGTGGGCGTCGGGTCAGGCGCGGGGGTTGGCGGCGTCGCTTGGGCCTGGGCCACGAGGATGGCGGAACCGAAGCCGTCCGAGGCGGCGGAAACACGGGTTGCGCCGACCGCTTCGGTGGCGCGGGAAGGGGCCTGGAAGAGGGCCAGTTCCTCGGGAGTGTAGGGCTCGGGACGGGCTTCCAGAGTGGCGATCCGCGCTTCGAGGCCGGACATTTTCCGCCCCATTTCCGCGCCTCTCGCCTCGCTGGCGGAGGTGCGGCGGTCGATCTCGCCGCGCGCCTCATCGAGCGCGTCGCGCAATTCGTCGCGTTCCCGTTCGAGACGGCGGACCCGGCCGATCACTTCGGCGGAGGTGAAATCCATCGAAGCCATCTCGGACGCTTTCAGGCTCGCGGGGGTGACCTTGATCGCGGTCAGTTTCTCCAATTCACGGATCAACGTGGAGTTGTCGGAGCGCAACCGCGCCGCGACGGACTTCTGATCGGCGAGTTCGGCGCGCAGTTCGTCGAGGTCGGGATTCGGGGCGGCGGCGCCACGGCGGGCTTCGGCGAGGTCGCGTTGGAGCGATTCGATTTCCGCGAGCAGGAGGGACGAGGGGTCGGATTTCCTTCCGAGGGCCTCGACGCGGGCCGCGAGTTTCTGGCGTTCGTCGCGGAGATCGTTGTTTTCGCTGCGGAGCGAGGCCAACTGCGTGCGGGCCAAGCCGAGTTGTTTTTCGAGTTCCAGGGCTTTGGCGGCCGTTTCGACGAGGTTCTTGTGCTCCTCCATCTGACGGTCGAGGCAGGCCTTCAGGATTTCGTTTTCCTTGGTGAGCAGCAGGTTGCGTTCCTGGGCTCGGGCGAGTTGGGCCGGGTCGAGGGCCGCCGGCTTGGGGGCGAGGGCTTCCCTCAGGCGCGCCTGGAGGGAGGTCCGTTCGGTTTCAAGGCGGGTCCGGACCGTCGAGAGGTTCTGTTCCGTGGCCTGAAGGACGTCGACCCGATCCCTGGCGAGTCGCAGGTCGAGGGCGAGTCGGGCGGTGCGTTCGTCGGATAGATTGGCCCTGGCGTTGGCTTCGTCGGCGGCCCGCAGCGCCTGGTCCACCTGCGACTCCGCCACCGCGATCCGGCTCTCGGCGAGTTCCCAGCGTTCCCGATCGGAGAGGGTTCCGTAAGTCCTCGGGAGGGAGGTCCAACTCGCGAGCGTGCGGTGGGAGCCTGGAGAGGTTCCACCGGACGCGGGTTCCACCTTCTTCATGGCGAGGGAACCCAGTTTTCCGGTGAGGTAGGAGAGCCGAAACTGGATCAGCTTCTCGTTCCACTTCGGATACGCCTTGGCGAAGCGTTGAAGGTCGCGATGGGCGGTCTGGAAGCGGTCCATGGCCTCGGATTGCCGGCCCGACCGCTCGAGGGTCTCGCCCTGCTGCATGAGGTTGTAAAACAGCAGGAATTCCGCATCGGGCGACTGCGCCCGCGCCACGAGCGCGACGCCCAAAAACAGCAGCCAGACTGCGACGCGTTTCATCAGTGGCACGCTAGCCGGGCCCCGCTGAGCTTGGCAACCGGGGAAACGCTCAAGGGCGGCGTTGCATCGGATTCGGGACCTGCCACGCTGCCTTCCGCTGAAGTGACCACACCGATGAGTTTTTTCGATTCCCTGAAGTTCAATGCCGACGGCCTCGTTCCGGCCATCATCCAGGATCGCTCGACGGGCCGGGTGCTCATGATGGCGTGGATGAACCGCGCTTCCCTCGAGCGCACCCTGGAGACGGGGTTCACGCATTTCTGGAGCCGTTCCCGACAGAAGTTCTGGAAGAAGGGTGAATCCAGCGGCCACGTGCAGAAGGTTCTCGATGTCGCCTTCGATTGCGACGGGGACACGCTCCTGATCCAGGTCGAACAAACCGGCGCCGCGTGCCACGAAGGTTATCGGTCATGCTTTTTTCGGTCGTCCAGGGAGGGCGGTTCGTCCGCCGAGACCACCGAGCCCCGACTCCAGGATCCCGCCGCCATTTACGGGTCCAAGGCCTGATCCGATCCATCCCGTTCCGTTCCGTTCCGTCCCGCGCCGCTGGTCACGCCTTCCCGGGAGACGGGAGGTTGTTCAGACCGCGGCCCTCCCGGAGTTTCAGAATCGCCTCGAATTTCGGGACATACATCTGTGTCTCGGCGGGCAGGGACGGCGCGATCGCGTCGAAGCTCTTCGCCCGGCGGTTCTTCAGGGTTTCCGCCACCCGGCCGGGGCCCGCGTTGTAGGCCGCCAAGGCGAGTTGCCAGTCGCCGAACTGCTTTCGCATCCGTCCGAGGTATGTCGCGGCGGCCTTCGCGTTTTTCTCGGGGACCAGTCTTTCGTCCAGCGGGGATGTCGCCAGTCCCAGGTCCCGGGCCGTGCCGGGCATCAACTGGTACATCCCCACCGCGCCCGCCGGACTGCGCGCCTGGGGGTCGAACGACGATTCCACCTCGGCGAGCCAGACCAGTTCCACCGGGACACCCGCTCCCCGGAAGATCGGCTTCAGACGCGGCACCCAGGTCGACGCGCCCCGCGGTTCGGGTCGTTTGCCGGTTTCCTTTTCCCACGCCTTCCGCTCCTGACCGGGCGTGGGCGTCATCGGAGGCGGTTCCGGTTGGTTGGGCGCCCGGCGCGGACGCGGCAGCGTGTCCCGGAAGTAGTCGGCGACCTTGAAGTAGTCGAGGCGCGCGCGCAGCCACGCGGCGTAGCCCTTCGTCGCCGAACTGCGTTCGAGCCACGGCAACACACGTTGCGCGCCTTCGTCCAGGGCGGCCAGGTCCAGCACGTGCTCTCCTTGCAGTTCGGTGGTCAGCGCGCCGAGCCATTGCTGGATTTGATCCGGGTTCCCTGAGCGAATCGCATCCAGGACCGACGGATCGATCGCGTCTCCCAGCAGTCGTTTCCCAAGTCCGAGGAGATCCTCGATCTGACCGAACGCCCTGGGTGGTCGGACCGCGAATCCAAGAACTCCCAACGTTCCGATGCACCGGCCGACGAGTTGGCGACGAGTCATCCGCATGGCTGAAGGGTGGCAGGGTTTCGGGGCAAAGAAACTGCTAGGTAAGTACCGCCGGCGTTCGAGCCGGCCCTGGGGTGATGGCTGGGTTGGGTGCCGGCTGAAAGCCGGCGCGACATGGGATGAAGCACCGCCGGCTTTCCAGCCGGCCCTGGGTTGGATTCCCGAAGGGGTTTCCGTATCGTTGCCCGATGCGAACGGTCTCGGTGTCCCTCGGGGCGCGAAGTTATTCCATCCTCGTCGGGGGCGACCTGCTTTCCAGCCTCGGCCGCCGATGCCGCTCCCTCGGTCTCGCCTCGTCGTGCGCCGTGATCGCCGACGCCCACGTCGGCCCGCGGTACGGTCCCGTCGCGCTGCGCGGTCTTGAAGCGGCCGGGTTCCGTCCCGCGCTCGTCACCGTGCCCGCCGGGGAACAGGCCAAACGCCTGAAAGTCGTCGAACACTGCTTCAACCAACTCGCCCAACAGCGGCTCGAACGGAAGTCGTTCGTCGTCGCCTTGGGTGGCGGGGTCACGGGGGATCTCGCCGGTTTCGTCGCGGCCGCCTACCTCCGAGGCATCGCCTTCGTTCAGGTTCCGACCACGCTTCTCGCGCAGGTCGACAGCTCGGTGGGCGGCAAGGTCGGCGTCAATCTCGTCGCCGGAAAGAATCTGGTCGGCGCCTTTCACCAACCGCGACTGGTTCTCTGCGACCTCGACGTGCTGGGAACCCTTCCGGACCGGGAATTTCGCGCCGGCCTCGCGGAGGTCATCAAGTACGGCATCCTCGCCGACGCCGGCCTGTTCCGACGGCTCGAACGGGACTTGGACCGGATTCTGGCCCGCGACCCGAAGGTCTTGGGTCCCGTCATCGCGCGTTGTTGCGAGATCAAGGCCGAGGTGGTGGGCGAGGACGAGACCGAGTCCGGTCGCCGGGCCACGCTGAACTTCGGCCACACGCTCGGCCACGCGATCGAGGCGATCACCGCCTACGGGCGCTACCTGCACGGCGAGGCGATCTCGATCGGACAGATCGCGGCGGCGTTGCTGTCGGCGAAGCTCCTGGCGCTCCCGGAGGGGGACGTCGCCCGGATCCGGAGCCTCTTCGAGCGGGCTGGGCTTCCGACGACGATCCGGCTCTCCCGCGCGCAGCGCGAGCGCCTGTTCGGGGCGATGCGTCTGGATAAGAAAGTGTCCGGCGGCGAGGTGAAGTTCGTCCTGGCCCGTGGCATCGGCGACGTGATCTGGGGCCAGCGGGTTCCGGACGAAGCGATCCACGAGGTCCTCGACGCTGTGGCGCCGTGAGGCCATGTCGTCGACTGCCAGTCCGCGGGTGCGACGACGAGAGTCCGTGCTGGAGTCAACGAGTCGCAGGCGTTGCTCAGCGACACGGTCCGCGCCGGTTGGCAACCGGCGACACGGCAGGCTGGGCAGCCCGCGCCACATCGTCCGGTCCCTCGGGGATCCACTCCGACGGGCGATTCGCGCGGGCGATCACCCACTCGAAACGTCGAGGAACTCGCGAGATCCTACTTTTCGACGGGTTGTCCCGCCTGGATCCATCCATTCAATCCACCGTCGAGATGGACCACCGACTTGAATCCCAGTTCCTTGAAGCGCGAAAGGGATCGGGTGCTCCGTCCGCCCGCGGCGCAATGCACCAGGTAGGTCGTGTTGCGATCCAGTAGGGCGAGGCTGTCCGCGAAACCCGTCCCATTGAAATCGAGGTTCTTCGCCCCGGTGATGTGCCCGTCCGCGAATTCACCCGGCGTCCGAACATCGAGGACGACGATGTCTTTTTGTGTGTCCAGCAGTTGCCTGGCTCCCGCGGCGTCGACGTTTTGAATCGTCGTGGCGGTCGCTCCATTCCCGGCGGGAGCCTGCGACGGGTCCGGAGCCTGGGTCGTCGCCTCGTCCCTGGGACCGCAACCCATGAGCGTCGCCGTGCAGAGAATGAGAAGCTGTGTTACGATGATCGCCCGAACAGCGGAATTCATGGGAGCGAGAGTATCCAACCGAACGGAGTGGGCAACCCGATTGCCCTGGGGACGCCGAATCCGGGCCGGATTTGCCGTCTGCCTGGCCCGCGGAATCGTCGGCGTGGGTGCTTTTGTGGTCGTGGCAATGGCGGTCGCTGTGACGGGGGCCTCGGCAACCGCGCAAACGGCGGGGCCGGGGATCGTGCTTGGGCAGGAGCCGTACGCGCCGTTGCTCCGCGAGTGGTGGGCCGAGGGAACAGCCGCCGGCAATAGCGGCGATTTCTACGAAAACCGGGACGGCAATCATTCGCTCCTGCAACTGGGCGAGTTCCCGCAGTTGACCCGGTGGCCGGCCAACCCCGACTCCGATCCCAACGACACGGGTTGGGGCGCGAGCCGGGTGGTCCGGCCGGCGATCGTGGTGGGCAATTCCTCGACGGCGGGAACGCCGCCTTCCGGATCGAGCCTGGGGCGCCGGCTCGTCACCTTCCCGGACACCTTCGCGATTCTTTATCAGCAGTACCGGGCCAACAACCTCCACGTCTATCCGGAGCATGCGGATCACGATCCCGGCAACGCGGGCTTCGTCGGATGGGGCGACCTTTATCCGGCCAATTCGCCGTACCTGCTCAATTCGCAGGGATCATCGAGGACCGATCTTCCCTTCGTTCGCGCCGCGGTGGCGTGTCTCGCGGCGTTCCGACCCGACACCAAACAGGCGCTGGTTGAGAATGGGCTGCTGATGCCGGCCTTGCAGATGCTGTTCCGCTCGGCCGCGACGCATCTGAAGGGTCCCGAGGATTATTTCACCGGGCGCGCTCATCCTTCCGTGATGGATCCGAACACGCTGGATTCGGCCCGGATGGCGCGGGAAGCGCATCGGATGGAAGCCGGGTTGCTGCCTCCCCTCGCGCGGATCCAGGTGGTGGGCGAGGACCGCCCTTCCTCGGTCCTCGGCGTGGATCTCTTCGACACGACGACGCCCGAGCGTCTCGCCGACACCCCGTGTTCGGTGGCGCGCGTTTGGCGGAGCCTCGATCGGACCCGCCGGTTGATCGTCAGCGGCGAGTCGAGTTTCGACACCAGGGATCGGGAGCTCACCTATCGGTGGGTCGTGCTTCGCGGGGATCCTTCCCGGATCACTTTCCGTCCCCTCAACGCGCGACGGTCCGTCGTCGAAATCCGTTTCGAATGGGCGGGGCGCCAGCCGGTCGAACCCGATTCGGCGTTGGCGTCGTCCCGACTGGAGATCGCCCTCTTCGTGTCCAACGGGGAGTGGTGGTCCCCGCCGGCGTTCCTCACCTGGTTCGGTTCCGACCAGGAACTTCGAACCTACGCGCCGGACGGTCGCCTTCTTGACGTCGGCCACTGCGCGGGAGGCGTCGCCGTCGAGATCCGCGAACTCACTCCGTTCCTCGACTGGCTGAATGGAGCGCCTGGAAATCCGGGCGCGCGGTTGTTCCTCGAAGCCGCCGAAATCCAGGTCCGGACGTCGGGGGCGGCGCCGGTCGAGTCCCTGGCGGACCAGCTGGGGCGGTTGGAAGCCGGCATTCGGGATGCCGAGGCGCGCGAAGGCGCGGCCCAGAAGGTCATGGAACTCGCGCTGGCGGGGCGTCAGGAAGCGGCGACCGCCCTCGCCCAAGCGGAGGCGGACGCCAAGGCGAACGGAACGGATCCGAACTCACCGGCGATCCAAAACCTGCGCAAGGATCTCGAGACGAAGTCCGCCACCGCCACCGCCGCGCTCTCCGCCTACCAGACCGCCCGCGCCGAGACGGCGACGGTCACCGATCCGCCCCGCCGCCTGGTCGCCCAACGCTTCCAAAGCCTGGCCGAGGATCCGTATTTTTGCCGGGACTACGCCCATCTTCTGTCTCCGCTCTGGCGGGACTCCGCCAGTTCGATCCGCAACTTCATCAACACGGCCAGGAATCGGCTCTTCGCGTTCGGCGTGGTTCCCGGCGATACCGATTGGACTTTCGCCTCGGCCAGCGCGCTCGCCGGGTTCACGGAGTTCGAAAAGAATCTCCTCGCCGAATTCCACACCAAGCTCATCGGCCAGGTCGTGCGGCCCGGCGGGGTCACGCTCCGATTCGGCGTGCACGCCATCGATTCCGGTCTGTTCGTCGCCAAGGACTATCGCGACGTCCACCAACATGACGCTTCCGGCCGGATGATCGGCTGGCGCCGACATCGGGCGGGCGGGGTCGAGGAATTCAGCGCGGACGGGCACCTCGTCCTCAGTCGCGACCCGATCGGCCGTCCCCACGAGGCGGCGGGCGTCCGATATTTTGCGCCGCCGCCGTCGGCCGCCGGCACGGGCTCGCCCGCCTACCTTCAGTCCGAGCTGACGGACGCCCGGTACGTGTACCAGTACAGCGGCGACACGGACCTTCGCGGGCGTCCCTTCGAAAGCCGGTGACAACCCTCGAAGGACCACGGCAAGGTCTTCGAGCATTGTTCGCGGAGTTTTGCGGCGCGCCCTTGCCGTCGCCTCCCGACGTGTGTCGGACCGACACGACCCGACCCGACCCGATTGAATCCCATCCTTCCATGAAGATTCTTCCCAGACCGACGGTTCTTGGACTCCTCGCCGGCTTGACGTTCGCCGGTCTCGCCTCGACCGCCGGGGAGGCGCCGTTCCTTCGTTCCGAACTGATCTTTCCCTCCGAACACTGGCACAACCACGGCTCGTGCATCGTCGAGACCCCGCGCGGTGATCTCCTCGTCTGTTGGTTTCATGGGTCCGGCGAACGCAAGGCCGACGACGTGAAGATCGAGGGCGCGCGGTTCCGGCGCGGATCGAAAACGTGGAGCGAACGGTTCACTCTCGCGGACACGCCCGGCTATCCCGACACCAATTGTTCCTTCTTCCAGGATCCCGACGGCAGGCTCTGGCTCGTCTGGCCCACCATCCTCGCCAATCTCTGGGAGAGTTCCCTCCTCAAATTCCGCCGGACCACCGACTTCGACCGCCCGGGCGCCCCGCGTTGGCAGGAGGATGGAGTGGTGCATGTCACACCGGGACCCGAGTTCGACGAGACCGTGGAGCAGTGGATCCCCAGCGCCCGGCGCGCGCTGGCCGATTCTTCCATCCCGAAAGAGTCACGGGAGGAAGTGGAACGTTACCTCGACGTGATGCGGGAGAAGGCCTCCGACAAGTTGTATCGGCGCCTCGGCTGGATGACCCGCGCCCATCCCTACGTTTTCCAGGACCGGCGCATCATCCTGCCGCTTTACCACGACGGGTTTTCCTTCTCGCTGATGGCCGTGTCGGACGATGGCGGGGTCACTTGGAAGACCAGCACGCCCCTCATCGGCGGCGGCAACATCCAACCCGTCCTCGCGCAACGGCGCGACGGTTCCCTCGTCGCCCACATGCGCGACAACGGCCCCGCGCCGGCCCGGGTGCACCAGAGCGAAAGCACCGACGGCGGGCTGACGTGGTCGGCGGTCCACGACATCGACATCCCGAACCCGGGTTCCGGCACGGATCTCACCGTGCTCCAGGATGGCCGCTGGCTGTTCATCGGGAATGACACCGAAGACGGACGCCACCGGCTTGTCGTTTTGCTGTCGGACGACGAAGGCCGCACCTGGCCGCATCGACGGTACCTGGAGAACGATCCTCCGGGTCCTCTGGCGGGCAGGTTTCATTATCCGAGCATCATCCAGGCCCGCGATGGGACGCTGCACGCCTCCTACAGCCACCACCTGAGCACCGCGCAACCGCTGCCAAAGGACGCCGACGGCAAGCCCGCGCACAGCTCGATCAAGCACGCCCATTTCAACGTGGCGTGGATCCTCGCGACGCCGACTCCCTGACAGCGTGGTCCCCGTACCGCCGACTTTCCAGTCGGCACGGGCGACCCGGCCAATTCGGATGCCGGCTAAAAGCCGGCATCTGGAGTTTGGCCATTTTATGGGATCCCTGAGTGACCGGGCGATGTAGCGCAGGCTGCCCAGCCTGCTGTGTCGCCGGTTGCCAACCGGCGGGGACCGAGTCGCGGAGCAACGCGTGCAACTCGTTGATTCCGGTAGGGACTCGGGTCGTCGCACCCGCCGACTGGCAGTCGGCGAAACGGGCTGAACAAGGCTGTCTGCGCTACGGGCACGTTCTATCGACGGGCCGGTCCTACGGACCTTGTTTCGGGGCCAACGGAGCGGCCCTCGGAGGGGCGATTCTCACCCCGAAGCAACGCCAAACCCTATCGCTACCGATCCCTTGTTCCCCATGAAATGGCCAACCTCCAGATGCCGGCCAATAGCCGGCGCTACTAGAAGGCCAGTGGTACTCGAAATGAATTATCGCGAGGTGAACGTGATGCTTTTCGATGGCCCCCGATTGCGACATCCTCGCCGAATCCCAAGCGTGAACCGGATCCACCCGGAAGGGCTGATCCTGGAGATCAACCTGTGAACACCTCTTCGAAATGATTCGCATTTTCCTCACCGCCATCCGGTCCCTCGCCTTCCTCCGTCGAGCCGCCGCCCTCCGCGCGGCTCTTGTGATGGCGGCCCTCGGGACGATCTCCAACGCCGATGCCCAGATCATCCTGGTGCTGGCCGACGGCCTGAACTACACGTTCAAGGTCCCCAAGACCCAGCTCGTCACCTCGGAAACGCGGGTGGACAAGGTCCTGGTTCGTGTCGGGGTCGACGCGGAAGCGACGGATCCGATCCTTGAGTTCTCAGGAAACGAGCTGGCGGAGGATCGGCAGTTCACCCGGAGCGTCGACGAGTCGTTGAGGGGGCAGAGGTTCCGGATTCACATCACTCGGCTGCGCATCGACCAGGGCGTGCCCGGCGCGGAAACCGTGATTCGGACCGTGGACTTCGTGGTCGGGCAGACGTTGGGCACGATCTTCGAGGATACGGTCTGGGATTCGGATCGGCAGATCGAAGGGGCCAGCCTCGCGGTGTTGCTTCGCGGCGGCGTCCACGTTCCGGTTGGGGTCACGCTGACCATTCGTGGCGGCGCGGTGATCGACGGTTTCGAACCGCAGGGCGCCACGAACCACAAGAAGCGGTCGCCGTTCCTCGTCGACGGCACGCTCATCGTTGAAAACGCGACGCTGAAGAACCTGCTCGTCAACACGGAGAGTCTGTTCTCGCTGAAGCGTTCGGCGCCGGAACAGATCCGCATCTCCCATTCGACGCTGGAGAACGTCGAACTCGACGCCCACATGAGCGGCACCGAGTCCCTGCTGAACGTCAAATCGACGATCACCGACTCGTCGTTCTGGATCCTGCGACCCTTCGGGAGCGCCGGGGATCTGGTGGTGCAGAACTGCGAATTCGCCCATCGCGTGGAGGTGCGGCCCGCGCGCTTCGAGGGGCCCGTGCCCGGCAAGCTCGTGTTTCAGGCCAACCAAATCGGGATCGAACCGGCGCCGCCCTTCGGTCGGCGAACCCTGGTCATCGAGGCGGTTCCGGCGGACGTGGAAATCTCCGGCAACACGTTCCGGAGCGGCGGCGTTCGGCTCACCTCGGGCGATGGACGAGGTTTCGTCATCGGCACGAACACGGCCCGGGAGGTCGGCAAGTTTCCATCCAACAACAACGATCCCTCCGAGGACTTCACCATCGAGATCGCCCAGGAGGGCGACAAAGGCGCGACGCCCCGGCGCATCGTCGGCAACCAGGGCGTCGCCGAAATCGATCTCCACGCCGATGGCGTCGACGTCCTCAACAACCTCATCACCATTCCCACCCTGCAAGGTCGCAGCGGCTCGTCGGAGGGCGTCTTCCTGGTGGGCTCGGACTGTGTGATCGAGAACAACACGCTCCGGGGTCCGTTCGGCGATCAGGACGGCACCGAGGGTATTCTCATCGGCGCCCGGCGCGTCGCCGATTTCCGCAATGGCGAGAACGCGCCGGTCAGCGGGAATCGGATCGCAGGCAACACGATCAGCGGTTGGCAGGGCGGCGGCATCCTCCTTGTGTCCGGCGAGAACAACATCATTCGGGACAACGTTCTCGAATTCAACGGACCGAACCTCGCGTTGGGCGAGAACAGTAGCGCCAGCCCGGACGATGCGGCGCCCGGGGCCGGCAATGTCTTCACGAACAACCAGCTCAGGAATCCGCTCTCCCGCGATCTCCCCTTCAACTTCCGCGCCCAGGGTGTCTGCGCGATCCGGTTCTGCCCGGTGGACCTCGATCGCAATCTCTGGAGCGATTACTCCGGCCCCGACGCCAACCGCGATGGCGTGGGCGACGTGCCTCACGAACTCGGAGCCGTGGGCGCGGACAGGTATCGCGACAACTTCCCGCTGCTGGAAGCCGAGGACCCGGACGACATCGTCGTCAACATCACCACCGACCAACCGGACGCGGATCTGGATGACGGAGTCGCCGACGTCGATCTCCAAACCCCGGGCCTGCAGACGTCGCTGCGCGCCGCCATCCAGACGGCCAACGCCAATTCCGGACCGGACGTGATCCTATTCGACTTCACAGCGGGCGGACCAACGACCGGCGCGGCGATTCTCCGGCCCCTGTCCCCGCTGCCGGCGATCATCGAGGAGGTTCTCGTGGACGCGACCGCTGTCGCCGGAGGGTTCCAGATCGATGGCGGCTCGTTGCCGCGGCCCAATCCGGGGACCGGGCCCGACGGTTTGCAGGTCAAGGCGCCGTCCGGGGTGGTCCTCCGGGGTTTGGCCGTCGTGGCGTTCCACCGGGGAATCGCGATCGAGGGTGGGGAGAAGCACCGGGTGGAACGCTGCCTCCTGGGAGTGACGCGTGACCTTGTGTCGCCGGCGTTGGGCAACCAGATCGGACTCGCGGTCATCGGCGCCCGCGAGGTGAGCGTGAGCGAGTGCGTGGTGGGCAACAGCACCGGCGAAGGGATACTTTTGGACCGCGCGACCGCGGGCGAGATCCGGGGCTGCCGTATCGGTGTTGTCGCGGGGCCCGCGGCGGTTCCGAACCGGGTGGGGATTCTCTTGCAGGACAGTCTGGGGTGCCTGGTTGGCGGCTCCAACCCGGAGGACGCCAACGTCATTGTCGCGAGCCCCGACGTGGGTGTCGCCGTCGTGGGACCGGCTGTTCCGGGGACCGCCCACACGGTGCGTGGCAACTTCATCGGCGCGCTCGACGCCGACTCCGACGATCGGCGATTCGCCAATGGCGACGGGGTCCGCCTGGAGGACACGGCCCGCCATCAGGTGGAGAACAATCGGATCGCCTTCAACCGCCTCACGGGTGTTTTGGCGGAGTTGACGCTGCGGCAGCCGGCTGGAGTGGTGCTTGAGGCCGTCTTGATCGACAACAGCATCAGTCGGAATGGTGGTTTGGGATTCTCCACCGAACTGTTCGGACCGAATCCGGGAAGGACCCCGGAACTGGCGTTCGAAACCCCGGAGGAAGGCCAACCGTTCCGGCGCGACCGCCTTGTCGGCAAGTTCAGGACGGAGCCCAACCGCCGCGTTCGGTTCCAGGTTTTCAGCAACACCGAGTGCGACGATTCGTCCTACGGCGAAGGGGAGTTCCCCATGACCACGGTGGACGCGAGCGCCGACGTCGACGGGTTGGCGGTGTTTTCGGTGGACATTCCGCCCGCGCACCAGGGCCGATTCCACACCGCGCTGGCGACGCGTCTCAGCCCCGGGGGCGAGCCGGAGGCGACCTCGGAATTCAGCCAGTGCCTTGGCGCGATCATCGTCAATCTTTCGACCGACGAACCGGACCCGACTCCTGGAGATGGAATCGCCGACATCGATCCCGATCGGGAAGGACTCCAGACGACCTTGCGGGCCGCCATTCAGACGGCCAACGCCCTTCCCGGACGCGACGTCATCCTGTTCGAGGTCCCCATGGTGGAGGCGATCGCGGAGTTGCCGGAGATCCGGGAGGAAGTGTCCATCGTCGGGTCCGGAGTCGGGGTTCAACTGTTCGGCGTCGGCCGCACCCTGGTGTTCGGGCTCGGCGGCGACGACAGCCTCTGTTCCAAGCTGTCGATCCGGCAAAACCAGATCGACGTGGGCATCGACGTGGTCGGCGCGCGAAACGTGACCGTGGACGAGTGCCTCTTCTTCAACACGAATCCCGGGTCTCCGACCCAGGTGGGCGTTCTCGTCCGCGATGGAGGAAGCGTGCGGGTGACGAACAGTCGGTTCACGGACTTTCAGGGCACCTCCGTCCGGATCGAGGATTCGCCGGGATCCATCGTGGGCGGTGAAACCCTCGGGGACGGCGTCTCCGTCCCGGAGGGGAATCATTTTTCCGGGTTCGGAACGGCTGTTGAGATTCGAGGGTCGGCCGCCACCGACGTTGAAATCAGCCACAACCGTCTGGGCCCGGGAGTGAACCGGCCGGCGGCTGGGAGCACGGGGGTGGTCCTGAGGGACGCCCCGGGGAACCGAGTTCTAGGAAACTCCATCATCAGCATCGAACGCCCGATCCAGATCGCGGGTGCCGGGTCTCGCAGCAACCTGGTTCAAAGGAATCTGGTCGAACTCAAGCTGGCGATGCCGGCATTGGCCCGGGTCGCGGTGATGCTCACCGAAGGGGCCAGCGACAACCGGATCGGTTCCGCGTTGGGGCAATCGCCCGAGGCGGGGAACCAATTCGCGGACTTTCCGGTGGGCATCGGCGTGGTCTCGGGCTTGGGCAACGCCCTGCTCGGCAACCAATACCTCCGGGGGGATCCCGCGGCTCCCCGAGCGTTTCCGATCGATCTCGGATTCGATCCCGCCCTGGGGCCCCGGCCCACTCCGAACGATACCGATCCCGGTGTTCCGACACTTCCGAACCGACACCAGAACCATCCGGAAATCGATTTCGTTTCGCACGACGGGCGGGTCGTTCTCGGCCAATTGAAGAGCACCCCGGGGGAGACGTTCGTCGTCGAGTTGCTGGGGCAATTGGGAGAGGTCGTTCTCGCGCGCCAGGAAGTGACCACGTTCCTGGACGGTTCCGCCGTGTTTCGCTTTCAGTTGGCCGAGCCGGCGACCGGTCTTCTCGCCACGGCGACGGACCGTTTTGGAAACACGTCGGAGACGTCTCCCGCCGTTGTCTTCTACTCCGTGAACAGCCCGTTGGGGGGCATGAACACGACCGACAACCAGGTGGGTGACGGGTTCAATTTCACCGGATCCAACCTTCCGGATGGCAGCCCGGAATGTTCGCTCCGGGCCGCCATCGAGGACGCCAACGCGTACCTGAAGGGCGCGATCAACACCCGGGCCTTGGTCCACTACCAGATCTTCTTCGACGGCTTTCCCAACCGGATCCGGCTCCGCGAGGAACGGCTCCCGACAGTCTCGGTTCCCATGACTCTCGGCGCCGAACTCGACCCCGGTCTCGTGGAGCTGTTCCGAACCGGGTTCGCGCTTCCGCCCGAAATATTCCGTTTCAATCCCTTCCTGGACCTCGATGGCTCCGAACTCCGCGACCCCGAGGATCGAAACGTTGCGTTGATCGGCCGGTCCGTTTTCGGCGGAGGCCTGCACGTCCGTCACCTGGGCGTCTCCGGTTTCGCTGGAACCCTCGACGGCCAGGGAGTCCTTCAGTTCGAGGACTCGCCGGGCAGTCGGGTCGAAGCCTGCCGGGTGACGGGCAACGGACCGGGCGGTTCCGGAATCGTCGTGACGACCTCTCCAGGGGTCGCGATCCGCGACAGCCTGATCAGCGACAATCGCCTGGACGGCATCGTGGTCGCCGGTTCGCCGGGCGTCCTCATCGAGAACAACGTGATCGGCATGACCGACACCGGAATCCCCAGCGGGAATCGGGATGGGATCCTGGTATCGGATACCCAGGCTGAAGGGCGTCCCGGCGTGATCCGCGGCAACCGGATCGGGGGCAACCGGGGCAATGGCATCGTGCTGTTGCGATCGGGCGGACAGATCGTCGCCGGAAATCGCGTCGGACTGTTTTCCGAGGCCCAGCTCGCCGGCAACGGCTTCAACGGCATCGTCCTCCGCGGAGATTCGAAGGGGAATGTCATCGGTGGCGAAGGAGAAGGCGACGGGAACCTCATCGTCGACAACGCCAGGAACGGAATCGTGTTCACGGACGAGGGGGTGACCCAGACGAGCGTTCTGGGCAACGTGGTGGGCGATCCCGCGGGGGGCGTGATCCGCCTCAATCGAGGCAACCGTGAAGCCGGCATCCTGATCGAGCGGTCCAGCGGCAACCAGATCGGCGGCCCGGGTCGCGCCGGCAATCGCGTCGTCCACAACGGGATCAACGGCATCGAGATTCGGGGGGCGAATTCGGAGTCCACGGCGACAGGGAATCGGGTTCAGGGCAACACCATCGAAGGCAACCTCGGCGCCGGCCTGGTCCTCGATTTCGCCGACGGCAACCTGATCGGTCCGGCGCCGGACCAGGGAATCGAGTTCGCCAACGTCTTCGCCGGGGGTCATGACCCCGCGATCCGCGTCCTCACGGCCGACGACAACGCCATCTCGCGCAATTCGATCTTCGAGAACCTCGGCGGCATCCGGCTCGAGAGCGGAGCGGCGAGCCACGAGGACATTCGGCCCCCTCGGATCACCCAGGTGATCCACGACGGATTGAACCTTCGCGTCCGCGTCCTTTTCGAAGCCGCGAAGTCGGCGAACTACACGTTCGAACTCTTTGAGAACCCCGGCGATCGTCCGACGTCGCCCGACTGCGGGCTCCAGGCGGGCCGCCGGTTCCTGGCGTCGGAAACCGTCCCACTCCAGAGTGGGGTGCGGAGGCCCGAGTTTTTCTTCCAGCACCCGAATCCGTCGGAGACCTCCCTCCTGACCCTCACGGTCACGGGCTTGGGCATGGGCACATCGGAGTTCTCGAAGTGCCACCCGATCGTGCCATTCGATTCGGACGGCGACGGCACTCCGGATCCGGTCGAGGAATCGCTGAACCCGGGAAGTTCCACCGACGCCTCCGTATCGGCGGTCCCCGGGTTCGGTCCGGACGGCCAGGCGCGGGGGTTTTTGGGGCTCAACGCCGATCCCGTCGCGGCTGGCGGTGTGGCGCGGTTCACCTCGACCGCTGGATTCCCCTTGGACCGGGCGTTGGTCCCGCCGCCTCCGGGCGTCGAATTCCCGATTGGCGCCTTCTCTTTCAATCTCGACGTGGGGGTTCCAGGCGCCAGCGCCGTCGTCCGCTTGAAGGTTCCCGCCGATCTGAAGGCGAACTGCCTTTTCAAGCTGGCGCGCCGGACGCCGGGCGGGCCTCCCGAGTGGTTCTGCCTGCCGGAGGATTCGTTCAATGTTTCGTTCGACTTCGATCGCAACGAATGGATTTTCAGGCTCACGGATGGGCAGCTCGGCGATTTCGACCTCGTCACCGACGCGATCATCCGGGATCCGTTCGCGCCGGCCTTCGATCCGGCTCTCCCGCCGCTGGGGGGTGATTCGGTGCGGCTGTCGGTGGTTCGCGCGGCCGACGGTTCGATCGAGATCGGACTGACGGCGGTTCCAGGCACCCGGCACCAGCTGCAACGCGCGGACGGGATGGCGACCCCGGTGGATTGGCGGGATCTTGGCGGGGTGGCGACGACGCCGGCGGACGGGACGGTGATCTTCCGCGAGGCGACGGGACCCGGCGCCGGTTTTTACCGCGTCATGAAGGTGGAATGACGTGGGCGGCGGGGTTTCGACCTGAAGGAAGTTGGTCAGACCCGCAACGGCCAGACGTGGGGCAGGACGAGCAGCGTCACGACGAGGATCAACAGGGTGAGCGGGACGCCCACCTTGATGTAGTCGATGAACCGGTAGCCGCCGGGTCCCATGATCATGATGTTGGCGGGGTGCGCGATGGGGCTGTTGAAGCTTCCGGCGGCGGCCATGGCCATGGTCATCAGGATGGCGTGGGGGGACAGGGAGAGGTCGGTGGCCGCCTGGAGGGAGATCGGAGCCATGAGAACGACGAAGGCGGCGGCGGGCATGATCGTGGTGCCGACGCACGTGATGAGGAAGATGACGGCGAGAATGGCGGTGTCCCCCAGGGGGCTGGCGAAGGTGACCAGACCCTGGGCGAACCATTGGGCGGTGCCCGAGTCGCGCAGCGCCGTTCCCAGGGGGAGCATTCCCGCGATGAGGAGGACCGACTTGAGACTGATCGATTTGCAGGCCTCCTCCATGGGGATGCAGCGCGTCAGCACCATGGTCACGGCCCCGAGCATGGCGGCGAGGTGAACGGGCAGCCAACCGAGCATCGCCGGCGCCAGGAAGAACACCATGGACGCCAAGGCCCAAGGCGCCTTCTCGTACATCGGGGCCTCCTGGATGGTCTGGGTCAGGAGAATGAAATCCCTGTCGGTGGCCAACAGGCGCAGCTTTTCCTTGGGACCATGCAGGAGCAGGACATCGCCGAGTTCGAGGGTCATGTCGCGCAGCTGGGTTGTGTGGGCCTTTCCCTGGCGCCAGAGCCCCATGACGTTGAGCCCGAACCGGTCGCGGAACTGGATGTTGGGAAGCGTCTTTCCGGCGAACGAGCACTGCGGGGAGAGCACCGCCTCGACCAGCCCCGTCTGTTCGGTCTCGATCTCGGTCCAGTCGCCGCCCGTGTGAGGTTCGGGTTGGAGATCGCCGACCGCGGCCAGGCGCTGCAAATCCGCGGCGTGACCAAGGATCAGCAACTCATCCCCGACATGGAGGATGGCGTCGCGGCTGGGGAGGATGGCTTTTTGATCCCCGTGGGTGACGGCGAGGACGGAAAAGCCCAGGGCGTCGCCGAGTCGGCT
The DNA here is from genome assembly GCA_942490575.1 of uncultured Verrucomicrobiota bacterium. Taxonomy (GTDB): domain Bacteria; phylum Verrucomicrobiota; class Verrucomicrobiia; order Limisphaerales; family CAIMTB01; genus CAIMTB01. The sequence goes on from CALNYA010000032.1 coordinate 18,672, forward strand.
TTGGCCGAGGCTGCGTTCGGCCAGATGGGAATCCGCGTTGACGGTGAGCGTGAAGAGGCGGTCCTCCAGATTGTACACCCGTCGAAGATCCTCCGTTGTGGGGCTATGGGTCCTCTCGGATTTGGTGCCCGCGGCGAGTTCGTCCAGCCGATCCCGCGGGCCGGCGACGAGGAGCACATCCCCCTCGCTCAGTCGGTGCTGCTTCACGTGGGTGTGCTGGACGACCGGTCCGCGGCGGATCGCGAGGACGGTGACGCCGAACTGCCTTCGAAACCCGACCCAGGCCAGCGTGTGCCCGCGGATCGGCGACTGGGCTCCGACCGTCAACTCCGCGAAGGCGATGTCTCCGGCATTGAGCGTGTCGAGGTGGGCGCCGGCCTGGAGTTGCAGGCTTCGCCAGTCCTTGAGGGCGTCGAGCTGGGAGGCGGTGCCCTGGACGACGAGGCGATCGCCGCTTTGCAGGGCGAAGCGCGGGCCCGGGGAGAGATGGGTGTGGCCGTGGCGGATGACGCCGATGACGTGAAGACCGAGGACGGAACCGAGCCGGATCTCCTGGAGGGTCTGGCCCGCGAGGGTCGATGGGTCGGGCAACCGCATGACGAAGGTCCGTTCCCGGAAGTTGAGAGCCTCTCCGAAGCGAAGTCCCTGTCGCAACGCGGCGTCCTTGCTGAGGTCCCGATCGGGGAGGAGGCGGGGCCCGACGAAGGCCATGAACAGGATTCCGGCGATGGCGGCCACCACTCCGACGGGCGCGAAATCGAGGAGACCGAAGGGTTTCAGTCCGGCTTCGCGAAGCGAGTTGTTGATGAGCAGGTTGGTGAGGGTGGCGAAGAGCGTGGTGAACCCGCCGAGAAGGGCGCCGTAGGAAAGCGGCATCAGCAGCTTGGAGGGGGAGGAACCCGTCCGCCGGCAGATGTCCATCACCGCGGGAAGCATCAGCGCGACGATGCCGATGGTGTTCATGAAAAAGGACATCGACGCCGCCGTGAGCATGATGCCGAGGAGCAGTTGGGTGGGGTTCCCGCCTCCAAAGCGGAGGATCTGCTGGCCGAGCCAGCCCGCGACGCCCGCCCTGTAGAGGCCGGCGCTCAGGACGTAGATGGAACAGACCGTGACGACGACCGGACTGCTGAATCCAGCGACGGCATCGGTGGGTGTCACCAGGCCGGACAACGCCAGCGCGAGGAGAACGAGGAGGGCGATGAGGTCCGCGCGCAGGCGCTCGGTGAGGAAGAGGACCAGGGAGGTCCCGACCACCGTGAGGACCAGCAGGATGGCGGAAGTCATGAGGGTGCTGGAAGGATCGCGACCTCCGAGGGCGCGCGGGACGGCGATTCCGATCCCTACGCGGACGCGGTGGTGATCCGGTTTTTGCCGGTTTCCTTGCTGCGGAAGAGGCACCGATCGGCCGCGGCCAGGAGATCGCGCTTGCTCTGGGCGTCATCCGGGTACGTGGCGAGACCGATCGAGGCGGTGATGTGGAGATTGATCCGCTCCTTTTGCAGGAACGTGGCGTGGATCAGGCCTTGTCGCAGACGTTCGATCTTCTCCAGGGCCTCGGCCTTGCGCTGGCCCGGCAGGATGATCACGTATTCGTCGCCGCCGTAGCGGACGATCCGATCCTCGGGACCGAGGTGCTGGTGGAAGACCTCCGCGGCCTCCCGGAGCACCTTGGCCCCGAGAAGATGCCCGTGCCGATCCACGACGGCCTTGAAGCGGTCCATGTCGGTGAAGACCAGGGAAACGACCGCGCCGGGCTTGGCGAGCAGTTCGTCGAGGTACTGGTGGAGGAACCGGGTGTTGTGGAACCCGGACACGTCGTCGGTGACGGACAGCCGCTGGACCTCCTCGAATCGCATCTTCAGGTCCACGGAGAGCGTGCGCAGGCGCAGGAGGTTTCCGACCCGGGCCCGGAGTTCGATGGTCTCGATGGGTGTCAGGATGATGTCATCGACGGATTTCCCGAGAAACCGGGCGGCCTGGGCGGCGTGGGTCCTGGGCATGAACACCAGGAACGGGAGGAACACGGGCGACTCCAGTTTCCGGCGGTGCTGCACCTCCTTTTTCAGGGCGGCCAGGGAGGAGGCGTCGAGAACTCCGAGATCGAAAGGGATGTCGAGGACGTTGTCCGGGCCGGCGACGACGACCTGGTATTCGCGGGAGAGGCATTCCTCCAGGTGCCGCCGGTTGGATTGGTTGGCGGTCAGGACCAGGACGCGGTGGGTCTTCATGCCTTGACCAGAGTTTGGATGATGGTGAGGAGGGCCTGCGAGGACAGGGGTTTGACGAGGACGCTGGAGGCGCCGCTCTTGAGGCGGGCGCGTTGCGCCTCGGGTCCGGGCTTGGGGGAGATGACGAGAAAGGGGATGCCGCTCCGGCGCAACGTGTCGCAGCGGTCCCAGATCTGGGAGTCGAAACCCGCGAGGTCGAGGAGGGCGAGTCGGATTTCGAGGCCGGAGGACAGGGCCTTGTCCAGGTCCTCCAGGGTGTTGGCGGGGAGAGGCTCGAATCCGGCTTTGGTGAGGAACTGGCCCAGCACCTCGAGGTTCCGGCGGTTGTAATTCAGCGCGAGGATGCGAGGGGCGGTGGGCATGAGGCGCTCGGCATGGGGTGGGTCTTTTCGACGAACTCAGGTTTCCCGCTGAGGATCCCGCGCAATCCAGTCATGGGCCCGCCCACCTTGAGTCCGTACTTGGTGATCGCGATCTCCCGCATCGTCTTCTCGAAATCGCCCGCGCGCTTCTTCAGGACGCCAATGGCCTTCCGGAGCTCGCCATTGAGTTCGAGGTACCTGAGGAAGACGATGTTGTCGGCGAGGTAGCTGACGCTCCCGTCGGTCGCCTGAAAGTCCCCGGTGACGGACTTGGTCTCGTTGATCAGCAGCAGGGTGACGCCCATGCCCTTGAGGAACATGCCCAGCTTGTGGAGGTGTTCCGTGAAGTCCGAGCCCTGCACGCACAGCGAGTAGCCTTTGACGCTGTCGATCATGACGATGCGCCGTTCGTGCTGCTCCACGTCCCGGCGCACCCGGTGGGCGAACTCCTCGGGCGTGTACCGGGATTCGGCCTGCATGATGCTCAGCACGCCCTGCTCCACCATCTTGCGGACCGGGATGTTGATGTCGCTGCAACGGTTCATGAGGGTGTCCGCGCCCTCCTCGAAGGTGTAGACCACCGAGCGCTCGCCACGCCCGGACGCTTCCTTGATGAATTGCAGCCCGAGGGTCGTCTTCCCCGCGCCCGTCGGGCCGGTGATGATCGTGACGGTCCCGCGCTCCAGGCCGCCGTGGAGCAGTTCGTCCAGTTCCGGCACCCCGGAGGACATCGGCTCGGAGACGAAATCCCAGCGGATCCGGGTGGAGAGGATCTGGGGGTACACCGTCATTCCGTCCTCGGACAGGCGCACCGAATGTTCGCCTGGTTGGAAACTGGATCCGCGGAACTTGGAGATCGCGAGGGTCCGGCGTTCGGGCGTGTAGGTCAGTTCGAGCACGCCGTCGGCCATGAATTTCAGGTCGTCGTCCGGCAGGTCGGGAGTGCCCTCGGAGGTGAACAACACCGTGGCGCCCTTGTTGACGAGAAAGCGGAGAAACGACGTCGCTTGCTTGCGGTACTGATAGACGTCCGTGCTCAGGTACCGGAACTGGGTCATCGAATCGAGGAACACCCGCGCGGGCCGGTGCTTCTCGATCGCCTTCACGATCTCCATCGTCATCGGTTCCCGCTCGACCTCGGCCGGCGAGAAGATGTCGTAGCTCTCGACCTTCGCGAAAAACTCGGGCGACGGACTCAGGTCCAGGAATTCCACGCCCGTGAGGTCCATCCCCAATCGCGCGGCGTTGAGCCGAATCTGAGCCTCGGGTTCGCTCAGCGAGATGTAGAGGACGGACTCGCCATTCTTCCGGCCCGTGCTCAGGAAGTGCAGTCCGATGGTGGTCTTGCCGCATCCCGGCCCGCCCTTCAGCAGGTAGGCGCAGCGGCGGATCAGCCCGCCCACGAGGATCTCGTCCAGACCCGGCACGCCGGTGGACAGTCGTTCCACCACGGGCCGCTGCGTGCTGGCGCCGGCCACGGTGGTGGCCGCGGGCCGGGGTGCGTCGGCCACGGCGGCCACGGCGGTCGGACGTGAGGAAGTCTTGTTCTTGGGTTTCATGGTCGGTTCAGAACGGAGATCGACGGCGTGGCTCGAATCCACTCGTGTCCGCCCCGATTTGGAGAGGGATGGGGGTGAACCTATTCAAGGTGTCCGTGATCCGGGCTCACGGCCTGGATGGGCGCCACCGGGTGTCGCTGGAGATAGGCGTCCACGTCGCGGGTCGCGATGAGTTGGCCGAACATCACCTGCCAATGCCCGGGGAACGTGCAGACGAACGGGTAGTCGCCCTCCTCGGACGGCGCGATGAGCTTCAGCGTCTCCTTCATCCCCTGCTCGAGAAGGCGGGTGGCGGCGAGGACGTCGGTTGAATCGGGGACGAACGCGCGGCCCTGGTTGTCGAGTTTCTCGGGCGACATCTTCTCGGTGATCGCTCCGAGTTTCTCGCGGGTGCCGGGTTTCACGACGACCAGATTGTGCGGCATGAAGTCGTCGTTCTCGACAATGATCTCGAACGGTTTCCCCGCTTCAACCACCAGGCGCGGGGTGTCGAACCGCATCTGTTCGCGCACGGTGCGGATGACGAAGACCGAGACCCGAAGTTCGCGCAGGTCGGCGCGCGCTCCAGCGGCTTCGCTCTCCGGGAGCAGTCCGGCGAGGTCGCCGGCCGTCTGCAGAGCCTGGAGGTAGTCCTCGCGGGTGCGTTCCCCGGCGGGGATGGACTTGGCCCAGGCGAGGAGGGAAGCGGTGGCGGCGCCCGCCTGGCTCTTCGGCCAGGCGGACCGGGGGAGCGCCCGGAGACCCTGGGCCGCGGCGGCGACGTCCACGCGTTTCTGAATCAGCGAGGTGAGTTCGCGGAAGGTGGCTTCGGGTTCCGTGCCCATGCTGACGAGGGCGCGGATCGCCGCGCGCCGAAGGGCCCCGACCGGGTCGGTCTGAATGCCGTGGCGGAACGATTCCGCGGGGGCTGGATTGGCGTCGGCCCGGAACACTTCGGACCGGCCGTTGTTGAGAACGACGAGGCTGTAGCCCTCAAGCCGGCGGCCGAGGGTGTCGTCGGTGCGATTCCAAAGGACGATGGATTCGATCGGGTACTCGGCGCCGAGATCGACTTCCCACCACGGGCGGCGGTCGTTCTCCCGGGTGTGCGTCTGGGTCCCCGACCCGAAGCTGCCGTCGCGGCGTCCGTCGATGGCGCGGGACGGATCGCCGCCGTTCGATGTGCTGGATTGGGTGGCCGTTCCGCGGCGCGCGATGTTGGCGCCATCGCTGAAGACTTCGACCTCGGCCAGGGTGAGGGTTCCGCGGCGCGGCAATTCGATCCGCACGAACCGGCCGCCGGTGGCCCGCTGGGCCGCGTTGGCGGCGCCGAGAACGGATTCGGGGCTGGCAACCAGCGGGCGGACCCGTTCAAAGGCGCGGGCGCGGAACTGGGGATCGTTGAGGAGCGGGATTCCCGCGACGAGATCGGCCAGGGTGTCCGGGGAGGCGCTGGCGGCTGGCCAGACCTTGTCGAAGCTGTCGTCGATGGCGGCGAGGGTTGCCCAGGCCGCGGGGCGGAGGGCCTTGGGCGCCTCGGATCGGGTCAGTTGGGTGATCCGCGCGCGTTCCTTGGCGAGATCGTCGGGCAACTGAAGCGGGAGGAGTCGGTGAAGACCGGCCAGCGTGGGATCCTCGGCGGGGGCCTTCGCCAGCAGGTCGAGGAGCAGGGTGGCGCGGCTCGCGTTCTTGGCCCGGGCCAGTTCGAGGAGCGCGACGGACCGATCGGAATCGGTGAAGCCGGGGCGGCGAAGGAGTTCCTCGAGGATGGTCGGGGTGCGCGGGAGGTTCTGGAGTTCCGAGGTCTTCAGGCTCGTCACGAAGAAGGCCTGCCCGGCGGGATTGTCGGCGGCCAGGAGCCGTCCCTCGGAGAGGGCGGAGCGCCAGACGGGTTCGAGCTGGCGGAGGGTCTCCTTGAGGCAGTAGTCGAGATAGTAGTCCGTGGGCCGGCCGAGGATGGCCACGGCCACTTCGGCGGCCTCGGGGACCTTGTGGAAGCTGGCGGCGCGGACGGCTTCGAGGCGGACCCTCGGATTCTCGTCGCGGGCGAGTTCGAGGAACTTGCCGAGGGCGTCGGGGATGCGATCGCGCCAGTAGCAGAGCACTCGGGCGGCGGCGGCGCGGGCCTGGGGTTGGGGCGAGCCGAGCATGCGGTCGAGGAGGCTCGGGTTCACGACGTTGAGCCACTGATGGAGCCAAAGCGCCTCCATGATGTGGTGTTCGTAGTCCGCCTTCGAGGCGTCCAGCGAGGCGATCCAAGTGGGGATGGCGGCCAGGACGTCGCGGGTGTCGCGGGCGCCGAGTTCGACTTTGGCGAGTTCGCGGACGGAATCCTCGGGTTCCTCAAGGAGCTTCAGAAGATCGGCGATGGGTTGGCCGTGGATCTTTTTCGGCTTCAGCAGCGGGCGGCCTTCGTAGGTGATGCGATAGACGCGGCCGTGTTCCTTGTCGCGATTCGGGTCGCGGAGGTGGTGCTGCATGTGGCCGATGAGGGGCTTGTGCCAGTCGAGGAAGTAGATGGCGCCGTCGGGACCGATGCTGACCGCGGCGGGGCGGAAATTGGGATCCGAGGAGTGAACCAGGTGTTCGAGGGTTTCGCCCGTCAGGCCGGAGCCTTCGTCGGAAACTTTGACCCGGAAGATGCCTTGGAAACCGATGACGTTGAGGTTCAGGAAGTTTCCCTGGAATTCGTCCGGGAAATGGCGGCTGGAGAGGATGCCGGTGCCCGAGCAGGGGCGGGAGGGACGATCCCAGAACTGCTTCATGCCGGGGTGCTTGGCGGGATAGTCCAGCCGGCCGCTGAACGCCGCCCCGAAGTAGGTGGCGTTGCCGGTGGCGTCCGTGACGAGGTCGTTGCCCCAGCGGTCGAAGACGCGCCCGTGCGGGTTCGCGAAGCCGTACGGGATGTAGGTCTCGAAGCGGGTGGTGCGTGGTTCGAGCCGGAAGATGGCGGCGTCGTTGTTTCGGACGGGGCCGAAGGCGGTTTCGATCTGGGTCCGATGAAAGACGCCGTCGCTGAGGTAGATGGCGCCGCCCGGGTCGTGGCAGATGGCGTTGGCGGTGTGATGGGAATCGGCGGAATCGAGGCCCATCAGGACGCGCTCCTTCCAGTCGGCGCGCCCGTCGCCGTCGGTGTCCCGGACGAACCAGAGGTCGGGAGCCTGAACGACGAGGACCCCGTCCTTGTAGAACTGGAAGCCGGTGGGGCAGTTGAGGTCGTCGAGGAACGTGGTGACCTTGTCGGCCTTGCCGTCGCCGTCGAGGTCCTCGAAGACGAGGAGTTTGTCGCCTTCCTTGCTGGTCGGAGTGCGTTCGGGGTAGTTGAGCCACGCGGCGACCCAGAGCCGTCCCCGGGTGTCCCAGGCCATCTGCACGGGGCTGACGAGGTCGGGAAACTGCTTCTCGTCGGCGAACAGGTTGACCTTCATGCCGGAGTGGACGGTCATCTTTTCGATCGCCTGTTCCCCGCTGAGGAACACGTGCGAGCCGTCGTCCTGGGTGCCGGGCTTGTTGGAGGGCACCTGGGTGACGGGCGGCAGGTTGGAATCATCGATGACGAGATCGCCGCCGGCGGCGACGGCCCAGACGCGCAGGTCGCGATTGGCGGTGAGAACGTCGCGCTGCGACATCTCCTCCTGCATCACCTTGTAGTTGGAGAGGTAGGGGGCGGCGGCGTTGCGATCCGAGATGAACGGGCCCTTGCCGGGTTGGTAGGCGAGCGCCGAGCGGCCGCCGTAGACGTTGTAGCCGTCGATGGTGCGGTAACGCGCGTGCCACTGGCTGCTCTTCTCGTTGATCGCGTCCCGGAGTTTTCCGTGGTCGCCGGAAGGCGGCTCGATCCCGAGGAGGCCCCGGAACAGAACCGGAGCCAGGAGACGGTCGCCTTCGCCGCTCAGGTGGAAGCCGTTGATCGTCAGGGAGCGGTTTTCCCGGGCCGCTTCGGCGTAGAGGTTCCGGGACGCCTGAAATACGTTCACGAAGGGCACGCCGTTGTCGCGCGCCACGGCCGCCATGGCGTCGGTGTAGATCGCCAGATTCGCGTTCAAAGGCACCGGGTCCTCGTAATTCGGGTCCTGATGCCGTTCCGCCGCGATCGGCGAGACGAGCGCGATGCGCGGCGCGGCGCGGCCCGAGTAGTTCTTGCTCTGGGTCTCCTTGATCCAGCGGTCGAGGTCGGCCTTGAAGCGGTCGACGCCCTCGGGGCCGCGGAAGGATTCGTTGAATCCAAAAAAGGCGACGATGACGTCGGCCCGGACCCGCGTGAGCCAGTCGTCCGGGGTTCCGAAGTTGTCGGAGCGATGACGGACGACGACTTCGTCGCCGGATGCCGCGAGATTCCGGACGACGAGGCGATGCTCCGGATACCGGGCATGGAGCAGGGTCTCAAAGTGTCCCGAATGCTGCATGCGATCGGCGAGGGCGTTGCCGACCAGGGCGACGTGATCGCCCTGCTGGAGGGAAAGGGTCGGGCGGGAAGCGCGGTCCTGGCTCCAGGCATCGGAGACGAGCAGGAGAACGGCCGCGGAAATGAGGGGGATGATCTTCATGACGAGTACCGGCAGCGGTGGGGGCAAGGCTCTCAGGAAATCAGTGCGGGCGTCAAAGCTTGGAAAAGATGTCGGCATCACAGCATTTGCGGAAATCGGGGAGGCGGTGCAGCCTCCGCGGCGACTCCTCTTTCATTCGCAACGCAACGGGACACATCCATGAACAACGCGACAGTGACGGGCACATCCTTGAATCGACGGGGCTTTTTGGGCGCGGCGGCGATGGCCGCGGCGACCGCTGTGGGCGGAGCGGCGCCGTCGGCGGCCGCGGCCGAAAACGCCGGTGGAGGCCGCATCGTGACGCCGCCCGCCGGCAAGAGCCTCCTCCTGTCCTGCAAACTCGGGATGATCGCGAAGGAGGCGGGAGGGAAGAAGCTTTCCATCGTGGAGCGCCTTCGGATGGCGGGTGATGCCGGGTTTGACGGCGTGGACTTCGATGAGGCCGGCAATTTCACGGCGGAACAGGCTCGGGACGCGGTCGGGGAGTCCGGTGTGTTCGTCCACAACGCCATCAACCACGCGCATTGGAGCAAGCGACTGACCAGTCCCAAGGAGGAGGAGCGCGACCAGGCCCGCGCGAACATCGAGCATTGCATGCGGCTGTCGCACGCGGCCGGCGGGGTTGGCGTTCTGGTGGTGATCGGCAGCGGACAGGACGGTCCGGCCGACGAGATCGAAGAGCGCTGCCGACGGGAGATCCGCAAGCTGTTGCCACTCGCCGGCGCCTTGGGTCAGCCCTTTCTGATCGAGAACGTCTGGAATCGGATGCAGTACGACCACGACGCGCCGCCGGAGCAGAGCCCGGAACGGTTCATCCGGTTCGTCGACAGTTTCAAGAGTCCTTGGGTGGGAATGTATTACGACATCGGGAACCACTGGAAATACGGGCGGCCCGGCGACTGGATCCGGGCGTTCGGGCACCGGTGCGTGAAGCTGGACGTCAAAGGATTCAGCCGGGCGAAGAACAAGTTCACCGACATCACCGACGCCGAGGACGACTTGCCGTGGGGCGAAGTGCGCAAGGGCCTTTCCGATATCGGCTTCAATGGCTGGGCGACCGCCGAGGTGGGAGGCGGCGATGTGAAGCGCCTCACGCTGGTGAGGGAACAGATGCAAAAGGCTTTTGGGATCTGAGCTGTACCGCCGACTTTCCAGTCGGCCTGAAGGGGAGGGGATGCCGGTCTGGAGACCGGCGGTACAGGGAGATTGGGGATATGTAGCGCCGACTTTCCAGTCGGCATCCCCTCTCCCTCCCCCTCCGGCACCCAACAAGGTGATTTGAATCTTAGGCGAAGGATCCGAACTTGGGCGGCGTATGACGGGGTGTATGCGTTCAATTCCTTCCGCCAGCCTGGTTGCCGCCGCCGCACTCGTGATCTGCGGCGCAACCCGTGCCACCTCTCAATCCGATCCGGCTCGCGATCCGTTCGGCCCGGGCGCGCCGGGGCTGACAGCCGTTGGAGGGTCGCCGGGGGCCGCTCCCGCGAACGGTCAAGTCCGGCCCGAAACCGCGCGGGACTCGGGTCGGAGTTTCTCCTTCACCTACGACAGCATCGACCCACAGCGTGACGCCGAACGGCGGAGCAAAGACGCGGGTCCGCGGTTCGACTTCGCCTTCGACGGCATCCCGTTGTCCGAAGTGATTCAGAATCTTCGGGATGTGTATCGGGAGAAGACGGGGGATCCCCTCAACGTGGTGGTGCCCGAACATCTTCGGGATATGGCGGACACCAGCCTGATCACCATGGAACTGAAACAGGTCACGGCGGGTGATCTCCTGAATGTCATGGGTCTGGCCAGCCAACGAGAGGTGCGGCGCGTCACCAGTTGGTTTCCGGGACCCGCCAATCCCGTTCCGCAGTATGGGGTGTTCAAGACCGGGTACCGATTCGAGCGGCTTCAGCTGGATGGCTCCGGTCCGGCTTTTCTCCTGATAGCGGACCTTCCGCCCGACAACCTGGAAACGCCGTCCACGTCCGCGCAGCAGTTCCCGGGAGCGGGGAGGTCGGACAGTTCGAAGCGCCCGGCGCCCGCCGAGGCTCCCGGCAAGGTCGTTCGTTTTTTCCAATTGGATCCGTACCTTGAGCGCTTCAGCGTCGAGGACATCACGACCTCCATCAAAGCGGGGTTCGAATTGTCGGAGTTGAAGACGGTTCCGACGATTCGGTTCCATGAGGAGACGACCCTGTTGGTCGTGGCTGGCGAGGCCGGGCATTTGGAGTTGGTGGATCTCGCGTTGCGGGAACTGGGGGGCGCCCGGATGGCACGCTATGGGATTCGACCGGGTCAGGCTCCGTCGCCGGCGACCGCGCTTCCGGCGCCTCGACCTGCCGACCCGTCGGCGAAGCAGCTCCTTCCGTGATCGCCACGATGCTCATGCCAGGACTGCCACGCGCCGTCGTTCCCATCACCGCGGCTCCGCCCGCGGTGATGGCTGTTCCGGCGATGACGCGGGCGCTCCGTGAGGGGGACGAGACGGCGTGGCGCGAGTTTCACGCCGCGTATTCTTCGCGGCTTCTGCGGTACTTGATCGTGGTGTGCCGTGGTCGCGAGGACGTCGCTCGTGAAGCGCTTCAGGGAACGTTGCTCCGGGTCGTGCGGCATGTTCGAAGTTTCGCGACGGAGGCGGAATTGTGGGGGTGGCTGACGGTTCTGGCGCGCAGCGCGGCCTCCGACGCGGGAAGGCGCGAACGCCGCTACCTCGGGTTCCTGGACCGCTGGTTCCGACAACAGCCCGACCCGACGCCCGAACCACCAGGTGTCGAAGACCCTTTGGAGCTCGCCTTGGCCCAGGAGATGGAACGTCTCGATCCGGAGGAGCGACGTCTCCTCGACGGCAAATATCTCAAAGGCGAGACGGTGCGCGAACTCGCCCATGCGCTCGGCACCAGCGAAAAGGCGGTCGAATCACGCCTCACTCGGGCCCGACAGAAACTCAAAACGGGCGTCCTTGCCCGATTGCACCATGAAGAAGCGATTTGATCCCACGTCCCGTTTGATGGACGACGTCCTGGCCGAGTCCGCGGAGGCCCCGGACACTCTCGCCCCATTGCTCAAGGCGGTGCGGGCGCGCCGGCGTCGGCGTCAACTGGCTCCCATCGCGGTGGCGGCGATGTGCGTGGCTCTGGGTCTCGTGTGGCGAGCGGGTCCCCTCTCGGAATCGCGCCGGTCCGGGAACGGGGACGATGTGGCGGCGGTGGCTGGGCCGGCGGCGCGGGCGGCCGAAACGGACCCAGCCGATGACGGCACCCAAGTTGCGGCTTCCCCCGTCGCGCCGGGGATGGACGACCGGATCCGTTCGACCGCCATGGGTTCCGGCGTGGTGGTTCGGACGATGTCCGGCCCGCTGGTTGTCACGCGGCTGAGCACCCGGGCGGACGCCTCACTTCGTTTGAGCGATGAAGAACTCCTGCAGTTGGCCGGCGGCCGGGGAGTGGCGCTGGCGCTCATGGAAGACGGGAGGAAGCAATTGTTCTTCGCCGATGCCCCGCCTTCGCGGCCTCGGCTGGAGCCGTAGCCCGGAGGCGTTCAAGGAGCCTGGGTGTGGGAGTGGGCGTCGTGCGGAATGCCGAGGGCGTGCTGTCTCGCGTGAACGAGGTGGGAGACGATCTTGTCCACGCCCGTGCCGACCTTGACCGCCGCGAACACGAATGGGCCGTCGCCCCGCATCTTCAGGGTGTCGCGTTCCATGACGGCGAGATCGGCGCCGACCGCGGGAGCCAAGTCGATCTTGTTGATGACCAGGAGATCGCTCTGGGTGATGCCGGGACCACCCTTGCGCGGGATCTTGTCCCCCCCGGCGACGTCGATGACCTGGATGGTGAAGTCGGCGAGTTCGCGGCTGAAACAGGCGGCGAGATTGTCGCCCCCCGATTCGAGGAGGAGCAGGTCGGGTTGGAACTGGCGATGGAGATCCTCGAGGGCGAGGAGGTTGGCGGTGATGTCCTCGCGAATCGCGGCGTGCGGACAGCCTCCGGTTTCGACGGCCTGAATGCGCGCGGCATCCAAGGCTTCGTTGCGAACCAGGAATTCGCCGTCCTCACGGGTGAAGATGTCGTTGGTGACAGCCCCGAGGCTCAGGCGATCCCTCAGCGCGAGGCAAAGCTGGAGCATGAGCGCGGTCTTCCCGCTACCAACCGGTCCCCCCACGCCGACGGTGAAGGCGCGTCGGCCGAAGTCGCGGTGCACCGGGCGGTCGCGCAGGTGGAAGTGACCTGGGTGATCCAGGTGCTCGTGCGTGTGCCCGTGACCGTGCGAGTGGTCGTGCCCGTCGTCATGGTCGTGGTCGTGGTCGTGGGAATGAGGTTGGGAATGTGGCGGCGTCATCGTCGTCGAATGGATAAGGCAGAAAGGGATCGACGACAAACCGCCAGTCGGCTTCGGAGAAGAACCGCCGGCTGGAAAGCCTGCGCGACAAGCGGTCGCGACCCTGTACCGCCGACTTTCCAGTCGGCCGCGGGAAGGAGTTGCCGGCTGGAAAGCCGGCGCGACAGCGGGAAGCGTCCTTCTCTTTGATCGACATCAAGTCGCACACCCTTCCCGAGGCCCTACATTCATCCACCTGAACCGAGCGTTCATGGGACCTTCATCCCGTCCCGCTTGGATCTCATCGAACAGCCAGCGCCCGAACGGCGCGAATCCATCCCCATCCCCATACCGATATGAGCCACAAACCCAACGTCTACTCACCCCCCGGAACGCCTCTCCTCGACCGTAGCGTCGGTGAACTTGTCGCCGAGCGCCCTGGGCGTTCGCGAGTCTTCCAATCATTCCAAATCGATTTCTGCTGTCAGGGCGGCCGGACCCTGCGGGAAGCCTGCGAATGCAAGGGTCTCGCCACCGAGTCCGTGGTCGAACAATTGGAAGCCGAACTCGCGGACAAGTCCGGTCCCGCGGAGAATCCCGCCGAACTGTCGCCGGCGGAGTTGGTCGACTACATCATCGAGACGCACCACAAATTCCTGCGGTCCGAGCTGCCCCGGTTGCATGCCATGTCCGAGCGCGTCGCCCAGGTTCACGGCGGTCACACTCCGTCGCTCGTCGAGCTGTTCCGGGTCTTCCGTGGGCTCGAGGCGGAACTGGTCGCCCACCTGGGAAGCGAGGAGGAGATCCTCTTCCCTGCCGTCATCGAGATGAGCCGAAGCGAAGGCGGTCCGGTGTCGGTGGATGGTCCCATCGCCGGCATGCTGGAGGAGCACAACGAGGCGGGCGCGGCCCTGGAACGTCTCCGCGAACTGAGCCATGGATTCGTGCCGCCCCTCGATGCCTGCAACACGTACCGCGCGCTGTTCGCCGGACTGCGCGATCTCGAAATGGACCTGCACCGGCATATCCACCTCGAAAACGCCGTCCTGTTTCCCGCCGCCAAAGCCATGGCCGCGCAACGGGCCTGAGCGGGATTCCGCCCCAATGGCCGGTACGACTCCGTGACGGGCGATCTCACGACAGCCCCAAAAACAGACCGATCATCGCGGTGGTGAGAGCGATGAAGCCGCATTTCCAGGCGACATGCGCCGAATGCAGCTCCATGAATCGCCAGCCCACCGTGAGGCATTTCAGGTACGCCGCGAGCAGGATCACGAGGTTGGGCCAACCACCCGACCCACCGTCGCTCGCGGCGGTGCCCGTGACTGTGAGAGCGATGAGTAGGATCCAGCAGTAAACATTCCTCTTCATGATTCGGTTCCGCCGTTGATCGGAGAGTGGGGTGGGATGGGTTGGTTGGGCATTCAATGCAGCAGGTAGATGACCGGATAGAGCAAAAGCCAGATGAGGTCGCACATGTGCCAAAAGATGGCGCTGCTTTCGATGTCCCCGTGGTTGGAGGCGGTGTATCGACCCACCTGAAGGGCGCGCCACATGAAGAGCAGAATGACCACCGCCACCAGGACGTGAACCAAGTGAAACCCGGTCAGCAACCAGTAGAGAGTGAAGAAGATGTTCGTGTGAAGGTCGAACCCGTGGTTCAGCTTGTCCACGTATTCGAAGCCTTTGAGCGCCAAGAACAGGAGTCCGCTGAGAATCGTCGCTAGCATCCAACGTCCCGCCTCCCTTGCCTCGCCTTGTCGCAACTTGCCGAGGACGATCGTCATGAACCATCCGCCGGTGATCAGAAACACCGTGTTCGCCATGCCGATGGGTTGACTCAGCAGAGCTCTGCCGGCCCGGAAAAGTTCGGGGTTTTCCCGGGCCTGCGCCAGGAAGACCACAAGGCCCATTCCGAAGGTGAGGGCCTCCACGGCGACGATGATCCAGACCAGGATGCCGCCGGGCGGTTCCGTCCACGAACTCCCTGCGCTCGGTGACTGCCCTGGCGCGATTTGACTTCCTTTCACCGGTGTTGATTAGGCCAACGCGAAGCGGATGAAATTGAGTGGGATCAAGCACCGCGAAATTTGTGCCTGTTGACACGACCGTTTCCGGAATTCCGTACCGCCGACTTTCCAGTCGGCAGGGATCGGAAGGGGATGCCGGTCTGGAGACCGGCGCGACAAAGGATTGGGTTCCTGTACCGCCGACTTTCCAGTCGGCAGGGATCGGAAGGGGGAGCCGGTCTGGAGACCGGCGCGACAAAGGATTGGGTTCCTGTACCGCCGACTTTCCAGTCGGCAGGGATTGGATGGGGATGCCGGTCTGGAGACCGGCGCGACAAAGGATTGGGTTCCTGTACCGCCGACTTTCCAGTCGGCAGGGATCGGAAGGGGATGCCGGTCTGGAGACCGGCGCGACAAAGGATTGGGTCCCTGTACCGCCGACTTTCCAGTCGGCAGGGATCGGAACCGGGACGGCCTTCGGCACGGCACGGTTTCGTGCCGCATCAGCTCTGGAAGAGGCGGGAATAGAGGCGGTCCTGGGCGCCCTGGAACATGTCGAGCAGAGGCGCGGACTGGGCGAGGTCGTCAAGGGACAGTCCCGGAGCCCGGGCGGCCAGGGCGGAGACGAGTCCGGCGAGGCGGAATTGAATTCCCTGGGCTTCGAGCGGGCCGACGACGCCCAGGCGGATGGAAGCGGAGATGAGTCCCCGGAGGTGTTGGAACAGGAAGAGATGAGCCGTGGTTGCGGTCGGAAGATCGAGGGATTGGAGAAGGAAACCGAACGCGGGGGCGAAGTGTCCCGGGTGGGGCGGAGGCGGCGCTTCAGGGAGAAAGGCGTGGTTCAGGGCGGTCCAGAACGCGCGTCCTTGCAGGCGGCTGGCGCGGTTCGCGACGTGGTTGGACGTCCACGCGTCGCAAAGGGCGTCGAGTTCGCCGCGTCGTTCCGGTTCACGGTGCGCGACCATCACCAGGGGAAGGGACGCCGTGGCGGCTTGGCGCAGGCTGGCTTCGAGAAACGGGGGAAGGCTCCGTCGGTCGGGGATCTCGCCCAGCTGCCACGCGGCCTCAAGCCCGCCCGAATGGGCGAAGCCCCCGGCGGGCAGCGCGGAATCGGCGAGTTGCAGGACCAGTTGGGACGCGTCGAAGGTCAACGTTCACGATCCGAGGTTCTGGACTTGGGACTTGGGACTTGGGACTTGGGACTTGGGACTCGGCGCTTCAGAAGAGGGAGTAACGCTGGGCGAGCGGAAGCGAGTCCGCCGGTTCGCAGGTGAGATGTTCGCCGTCGGCGCGGACCTCGTACGTTTCGGGGTCGACCGTGATCTCGGGAGTGGCGTCGTTCCACCGCATGTCGCGCTTGCCGAGGGCGCGGCAGTTCCTGACCGCCTCGAGTGGCTTGGCCAGGCCGTAGGCGGGAGCGACGTTGTCGGCGATCGACTGTTGACTGACGAACGCGACCGACGAGGCGGCGGGCGCGGAGCCGAACGCGCCGAACATGGGGCGCATGAAGACGGGTTGGGGCGTGGGAATGCTGGCGCTCGGATCGCCCATCTGGGACCACGCGATGATCCCGCCCTTGATCACGAGCTCGGGTCGGGACCCGAAGAACGCCGGCTTCCAGAGGACGAGGTCGGCGAGTTTCCCGACCTCCACCGAACCGATCAGGTGGGAGACGCCGTGGGCGATGGCGGGGTTGATGGTGTACTTCGAGATGTAGCGTTTGATGCGGAGATTGTCGTTGGGTCCGGATTCCCCGGGGAGCGTTCCGCGTTGGCGCTTCATCTTGTCGGCGGTCTGCCAGGTGCGGGTGATGACCTCGCCGATGCGGCCCATGGCTTGGCTGTCGCTGCTCATCATGCTGATGGCGCCGAGGTCATGGAGGATGTCCTCGGCGGCGATCGTTTCGCCCCGGATGCGGCTCTCGGCGAAGGCGACGTCCTCGGGGAGATTGGGATCGAGATGATGGCACACCATGAGCATGTCGAGATGCTCGTCGATGGTGTTGATCGTGTAAGGGCGGGTCGGGTTGGTGGAACTGGGAAGGACATGGGCCGCGCCGCAGATCCGGATGATGTCAGGCGCGTGGCCACCGCCAGCGCCTTCGGAGTGGTAGGTGTGGATGGTGCGCCCGCCGATGGCTGCGAGCGTGGCTTCGACGAAGCCCGATTCGTTGAGGGTGTCGGTGTGGATGGTGACCTGGACGTCGAGTTCGTCGGCGACACGGAGGCAGGCGTCGATGGCGGCGGGCGTGGTGCCCCAATCCTCGTGGAGCTTGAGGCCGATGGCGCCGGCGCGGACCTGTTCGTGGAGTCCGGCGGGGAGGGCGGAGTTTCCCTTGCCGGTGAAACCGAAGTTGAGGGGGAATCCGTCGGTGGCGCGGAGCATGGCCTCCAGGTGGAAGGCGCCCGGCGTGCAGGTCGTGGCGCACGTGCCGGTGGCGGGTCCGGTGCCTCCGCCGATCATCGTGGTGAGGCCCGCGGAGACGGCTTCGAAGACCTGTTGCGGGCAGATGAAGTGAATGTGGGCATCGAGGCCTCCGGCCGTGAGAAGAAGGCCCTCCCCGGCGATGACCTCGGTGGTGACGCCGACGATCATGTTGGCGGAGACCCCGGCCATGACGCCGGGATTGCCGGCCTTTCCAATGCCGGCGATGCGCCCGGACTTGATGCCGATGTCGGCCTTGAAGATTCCGGTGCTGTCGACGACGAGGGCGTTGGTGATGACGCAGTCGAGCGCCTGGTCCTGGGGGACGCCGGTGGCCTGGCCCATCCCGTCTCGGAGCGTTTTGCCGCCGCCGAACTTGCATTCGTCGCCGTAGACCGTGGCGTCCTTCTCAACCTGGAGGATGAGGGACGTGTCGCCGAGTCGGACGCGATCGCCGGTGGTGGGGCCGAACATGTCGGCGTAGTGCCGGCGTTGCATGCGATGGGCCATAGGCGGTGAATGGTGAACGGTGGGGGGTGGGGGTGGTCAGGACGGGCCGAGGGGTTCGTGGGCGAAGCCCCGCGACTGGGCTCGGGCGACGGCGGCATCGCGGCCTTCGGCGGTGACGGGACCGCTGGCGAGGTTGTTGCCTCCCTGGATCACGCGGTCGCCGGCGATGGCGACGAGACGGACGGTTTTGGTTTCGCCGGGTTCAAACCGGACGGCGGTTCCGGCGGGGATATCGAGGCGGAAGCCGTACGCGCGGCCGCGGTCGAAGCGGAGAAGGGCGTTGGTCTCGATGAACGGGTAGTGGCTGCCGACCTGGACCGGGCGGTCGCCGAGGTTGGTCACGGGGAGCGTGACGGTTTCGCGCCCGGCGTTGAGTTCCAGGTCGCCGTCCAGCGGGAGGCATTCACCGGGCTCGGGCTCTTCGGCGGTCTTAGGGAACAGGGAAAGATCAGGGATCGGGAGGAAGGAACCGTGGAGAGCCAGGGCCAGATCGCCGTGCTCGCGGGCGATGGGATGGTGGACGGTGACCAGCTTGGTGCCGTCGGGGAAGGTGCCTTCCACTTGGACTTCGGTGACCAGGGACGGGATGCCGGGAAGGACTTGGTTGCGGCCGATGAATTGGCGTCCGAGGTCCATGAGTTCGGCGACGGACCGGCCGTCGCGGATGAATTCGAGAAGCTGGGTGGCGATGAGGGCGACGGTCTCGGGATGGTTGAGGCGCACACCTCGCGCCAGGCGTTTCTGGGCGAGATAGCCGGCGTTGTGGAGGAGGAGCTTGTCGATGTCGCGGGGGGCGAGGTGCATAGGCGGGAGGGTTCAGCCCTTTCGATCCCAGGGGTTGTCGGGGAGGAACTCGCGGAGGAAGGCGAGATGCCGGCGAATCTCGGCGCCGATCTCCTCCGTGTCGACTCCGGCGATTCGGACAAGGACGCCGTCGCGCAGGGGGCTGGAGGTGACGAGGAGCGCGGCGCGGCGCGGGGCGGGCCGTCCGGCGATGTCGGCGTGAATGCGTTCCGCGAACGGTCGGAGGGCGGGGCCGGAGAGCGTGAGGAGGGCGAGGCCGTTGAATCGTCCGAGGCGTTGGGGGGCGGTGAGCGGTCCGTCGGCGGGACTCAGGACGAGCGTGTCGAGGAACGTGCGTTCGGGACCGACGAAGATTTCGTTGCGGCTGTGAATCTGATGGAAGGCCCAGCGTTCGCCGCGAGCGGCGCGTCCGGCGCTGATCCAGTCGATGAGAACCAGACCGGCGGTGGGCGCGAGGGAGAACCGCTGGGTCTGGGAGTAGGAAGCGTCGGCGAACGGCTGGACGGGGTCGGGGGCGAACACGAGGAGCGCGCCGGGGCCGACCGTGGCGGTGGTGACGTGGGACGACGGACGGGCGCCGTGCGCGCGGTAGATCTTGGAGGACGCCTGGGAACCGACGTAGCAGCGGGTGTCGGGGCCGAGGCGGATGTCGAGCCGGGTCTGGTCGCCGGCGACGAGGCCGCCGCCGAAACTACTGGTGCAAGCCCAGACCCCGGGGCCCCGGGCGACGGGGACGAGAAGTTTGGCGGGCTGATGGGAGCGGGCGGAAGTGACCGTGGAGAGCCCGGCGACGAGTTCGACGGCGAGGGATGCTGCGCCGGGAGGCGTGCCGATAGCCGGGCTCGTCATACGGTGAGGTGCAGACGGACGAGATCGTCATCGAGTTGGGCGATGGGGCCGTTGGCGACGACGGAACCGCGTTCGAGGATGTAGAAGCGGTCGCCGACGTCGACGCAGAAATCGAGATACTGTTCGACGAGCAGGATGCCGATGCTCCCCTCCTGCCGGAGCGTCTTGATCGCGCGGCCGATTTCGGCCTGGTAATCGTTGGGCTCCTTCGCGGGCGGATTCAGGCCGTAAATGCGGAGGGTTTTGAGGGTGTCCCCGATCTGGTCGATGATGTTGGGCTGGATGCCCTCGGTGGGTTCGTCGAGGAGGAGGAACTGGGGATCGGTGAGGAGGGCGCGACCGATGGCGAGCTGCTGCTGCTGGCCGCCGCTGAGAACGCCGCCCTTGCGCGACAGCATCTCCTGGAGGACGGGGAACAGGGAGAGGACGTGGTCGAGACGGCCCGCGAGGGAACGTCCCTGGGCGACCGCGCCGATGCGGAGGTTCTCGGCGACGGTGAGGTTGGGAAAAATGTCGCGGCCCTGGGGGACGTAGCCGAGGCCGAGGCGGGCGCGATGATCGGGCGGGAGGCCGAGGAGCGATTTCCCGCCGAGAGTGACGGAGCCGCCGTCGGCGCGGACGTGGCCGACAATGGATTTGAGCGTGGTGGTTTTGCCGACGCCGTTCCGGCCCATGAGACAGACCACCTCGCCGGGCCGGACCTCGAGGGACACGCCGCGGAGGATTCTGGATCCGTCGTATGACGCGGTGAGATCGGAGATGGCGAGCATCAGTGTTCCCCCTTCTTTCGGCGACCGAGGTAGACCTCGATGACGCGTTCGTTGTTCTGGACCTCGTCGACGGAACCTTCGCAGAGGACGGAGCCCTGATGGAGGACGGTGACCTTCCGGGCGAGGCGGCGGACGAAGACCATGTCGTGTTCGATGACGACGACGCTGTGTTGGCCGGCGAGGCTGAGGAGAAGTTCGCCGGTTCGGGCGGTCTCCTCGTCCGTCATGCCGGCGGCGGGTTCGTCGACGAGAAGGACTCGGGGGTTTTGGGCGAGGAGCATGCCGATTTCGAGCCACTGCTTCTGGCCGTGGGACAGGGTGCCGGCCTTGCGGTGGGGTTGGTCGGAGAGACCGACGGTTTCGAGCACCTCATGGATGCGATCGCGTTGGGCGGGTCGGATGCGGGCGAAGAGGGTGTTCCAGACACCGCGACCGCCTTCGAGCGAGAGCCAGATGTTTTCGAAGACCGAGTGTTCGACGTAGACGGACGGAGTTTGGAATTTCCGGCCGATGCCGAGGCGGTTGATCTGGTATTCGTTGAGGGTGGTGAGGTCGGTGTTCTGGCCGAACTCGACGATGCCGCGGTCGGGTCGGGTCCGGCCGGTGATGAGGTCGAGCATGGTGCTCTTGCCGGCGCCATTGGGGCCGATGATGACGCGGAGTTCGCCGTCATCGAGGTAGAAGGTCAGGTTGTTGATGGCCTTGAAGCCGTCGAACTCCTTGTGAACGCCTTCGAGCGTCAGGATGAAGGGACGCGGGGTCATTCGGGGGAGGAGGGCGTCGGGTTGGCGGACGTGGGCGTGGAGGCGGGGTCGGCGGCGGCCGGTTTGGAGAGTCGTCGGAGACGCCGGACGAGGCCTCGAATCTGGTCGGGGATGCCGATGATGCCGTTGGGCATGAAGAGCGTGACCAGGATGAAGAGACCGCCGAGGAAATAGAGCCATTGATCGGCGAACGCGCGGGTGGCGTAGCTCTTCATGGCGTTGACGGAGATGGCGCCGAGGATGGGACCGAGGAGATTGCCGCGGCCGCCGACGGCGCACCAGACGACGGCTTCGAGGGATTTCTCGGGAGCCATCTCGCTGGGGTTGATGATGCCGACCTGGGGGACGTAGAGGGCGCCGCCGAGGCCGCAGATGATGGCGGACAGGACGAAGACGAAGAGCTTGAAGTTGGTCGTCGCGTAGCCGGAGAAGAGGACGCGGTTCTCGCTGTCGCGGATGGCGCGTTGGATGAGGCCGAACTTCGTGGATGTGAGCCAGCGGCAGACGAGGTAGACGCCGAGGAGGAGCACTCCGGACGCGATGTAGAGCCAGCGTTTGGTGGCTGGGGAATTGATGTCGGCGCCCAGGATGAACTTGAAATCCGTGAGCCCGTTGTTGCCGCCGAAGGTGAAGTCGTTGCGGAAGAACATCAGCGTCGCGGCGTAGGTCAGGGCCTGGCTGAGGATCGAAAAGTAGACCCCCTTGATCCGGGACCGGAACGCGAGCCAGCCGAAGAGGAAGGCGACGATCGCGGGGACGCAGACGACGGCGGCGATGGCGAAGCCGAGGTTGTCGAACGGAATCCAATGGGGCGGAAGCCCGCCGGTTTCGGGGAAGCGCTTGGGGAACTCGAGGAACACCATGAAATCGGGAATGTCGGCCTTGTACTGGCCGAGCTTCCCGATCTTGAGCATGAGATGCATTCCGAACGCGTAGCCGCCGAGGGAAAAGAACAGCGCCTGGCCGAGGGAGAGCAAGCCGGTGTAACCCCAGAGGAGGTTCACGCCGACGGCGAGGATGGCGTAACAGAGATACTTTCCGTAGAGCGTGATCGCGAAGTTCGTCACGTGGAAGAAGCTGTCCTCGGGGACGAAGGCGTTCAGGCACGGGAGGACGACGAGACCGAGGATCGCGAGGAGGGCGATCACCAGGGACTCCCGGCGGGAGAATGGAGGGGAAGTGCTCATCTCATCTCATCTCATCTCAACTCATCCTTCGAGGCTGCGGCCGCGGGTGGCGAAGAGTCCCGAGGGACGCCATTGGAGGAACAGGATGATGGCGGCGAGGACGGTGATCTTGCCCATGACGGCGCCCAGCCAGGGCTGGAGGATCTGGTCGGTGACGCCGACCCCGAGCGCGGCCCAGACGGAGCCGACCAGGGAACCGACGCCGCCGAGGACGACGACCATGAAGCAGTCGACGATGTAGTTCTGGCCGAGGCTGGGTCCGACGTTGCCGATCTGGGACAGGCACGCCCCGGCCATGCCGGCGAGGCCGGAGCCGAAAGCGAACGTGACCATGTTGACGCGGTCGGTCCGGACGCCGAGGGCGGAGGCCATCGCGCGATTTTGCATCACGGCGCGGACCTGGAGGCCGAGGGACGTGCGGGTGAGGATGAGGAATGTGCCGACGACGATGAAGACCGCGAAGGCGATGACGAAGAGCCGGTTGTAGGCGAGGAGCACGTCGTGGATGACGAAACTTCCGCTCAGCCAGGTGGGCGACGACACCTGGACGTTGGCGGCCCCGAAGATGTGCCGAAAGACCTGTTGGAGGACGAGGCTGACACCCCAAGTGGCGAGGAGGGATTCGAGCGGGCGCTTGTAGAGGAACCGGATGATGCCGCGCTCGAGTCCCAGCCCGACGAGCCCGGCGACGGCGAAGGAGGCGACGAGGGCGGCGGGGAAGTAGGCGTCGAAGCCGGCGCCCGACGCGCCGAACCAGCGGGTGAAGAAATTCTGGGTCACGTAGGCGGTGTAGGCGCCGACCATGATGATCTCGCCGTGGGCCATGTTGATGACGCCCATGAGGCCGAAGGTGATGGCGAGCCCAAGAGCGGCGACGAGCAGGACGGCGGAGAGGCTGAGCCCGCGGAAGGCGGTTCCGAAGAGGTTGCCCCAGGCGATATAGGATTCGATCGCCCTGATGGCGGCCCGCGTGGCGACCGCGGTCTCGGGCCCGAACCGGTCGGGATTCTTGAGCGCTTCCTCGTGAAGTATCTGAAGGAAGGTCAATCCGTTGATCGAGCGCATCTCATTCAGGGTCTCCACGGCGCCCAGGCGGGTCGCGGAATCATCGGAGGCGAGTTGGGTGGTGGCGATGGCTTCGCGGAGCGCGACCTGAACGTCCGAGTCGGGCTCGGAGCGGAGGCGGTTCTCGAAGTGGGACAGAAAACCGGGGTTCTGCTCCTGGCCAAGCCGGATCACGACGTCGCGGCGGATCCTTGGGTCGACGTCGCCGAGGGCGTGGAGGTCGAGCACCCTCTTCAGAACTCTCCGGAGTCGGGACGATGCGTCGACCGGAGTGAGGTCGATCGCGGAAAGAACGAGGGCCTGGAGGGTGACATCCAGGATGGGCTGGCCGTCGGCCACCCGGAGGGCGCGGGCGCGGCCTTCGGCGTCCACCTGAGGCTCAAGGGTGAAGGGAATCGGGGGATCCTCCTCCTCGTGGAGAAAAACGGAGCCGCCTCGCCAGGCTGTGAGGGTGGAGAGGACGAGAGGGTCATCAACGCCGATGAGCTTCTCGAGGAGCGGCTCCTGTTCGGCGAGATCGTCGGAGAGGATGGCCTGGATGAGCGTGGAACGGGCTTCGGGCGAATCGGCGGCGGTGGCCGCGGGAACAAGGAATACGAGGGCGGTCAGCGCGGTGAGCCCCAGAGCGACGACGGCCGCGCGGATGCGCCGGATTCGGAATCCGGGGAATGGAGGGCGGTCCGAAGGGCCGGGATCGACGGCGGCGGGCGGTCGGCCTTCGGCGACGAGCCGGGGTTGGCGAGGAGACGCGTTCATGAAGGGGACGGGCGCGGACTGGGACGAGAGGGGAGGCGGCTGCAGGACCGCCTCCCCTGGAGGAATCCGGCGAACCGGAACGGGGGCGATGGGCGTCCCGGACCGGACCTACTTGCCGAGGAACTTCTCGCTGAAAGGCTCGCCGGCGACACCGGTGAAGCTCTTGATGATCTTGAACTGGCCGGACGAGAGGGTTTCCCCGATGAACACGTTGTTCACCAGGTGATGGTTCTCCTGCATGGTGACCTCGCCGGCGGGACCCTTGAACTTCTGGCCGACGAGCGCGTCGCGGACCGGGTCGACGTCGAATGTGCCGGCCTTTTCGACGGCTTGTTTCCAGAGGTAGACGCCCATGCGGGAGAGGTTCATGGGGCTGCAGGTGACTCGTCCCTTGGTGTCGATGCCGGAAACGGCGAAGTCGACGCCCGTGACCTTGGGCGATTTGAGCCACGCCCTGAAGTCCCTCACGAACTTGGTGTTCTCGGGGCTCTTGATGGACATGAAGTAGGTCCAGCAACCGAGATGACCCACGAGATCCTTGGCGGGTAGGCCCCGGAACTCGTCCTCGGAGATCGAGAACGAAACCACCGGGCAGTTCTCGGAGGTCAGACCCGCGTTCGCGAATTCCTTGAAGAACGGGACGTTGGTGTCGCCATTGAGCGTGCTGATGACGGTCGCCTTGCCCGCCGACGCGAACTTTTTGATGCTGGAGACGATCGTCTGGTAATCGGTGTGCCCGAACGGCGTGTAGATCTCCTCGATGTCGGACTCGGGGATGCCCTTCGATCGAAGGTACTCCTTGAGGATCTTGTTGGTGGTGCGCGGGTAGACGTAGTCGGAGCCGAGCAGGTAGAACTTCTTCTTGCCGTCCGCGAGCATGTAATCAACGGCCGGGATGGCCTGCTGGTTCACGGCCTCGGCGGTGTAGAAGATGTTCTTCGAAAGCTCCTCGCCCTCGTACTGGACGGGGTAGAAGAGCAGGCCGTTGAGCTGTTCGAACACCGGGAGGACGGACTTGCGGCTGACCGACGTCCAGCAGCCGAACACGACGGAGACCTTGTCCTTCTCGAGGAGTTGTCGGGCTTTCTCCGCGAAGAGTGGCCAGTTGGAGGCGGGGTCCACGATGACCGGTTCGATCAGGTAGGACTTGCCGCCGGCCTTGATGCCGCCGGCCTTGTTGATCTCGTCGAAGGTGAACAGGAGGACGTCCTTGAGCGACGTCTCGCTGATCGCCATGGTGCCACTGAGGGAGTGGAGAATGCCGACCTTGACGGTCTCGGCCGCCGAGGCCGTGAAGGCGACGCAAGCGGCGGCCGCGAGCGAGGCGTATTTCAATAAGGTAGTTTTCATCGGAATGAATTCGGGTGGGGGTTGGATGGAAAGGTTGGAGTTGTTTGGGTGCTCGATTGGGGCGTGACCGAAAGTCAGAAGGAGTAGGTGATGCCGGCGCCGATGATGAACCGATCGTCCTCGCCATCGAACCCACCGGCGTAATCGGTGTGGTCGTAGCGAAGTTCGGGCTGGATCTTGACCGACGGCGTCGGCCGGTAATTCAGGGTGAGAGTGACGCTGGAAATGGCGCCGTTCGCGTCGGTGGAAAGGATCGCGCTGTTGGGGCGTCCCGGGAGGTTGATCCCCTTCAGGCCGGCTCCGTCGACGTCGTCGAGGTACTCGGCGCGAAAAGCCAGGCCGACCTTGGTGGTGAAGTCGTACCAGACCCATCCGCCGATGGACCAGAGGAGGGAATCGTTGCCGGTGGCGTCCTCGAAGTTGA
This sequence comes from uncultured Verrucomicrobiota bacterium, assembly GCA_942490575.1. Taxonomy (GTDB): domain Bacteria; phylum Verrucomicrobiota; class Verrucomicrobiia; order Limisphaerales; family CAIMTB01; genus CAIMTB01. Next base: position 44,567 of record CALNYA010000032.1, read on the forward strand.
TGAAGTCCGCTTCGAGTCCGGTGTTCAGTTTGGATCCGAACTTGCGGCCCGCGAGAACGGAGCCGCCGGCGAGATTGAGCGTGGGCGATTCCTCTCCGAAGAACCCGATCAGATTGACCCACGTCTTGTCGTCCGGAGTCAGGCCGATGCTGCCGAGGAACGTCTTGGCGTCGTTGTTGTCGACGGCGCCGGCGTAGAAGCCGTTCTGGACGCGCGCTTTGACGTTGAGCCAGTCCGTGAACTGGTAGTCGCCCTGGATGCCCGCGCTCGGGCCGTTGCCGGTGTAGAACCACTGGAAGCCTTGCGAGAAGTTCGGATTGGCGGCTCCGCCGTCGCCGGATTCGAAGTTCATCAGCGAGATCAACTGACCCGCCTTGACGATGAGTCCGTCGCCGACGGGAACGTTGAGGTCGATGTACGCCTCCCGAAGTCCCTCAAGTCCCTGGCGCTCCCCGCCCGTGTTGGTGATCGGGGCGTCCTCGCCCCACATCATGGAGACACGGAACCCGCTGTCCCACACTTCGCCGCTGCGCTCGGCCGGCTTGCTCGCCAGCGTCATCTTGAATCGGTTGAGGGAGAAGGAGTCGTGGACGGTGTTCCAGAGGTAGCCGTCGGACATGCCGTCCGCGGGGTCCGCGGTGTTGTAGAAGTAGGACGCCTGGACGAAGCCGCTGAGCGTGATCTCCGAGAGGGCGGAGACGAACTTGGGCGGAGTCTGGCCGCTGGGCAGGAGGCCTTCCCTCTGCGCGACGTTTTCGAGGGCCTCCAGACGTTGGCGCAGTTCGAGGTTCTCCTTCTCGAGTTTCTCAACCCGGACGACGTCGTCGGCGGGACTCGAGAGTGACAGAAGTCCGGAGCCGGCGATCAGAGCGGTGCCGCCGGCGAGTTTCCTGAGCCGGGAGCCCGATCGGGACCGGGGGACGAGGTGCTTTTGCGATTTTGGTTTCATGGAGTTGGGGTCCGGCGGCGGGGCGAGGGGGATGACCTTTTGAGTTGGGGCGGCCATCCTGGGATATCCATGCGTGTCGCCTGTGGGTCGGCGAAACGAACCCTGTCATCCCCGCCGATCGCCCTCCCTTGGCACCGGCCATGCCAGGCGGCGGAAAAGTGGGGAATTCAACGTTGATGATTTCTCAACGGACCGTTGAACGGAATTCAAGCTGAAGGGAACACCTTCGGTTCATGCGGGATCTCGTCCCTCCCGCCGCGTCTGGCCCAAGACATGCCTACGGAGGGAGGCGGCGGGAAACTCGTGAATCAGCAGCCGAAGGGGTTGGGATTCGCTCAGCCCGTGAGGCGATGTCTGCTGCTTTTTGAACACCTTGCTCGGATCCGCCCAAGACCTGGGTCGTGGGAGATCCCTCCGATGCGCGATAACCGAGCACCGAATGTGGCGGGGCGAAGATTGAGCCTATGGAGACGCGTTGGCTGAAGGTGTTTCAGGCGGTGGCGCGACACGGCGGATTGCCGGGTGCGGCGTTGGAACTGCACCTGACGCCGTCGGCGTTGAGTCATTGCCTGAAGGCTCTGGAAACCGACCTGGGATGCCGGCTCTTCGAACGGTCGGGTCGGCGAATGATCCTGAACCAGGCGGGCGAGCAACTCCTGGCGGGAATCGAGGAACCGCTCCGGAAGCTGGCTGACACAGCGACGCGGCTCCGGGGCATCGGGCGCTGGGGGCAGGGGCGCCTTCGGATCGGCGTGTCGGCGTCCCTGGGCGACACGCTGATGCCCCGGGTTCTCGGCGAGTTGCGGCGGGAGTTCGCGAAGCTCCACGTGATGGTCGAGTCCGGGGACATGCCCGAACTGGCGGGAAGGATCCGTGACCGCCAGATCGACCTGGCGGTTGGAGTCGGGCTGGACCCCGAACCCGGCCTGGAGTTCCGACCCGTGTTCGAGGACGAACTTCTTCTGGTGCTGTCCCCCGCGCATCCGTGGTCCGACGGCCGGACGTTGTCGAAGGCGGATCTCAGGAAGGAACCGATGATCGCCTACCGCAGAGGGAGCAACACGGCGCGACTCGTGGACCGCTACCTCCGAGGGATGGGCGTCGCTCCGATGGTGGCGATGGAGGTCGGGCACGTGAGGGCGATCGCCGAATCGGTCCTCCGCAACCTGGGCGTGGCGGTCCTGGCGCCGTGGGCGGTCGCGGGCGAACTGACCGAGGGAAGCCTTGCGATGAGGCCGCTGGGGGCGAAGACCCTGAAGCGCCAGTGGGTCATCGCGTATCCCGCGGGGCACCGCGCGACGCTGGCCGAGGAGCGCTTCCATCGGCTGATGGTCGAGGAGGCCGGAAAGCTGTGGCGCGACCGCGGCTCGATTCCTTCCTCCGGAAGCCCGGGCTGTTCGGCCGCCATGCCGCCCTTGTAGCGCCGACTTTCGAGTCGGCTCGGGGCCGGCTGAAAGCCGGCGCGACACCCTAGGGGTCAGTTCTCATAATCGACAATGATTCTTTCGTCTTTCCTGAAGCGACCGGTGGCGCCTGCAACCCAACGCGTCCTATCGGGTGTCGATTCGGTGGGGACACCGAAACGGCCAGCCCTTGTCGATTGTGAGAACCGACCCCGTCCGACCTGCCGCCCCTGTAGCGCCGACTTTCGAGTCGGCTCGGGGCCGGCTGAAAGCCGGCGCGACACCCTAGGGGTCAGTTCTCATAATCGACAATGATTCTTTCGTCTTTCCTGAAGCGACCGGTGGCGCCCGCAACCCAACGCGTCCTATCGGGTGCCGATTCGGTGGGGACACCGAAACGGCCAGCCCTTGTCGATTGTGAGAACCGACCCCTAGTCTGACCCCTCTTCGCATCGAGGAATTTGTTTTGCTCGGGGCGCGGGCGGGTTACGACCTGGGCGTGGTTTCACCCTGGTTATGGCCTTGGCTGTTGGGAGCGGGGTTCGCGGCGGGATTCGTGGATGCGATCGCGGGGGGTGGCGGGATGATCACGGTGCCTGTGTTGCTGGGGGTGGGGTTTTCACCGGCCGAGGCGCTGGCGACGAACAAGCTTCAGGCGAGCTTCGGTTCCGCGAGCGCCGTCTGGGCGTATCGAAGGGCGGACCTGGTCCGGTGGAAGGACGCGTGGCCCGGCGTGGTTTCGACGGCGATCGGTGCGGTGTCGGGGGTGCTGGCGGTCACTTGGATGGATCCGGGCCTGCTTCGGCGGGTGATCCCATTCCTGCTGTTGTCGGCGGCGTTGGCCGTCGGGTTGAGGCCGTCCCTGGGATCGGAGGCCCAGCCGGCGCGTTTCGGGCGCGTGCCATTCCTGATCGGGTTCGGTCTCGCGCTGGGTTTCTACGACGGATTCTTTGGGCCGGGGACGGGCACTTTCTGGACGTTGGCGTTCGTGGTGTTCAGCGGGTTCGAGCTCTTGCGGGCGACCGCGTGGACCAAGTGGATGAACTTCACGAGCAATATCGTGTCGTTGGCGGCTTTCCTGGGGACGGCGCGCATCGACTGGGTCGCCGGGTTGTGGATGGGCGTGGGGCAGGGATTCGGGGCGAGGCTGGGCGCGCGGGTGGCGATGCGGGGCGGCGCGTCGGTGATCCGACCGGTGTTCCTCACCGTGGTCCTGGCGGCGACCGCGAAGCTGTTCTGGGACGGCTGGATAAAAAGCTGAAATCCGAAATTTGAAATCCGGGCGTGGGCTGATTCCCTTGGGGCGTGGTTGGAACGTGGGCCAATGTCGCGGGGATCGTTGTGGGCGCGGCTTTGGGCTGGGGAATTCGCCGTGAGTTGACGTCGAACCAGCAGCTTCTTTTGAAAAGGTTGCTGGGCGCGTTGGTGATCTACCTGGGATTCCGGATGGTTTGGAACAGCGTCGGCGGCTCCGCGTGGCGGGTCTTGGGCCAACTGGGACTCGCATTGCTGGCGTTGGTGATTGGGAACCTGTTGGGGAAGGCGCTGGGTCTGCAGAAGCGGTCGAACAAGCTGGGGAAGTACTCGCGCGACATGTATGCCCAGGCGCACCAGAGGGGACGGCCCGAGCGGGGGGACGGGTTCGTGTCCTGCGCGATCCTGTTCTGTGTGGGACCTCTCGGTGTGCTGGGGGCCTTGCAGGAGGGTTTGCAAAACGACCCGAGTATCCTGCTGGTCAAGGGCGTGTTGGACGGAATGGCCGCGTTCGCCTTGGTGCGGTTGTTCGGGTTCGGCGTGGTGCTGGCGGCGCTGCCGGTGCTGGCCACCCAAGGGACCATCACGCTCGGCGCGCGGGTCCTGCGTCCGATGCTGGACCACCCGGGGATGTGGAACGGAGTGAGCGCCGTCGGCGGATTGCTGGTCGCCTCGACGGCCCTGATCATCCTCGATGTGAGGAAAGTTCCCCTGGCGGATTACCTGCCGGCCATCCTCGTCGGGCCGATTCTCTGGCGCCTGGTGTCGTAGGGAGGTCCCGGCGTGACTTTGGGGCCGCGTCTGGCGTAAAAACCGCCCGCCGTGCACGACTTCAGCTACGCCGGGGGCCATCTCCATTGCGAACACGTCCCGATCTCGACCCTGGTCGGGAGATTCGGGACGCCTCTCTACGTTTATTCCGCTCGGACACTCCGGGATCATTTCCGGAAACTGGACCACTCCCTGGCGCCGCTGGATCGGCTCGTGTGCTTCGCGGTCAAGGCGAACTCCAACCTCGCCGTCCTCCGGACCCTGGCCAACGAAGGCGCCGGCTTCGACATCGTCAGCGAAGGGGAACTCCGCCGTGTCATCGCGGCCGGCGGCGATCCATCAAAGTGCGTCTTCGCGGGTGTCGGTAAGAAGGAGTCGGAGATCGAGTTCGCCCTCCGCCAGGGCATCTATTCGTTCAACGTGGAGAGCGAGCCGGAACTGGAACGGATCGACCGTGTCGCGGGCCGGTTGGGACTGCTCGCGCCCGTGGCCGCCCGCGTGAACCCCAACGTCGACGCCGGCACCCACGCGAAGATCACCACAGGCACGTACGAGAACAAATTCGGGATCGCGTTCGAGAGGATCGAGGCCGTCTACGCCAAGGCCGCCCGGCTGAAGAACGTCCGGTTGCGCGGTCTTCAGATGCACATCGGCTCGCAATTGACCGAGGTGAAACCCTTCCGCCAGGCCGTGGAGAAGGTGGTGCCGCTGGTGAAGAGACTCCACGCCCGCCATGGCCTCGAGTTTCTCAGCATCGGCGGGGGCATCGGCATCGTCTACGACCCGGCGCTCGCCAGCGGCGATCCGGGTTGGTGGAAGTCGACGCCCAAGGCCAGGAAGATCCTCACGCCGGCCACCTACGCCGACACGTTGAAGCCCCTGCTGGAACCGCTCGGACTGCGCATCCTCCTCGAACCCGGCCGGTTCATCGTCGGCAACGCCGGCGCCCTGGTCACTCGCGTCGAATTCGTCAAACGAACCGGCCGCAAGAATTTCGTGATCGTCGACGCCGCCATGAACGACCTCATCCGCCCGGCGTTCTACGACGCCTACCATGAGATCGTGCCCCTGACCCGCCGACGCGGTCAGGTCATCTCGTCGGATGTCGTCGGGCCCATCTGCGAGAGCGGCGACTATTTCGCCAAGGACCGCGACCTGCCACGGGTCGGGGAAGGGGACCATCTCGCGCTGCTCAGCGCCGGCGCCTACGGCGCGGTGATGTCGTCGAATTACAATTCACGCGCCCTGGTCGCCGAGGTGCTGGTGGACGGTGAGCAGTTCGCGCTGGTGCGGGAACGCCAGACGCTGGACTCGATCTGGGACTTGGAGAAGGTCCCGGCCTGGCTCAAGCAAGGCGGGCCATCCGGGAAGGCGAAGCGCGCGGCCGGGAAGGCGTCCAAGCCCAAGCCCAAGTCCAAGCCCAAGTCCAAGATCCGGGCGGCGGCCTGACCGGGTGGCAAGCAAGGTGAACCGTCTCCATCGCCATCGCATGCACCACGCCCCGTCATCCGTCGCCCACGCAGTCCCGCGCACCCGCCCGTTTTCCTGGCGGCTTCCGCGGGCCTTCGGTTGCTGGATTGCCGGGTTGCTCGTCGGGATCGCGGCCCAAGGCGCTTCCGCCGTGGGCGGCGTGAAGATCGTCGACGATTCCGCGGGCGACGGCTTCGCTCTCTTCGTGGAGAACAGGAACCTGGCCGCGATCACCCTGACCGTGACCGTCCTTCCCGAAAACGCGGACGTGGATCAGTCGATGCCGATCGTGCTGACCTGTCGCGGGCGCGGACGCTTTCCGCTGGCGCGGCTGACGCCCCGACCCGGCGCGGAGTCGTACAGCTATCGGGTTCGATACGACTGGCAGTTCGGTCTGGGCGGCGCGAAGCACGACACGTCGGCGGTCTACCGATTGCCGTTCGCTTCGGGGAAGGCGTTCCGGGTGGACCAGGGGGCGGGTGGCGCCTTCACGCACACGGGCAACGACCAGAACGCGATTGATTTCGGCATGCCGGAGGGAACCGCGATCCGTGCCGCGCGGGAGGGGACGGTCGAGGTGGTCGTGGACCGGTTCGACGGCGGTGGCGCGAACCTGAGTTTTCGCGAGTCGGTGAATTTCATCCTGATCCGCCATCCGGACGGAACCTACGGTGAATACGTCCACCTACGGCGCGGAGGGGCGCGGGTGAAACCCGGGGACAAGGTGAAGGCGCGACAGTTGCTCGGAGAGTCGGGCAACACGGGTTACACGCAGGGGCCGCACCTTCATTTCGCGGTGTTCAGCCCAAGCGACGGAACAAAGCGCGAGACCTTTCCGATCCGCTTTCGCACCACGCGAAGCGACGCCGAAGTGTTGGTGGAAGGCGAAACCTACCGGGCGCCGTAAAAGCGAAGCTCGGGACGGTTCCGGTCACGGGGCTTTCTTCCACTGCCAGTTCTCATCGAAGAAACCGGCGGCGGCGATCCGGCCAGGGGTTCGGGCGTTGGGCGGTTGCGAAAGATCGAGGATCGCCCAGTCGGGGAGCTTGGGGGTTTGCCGGGCGTTGTTGAGGTAATCGTATTCCCGGAACGTGAAGCCGCTGTTGAGGACCACGTAACGCTTCGGGGCGCGGGGATTGGGAAGGATCAGAATCGGGAGATGGTTTGTCGACGGGTAGGTCTGGTCGGGTGTGACGACTTTTTCGGCGTCCCATCGAATCGGTAGGCTGGCCTCGATGTCGCGGAGCACGGCGTTGCTGGCCGGGTCGCCCCAAAGGATCAGGTGGTTCTGTTGGGCGTCCTCCGGGGTGATCGCCGTGTCGTCCTTGACGCGAACATCCCCGCGGTAGTGCCGGCGCCACTCCCGGATCGCCCGCTCGAGTTCCTGGTCGACCCAGGCGCCGGTGGCGGGATTCAGGGCCGGGCCGGTCGGACGAACAAACAGGAACGCGTCGAGGAAGGCGTCGTCGATGGGGCCCTGGAGTCCGGGTTCCTTCCGCGCGCCGTGCGCGAGGATTCCCCCGGGCGCCCATCCGGCGGGTTCGCGGTGGAGTCGGGTCACCCAGGAACGGTCGGTGCCCGGTCGATCGCCCTGAACGGGTTGGCCGTCGATGCGAAGGATCGGAGCACGATCCAGCGGAAACGGGTAGAGCCCCGGTTCGATGGTGAGGGTGAGGCCGGAGACGTTGCTGGTGACGATTTCGATGCTGCCGTCCGGCAGAAGTTCGGCGGTGACACGGGCGGGTTCCCAATGGGTGTTGAGACCATCGAGCCGAACCCAGGCCATGTTCGGATGGCGCAGGGTGTGAGTGACGAACTGGACGCGCCGGGGGAGGGGATTCCTGCCGCGGGCGGCGATGGCATCGATGCGACGGTTGATCTCGATCTTGGCCTCGGGCGTGTAGCGATGGCCGGCCTCGGCTCCGATCACGTGGGTCAGGGTGAGGTTCTCCGCGGCGAGGGCGGTCTCCATCGCGCGCGCCGCCTGGATCTGGCTGTCGTTTTCCCCGCTGTACGCGACGAGCGGCACCATGTGGAGATTGGCCGCCAGGGTGGTGGCGTCGTGCCATCGCCAGAGTTTCTGCTCCCACCAGGAGGGCTTGAGGTCCTCCTTCTGGAAAACCCGCAGGAACTCAGCCGTCTCGCTGAAACCAGCACCCGGGGCCGCCGCCGCCCAGCGGGACGCGTGGTGCACCGCGAAATGCCAGCAGGCGGCGCCTCCCAGCGAGAATCCGCGGACCACCAGGCGGTCGGTGTCGATCGGATAGATCGAACGAAGATCGTCGAAGGCTTCCCAGGCGTCGGTTTCGCCAGCGAAGCGCGACCCGTTGCAGTAGCGGCCGTACGGATGGAGGACGAACGCGTTGGCCGGCGCGAATTCGCCGAGGCGCGAGGAACGTTCGGCGACGAACGCGAGTTCGCTCAATTTCTCTCCCCGCCCGTGGAACCAGAAATCCAGCCGGAAGCGATGGGGCGTACCGCGGGCGTACGAAGCCGGAACGACGAGGCCGTAGGGCTGAACCGAGCCGTCGATGCGCGAGATGTAGCCGAGGGCGATGGGACCGACCTGGTCGAGCCAGGGCGTCTTCCCCTGCGCCAGGGCTTCGAGGCGGGTCCAGGCCGCCTGCAGTTGGCTGGAAGCGGCGGCGATTTCGTTGGTCTGAAAGAACTCGTCGTATCGGAGCGCCCAATCGACGGCCTTGTGGAAGATCTGAACATCGGGGATCCGACGGAGGAGGGCGGGTTCCTTCGCCAGGTCCGCGCGCAACGTCTCGATCCGTGTGCCCAGACGCGCGACCTCCTCGGCGAGAAGCTGGCGTTGCTCGGCGGGTAGCGGGATGCCGGGGGGAGGCACGGGGCGAACCTTGTCCGGCAGATTGTCGGCGGGTCCATCGGCGCGAACGGAAGCGAACGGGTGGGCCAGAATCCCCGCCACGAGAAGCAGAGCCACCACTCCGAGGGACTGTGGCCGCGCGAGCGACAGGAGTCCCGGCAGGTCCGCCGCGGCGCGGGCGGCGGCGGGGCGAGCGATGGAAGGACGGTCACGACGGGGACGCATGCCCGAGAGCAGACCATCCGCGAATGAACGGTGCAATGCCCCGGACCCCGTACCGCCGACTTTCCAGTCGGCAGGGGTAGCGCCGACTTTCGAGTCGGCAGGAGTAGCGCCGACTTTCCAGTCGGCAAGGGAGCGAGATCAAGTCGGCCGGTGGACAACCCTCCCAACGATCGCCCGGAACAAGCTCTCGGATGACCCGTCGACGACAGGCGAACCCGAGGCCGGGTCCAACCTAGATTGTCGATTATGAGAACCGACCCCTTTCCCGGCCTCGAAGTCGCCCGATCCGGATCGGGCCGCGGGATGTAGCGCCGGCTTTCCAGCCGGCCGGGAAGGTGGGAAAGGAAACGGAGGACGGCTAAGAGCCGGCGTTGAAGTACAGGATTGCACCTGAGACGACGGGTCCGCGCCTTGTCCCGCCTTCGCCTTCTCGTTCGCCGAATGCCGCATTGCGACGCGCTCTCGTTGGCGTACCGTTCGCGCATGGAGCTGGACCTGCGGCGGATGTCCCGAGACGAAAAGCTCAGGGTGATGCACGACCTCTGGGAAGACCTTGCGCGCGAGGATGTCGGGCTCGTATCCCCGGAATGGCACAAGACGGCGTTGGAGGAGACGGAAATGCGCCTGAAACAGGGGACCGAGTCGATTCACGAGTGGGAGACTGCGAAGGCTGAATTGCGTCGTCGTATTTCATGATCCGAATCCGGCTACTTCAGTCCGCTTTGGAGGATCTCGATCGGGGGCGGCTGTTTTATGACCGGCAGGGCGACGGGCTCGGTGCCTATTTTCTAGCGCGGTTCGGCGCACGAAATGGATGGCTCTATTGTAGTTCATCTCCGTGCCTCTGTGCCTCCGTGAGAGGCATCCATTGTGATCGAACGACCCAGGTATGCGACCGGAGATAGCCGCGTTCGGTGGACCGCCTGGTCGACGATTGGTTCTATTTAGAATAGGTCTCAATCCCGCCATCGTGATAACCAAATCTACAAGTGTCTCCTGATCGCTTCAATCCGCCAAAGCCAACAGATCTGGTTCTTGGACTGTTCTCTATCGAGAACGACAACGTTCCAGATCCGCTGCTTTTTCTAATCTCTCCGATGAGAATGGTCGCTTCGATCGGAAACTCGGCAGGCGAGATCCCCGCGATTTCCTGTTTTATCCCATCCAGAAGCAAGTAGCCCTGAAACTTCTGTCCGGCGTCTCCTGCGGTCTTGAGGGTGACTTTCTCTGGTTGCTTCGTTCTCGGCTGGAAGTCCCGTGACTCAACACGAAGCTTGCGAGAGTTGGTAGCGCAGCCAACACAGGTGATGAGCAACAGTGCCAACGCAGCATGATTGATCTGCCTTTTCATGTTTGTGAATTCGTCGAACGCCAAGCTATCCGACGCCGGGCACGACGCCTAGTCCCCTCAACCGCGTGGGTTCCCGGCGTTCGGATGAGCGACTGGTTAGCCTGGATTGCGTGTATGTTGGTCGCACCACATCGAGTAGAGCGTGCGGAACTGGCTATCGTCTCCCGAGACCAACGGAATCATCATCGACAAGAAGATGAAACTCATGCTTGCTGCTTCGGCCATCTCTTCTGCACTGAATTGCCTGTACGTGTCTGGATCAGTTCCGGCCTCAATGTTCTGGATCCACCAGTTGTCGATCTTGCCGAGCATCGCCTTAGTAGCGTTCAAGAGTTCGAGGTTGATGCTGTGTGCCGCCGTTGAAATCATTTGCGGCATATTGTGTGCGATTTGATCTCGGTGCTCGCGAATTCTGCTCAGGGTCTTTAGGTCATCGTCTGAGATTGCTCCCTGATTGCGCCACCAGAGGGCGGATGCCATGTAAGGGTGCTTGTGAAGTGCGAGCACGTGTTGCGTGTACTCGGGAGACGCGGGACTATCCTCGGCAACCATCTTGTCGGAGAAAAAGTCTCGCGGTCTGCCCATAAGAGACCCCTTGAGCATTTCAAAGGCGGCTAAGTAAAGCCCGCCTTGAAGGAGATTCTGCTTCAAAGAGTCTGGATTGAGGAACTTTTCCCAAGAAGCCGCGACATCGGGCGGTGGATTCATAGGCTAACGCTGTATCGGCTGCCTAAATGGAGCCTATTCCGGATGGGGTTGCGAAAATGGCGGATTTCGCGGGATGGGCTGCGAAGAAAGCGCGGCCCGCCAATTTCGACGGCGCGGGATCCGGTCCGCGGGGTGGCGTTCCCTTCGTCGGATTGGGATGGAACATGACGCTGGTGTAGCAGGCTTGGATGGCGGGGGAAAGACCAGACGCTTGGAGGGAGATCCGTGTCGGAAGCGCTGTTGAGGCGCTGACAAGGATCGCCACGTCGATCACACCGCGCGCCGTGCGCTATCGAGATTCGGAGAGCGGCCAATCTCTTCCGCTGGGCTCGTGGGGGGGGTCGGTCCCTCGGGAATCCAAGCTCCGTGGGAGCGGCCCCGGGGGCTGCGGTCACGGGCTCCCAGGGCCTCGGATCCAGGTCGGATGGGTCATCGGCTGGGCCGCCCCGACGGGGCTTGGGAACCATTTCGGGGCGCGGGCTATAGACAGGCCGGTCCTACGGACCTTGGTTCGGAGGGACGCGGATAGGCCAACGGAAGGGCGTTTTCACCCCGAGGTGACATCGAGAGGTCCCGATAAAAAGACAGGTCTTTTGTCCGGTCTCCCAGGGCCCCGGATCCAGATCGGATGGGTCACCGGCTGGGCCGCCCCGACGGGGCTTGGGAACCATTTCGGGGCGCAGGCTATAGACAGGCCGGTCCTACGGACCTTGGTTCGGAGGGACGCGGATAGGCCAACGGAAGGGCGTTTTCACCCCGAGGTGACATCGAGGGGTCCCGATAGAAAGACAGGTCTTTTGTCCGGTCTCCCAGGGCCCCGGAACCAGGTCGGTGGGGTCATCGGCTGGGCCGCCCCGACGGGGGAATGGCGCTTAGATAGTGCCTAAAACTTTCTTTCCGAGGCGCTTGCGCCGCTTGGGTTCCGGGATCGTTTCAAAAAGTTCCTGGCGTGAGATCCGCTGCATTTCTTTGAGCGTGGCTTGCACCTCGCGCCAGTTTTCGATCGCGGTCCGCAGCCATCCATACTGTTCCTTCGACAAGGCCACGCTCACCGTTTTGCCGCGAACCTTCCGGGTCCACTGATAGCACGGACCTCCAGCTCCAGGGCCCCGGTCCTGCACATACCCTTCGCTGATCCAGCCGCTCCGGCTGAGTTGCTGACACAACTGCCGATAGCGTTCCGACCTTTCCACCGGTGAAGTCGTCGCTTTCATGAATAGGGAGTCTATCTCATTCGTCAATAGGGCGGTAGATCTACCGCCCTATGTCAACTCCATTCTTTCCCCAACTGCGCCCCGTTCTCGCTCCCATGGGGTCTCGTTCCAGCTCCTGCGCCCGCGCTCTGGCGCGCGATACCCTCGCCCAGATCGAGGAACGCTTCGCCTCAGCCATCGATCCGGCTCTCCTTCAGAGATCCTCTTCCGGCCCTCATTCCCGCAGGCGTCTCTTCCCCCTCCGCCGCACCTTCTGGTCCTGGATTTGGCAGATCCTCCAGTCCAACACAGCCTGCCGCGAGGTGGTCGCCCAACTCCAGGCCGCGCTCCTGCTCGAGAACCTCCCGCCCTGCGAGAATGGCAGCAGCGCCTATTGCCAAGCCCGGGCCAAGCTCACCCTCAAGCGGCTCCTCGACCTTCTGGCCTCCAGTGTCAAAAGCTGTCTAAGGTTCGCCCCCGCGTCCGGTTTGCTTCAGGGTCGTTCGATCAAGGTCGCCGATGGCACCACCGTCCGCCTTCAGGACACCCCGGCAAACCGCGCCGACTTTCCTCCCTCAAGCAATCAATTCGGCAATCCAGGGTTCCCCCTCCTCAAAGTCGTCGCCCTCTTCTCCATGGCCAGCGGCGCCGTGATCGCCCATGCCGTTGATTCACTGCGCACCAGCGAGTTGCGCTTGCTCATGAGCCTGCGGGAATGGTTCCAACCCAGGGACATCGTCGTCGCCGACAGGGCCTATGGCGTGTACGTGCTGGCGGCTTGGCTGCAGGGACTCCAGTGCGATCTGGTCGCGCGACTCGACGCCCGCAGTCGCAAGGTCGATTTCCGAAAGGCCAAACGCCGACTTGGGCCCAAGGATGGATTGTTCGTCTGGCGCAAGCCCAGCGTACCCTCGCCCCTGCTTGGGCCCGAAGAATGGGCCGCGCTGCCCGCGGAGTTGCTGGTCCGCCTGATCCGCTGGCATGTCGACCGTCCGGGCTACCGGACCCGTGAACTGACCGTGATGACCACGCTCCTGGACGCTGATCTTTATCCCACCGAGGAAATTCTCAGGGCCTATTTCAAACGTTGGCGTTTGGAAATGTGCTTCGACGATCTGAAGACGACCCTCGGAATGGAGATGCTCCAGTGCAGGAGCCCGGAGATGGTGAAGCGCGAGTTGGTGGTCTTTCTCATCACGCACAATCTCATCCGCTGGCTCATGGCCCAGGGCGCGCATTCCGGCGGGGTGGATCTCGAACGGCTCAGTTTCACCGGGACTCTCGACGCCTTTCGCCAGTGGTCCATTGCCATAACTCAAGTGCGTGGCCGCGGCAGCGTCGCCCGTCGGAACGCCCTCTGGCAGAAATTCTTGGAACGTATCGCCGCCGATGAGGTCCCGTTACGCCCGGGGCGCCAAGAGCCAAGGGCTGTCAAACGACGTTCAAAATACCCCCATCTCAACAAGCCCCGACATGCTTATGTCGAGCGATGGAGTCGCAATAAACGTCGCCGGGCATCCCGAGCCAAAGCACGCGTCCTCGTTAACTAAGCGCCATTCCCCCGACGGGGCTTGGGAACCATTTCGGGGCGCGGGCTATAGACGGGCCGGTCCTACGGACCTTGGTTCGGAGGGACGCGGATAGGCCAACGGAAGGGCGTTTTCACCCGGAGGTGACATCGAGGGGTCCCGATAAAGAGACAGGTCTTTTGTCCGGTCTGGGGATGTGCGGGTCGGGTCGTCTAGGATGTTCCCTTCGATTCGGGCGCGAGAAATCCGCGCACAACCCCGTCAGGGGTGGCCGGTCTATAGCAACGATCGGCCGCAAATGAATCCAAGCTCCATCGGAGCGGCCCCATCTGGGCGGAACCAGGTGCATGCATCCTGAATGGCCGTCCGGGCGGTTGGCGCGGAGGGGTCGCCCCTCCGGGGCTTGGGAACCATTTCGGGGCGCGGGCTATAGACAGGCCGGTCCTACGGACCTTGGTTCGGAGGGACGGATTCGGGGAACGGAGGGGCGTTATTCACCTCAACGGGACCAGGAACCCCACAGGGCTGGTTCTCCCGGATCCCAACAAAAAGCAGCCAATCGCCAGCGCCGGCTTTCCAGCCGGCCGAGAGGGTGGGAACGGAAACGGAGGCCGGCTAAAAGCCGGCGTTACAGGGC
>CALNYA010000033.1:0-14368 GCA_942490575.1 uncultured Verrucomicrobiota bacterium
CGAACACCGCCTGCCGGGCGACATTGCGCCGACCGGGTCCCGCGTCGATGCCCCAGGCCGTGTCGGCATTCCCGTCGATGGCGTGCGCCACGGGACCGTAGGTGCGCTTGTCGCCGGCGCCGGCTTTCCGGTTCTCGGACTGGAATTCGGGTTCGAGAGGCTTTTCGGGGTTCTCGAAATCCGCCGTGGCCTTGACGAACTTGACCTCGACCCGGTTGGTCGGGTTCGACAAGTCGTGGGCGGTCACCTTGAACTCGCTGAGCGCGGCCATCCCACGGATCGACCGGCCCGGGCCGTTGCAGGGAAGATTGGGGTCGGTGAGCTGCTCGAAGCGGAAGGCCCCGATGACGGCCAGACGGTTGGTTCCTTCGAAGCGCGCCGTCCACTGGGTCGGAGCGTAGCTCGCCGCCCGCACCGAGCCGTCCGGGTAATGGTAGAACCTTTCGCCGTTGTCGCCGACGTTGACGTGTTCCACGACCTGCCATTCGGTTCGCCCGGACGCCACCGAATCCTCCCAAACCGTCATCCGGGCCTCCCAATCGGCCGTCCGATGTTTCAAGCCGTCTTCGAGGTCCCCGATTTCGCGCCGCAGATTCGCCACGGTCATTTGCTGGGCCGGCGTGTACGCCACCATCGAGCCCTCGTGGTCGTTGTTCAGAAACGCGAACAGCTGGTAATACTCCGCCTGGGACAGAGGATCGAATTTGTGGTCGTGGCACTGGGCGCACTGGATCGTCAGACCGAGAACGCCTTTGCCGATCGCCTCCATCCGATCAAACATCGCCTCCATCCGGAACTGCTCCGGGTCCACGCCCCCCTCCTCGTTGAGCATCGCGTTCCGCAGGAATCCCGTCGCCACCCGCTCGTCCTGACCCGCTTCCGGAAGAAGATCCCCGGCGACCTGTTCCACGATGAACCGGTCGTAGGGCAGATCCCGGTTCAGCGCCGACACCACCCAGTCGCGGTACATCCAGATGAACCGCGGCTTCGTCCTTCTCGAATCCGTCGCTGTCGGCGTACCGGGCCGCATCCAACCAGTGTCGACCCCAGCGCTCGCCGTAGTGCGGGGACGCGAGGAGTCGGTCGACGACGCGGTCGGTCGCGCCAGGCGAGTCGTCGGCCAGAAAGGCGTCCACTTCCTCCACGGACGGCGGAAGGCCCACCAGATCGAAGTGAAGACGCCTCAGGAGAGTGACGCGATCCGCCTCCGGCGACGGGACCAAGCCCGCGGCCTTCAGTCTTGCGCGGACAAAGGCGTCGATCGGGTGGCTTCCAGGTTCCGAGGCGGCCGGCACTTCAGGCCGCACAGGCGCGGTGAAGGCCCAGTGAT
This sequence comes from uncultured Verrucomicrobiota bacterium, assembly GCA_942490575.1. GTDB lineage: Bacteria > Verrucomicrobiota > Verrucomicrobiia > Limisphaerales > CAIMTB01 > CAIMTB01. The sequence continues at coordinate 1,331 of CALNYA010000033.1, forward strand.
CGCCTTTCGCCGTCGGCCCCGATTCGGCCGCGTCGCCCGCCAGACCGGTCTGCATGAGAACCGTGGCGGCCGCCGCCCGAAGCCAGGTCTTTGCGAGTCGGGTCACTCGCGTTCGTCCGGGAAGCATTCAGAAGTTCTAGCAGCACCCCGTTCCGGTGGCCAGTTCGGCGGATTATGGAAGGGCCGAGGCCTCGGCGATGACGATCCGGGCTCCGGGAAGGCGCTCACCCAATCGCCGTTATCCTTGCGGAAGGGGTCGGAAATTGGAGACCCACCACCGATTGGGGCGAGGGAATCCAGCCTCCGAAAATTTGGTATTGTATGGTGATTCGCCGTTCCGTAACCTTCCGCCCGATTAATGCACCGTCCGGTGCGGTTTTCCGGCACTTCGCCCCGGAACCGGACGCAGTCCACGGCGAAAACAACCCAATAAATGCACACCTGGAGGAACCTGATTGGCATGAAGACTAACTTGCGTACGTCAGCCCTGATTGCGGCTGGCATCGTCAGCGCCGGCTCGGCGGCTTACGCCGAAGAAGGCAGAATGAACCCCGTTGAAACGGCGCTCACATCAACCACGATCAGTGGTTATGTCAGCACCTCGGCCTTTTTCGACGTGGGCGGCTACGACGGAACCGCGCGCCTGCCGGGCCGCGTGTTCGACGTCGGCAGCAACATGGACAAGATCAACCTTGATGTGATCAAGCTGACCCTCGAGAAGCCCCTGGACGAGGGCGACTGGTCCGCCGGCTACAAGGTCGATCTCCTGTTCGGACCGGACGCCAACACCTTCGGCACCTCGTCGATCATGGGAGCCGGAGCGGACGCCGACTTCACGATCAAGCAGGCCTACGTCAACCTGCAGACGCCCATCGGCAACGACCTCACGGTCAAGGTCGGCGTGTTCGACACCATCATCGGTTACGAGGTGATGGAGTCGCCCAGCAACCCGAACTTCAGCCGCTCCTACGCGTACTACATCGAGCCGTTCCAGCACACCGGGATGCTGCTCTCGTACGCGGTGAATGACTGGCTGTCGGTCAATGCCGGCATGGCCAACGCCTGGGACACGCGCATCAACGCGAACCCGTACTACAAGGGCCAGCCCGAGGAACTCGGGATCCAGACCTTCATGGGTTCCGTGGCGATCACGGTCCCGAGCGACTCCGGATTCCTCGCCGGCACCTCGATCTACGGCGGGATCGTTTCCGGCTTGGGGACCCAGCGGATCTACGCGGCGGGGGATCCTGACACCAATGGCGACGGACGTCGCAGATGTGACCGATGGCGGCCGCCGCAACAGCTACTACGCGGGCGTCACCGTCCCCACCCCCCTCGAGAACCTCTCCGTCGGCGTCGCTTACGACTACCGCACCAGCGAGTCCTTCGATTCCACGACCGGGAGCAGCGCCGATCAATGGGCGCAGACCCTGGCCGGTTATCTGTCCTTCCGGATCAGCGAGCAGCTCAAGCTGAACTTCCGCGGCGAATGGGCCAAGGGCACCGCCGGGACCTGGGGAACCATGCCGGCGACCACCGGGGCGATCGAAAGCGAGGAATTGCTGGGCCTGACCACAACCCTCGACATCAGCTTGTGGGCCAATGTCCTGACCCGGATCGAGTTCCGCTGGGACAACGACTTGGCGAATACCCGCGCCTTCGGCGGAACCGAGGACGTGGACAACAACGCGTTCATCCTCGGCGCGAACGTGGTCTACAAGTTCTGACGTTCCCGATTCGCCCTCGCGCGATTCGGTCGACGTTCCAAACTTCGTCTCCTTTTCAACCCCTTCCGACTTCGGTCGGAGGGGGTTTTTGTTTTCGCTTAGGCTTCGCTGTCGCCTTCCGCCCGCTTGGATCGGACGGTGAGCACGCCCCGCCTGCTGGCTCGGACGAATCCGACCATCGCTTTCCCCCACTCGGTCCGAGCCTCCCGTTCCGCCGCATCCACCGAGGCCGCCCAAGGCAGTCGGGAATGGAACATCGCCCGAAACACCCGCCGCAGTTCGAGCCTCGCTTCCGAAGGAACCCCGGCCCGCCGGAGGCCGATCACATTGAGACCCGAAATGGTGTTGTCCCCCCTGGAAATACAAAACGGCGGAAGATCCTTGCTGATCCCCGAACCGCCCTGCATCAGCGCCAGCGAACCCACGCGGACGAATTGGTGAATCAGGCAAGTCCCCGAGATGAACGCCTTGTCCTCCACCACCACGTGCCCACCCAACAAGGCCCCGTTCGCGATGATGACCTGATCGCCCACCTGGCTGTTGTGCCCGATATGGGCGCCCGCCATGAAGAAACCACCCGATCCGATCACCGTGTCTTCCATCTCCGAATTCGCCCGATGCACGGTGGCGTGTTCACGGAAGGCGTTGTCGTCGCCGATCCTCAACCGGGTCGGCCCGCCCTTGAATTTCAGATCCTGCGGCGCGCCTCCGATCACGCACCCGGTGTGAAAGATGTTGCGCGCCCCGATCGTGGTGTGCCCGGTCAGATGCGCCAAGGCACCCACCTCGCAGCCCTCGCCAAGTTCAACGTGCTCATCGATCACCGCCAGCGGCCCGACCACGACGGTGGGATGCAGACGGGCCCCAGGGTGCACCACGGCACTCGGATGTATCGCCACGCGCCGAGCTTGCCCAAGCCCCCTCGGAAGCACCACCCGCAAACGATGCCGCCACCCCCTCCCGGAAGGTTCCATGAACCCGGTTCACGCCGTTCGATGCATTTCCTTCATGTTGGATCCGAGCAAGTTGCGACTCGATCCGCCCCGCTCCCGTCCCGCGCCGCGGCGCGCCCTTGTGTCACGTTTGCTCTTTATTTCATGGCACGGCGGAAATCGATCGCTTCCGCCCCACCAGGGTTGTCGGCGGCCACCTCAGGCCGGTAATCAGAGGTCAGCGGAAGTGTGGCCGGGACGATCACAGACTCCCAACCGCCCTCCGCTAGCGCGTCGTCCCGGATCCAACCCATTCCACGGCGGGACGAAGCGGATCTTGTCGGATTCGGCCCCGCCTCCCGGCGTCGGCCTCGTGGATCGAAACGAAATTGGAATGCTCATGATGCACTGCAATCGAAACAGACCGAAATACGGCGTATCCCTGCTGGCGGCTTCACTTCTCGCCGGGATCCTTCACGTCAACCCGGCGTCCGGGCAGGAAACTCTGGCGGAATTCAAATTCGACGAAGGCTCCGGTTCCGTGACGAAAAGCACGGTCAACGACCTGACCGGAAACCTCGGCGTGCCCGCCAACCCGGACGCGATCCCGCTCTCCACCGCCGACTCGCCCTCGGCGAAGGCCGGCGACCGGGCCGTCCAGCTCGCGAACGGCGCGTTCCTCGTGGTGGACGACTCCTCGACACCGATCCTCGCGATCGCCACCGCCCCGATCACGCTCGAGGCCTGGGTGAAGCGCGACAGCGCATCGGCCGCTCAGTACGAGGGAATCATCGGCTACGGTGGCGCGTACAAGCTCGGCCTCAATAACAGCGAGCTGATCTTCACCCTGTTCGGCGTGGTCGACATCTCGAGTGGCTACATTCTTCCCTCCGACGAATGGCACCACGTCGCGGCGACCTGGGAACCCGGCGTGGGAGTCACGTTCTACTTCGATGGGATCCCGGGCTTCGTGGACGAGACCCGCGCCATGAACCCGTTCCTGAACAACTTCCTGAACCTCGGGGCGGAACGTTTGGGAACACCCATCACGGGAATCATCGATCGGCTGCGGATTCATAGCGGAGTCCTGACCGAGGCCGAACTCGACAGCGTGGCCGACACCGCGAAAGCCCCGCTTGCCAACACGCTGGTGGCCTACAGCTTCGACGAAGCCTCCCAGCCCTACCAGAACGGCGCGTCCACTCCCCGGCCGACCGTCAGCGGCACCGAATTCGTCAGCCAACAGGTCGCCCCGAAGTGGGACACCGACTCCCCCACCGGCGGTCCGTCCGACCACAGCCTGAATTTCACGACCGCCGGCATGCGCGTCGTCGTTCCGGATCCGATCAACGCGGTCCGCCTCGACAACGGCGACTTCACCATCCAGGCGTGGGTGAAGTTCGGCGCCCAGCCGGCGCGTTCAGTGCTCTTCTTCAACAACGGACCCGGCGGAGCGGTCTCGTTCTCCATCCTCGCGCGCAACGTGTTCGTCACGACCCTTGGCATCCTCGACCAACCGTCCACGGCGGCGATTCCGGATGACGGCGGATGGCATCACGTCGCGGTCGTCCACGAGATGGACAAGGAGTTCCGCTTCTACGTCGACGGCATCCTCGGAAACACCGTTCCGTACGTTGGAGGCGTCCTGATCGACGTGCGCACGGCGACCGAGTTCTACATCGGCAGCGAACCCACGGGCGGACTTCCCTACGTCGGCAAAATGGATCGCGTGAGCTTCACGAAGGGCATCGTCGCCGCCGAGGATCTCGACTTCCGCCCCGTGCCCGGGGTCGATCCCAGCGCCCCGACCCTGACCATCCAGACGGTGGTCGAGGTTGCCTGGCCGTCGCTTCCCGCCGGCTATCAGCTCCAGTCCACCCTCACTCCGGAAGTCCCGGCCAGCTGGACCTTCGTCACCGGCGCTCCGTTCGCGGTCGAAGGCGTCTACAAGTACTACGCGCCTATCACGGCCGAGAAGACGTTCTATCGGCTGATCAAGCCCTGATCCGGGTCGGGGAGTCCAACGCCTCGGAGACGCAAGTCCTCCGAAGCCCGTCGACTCCACCGCCCCTTTCCTTCCCTTCAGCCGACGGCCCCTCAAGGCCGTCGGCCTTTTTCTTGTCCCGCCCGGACCTTTTCCCGCCTCACCGAATCTTCAACTGGACCCGACCCTCCTGGACCTGAAGCACGATCCCTCGGCGGCGCGCGACAATCACATCCATCCTCACGGCATCACCGGCCTTCCTCCGGTTGAGCAACCGCCCCATCGAAACCAGATCGGGGCCCGCCTGGCCCTCCAAGGCGGTCACGAGGACACCCCGGGAAAGTCCCGCCTGTTCGGCCGGTCCACCCCGCTCCACCGACGTCACCAGGAGACCCGCCGAGGCGGGGATTCGAAGCTGCCGGGCCACGTCGTCCGGGATTCTTGAAAAGCGTGCCCCGAGGCGGCGCCAGAGGTACTCCGCGTTGAACACGTTCTTTTCGACCAGCATTCGAACCACCAACTCCCGCCGTTCGGCGCCCCGCTGAATCCGAAGGCGGGCCTCGATCCCACCCGCCCCCAGGACCCGATAAAACCGAAGGACCGACCCCACCGGAGCGCCGTCGACCGCGAGAATCTCGTCACCGGGTTCGAGCCCGGCCTGGTCCGCCGGACTTCCCCGTTGGATCTCGGTCACGACCAGGGGCGCGCGACCTCCGCGCACCACCGCCCCGAACCACAGGCCGCGCGTGGCCTCCGGCGACGCCATCTCGGCCAGGGCCGTCCCGATCCGCTTCACGGGGATGGCGAATCCGATGCCCTGCGCGCGCGCGAGGATGGCCACGTTCAACCCGATCAACTCGCCGCGGAGATTGATCAGAGGACCGCCGCTGTTTCCCGGATTGATCGACGCATCGGTCTGAAGCCAATCCTCCACCTCCATCGCCTCCCCATCCCTTTCCTGGCGCCGCGTCTTCGAACTCAGGATGCCGCGGCTCACCGATCCTCCGAGACCATACGGATTTCCCAGCGTCAGGACGGTCTCACCCAGAAACAAATCGTCATCCGCGGCGAGCGCCACCGCCCGGAATTTCTGACCCGGCCGGGCCTTCAGCCGAAGCAGCGCGAGATCGTTGGCCTCCGAGGACGAAACCACCTCGGCGTCCATCGGTTCGGTCGTGTCCGCCACCGTGACCTGGACTCGATTGGCCCCGCGGACCACGTGGAAATTGGTCAGCACCCAACCCTCCTCGTCGATGATCACCCCGGACCCGCTGCTGTACGCGGTGTCCGGCGCCCGCCGTCCATACCCGAAGAACTCCCGCATCATCTCGTTGTAGGGATCGGTGCGCTCCACGGTCAGGGTCGCGATGTTCACGACCGAAGGCAGCACCCGTTCCACGGCCAGCACCGTGGGATCGCGCCGCACGTCCGCGGACGGGAGGGCGCCTCCTGTCGCACCCCGGACCGGCGCTGGAAAAACGACGCCAAGAACCGCCAGCATCCATGGCAGGACCGTTCCCCGCGCAAACCGGTTCCGCCGGCGGGAGGACGCGGGGAAGCCACCGTCCGGAGACCCGGTGGCGGGCCACCCTTCCCTCCGATTCCATTGCCAAAAATCGGACCCGACGTTCCCCCACTCCGCCGGGAGCCTCATCCCCCCTGCGCGGTCAACGCCTCTCCGATCCCAGGATCCATTCTTTCTCATCGCCGATATTCTCCACGGCCCGACATGTTTCACACTTCCAGCGTCGTTCCTTCGACCAAGGTCGACCACATCAACCACCAAGTGGCGGCGCTCGACGCCCCGATCCTAGACACAAAACCGTTCGTTGGAAGGCGCCGACTCCTGGTCGTCGCCCAACAGGGCCAGGTCGATGGCCCCAACCTGGTTTGAAATCCCCTTGAGCACGTGATCACACTGCTCAGCGAAAAACTCGGCGTGGTAGCGGCGTGCTCGCAAGACCGGGGACTCCCGTGACACATCCCGTAGGGGTCAGTCCATAGTTTTGTGCTTTTGTTCGTTTCAGGTCGGCGAAGACGAGAGGGTCCCTCGACGTTTTCAGTGGAATTGGATTCTCAGACCCGCGCGGGGCCATCCCGGGGCCACCGCGGGTCAGGGCGTGAGGGTCCCATCGTGCGGCCACCGACAGAGGGCGGAAGCACCGCATCCACGGGAACCCTGGGAGAGCGGCCGCGCCCGTAGCGCGGACACCCTTGTCGCACGTCTCGCCGACCACCAGTCGGCGGGCGCGATAGGGTCCCTGCCGGTTGGCAACCGGCGATACAGCAGGCTGGGCAGCCTGCGCTACGTCGCCGGTTCAATCGGGGAACCACTCCGTCGAATCTGTTTTGACCCCGTCTTCAAAAGCGCGTAATAACCGCCGGTCGTTTCGAGCCAGGGTAGCTCAGCGGTAGAGCAGGGGACTCATAACTCGATCAGGCGATTTCCTCCCCGTTTCCCGGTTCTCCTCCCGCGTCCTCTGGCCTGATTTCACAGGGGTTTCCGACCTGCCACCCCTCCTCCCCTGCCCTCCCAAATCCTCCCATTTCCGGCCATCGGGTTACAACGGAGGGTTACAATAGGCGCACATCTGTAGTCGCGGGTCCAAGGGGGTGGGGGGGGGCGCCAAATCCCGCCGGGGGCCCCGCCGAGCGATGGGAATGGCTCGGGATTTTTTTTGACCAAATGGCCCCCGATACCCGAGCCAACGGGATCGGTCCGTTCGAGCAACAACCCGCTCGGAGCTCCCGTCAGATCCGACCTCGGCGCCATGCCGTGGTCTGCTTTGGCAAGGGCGCCGGGCTTGCCTGGAGATTCCCAACGGCTAGGGTGCGGTCATGAGCTACAGGACGATGGAGGTTGAGCTGAACCACGGGCAGGTGCGCCCATCGCCTGGCGAAGCCCTGCCTCCCAAAGCCCGTGCGCTTCTGACGATCCTAAACCCCATCCCGGACGAATCGGACCCGGGCACTGGACCTTCCATTGTGGATCTGGCTGGCGACCTTGTGGGAATCGGCAACGGAAAGCTGACCGACCTTTCATCGAACAAGGCGCACCTGGATGACTTCGGACGATGAATCGGGTCGTCTTCGACTCCGGTGCGAATTCCAGGTGTGCACCACGGATTCCGACTTCCGATTTTATCGAAAGAACGGGAGCGAGCTGATCCCCGTCCTCGCGCAGTTCGCCCCTTGAGGTCCGGCTCAGCAGAGGCTCGTGGGAGCCGTCGACCGAACTCGCCATCCGTTCATCGCCGGGATATGTGGTCGCGGCGGCGCCACCGCCGTACCGGAGGCGGCTTCGGTCCCATCATCGAAGTTGCTGAAAGTGTGAAAAGCTGATATGCGAAGTGCATGAGTACGGTGGTTCAGATCAATCAGCGTGGGACCTTCACGATCCCAAAAGAACTGCGGGAGCGGTACGGTCTGGGCAGCCAGGCCATCTTGGAAGAAACCCCGGAGGGTCTCATTCTGCGCCCAGCGGCAACGTATCCGGTCGAAATCTACACCGATGAGCGACTGGCGGAGTTCAAGCGGATGAACGAGGACGGCCTGAAGGGTTTCACCTTCAAATGAAGGTCTTTCTGGATGCCAACGTCCTGTTTTCTGCCGCGCTGCCAGGAAGTCGGATGGGGGAATTCCTTGGCTTCGTTCGCAAACATGCCGCGCTGGCGAGCAGCGCGGCCGCGGTTGACGAAGCCATGCGGAATGTGGAGCGAAAGGTTGCGGACGCACCGCGGGTGGTCCGGAACATGCAAAGGCTTTTGCGAAGCGTGAGCCTGACCTCGCTCGTGGCGGAGTTGCCAGCTGTTGAGCTTGTCGACAAGGACCGGCACATCCTTGGGGCCGCCGTGGCCTCGCAGTGCTCACATCTCCTGACCGGGGATGAGCGACACTTCAAACACCTCTTCGGCAAGGTCGTGAGCGGCGTCCGAGTTGTACACGCATCCTTGCTTGCCGAGGAGTTGGGGCTCTGATGGCGGTCCCAATCGCCCGCCTGAACCGCCCCGGGCCGCGCGATCATTGGGCGGGGAGGGTACCAAATCCAGCCGGGGGCCGCCCCGATCAAGGAAGGGCTCGGGAATTTTTTAGCCAAAGAGCCCAACACAATCTGCTCACCGACAAGGCGAAGAGGTCATGAAACTCGAGCTCTACACCGATGCCGTCCTGACGCGCGACCTGCCGGAACACCGACTGCGCCGGGGCGATCTCGTCAAGCTCGTGGACCACCACATCGCGCCGGACGGTGGCGAAGGATATTCCATCGAAGTCTTCAACGCGTTGGGGGATACCATCGCCGTCACCGCCGTACCGGAAGGCGCTTTGGAACCTCTCCGTGAAGACGAGGTGCTCTGCGCGCGCGTGCTGGCCGTCGCGTAGCGCATGGAGTGCGGACCATGACCAGTCGGCGAGAAAGTCAGCCTTCGCCTCCCATCTTCCCGGTTCTCAGGCCGGTGCCACGTTCGCCGAGAGCCCAGTGATCCGTTCAGTCGACACCTGCCCCACTTCGATTTCACGGTTTCCCCTCCCGCGCCCTGCACAGACGTGGTTCGTCGACCGGATACGTTGAGCTTGGAGCCGAACGGGTGCCGCGGTGCTCTGGACCGTGGGGGTAGTAGGGACAGATAGATCGACCTGCCGGTCGTGGATTGCGTTGGCCGAGCGCCTGAGCGAAGAGAATCCCGCGCATTTGGCAGGCTCCCACCTCGCCCTTTCCAGAACTCGCGTTCTCGGTTTGACTGGACCACGGATGTCCACCCCATCGAGATACAACTACTGAAAGTTCAGTGAAAAAGCAGATGGGATGCCGACACAGATGACCTATTACGCGCACACCGCCCCGGGGCCCGACGGCCGACTGGACAGGGACCAGTCGCGCTGGCAGTTGCTCAAGGTGCACCTTCGCAACGTGGCCCGATTGGCCCGCGGGTTCGCGGAACCATTTGGCCTCGCCGACGAGGCTGAACTGACGGGTTTCCTGCATGATTTGGGGAAGTATTCCGAGCGCTTTCAGGCCCGACTTCAGAATCCAGCCATCCACGGAATCAATCACTGGGCGGCGGGCGCCGCATGGGCCGCGCGCCAAGCCGGCGTAGCCTTCGCGATTGACGGGCATCACACGGGGATGCCGGCCAAAGGCGGAAACGGTATCCAACAGACCATCGCAAAGATGCACGACGATCTCGAGCGCGAGGCGTTTTGCCGCTGCCCCGAGCCGGTTTCGGAACTGGCGAATCGCTGCGAAGCCGACGGCATCCGCCTGCCCACATTGGCTGCTCGCAAAGCGGGAACTTTATTTGCCGAATCCCTGCGCACGCGAATGCTCTTCTCCTGCCTTGTGGACGCGGACTTCCTCGACACGGAGGCGCATTTCACACCCGAAGCAGACCAGTCGCGACAAGTCCCAAAGATTCAGGAGGAGCGGGCCTTGAGGCGGTTGCTCGACTACTTGGCCAATTATTCCGGTGAAGGCGACCTGAACCGTCGTCGTGGCAAACTGCTCTCCGACTGCTTGTCAGCCGCGGCCCAGGCTCCCGGCTTGTTCACCCTCACCGCGCCGACCGGCAGCGGCAAGACCCTCAGCTCTCTGGCGTTCGCCTTGCGCCACATCGCTTTTCACAACGCCCAGGTGCCGGAGAGCGATCCCGCTCGCTTCCGCCGGATCGTTGTCGTCATTCCGTTCACAAGCATCATCGAACAGACTGCCCGGGTGTTTCGGGACCTCTTCGAGGATGCCTTCGGACTTGACTACGTTTTAGAACATCACAGCTCGGTTGCGCCCCGGGAGCGGACCCAAGACCTCGGCCTCGACGCGGAAGAAGAACGGCTTCGCCGGGCGCGGTTGGCCACCGAGAACTGGGCCTCGCCACTGGTGGTCACCACAAACGTCCAGTTTTTTGAAAGCTTGTTCAGCAACCGACCTTCGGACTGCCGCAAGCTCCACAACCTTGGCCGCTCCGTAGTGCTCTTCGACGAGGTGCAGACCCTGCCGCCGCACCTGGTTCCTTCGCTGCTTTCCGGCGTGAAGCTGCTGACCCGCGACTACGGGGTGACGGCGGTGTTCATGACGGCGACTCAACCGGCCTTTGCTGCCGCCCGCGAGGCGGTGCTCGGTGGCTGGAACCCGACTGCCATCGCGGTCGATGAAATGGGACTTGCCGAAGCTCTGCGCCGCACCCGCATTGAGTTGCCATCCCCGGACCAGAAAATTCCATGGGAACAGCTTGCCGACCGACTGGCGACCGAACCGCGGGTGCTTTGCGTGGTCAACACTACCGCCGACGCCCGCCGGCTCTTCACGCTGCTGCGGGACCGTTCCGCCCCCGGCCTGTTTCACCTGTCGGCGCGGCTGTGTCCGGAACACCGGCGGGAGAAGCTCGCGGCGATCCGCCAGCATTTGCGCGATGAATCGCCATGCCGGTTGATTTCCACCCAACTCATTGAAGCCGGGGTGGACGTGGATTTCCCGGTCGCCTATCGCCAGCCCCGCTCGACTCGATCATCCAGACCGCAGGGCGCTGCAATCGCGAAGGCCGTTCCGCCGAACCGCGGCCGGTTATCGTATTTCGGCCGGAGGAAATGAAGACTCCGCCAGGCGCCTACAGAATTGCGACTGCCAAAACGGTAGAGTTTCTGGCTCGGCATCCCGACGCGGCCGATCAGCTCCACCTACCGCAGTTCTACGCCGCCTACTTCAGGGAACTCTACGGCATACTCGGGCCGGAATCGGCGAAGCTAGATCCAGTGTTTGCCGCCTGTGAGGCGCTAGATTTTCCCAAGGCCGCAGAAGAATGCAGTCTGATCGGCAACGAAACCCGGTCGGTGCTCGTGAAATGGGGCCGAGGCTCCGAACTTGCCGAGAAACTTGCCCGCCAACAGCACTTGACCGCCGCCGAATGCCGGGAGGCCCAGCGGTACTCTGTAAACCTCTACCAAGGCGAATTCTCGTCCGCCCAAACCAAAGGCTACGCCTACCAGCCGGCCAAGGACTGGGACTTCTGGGTCTGGAATTCTGACTACGATCTAGACCTTGGGCTTGGCCATGTGGATCTCTGCCACGAGATCTTTTAAGCGGAGCCGCCCCCCCGTTTTGCGGTGGGGCGGCAATTTCATGAATGCTAACGAGCCATTGTTTCAATCCGCGCCGATCAGAAGTCGACGTACCGGGAGCATCAATACCGACTTCGGCCTTGACGACCCAAACAGAACGACGCAATTCTTTCGCCAATGGATCGTTTGCATTGGACGATGAAACTGGAGAATGTAATTCACGAGTTCTGTCTCCTAGGTGCGGTACATTCTCACGCCAGTGCTTTGAGGATTGTCCGGAGGGTGCGCCCACGAATTCATCCTTACGATGGTCAGGAACTAGATGTCCCCTCCCGAGTCCTCCGCTCAGTCATAGCGGACTCCGCAGATGATGCCGCAGAAGTCGTGGCTCACTTTTCGCAACTTGGGGGATTTACGGTCCAAGACCCTCTTAAATCGGGGACTGCACTAACCCTTTACGAGCTCTTCCCAATATGACCATCCACCTCCGCACTTGGGGTTACCTCGCCTGCTTCACCCGGCCCGAAATGAAGGTCGAGCGCGTGAGCTACCCGGTCATCACACCGAGCGCCGCACGCGGCCTGATTGGAGCCATACTCTACAAGCCCCAATTCCGCTGGCGCATAAGCCGCATCGCCGTGAAGCGGCCGATCCAGTTCCTCGCCTTCCGCCGCAATGAAGTGAAGTCCCCGGCTTTCACCCCGGAAACCCGAACCCCGCTCCTTGGCCGACGAGGACCGCACCCAGCGCAATACCCTTGCGCTGCGCGACGTGGAATACGTCATCGAAGCCTCGATGCACCTGACGCCGCTGGCCGGCCTGCGGCGTCGTCGTGCCGGAAGACGACGAGGACCGGGGCGAGGACACGCCCAGTGAAGTATCTCGCCATGTTCCAGCGTCGGGCGGAAGAAGGGCCAATGCTTCGCCCAGCCCTGCTTCGGCTGCCGCGAGTTTCCAGCTACCCACTTCGAGTTGGCCGACCCGGACGGTATGAACGTTCCGTCTGGAACCAACCGCGACCACGAACTCGGACTGATGCTCTACGATGTTTTCCACCTGGATGTTCCCCGCGACCAAACATCGGGCAAGGTCGAGAAGCCGCAGCCTCGGGTGACGTTCTTCAAGGCGGCTCTGAAGGATGGAGTCGTCACCGTGCCGGATTGGACCGAGGTCAAAGCCCAACTCGGAGGTACCCAATGATGCTTCAAGCCCTCATCGACTACGCCGAACGCGAAAACCTGGGCGACCCGGACTTCGAGGATGTGGGCGTCCGTTGGCTTATCTCCCTCACGTCCGATGGCAAGCTCGTTGGCGAACCGATTCCGCTGGCCGAAAACCCTGCGGA
>CALNYA010000034.1:0-11325 GCA_942490575.1 uncultured Verrucomicrobiota bacterium
AACGGCCAGCTAGAGGTCTATCAGCCAAAGCCCTTTCAAGGAAGGGGGTGTAATATTTTCACCAACCAAATTATTTCGCCTTGAGTAACTCTTGTCTTGGCCCAACCATCCACTATTCTCTCACCTTTGTCACTAATGCGATGACTTCCACAATATAGCCAATCACAAGAACAAATGGGATAACAAGTAAGATATTACTCCCCAAAGCGCTAATTTGCGAACCGTCGAAGAAATCCTGGGCGCCGACCGAATCGAGGATCCGCTGATTTCGCTGCGGCAGGACGGCTCCTGCCGTTTCTTCAGCAGAATTGGCGAAGCTGGGCTGGTCTGGCCGGTGTCGATCGAGGCGGGGACCACGGAGTTTGGTCGCCACCTCCGCCGAGAGCTTCGGAATCGGGTTGGGGTCGAGATTCCCGGCGCGAAGGTTCCCCCGGGCCTGCGCTTGCTCGAACTCACGGATTTTCCCGGCTGAAGGTGGAATCTCGCCTGGGTGGAAAACTTGCCGGTCGCGCAGGCGCTCGGCGAGCGGCTGGACATGAAGCGAACCTGACGGGTGCTTGAATCCGGGAGCGGTTCAGTCGAACAGTCACGCACCAGCACCAGGGGAAATAGGGACAATCATGAACTCCTACAATGTCGGCATCATCGGGTACGGCTGGGTGGCCGGCGCCCACATCACGGCGCTCCAGGCGACGGGCCGTGCGCCGAATCTCCATCCTGAGTTCGGCGCGCTGGACGGGAGCGAGCTTTCCGCCCAGCACGAGGGTGCCGTTCGGGTGTTTCAGGACTTGAAGTTCCTGGCCCAACCCGACCTCGGTGATCTCGGTCAATTCCTACCCGCAGGACCACGCCAGCCAGGGCGATCGGTGGCCCAGGCCGGCAAACGCCTGATCCTCAACCAGATCGCCCTCAACCGCGACGATCATCCTCGTCCGCGACGCGGTCGCGTCCGCCGGCATCAGGTTGCGTCTGTTTCGGGTACCGGTATTCGAGCAGATCGGACCGCCAAGGCTTTCCTCGATCAGGGACTGCTAGGCCGGGTTCACTACGCCGAGGTCGACTATTTCCACGGCATCGGACCCTGGTACGGCAGCCGCCGGTGAACGTCCGCCGCAGACCAAGGAGCAGCCTTCTTTCGGCGGGCTGCCACGCGATGGACGCCCTCCTGCTCCTGATGGGCGGCGACGTCGAGGTGGTCAGCGAATTCTCCACCCACTCGCGCGCAGCCCGCGAGTTCGCCGCCTACGTGTACCCGACGACAAGCGTCCCTGTCCTTCGCTTCCGCGACGGGCGGGTCGGCAAGTACGCCTCGGTCATCGACTGCCAGCAGCCCTACTACTTCCGGGTCCACCTGATCGGCAGCGAAGGGACGCTCCTCGACGACAAGTTCTTCAGCACGGCTCTCGGCGCCCTGAATCCCGACCCCTGGAGCAGGCTCGGCGTGCCGCTTCCTCGACTTCGGACGACGTGGCGGATCATCCGTACCGGGCGCAGTTCGAGGCCTTCTTCATGCCGGGATACCGGCGCGAGATGGAGGGAACCTGCACGGCCGAGGCGTACGGACGCATGAAGTGATCTTCGCGGCCGACCATTCGGCCGAGGTCCACGCCCTCAACAGCACCCCGCATGACGCCTCCACCCGTAGCGCGGACGTCGGTCCGCGCCATCTCCGGACCGGAAGTCAGCGCCGACTGGCGTCGGCGGCTTCGGTTCTGGCCCCGACTCGCGATGCCAAGATCGTTTCCCCTACCATGAACCCCCCACCCGTAGTCGCGGACGCGCCCTCCGCGATCGCCATCGCCGCCCACCCGGATGATATCGAATTCCTGATGGCGGGCCCTGCTGCTCCTGAAAAGGGCGGGATGGGACATCCCACTGCTCAACCCTGAGTTCGGGCCACTGCGGTTCGGCGACCATTCCCGCGTCCCGCCTGCGCGTCATGTGCGACGCCGAGGAAGCCTGGCAGGCGTCGCGCCGCCTCGGCGCGACGTGGCACGCCCCAATCACGGATGACCTCCAGGTCTTCCACGGGCGCCTCCTCCACCGCGTCGCCGCCGTGGTGCGGCGCGTCCGTCCACCGTGGTCCTGACCCACGCGCCGATGGACTACATGGAGGACCACGTGAACACCTGCCGACTCGCGGTGACGGGGGCCTTCGCCCGCGGGATGCCCAGCTACCGCACGATCCCCGCCCGTGAAGCCGTACGCGGGGAGACCGTGACCGTGTACCGCGATGCCGCGCAGTTGTGCGATCCCCTGGGCCAACCGGTGACCGCCTCCCTGTGGGTGAACACCGCCGAGGTGCAGGACGCGAAACGCGAAGCCCTGGCCGAGCACCGCAGCCAGCGCGCCTGGCTGGACACAAGCCAGGGAATGGATTCGTACCTCGTCGCCATGGACGATTTCGCCCGGCGGGTCGGCCGCCAGTCCGGAAAGTTTTCGTTGGCGGAGGGATGGCGCCGGCACACCCACCTCGGATTCTGCGCCGCGGACGCCGACCCGCTCCTCGCCGCCGTCGGGGCGATGGGGACTTGGGGTCGCGTCTAAAGCTTTGATATTTGGCGATCGATCCGACCGTTGGATGGCCGCGGGCCACCGCCGAGGTTCCACTCGAATTATCAAACATTTAGACGCGACCCCAATGCGGCATCGCGAAACGGGCGTTGACCGGACGGCGGTTTTCACGGCATAGGCGGGGGCATGCCGCGCAAGCTCAGTTCGATCGCCCCGGATTGGTGGGACTACACCACGCTGGATCGCGATCTGGTCGAGGAGGTCGCCCGCCTGACCCCCAAAGAGGTCCTTCGCCTGTCGCGGCCCGGGTTTCGCGTCGCCTTCCATCCCACCCTCGAGGAGTTCTACCTCGCCGAGGCCCTGGAATACATCGACGCGTGGCGCCGGAGCACCGAGGACAATCCCGTGGGTGTCTGCGGCCCGATCGGTCCCACGGAACAGCTCCCGCTGGTGGCCCGCATCGTCAATGCGCTCAGCCTCGACGTCCGTTCCGCGCATTTCTGGGGCATGGATGAATGGGTCGATTCCTCCACGGGCCTGGAGGTGCCGGTCACGCATCCGTTGAGTTTCGAGCGGTGTGATCGGGATCTGTGTTTCAACCGGATCGACCGGAAGCTTCGGATGCCGGACGCCCATCTTCATTTTCCCAAGGCGGACACGCGGACCTATCGGGAGTCGTGGTCCGCCGGGGTGCGGTGCGCCGTCATGCAGGGCGGCCAGGGCGACGTCAAACACTGGGCGTTCAACGATCCGTTGCCGCGCAAGGGTCGATGGAAGGCGGAACCCCCGCCGGCGGCCGAGGTCCGCAAACTGGCCACCCGTGTGGTGGACCTGCATCCCCTGACCCTGGCCCAGAACGCGCGGACCAGCGCGGGCGGGAACATCACCTTGGTTCCGACCCAGGCGGTGACGGTGGGGCCGAAGGAAACGTGGATGGCGGACCGGGTATCCATCTGGCACCCGGGATGTCACGACAACCCGTTCGGTCAACGGCTCACGGCGTTCATGATCTCGAAGGGGATCGTCGACACCTCCGTCCCGATGTCGCTGCTGGCCCAGCACCCGGACGTTCAGTTCAACTACTACGTCGGCGCCCTGGGCACGTGCGAAATCGAGATGCACTAAGGCGCGGGGTTTCGCGCCTCGCTGTCGCCCTCGCCCTCGCCCTCTGCTGGGCCGGTCGTCCCGCCACCTCCCCGGCGACCGCGGCGGAGCTTGCCGCGCCCGGGATCGAGCCGAGACGCTGGGCCGATTTCGTCGAGCCCGGATTCCCGTTCTTCGGATCCGTGGTCGATGGGAGATCCCTCGGGAACGGTCTGCCGGCGGACAACCTCACCCCGCGCGGCCTCGTCCTGAACCTCGGACACGGGTGCTGGGCGGTCTTCGACCTGGAACTTCTGCGCGTCGCGGCGGTCTGGGAGGGCGGCGCGGTCACGCCGGTCTCGATGTCCCAGGGTTCGTACCACACCCCGGGACGCAAGACACCGGAGGGACAGGACGATCTCCCGAAGCCCGCCGGTACGGTCTGGCTCGCCAACGGCATCTACCCGGGAATCCAGGCCGGCGACCGATTCTCGGCCGCCGATCCCCGGGACCCGGGGGAGGACCCGCGTGAAGTCGGCCGAGGACGGCTGCCGCGAGCCTCGGGCCGGTTCCGGGCGATCGACATCCACCCGTCCTCCGTCACCCTGCGCTACGAGATCGGAGATCTGCGGGTCGAGGAGACCCTGACGGCCTGGGCGAACGAGGGAGGAGTGTCGGTCCGGCGAAGGCTTCGCGTGGGCGCGGGCGCCGATCCGGTCTGGATCGCCGTTGGACACCTGGCGGGAGTCCCGCCCGGCGGGGACCGTGCGCGTGTGGCCGTCGAGAGTCGTCAGGACGGAGAACCGCCCGTGGTCTCCGAAGGGGCCGACGGCCTGGTGGTCGTCCGCGTGCCGGGAAGCGCCGCCTCCCGGGAAATCGACCTCTGGCTCGAGCGGGGAGGCGATTCGCGCCAAGGGCACCCAGCCTCGCCCATTGAAGGCGGGGATCGCGAGCGGCGCCGGTGGCCGGACACGATCGTAACCCGTGGAATCCTCGCGCCTTCCGTGGAGGCCTACGCCGTCGATCGCGTGCCGCTGCCCACGGACAATCCCTGGCGGCGCAATGTCCGTTTCGCCGATCTCGCCCTGCGCCCGGACGGTCCGGGCTACGGAGTGACTTTCGACGGCGACATCTGGTCGGTGACGGGCCTCGGGGGCGACCTCGCCGACGTGCGATGGCGCCGGTTCACTTCCGGCCTTCATGAACCGCTGGGACTCGCCATCCGGGACGGTGAAGTGTTCGCGCACGACCGGAACGGCCTGTGGCGCATCCGCGATCAGGACGGCGACGGCGAGGCGGACCTGCACGAATTGTTCGCGGACGGCGTCCCCCAGACGGCCGAGACGCGGGAATTCGCCAGCGGCCTGAAGGTTCGGCCCGGCGGCGCGTTCGTGATCGGGAAGGGGGGACAGCGGGGCGTCACCTTGGGACGGCATAGCGGGAGCGTCCTGGAAATCTCGGCCGACGGAGAGCGGGTGACGGTCCTCGGCCATGGATTCCGCCAGCCCTTCATCGGGGTGCATCCGACCGAGGGCTGGGTCAGCGTGAGCGACCAGCAGGGGCACTACATTCCGACCACGGCGTTGCACATCCTGGCTGGGGACGCGCACCACGGCTTCGTGCCGCTGATTCTGCCCAAGGGCATCCAGCCGGAACCCATCGAGGAGCCCCTTCTCTGGATTCCGCACGCGATCAACGCCTCGGCGGCGGGGCAGGTGTGGCTCGAAGGAACGGAAATGGGACCTCTGTCGGGGGGCCTGATTCATCTCGGGTACTACCGCCCGGAGGTCTTCGCGGTGCTTCTGAACCGGAAAGAACCCCGGGCGGGGGCGGCGGTGGTCAGCCTCACCCGCGACTTGGACTTCGCGCCACTCGCCGGCGTGGTTGGACCGGTGGACGGGCAGCTTTACGTGACGGGATTCCAGATTTGGGGAACGACGGCGAAGGAGATCAGCGGGCTGGCCCGGATTCGGTACACGGGGAGGGAGTTCCCGCTTCCGACGGCGGTGAAACCGAAGATCGAAGGCGTCTTGATCCGCTTCGCGGTGGAGTTGGATCCGGCGGCGGCGGTGGATCCCGGAAACTACTCGCTGGAACGATGGAACTACGAGCGAAGCGCGGCGTACGGTTCGGCCCATTACCGCTCGGACGGGTCCAAAGGCCAGGACCGACTCGTCGCGAGCAGCGCCTACCTGTCGCGGGACGGACGGAGCGTGTTCGTCGGGGTGCCGGGGATGGCGGAAGCGATGCAATTGCGCGTGGGTTGGGCGCTTCGCACGCGCGAGGGGGCTTCGCTCGCCCGGAGCGCCTACCTGACGCCGCGCCGCCTGGAGCGATTCGACCCCCGGGCCGGCGGATTCGATCCGGTGCCCGTGGACCTGACACCGCGCGTTGAACGGGAGCAGGGGACGCGGAACGACGGGCCGAGGGACGCCGCCGAGGGACGCCGGGTGGCGGAACTCATGGGGTGCGTGGCGTGTCATTCCGCGGACGGTTCGACCTTGGGGAAGGTGGGGCCCACCTGGAAGGGCCTCTGGGGAAGCCGTCGCACCTTCATGGACGCGACGACCCTGGAGGTGGACGCCGCCTACCTTCGCGAATCCATGCGGGAACCGCTGGCCCGGGTGGTCGCGGGATACGGGACTTCGGACACGGGGATGCCGAGCTACGACGGGGTGCTGACGGAGGCGCAAATGGAGGCGCTGATCCGGTACATCGAGACGCTTCGATGACGCCTCCCGGGGGAAGGGGCGGGGCGAGGGAATTCAGCCCCAGTGCTTGTAACAGAACCGGCTCATCGCGTGGTAGACGGCGAGCGGCGAGTGGTTTGAGAGCCACCCGATCATTCGGCGGCTGGGAGACGCCCCAGCGACGGCATTCCGCTGAACAGGCGGTGGCGAGCCCGGCCAATACGTCACCAACTCCTCCTGAACGGTGCCCCAGTGCAGCTTGTAGCTGGCGAGGTTGGAGTTCTCGACGGCGGTTCGGCCGTAGCTGACCAGGGTGCAGCCCAGGGAATGCGCCTTCTGGATCTCCTCCCAGATGAGCTGTTGGATCGCGCCGGTCCCGCAGGTCTCGTCCGTCTCGCCGGATTGTTCCATCAGGAAATTGGCGCCGTACGCGACACTGAAGATCGCCGCGACCGGCCGGTCATCCCGGATCGCGAGGACGAACGATCGATTCCTTTCCGGCAGGTACTCCCAGCAGGACCGGAAGAAGACGTAGGGAATCGTGGGAAGTCCAATCCGCCTCCGGGATTGGACTAGCAACGAGTAATAGGCGGCGACGTCGGATTCGCCTTCGGCGCGGCGCACCAACGTGCCCCTCGCCCGGCTCTTCGAAATCATCCGCCGGATCGCGGTCCTCGAAAACCTGGGATAGACGGCGTCGGGCCCAGGTGAAATATCCAGCCAATGGTGCAGGGCCGTTTCGGTGGGGCACTGATCGCCATTCGGCAGGATGTCCGATCGCCGCCAGGTGCGGCATTCGAACGGCGTCTTGCCGCCGACCCGCCGCTCGGAGGCGACGGCCGCCCTGAGCTGGTTCCACTGGGCGACGTCCGCGACGAGGGGATCACAGAGGGACGCGAACGGAATGCTGACGAGACGGTTGCCGAGGAGCCAGCTGCGCACTTCGTAGACCGGCAGCCCGGCCAGAATGGCGCCGCTTTCCCGATCGCGCAGGACCACGACCTTTCCCCGCATGTGGGAAAAACTCCGCTCGATGACGCGTTTCCAGACGCCGAGATGAAAAAGGACGCCATGCGGCTGTCCGGAAACGAACCGATCCCATTCATCCCATTCGCCCGGCCGCAACCACGACACCACCGGCCCCATCCCGGAGGCTGGACTTGCGCGGTCGTGGCTCGTGGGTGTCACGTTCCCTTGGAACATCGGACGAGTAATCGGTCTGGGTCGTTCCAAACGTCACGAACCCATATGCTCATCGACCTATCCGCCCAAAGAGATAAGCGATTCGATGCGGCTTCACTCCATAGTCGCCGACCGTCGCCGGAAGTCGTGGGGGTGCGCCGCGGGGCATCGGAGGCCGGATCATGCCTGTCCATGCTAGGGATTCAATACGAGAACGGATACACACCCGCCGCGCGGTGTTTCCAATCAGGGAGAACAATTCGGCTCGGCAGGTGGAGCCCGGGCTGGTAATCACCCCCGGTCTTCGGGGGGACGGACTTGCGGCCTGGGCGTTTTCTGGCGCCCGGGCCCGCCGACCCGGGTGGAAAGCCGAGGAGGAGCAATTCATGACGACGACTCAATCCGAGGGGGAACCGGATTCCGGCTGGGACCGTTTCGCGGAGGAGCATCCCCAAGGACAGTTCCAACAGTCGCGCGCCTGGGCGGCGGCGAAAGCTCCGGAGGGTTGGAGCGCGCGATGGATCCAGGTGAAGGAAGGCGGGACGATCCGGGCGGGGGCGCAGATCCTGCACAAGCGGACCCGGGCAGGCCTCATCGGGTTCATCAACAAGGGCCCGATCGTCGACGTGAACGACGAACCGGTCCGTGAATCCCTGATCTCGGCCCTGATCGACGATCACGGAAAGTCGGGCTACGTCGCGCTCCTGGTTCAGCCGCCGGACGGTGCCGATCCGCTGGTTCCGTATCTCGAGTCGAAGGGGTTTCTTCGGGAGACCGTGGCGCGCATGGCGGATGCGACCCTCCTGATCGACGTGTCGAAGGGATGGGAAACCGCGCGCGCCGGATTTCGTCGGACCACCCGCCGGGAGATACGCCAGGGCTTCGAACGGGGTGTCGGGATCGAGGAAGGTGGCGCGGGCGACGTCGAGGATTTCTTCCGGCTGATGAAGAGCACTTGCCAGCGGCAGGGCACGCGACCGAATCCCGCGACCGCGGACGTCGCGACCACCTTGGTCCGGGCCTTCGCCGCCGGCCGGAAGTCCCGGCTCTGGTTCGCCGTCCACGAGGGCAAACGGATCGCCGGAGGGTTCGCCATCGCGTTCGGCGATCGCGTGGTGTTTTGGAAGAAGGGCTGGGACCAGTCCGGCAACGCGATGCACGTCAACACGCTGATCACCGCGGACATCATCCGGTGGTCGGCCGAAAACGGGTATCACTGGCTCGACTTCGCGATGATGGACCGCGATACCGCGATGGCGATGGTGAACGGAACGGACCTTCCGGAGGACCTGTCGTCGCGGCGGGACTTTTTCAACCTGGGCTTTGGAGGGAAGGGGCTGGTGATGCCTCCTGCCTTGTGCGCTTCAAGAATCCACTGATCGCCGCGGGCTACCGTCTCGCGACCTGGGCGCCCGTTCGCGAAAAAACCCGGAGCCTGCTCGCGCGGGCGGGGCTCTCGGTCTGAACCGGGACCTTCGATGGGGATGTCCGACGCGGATCCCCGGTTCCCCGCCGGCCGGAGTGGAGCGATCCCGTGGTGAAAATCGGTTGGCACCCCGCGTTTTCGTCCTTCGGCGGGGTTGATGCCCTCCCCTTGGTTTTGATACAGGTCAAAGAGTTCATCCGCCGGACCCTCTTGGATGGCAACCGACATGAGCTCAACGACCCAAGCCGTGGAAATCGACGTCCGCCAACTACCGCCCCGGGAACGGCACCCGAGGATATTCGACATGTGGGAGGAACTGCCGTTTGGAGGCGCGATCCTGCTGATCAATGACCACGATCCGGTCCCGCTCTACTACCAGTTCGCGGTGGAGTATGTGGGGGAATTCCATTGGGAGTATCTCGAACAGGGGCCCGCGACCTGGCGGGTCCGCATCGCGAAGGGCGACCACCCGGACCCGGGATTCCGGCCGGTGCGCGGAACTCGGGGATCCTGCCTGCCGGCCCAGGCGCCGGAGCCGGTTCCGATCGGATTCGTCCAACCGTGGGTGTTGGACGTCCGACCGATCCTGGCCGCGGCGGATCGCCGTGCGGACCGATCGAGGAGACGATCCCGTAGCTCATTCCAGGGCAGTCGCTGGTCGTCCTGGAGTCGTTCGAGCCGGTTCCCCTCTGCACGAAACTGGGAATGTGCGGATTTTCGCATGAGACGACCCGCCTCCCGGACGGCGGGTGGCGGGTGGAGTTCAAGCCGGGGCCGGAGGCCGACCCGGAGCGCTTCGAGACGTGCGGTTCCCACGATCACTGAGGACCGGATCCCGGGTTGTCGAACCGAAGCACGATGAAGGCGAGCGTGATCAAGGGAGTGATGGTGGGATCGGCGCTGGGAGTGGCGTTGGGAGTCGGGTCGTACACCTTCGTCTACGCGAAGGGATGGTCGTACATGACCAACAACCCGGCGGCCTGCGTCAATTGCCACTTTCGTGCAGGAACAGTACGACGCCTGGCCTACGAGCAGCCACCGGGCGGTGGCGACCTGCAAGATACCGCCAGCCGCACAGCCTGATCCCGAAGTACGCCTGGTCAAAGGCCGAGAACGGTTTCTGGCATTCGTTCCTTCACCACCGGCCGGCATCCCGACCCGATCCAGGCCCGCGACATCAGCCTGCCGAATCGCCGAAAACAACTGCCGCCGATGCCACCTCGGAGATCGTGGATCAGATCGACACTCCGCCCCGAGCACGGCCGGGAGATGATTGCATCCGATGTCACCGGGATGTGGGACACCCGAATCGGTGACGAGATCTCCCAGGAAACCCCCGGGGGAATGAACCGTGAGCGCGACTTTGATCAACTCAATGAAATCCTCGGACAACCAGTCGGACTCGAACTCCACGCACGCGCGGGACGGTCGGCGGCGCTCGCTCGGGCTGATGCTGGGCATCGCCGTGGCGGCGGCGGTCTTCCCGGTGGGCGGACTGGGCCTGCCGATGAACGTGATGGAACGGACGCAGGAGGGATCGAACCCTTCTTGCGCGTCGTGGAACCGACCGACGACACCGAGGACCCCGCGATTTGGGGGACGAACTTTCCACTCCAATACGACGACTACTGGAAGACCTCGGACCAACAGCGCACGCGGTTCGGCGGAAGCGAGGCGTTGCCGAAGACCGCCGTCCGGAGCGGATCCCTGTTCGATCGTGGCCCAATCCCGTCTTGAGGAGGACGTCATTGACGCGGATGTGGGCGGGATACGCGTTTTCCAGGGATTTTCGCGAAGACCGGGGGCATGCGTACATGCTCGATGATCAGACCTACACGGAGCGACAGCAGGCGGCCAAGCAACCGGGAACGTGCCTGCACTGCCACGCCTCCTTGTACGTTGCGTATCGCAAAGTACAACCTGCCATGGAACCGATCTTAAAAATATGGCACAACTGTGAATACTTAAGGGGTTTGAAGACACCATTGCCGCCGGCTCGACAGGATTATCGCCCTGACCAATGATCTTGAAAGCGGATATTATCAATTTATGCGATATCGCCTCGATAGGATATCCGCATTGCGGGGATATGATGAAAAAGATATTTAACGGTGCCCCAAGAAATCAACGGCAAGGTTCATATCCTTATGCCGGTAAGTTCAACCGGACAAAGGCGTTCTGGCTGTTGTTAACGCCGCTAAAATTCAAGATCATGATTGGCACCTATATGCATGGCAGCGGGTGAAGGACCGGAATTTGAAGAATGTATTGCGCTTGCTGATAAAGTAGGCCAGAAGGTGACCAGTCTGGCGATACGCTGGCCAATATCGAATTATCTGCCCCACGGAAAAAGCCCATATACAAGTGCTGCCATTTTTTGAAGGCCTTCCGGTCCTTTTGAGCGAATACGAATTTAACTGGCACATGCAA
>CALNYA010000035.1:0-9420 GCA_942490575.1 uncultured Verrucomicrobiota bacterium
GCGCAAGAGAAGCGTTTTCATGGTGGGGATCAGTATCGGGATCGGGATCAGTTTAGGAATCGTCGGGCGTGATCGGGAACAGAAAAGTCCGGGTCAACGGGCGTCGAGCAGGACGCGGCGCGCCTCCGCCGTGGCGTCGGGATTCCGCCGCGGCATCAGGGTGTAGGTGTTGGTCTGGCTGATGCTGTCGCCGGGCTTCATCCGGTGAAGCGGTCCGAGCATCTCCAGCTCGACGTACATCTTGGGGTCGGGGTTGGTGTAGATCTCGGCGCTGCTTTCGTGGTCCGGGTAGCGGGCGCCGGGGACCCGCGCCGACTCGATCAGCAGCATCTGCCCGGTCCCCACCCAGAGCAGGCGGTCCGAATCCGTTCCGATCTTCGCGGAACGGGCGGGGTCCCGGGTGAGGGAGACCAACCGGCCGTCCACGACGAGATTGGCCGGGAGAACGTCGCCGGATTGCCGGTCGTAACCGTCCGAGAAAATCGATTTGGGAGGGAGCAGCGCGAAGGCGGCCACCGGATCCTCGAGTTGGGTGATGATCCAGACGCCGACTTCCACGGGATCGCCCGCCACCTTCTCGTAGGAGGTGACGATCGTCATCACAGGGGCGTCGTGGTCCAGCCGGAGAAAGCGCTCGGTGCGGATCCCGAAATGCGGATCAACCGGAGAACTGAGGACGATGCCGTCCCTGCGGACGGAAGCCACAACAGGCATCGAATCGAAGGCGGTTGGCGGGGGCCAGCCGCGTCCCGTGATTCGACCCCAGTCGGCCTGGGGCGAGGGCCAGGTTTTGTCTCCGCCGAAGTTGCCCCATTCCGACGACGCGGGGTCGGGGTTCGCGCCTCGGAGGGAGGGGTCTTCCCAAAAGGCGCTCGGCCGGCCGACGAACCGGTACTGCATCACCCGGCCGACGGCGGGGACGACGACGGCCTCGACCCGCCCGTTGCTGATCGTCCAACTCCGTTCCCATCCGAAGTAAGGGCCGATGCGGATCTGAATAGGGGCGTCGGAGGGTTGCATGACGGCGGTGCCGGTTGGCGGCGGGCGAGTCGGCGTCGATCCGGAGAGCAATTTTTCGGCGCCCTTGGTTTGGGCCTCCGCGGAGAGGGCGAAGGCAGCCAGGATCGCGGACGTGAGTCGAAGACAGGAACGCGAAGCGTTGGGGACGGGGGTGTCTTGGAACCTGGATATTCTCGAAAAGAGGCGCGACATCGTCGGTGCGGTGGTTATTCCGTCGATTCGGAGAGCCCGAACCCCGGATTTCTCCGGGATGGCGGGGATGGCAAGGTGGGTTCGGGGGGATCGTCGCTGGATTCTTTGAAGAGATTCACGAGGGCCGGATTGGCGCGGAGGATCTCGTCGCGGGTGGCGGCGAGTTCCCCTGGGACGATCGTCTCGACCTCCTGGACCAACTCATCGATCGATTCGACCGCTTTCCGGGCACTTTCGAGGACCTGGAAGTACTCGTCATCCTGGTCGCAGTAGCGGGTGATCGAGAGGCAGAAGAGCGCTTCCGCGCGAGCGGCGCGCCGCGCGGCGAGCGCCCGTGCTCGGTCGGCTTCCTCGGTGGCGGTCGGCGGTCGGCCATTCTCGGCACCTCGTTTCCGCGACTCGGGCTCTTCGGATTCGGCGAAGGCGCGCAACTGCTTGCGGCGAAATTCATATTCGCCGCGGTTGCGGCCCCAGGTGGCTTCGAGGTCCACCCGGAAGCGCCCGTTCTGTTCCCGGAGCTCGATGGCGAAAGCAGGGCCCCGGTTCGGTGACGCCAGGGGCGAGAATTCCAACCGATCGTAGATGTCGGCGAACCGGTCGCCGCTCCGGTCGCTGGCGTGTTGGAAACCGGGGACGCTGCCGGACGGCGCCGCCAGGGTCCCCAACCGGACCACGGTCGAGCCCTCGCATTTGAACACGTGATCGACCGACGCTCGCGATCCTTCCCTCGGTCCGGTGTCCTCGCGGATGAAAAGGTAGGGGGATTCCCAAGTCAGGTACCGATCCAGGATCGCCCGGGCGGCGAGGCTGGCGAGCGTGCTCGTTTTGGAGAGATCCGGAATGCGCGTGCGGACCGTCCAGTCCTGGCCCGCGTGGCGGAGAGTCCATTCGAACAGTCCACGTTCGTCGGTGGGCGAGGGGTGGACGGCGAGTTCGAACAGTTCCGACGACAGGACGACCGCGCCCGCCGGCCGTTTGGCGCACGCGCTCCATCCGAGGAACAAGCCCGCTAGAACCGGGAACCAACCGAGGCCGGAGCGGAACGGGAGCCGTTGCGGCGGGGGAATGGTCACGGGAGCCAGCAGTATCCGAAGTGGACGGGTCGGGCAATGCCGGAAACACCCGGAAACGGCGCTCAGTGGACCCCGGCGGAGGGTGTCACGCCGGTGGCCCAGGCGGCTCGCTCCTTCCCGCGGGGCAGGGTCAGCGTGTAGCGCCCTCTGGACCGTCGGAGGCGAATCGTAGTTCCGAACGCCTGGGAGAGCGTGGCGCTGTTGAGCACGTCCCGCGCCGGGCCCGCCGCGAGGATCCTTCCTTCACGAAGCACGAGGGCCTGACGGAAGACCGGAACGATTTCCTCGACGTGATGGGTCACGAGAAGCAGGGCGGGGCGGGCGTCCCTGCCCAGTTGCGCGATCAGAGCCAGGAAATGCTCCCGCGCCACCGGATCCAGTCCGGCGCAGGGTTCGTCCAGAATCAGAACATCGGGCCGCGCCATCAGCGCCCGGGCGATCAGAACTCGTTGACGTTCCCCTTGGGACAGCACCGCCCAGGGACGCTGCGCGAGGGCCAGGCAGCCAACCCCGTCCAGGAGCCGCCGGGCGAGGCGAACATCCCGCGGCTTGGGCTTGTCGCGGATGTCCATCGCGGCGTACCGGCCGCCGATCACCACCTCGATCGCGGGTTCGTCATCGTGAAGGAGATGGCGCAAGGCCGGACTCACCAGACCGATGCGACGTCGCAGAGCGGGCCAGTCGGAGTTGCCGAATTCCTCGCCGAGGACCTCGATCGTTCCGCCCGAGGGCGTGAGATAGGCGGTCAAGGCCGCCAGCAGAGACGTCTTTCCCGAGCCGTTGGGGCCGAGGATGACCCAGTGTTGGCCGGCTTCGACCGTCCAGGAGATGCGATCGAGAATGACGGTGCGCCCGCGGTAGACCGTGAGGTCGGACACGCGGAGAACGGGAGGGGCGGGGGTCGGGGAACGCATTCGAATCTGGGCTGAGGCGCGAAGCCTGACCGTTGCGCGACCCTCGCGGCAAGGAGGATGGCCGGACCGGACGCGCTCACCAAAGGCCGTCAGCCACTCGCCGCACCTCGGTTCGCGTGGCTTCCAGATCGTCCGGCTGCGCCAGGGGAACGTAGGCCGCGCGCATGACGCGTTGGTAGCGTTGGCCGACGCGTGGATCGGAGATGAACGTTTGGAAATCCCAGGCGGGACATCCGCCCCCGCCGCCGGAGGGCGACTGCGTCAGCCAGACGCGGTCGGCGGCCCGGAAGGACTGGACGAAGGCCATCCCGCGGCAGACCCCGAAGTACCAGGGCTCCGCGTATCGTTGTTTCGAGAAGCCAAACGGGAGTTCGAGCGGAAACGCTGGGTCGTGGGGAAAGTCGCGGGAGTCGTCGATCCATCGATGGGTCGCGAGCCGGCCGTGGGCGGGGGTGATGCCGCGGCGCCAATCCGGGGCGGCGGACGAACCTTCGGGGACGCCTCGGAAATGGATGTCGAGGGATTCCGGGCGGTCGATATAGCTCGCCCAGAAAAGGCCGATGTAGCCGTTGCGGAAGGTGTCCCGGCGCGGGATGCACTCGAACGTCATCTCGATCGCGCCGTCGGCGAGCAATTCGTATCGAAGACAGCTTTCCAGGCCCCAATGAGGCGTCGGGGGTTGGTGGAGTTCGGCGATGTGGGGGGTGATGACGCGCAGTTCCATGGGGGCCTTGCGCGGTTCGAAGAGGACATCGCGTTCCCGCGCGGTCCCATCGTGAATATGTTCGAAGTTCAGTCCCGAATAGGTTGGCACGAACAAGTTGCGTCGCTGTCGGGCGTGGCGGAGGGCGGCGACGCCATGGTAGCCGGCCGCGTGACCCGGGAGGACCTCGTCGTTCACAGCCCGGTTGTCCACGATCACCGCCTCGACGTCGCCCCGTTTGAGGACGACGTAGCCCTTCGCCGGCACCGTGTAGGCGATGTCCGGGCGATCGAGGGTGGTCAAACCCTCCGCCGTGTAGGCCGCCTGGCGGGTGTGCTCCGGGAAGTCGCGCGCGTAGCGAGTCATCAGCGCGGTGAGGTCGTTGGGAACCAGGTAGATCTTCCCGCGAACCGGGAGGGTCTCGCCAGGAGCGAGGCCGCCCAGGCGGAAGTCGGAGTGGAGGCAGCGGATGACTCCCTGGAACAATTCCTGATAAGGCTCCCAGACGGTCGCGAAGATCCACTTCTCGTCACCGCTGAACGCGCCGATCAGGCCGTTGCTCGGAACGAGCGGACTGAGCGGACGCGGGTTGACGTCGGTCCGCGGAACGTGCGTCGGACACCAGACCTGGCCCGGAACATACCGGGCCGTGGTGGCCCAGGGTTGGACGTCCGGCAGGCGGGTCGGAACATTGTCCAGAAAGACGAAGCACTTCGGCAGGTAATCGTCGAGATCGCGGCCCTTCGGATCATATCCCGTGAACTCGGCGAGCCGCACGCACGGCTGAGCCCAGTGGGCTTCCGACCGGGTCGTTCCCGGATTGTGGGCGACCAGCCGGAAGTCCACTTCGTCTTCGCCCGCGACGATCGTGTGGTCGACGACGACCCCGTCGGCGAGGACGTCCCGGAGTCGCAGCGTCTTGCCGTCCGCGCTGAGGGAGATTCCCTCCACCCGATGCGGTATCACCGTGTGCTTGACCCAGTCGGCGTCCGTCGACCCCGCGCGACAATAGGCCTCGAGGTAGTTCACGCGGATTTCGCGGCCGGGAAGGTGGGGAGCGCGAATCACGAGCATGTGGGGTGATTCGTAAGCGAGTTCGATCGACCGTTCGGCGGCCGGGGCGGCGTTCGCGGAGAAGGATCCGGTCAGGTGGACGACCGCGGCGATGGCGGCAGTCCAGGGGAATGTTTTCATGACGGGAGTGGGTGGGGATTCGAGGAACGCCGAAGCATGGCCGCGGGCGGCCGGGGCAACAAGGCGAGTTCTTGGAGAGCGAAATTTTCCAAAGTTTGGACACGTATTGGGACCATGAACCGTAGCCGCCGACGTCAGTCGGCGCTGACTTCCTGCCCGGAGATGGCGCGGACTGACGTCCGCGGCTACGGGTTGGTGGCGCATGAGAGAGCCGGCTTTCAGCTCAGGAGATTGGCCAATTCTTCGGAACAAGAAATCGGGAGCCATAGGGTTTGACGTCACCTCGGTGTGAAAAACGCCCTTCCGTTGGCCGATCCGCGTCCCCGAACCAAGGTCCGTAGGACCGGCCTGTCTATAGAACGTGTCCAGGAATGGATCTCAAGCCCCGGAGGGGCGGCCCAACGGATGACCCTTCCGACCTCAATCCCGGGCGATGGAAGCCCGTGACCGCCGCTCCGAGGGCCGCTCCTACGGAGCTTGGATTCATTTGCGACCGATCGTTGCTATAGACCGGCCACCCCTACGGGGTTGTGCGGCGATTTCTCGCGACCGAATCGAGAATGCCGCCTTCGATGATCGGCCCTTCTCCGTCCGGGGTTGGTGAAAAAAGGGGGGTTCTCCGCACTAGGGAAGGCCGAACGCGATTGGTGGGCTCGGGAGAATGGGCCAATGAAAGACCTGTCCCTGTGTCGTGCCCCGCAACTCGGTCCCCGCCGGTTGAGCGCGAGGCCAACTGGAGCGACCGCGGCACTTGATTTCGGGAAGGTCGAGCGGTACCGCTGCTGGGTGCGGCGCTCAATCTCGTTGTTGATTCGGAAACTGCCGCCTTGGGGGCTGCTCGGATTCCTCGCCCAATCTTGTTGGGGAGCCCCGATTCTCACCGAGTTTCTGGCGGCCAACGATTCCGGATTGAAGGACGAGGACGGCGAGTTCTCGGACTGGGTGGAGATCCACAATCCGGACCCCACCGCCGTCTCGCTCGCGGGCTATTACCTGACCGACGACGCGACGAACCCGCGCAACTGGAGGTTTCCCGAAGTCTCCATCGACCCGGGTGGATACCTCGTGGTTTTCGCCTCGGGAAAGAACCGCGCGGATCCGTCGGGCCGGCTGCACACGGACTTCGCCCTCGCGGCGGCGGGGGAGTCCCTCGAGTTGGTGGCGCCCGACGGCGTGACGATCGTCAGCGGCGTGGGCCGGGTGTACCCGCCTCAGTTCGAGGATGTCTCGTTCGGATTGGCGCAGGCGGGCGTGCCGGGGTCCTGGAGTTTTTTCGCCGCGCCGACGCCGGGCGCGCCCAATGGCGTTGGTGTCCGAGCGGGGCCAATCGTCCAGCCGTTGGAGGCCAATCCCCCCCAACAGGCCGCGGGTCCCCGGACGGTCGTCGCGCGGGTGACCGCCTTTGGCGGCCCGGTCTCGGCGGTCCGGCTTTTCCACCGAAGGATGTTCGCGGGGGAAACCCAGTTGGCGATGGTGGATGACGGGACAGGAGCCGATGCCAGGGCGGGTGATGGCCTCTGGACGGCGGTCATTCCCGGCACGGCCTTCGCCCCCGGCGAAATGACGCGCTGGCGGTTCGTCGCGACGGATTCGCAGGGCGCCGCGACGCAGGAGCCGGCCTATCGGTCGCGGCTCGACTCGGATCAATACCTCGGCACCGTCACGCTGGATGACCGGATCCTGACGGCGCTGCCGGTGTTTCACTGGTTCACGACCAATGTGGCGCGGGCCGGGACCGAGAGCGGGGTTAGAGGCTCGGCTTTCTATGACGGCGAATTCTACGACAACGTCCACTTCTCCGTGCACGGCCAGTCCACGTCCGGCTTCACCAAGAAGAGCTACAACATCGATTTCAATCGGGGCCACCGTTTCCGCTGGAGCCCCGATGCCCCGCGGGTGGCCGACATCGATCTCCTGACGAATTGGGCCGACAAATCGAAGGTGCGGCACGTGCTGGGGTACGAGGTCATGCGAAGGGCGGGGGTCGCCGCGCACTTCGCCTTCACGGTGCGGGTTCAGCAGAACGGGGAGTTCTTCAGCACCGCCGACCTGGTGGAGGATGCGGACGAGACCTACCTCGAACGGGCGGGCCTCAACAGGGACGGCGCGCTCTACAAAGTCTACGCGAACCTGCTCAACAAGGATTCGGGAAACACGGCGACGTCCGGGGTGGAGAAGAAGACGCGCAAGACCGAGAACAACAGCGACCTCCAGGCGCTCATCAACGGGCTGGATCTCACCGGTTCGGCGCTGGAGAGGTACCTCTACGACAACATCGATCTTCCCCGGTGCGTGAACATGCTGGCGGCCAATTCGGTGATCCGGAACATCGATATGCACAGCAAGAATTGGTACATCTATCGCGACACGGGCCGGAGCGGTGAATGGGCCATCCTGCCGTGGGACTTGGATCTGTCGCACGGACGCTTCTGGAATTCCCAGGACACCTATTTCGACAACCGTCTCTACACCGACGGCTATGTGTCGACCGGCACTTCGATCCGCCTGGTTTCCCAGCTTTTCGCAAACCCGCGCTTCGGCTCCATGATTCTGCGACGCATCCGAACGCTCACGGACCGGTACCTCCAGCCGCCGCCCGCGCCGGGAACCGACGAGAACGAGCTGTTCTACGAGCGGCGCCTCAACGAAGCAGTCGGCGCTCATCGATCCCCCGGACATCGTGCCGTCGGATGCGCGCCTGGACTTCGAGAAATGGGGTTCCTGGGTGCAAGGCGGCCGCAAGGTGCCTTACACGAATCCGAGCACGGCGGTGGAAACCATGGCCGAGGCCATTCAGCGCTGGAAGACCGAGTACTTGCCCGCGCGCCGCCGGTACATCTACACCACCCAGACCGTCGACCGCCGCGGCGAAATCCCGCTGCCCCAGATCGGCGGCGGGCCGACCACGAACGCCCTGCCCCTGGTCGCCAAGGGCGCTTCCGCGAAGGTCCTGGTTCCGACGGACGACAGCCTAGGCACCCGCTGGACCGGCCATCCGTCCAACGAACCCTTCGCCGCCGCCGGCTGGATCAGCGGCATCACGGGCGTGGGATACGAGCGCGCCTCGGGTTACGAGGCGCTGATCGGCACCGACGTCGGCGCCGCCATGCGGAGCAACACCAGCGTCTATCTCCGCGCCGAGTTCGAGGTGGCCGATCCCTCGAAGGTCGGGATCCTCGAATTGCGCATGCAGTTCGACGACGGCTTCGTCGCCTACCTCAACGGGACGCTCGTCGCCTCGATGAACGCGCCGGTTTCACCCCGGTGGAACTCGTCGGCTCCAGCCTCCCGGGAAGCGAATCCCGCGGCGTTCACCGTCTTCGACATCAGCGACTGGACGGCCACGCTGAGGGCCGGCCGGAATGTGCTCGCGATCCACGGACTGAACGACAGCCTCGCCAGCAGCGACATGATCATCGTGCCGGAACTCCACGTCGGGTCGGTTGTCCTCCCGGACTCCCTGGAGCCCCGCCTCGCCTTCGGCTCCCTGGACGTCAGTCCCGCGTCCGGCAACCAGGACGAGGAGTATGTCCAGCTTCTCAACCCCCATTCGATCGCCGTCGACATCTCCGACTGGCGCGTGACGGGCGCCATCGATCACACGTTCCCGGGCGGGACCGTCCTTCCTCCGAACGGAACGCTTCACCTCTGCCCGAGTTCGTCCGCGTTCCGCGCCCGGGCGGTGTCTCCCACGGGCGGCGAAGGGCGCTGGGTCCAGGGCGGCTACAGGGGACACCTCGCCGGCGCCGGGGGGACGCTGACGCTGCTGGATGCGACGGGAACGACCAACACGGTCACCACCTACGAAGGCCAGCCGACCGATTTGCAACGGCACCTCGTGGTGAGTGAGATCCTGTACCATCCCTCGCGCGACGAGCGTGCCGAGTATCTCGAACTACTGAACATCAGCACCAACGCGACGCTGAATCTCGCCGGGGTCCGGTTCACCGAGGGGGTGCGGTTCGACTTCTCGGGAAGCGCCGTCACTTCGCTTCCACCGGGCGGACGGGTGCTCGTGGTCCGGGACATCACCGCCGCTCGACTGGCTTATGGATCGTTGTCCAACGTGGCGGGCGAATTCCGTGATGAAAGCGCCCTGAACAACGGAGGCGAACGCGTCGTTCTCGAGGACGCCGCCCACGACATCATCCGGGAATTCACCTACGACGACCAACCGCCCTGGCCGGCCGCCGCCGATGCCGGCTACAGCCTCGTTCTCATCGCGCCCGAGACCAACCCGGACCCGGCTCTCGCCTCGAACTGGCGGTCCAGTCTTCGGCCTGGCGGAAGCCCGGGCGGCTCCGAGATTCCGCAGTTTCCGATC
>CALNYA010000036.1:0-60589 GCA_942490575.1 uncultured Verrucomicrobiota bacterium
GGCTCCTGCGTGGATTCAGGAGAGCTCGATTTCCTTAGTTTCTGAAAAACACGCACCTCGGGGACAGGCTCTGGAATAGGCCGCGTGGACTCGCTGGAGTACGAGTGTGCTTCTTAGCACAAAGTCCTCGTCACTTGTCCGGGAGGGCAAGGGTTCATCCCGGAGGGATGGAGGAGATCAGGTGGCAAGGCGCCCTTGGCGCCGCGGCCACCGGCTCCATCCCTCCGGGCTGCCTCTGGCAGGAACCCGGCAGCGCTCGACGCAACATCCAACGAGAACGTCGAGGAACCCAAGGAATCCGGGGACGATTGGAAGGAATGCATGTGCAAACTGGCTGAAGCCGAGGGCATCGAGAACCCGAGCGATGATGAACTTCCGAATCTCACCGCGAGCGCCGCTGAAACGGAGCTTGATCCGTGGTGTCCTGGTGCCAGATTGACACCATCTAGGAGATGGCTATGGCAACTGTTCAGCATGAGCGGGTCCGAGTGACCGCACGAATACCGGCCGAGATGCGTGACCGACTCGAAGAGGCTGCCGAGCTGATGGGTTCAACGCTCAATCAGTTCGTCGTGCAGTCCGCTGTTCAACGGGCGCAGCGTGTTTTGGAGCGGGAGACGACGATTCGGATCTCGCGTGAAGCGGCCCAGAAAGTCTTGGGGCTTATTGATGAGCCGCCCAGACCAACCAAGGCGCTTCGGCGTGCGCTGAAACGCCATCGGGAGCTCCTTGGTGGTGCTTAAGATCGAACGACTTTCGCCCGAGCACGATCGCAGCGGATTCGATTGCGGAAGCGAGGCGCTGAACCGCTATCTGAAAGAAACCGCCCGTCAGCATGGCGAGCGTGGCATTTCCCGCACCTTCATGCTCGTCGAGGACACAAGCGCAAGGCCGAGGCCGATTCTCGGTTTTTTCACCGTCAGTCTCTGCCAAGTTGCTGGCGAGAACCTGCCCCCTGCCACGGCCAAGCGGCTTCCGCGGGCGCTCGGAGGCATCAAGCTCGGACGGTTGGCCATCGCCAAGGCGCATCAACGCAAGGGATACGGCGCTGTGCTCCTGGCGGATGCGTTCAAGAAGTGCATCGAGGTTTCGGGACAGGCCGGTGGCATCGGCCTATTCGTCGATGCGAAAGACGATGCCGCCAAGGCATACTATGGGCGGTTCGGCTTCGTCTCGCTCTCGCCTGACCCGCTGCTGATGTTCCTCCCGGTGGAGACAATCATCCGGGAGCTGAAGAACCGGACGTAGGACATACCCGACGGATCCCATCAAGGAAGGCGAACGGATTTGGCCGAGCTGACCGTTTATCACGATACCGTGGGTCGAACGTTGACCGTCTGATTCGACCGGCCGGAGGCCGAGCACGTTTGCGAGGAGACCGGCGACGATGACAGTTGGTCATGGCCTTCCGTCGTGAAAACCAAACGCGCGGCCTCTGGAAAGCCGGTCGGCCTTCGCGTTGGTTCGATTTCTTCCCGCATCTATTCCACCCCCGTCCGGGGCAAAGAACGCTTCACGCTGGCTTGGACGGACTCCGGTCAAGGATTCAACCGCCACAACGTGAAGTTCAAAAACGCGGCGAAACTCACCCAAGCCAGATAGGGGACGAGCAGCCACGCCGCCGGCCGGCTCGCCCGCCGAAACGCGGCGAGCGTTGCGGCAATGGCCAGCCACAGCAGCACGATCTCGGCGAAGGCCACGCTAGGCCAATGCAGTCCAAAGAAGAGGGGCGTCCATGCTGCGTTGAGTGCGAGTTGCAGGAGGAATAGCCTCAGCGCCGTTCGTTGCTGGATGAATCCTCCACGCTTCCAGACAAGCCACGCCGCCAGGGCCATCATGGCGTAGAGCGCCGTCCAGACCGGACCAAAGACCCAGCCGGGCGGATTCCACGACGGCCTACGGAGTGAGGCGTACCATTCGCCGGGCATGAAAAAGCCCCCCAATCCCGCCGCCGCAAAGCAAGCGACCAGCCAGCCGGCCAGGGCCAAGGAATTCTTCAATCTAGCCGGAGAGGAGATTTTAGCCTCGGGGCCCCCGCCTCAACGGTCGCCATTGGGGAGGAGTTCAACATTCAGCGTTTTTCGTATTCCTTGAGGAAGCCGAGGAATTCGCGGCGGTGCTCCTCCTCGCCACCGAGAATTCCGATCACCATGTCCTGCGTCACGTAGTCCACGCCTTCGCAGAGTTTGATGATCTTGTTGTATTGCTTGATGGCCCCCTCCTCGGCCGCGATGACGCCTTTGATGACCGCGACGATGTCCGTCGTGTCCTTCTTGGGCTGAAGGAATTTCTGGCTGCGAGCCAAATCGAGCGAGCCAGGAACCACGCCCCCGATGGTTTTGATGCGGGTGGCCAGTTGCTGAGCGTGCTGGATCTCGCCCGCGATGTCGGCCGTCAGGGCCTTCTTGATGACATCCGAGCGCACGCCATCGAGATTGACCGAAGCCGCGATGTAGTTCTGCACGGTTTCCAGTTCCATGGCGTAGGAAGTGCAGAGTTCCTCAATGATCTTTTTGTTCTTCATAACCGTCGACTATTTGCAAGCGGTGCGGCCGCATGCGACTCCGTTTTCGCCATCCCGGGATTGGGTTGCTTCATGGCGGAAATTGTTGCGAGGCAGGAAAGCGGTGCTTCAACGCGGCGCAACGAAACTGGAAAATCCGTTCGATGTCCGGCCGGATGAACCAGCGATGCGTCAGGAAATCAAACGGCACCGCGTAATGGACCTTGTCCCGGGTCAAAGTGCCGCCGTCGCATCGCTCGAAGGTGTGCTCGTGAATCCATTGCCGGTAGGGGCCTCGGACCTGTTCGTCCACGAACCGGTGCGGCGGTTCCCAGACATTGATCCGTGTGCGCCAGCGCAATGGCAGGCCATGCACGCGCAGTCGGTAGTCGATGAGCGCGCCCGCGCGCATCACGATGGGCGGCGGCGTGACGATGCGGAAGCGCAGCCACGGAGGAGTGAGCGCTTCGAGGTTCGCGGCGTCGGCGAAGAACGGGAAGAGTTCCTCCGGCGGCGGGGGCAGCCAGAGCTCGCATAGAAATTCATGGATCCTCACGCGTTGAGCCTTGTTACGTCGCCGCCTTCGCCAACCCGCGCAGCATCCCGGCGAATACAAGCTGATGCAGTGGCCACACTGAATACCAGTAGGCCAGGCCCGAGACCCCCACGGGATCAAACATCGCGGTTTGCACCAACCTCGCGCCA
Source organism: uncultured Verrucomicrobiota bacterium (assembly GCA_942490575.1). Classification (GTDB taxonomy): domain Bacteria; phylum Verrucomicrobiota; class Verrucomicrobiia; order Limisphaerales; family CAIMTB01; genus CAIMTB01. The sequence continues at coordinate 3,209 of CALNYA010000036.1, forward strand.
TCGCCGTCAGGCTGCACGTCGAACTCCAGCCACGCGCGACCGGGCAGCTTCATCTCCGCGACGAGCCGCAGTCGCCGGCCCGGTGTGATCGCTTCCACGCGCCAGCAATCCAGCGCGTCCCCCACGCGCAAATGGTCGGGGTCGCGACGGCCGCGCCTCATGCCGACGCCCCCTATCAACAGGTCCAGCCATCCGCGCAGCATCCAAAGCCAGTTCGCGTAATGCCAACCGGTGGCCCCGCCAATTCGTTCGACAGCGTCGAAGACCTGTTCCGGCGGTGCTGCGACATGTAGGGAACGCGAATCCACCAGCCGGTTGCCAAACCGGGTCCCTCCCCATTGCCGAGGCGCGCTGGCGGCGGCGGAGATCGCATCCGACCAGCGCGTCCGCGCGAACTTCGAGTCTTCGTTGCGGAGCGCGCGCCTGATGGCTTCCCGCGCGCCGATCGGTCGGATGGCGAACGTTTTCGACGCCGAGTCGTCCCGCACGATCGTGGGATGCCGGATGCTGTCGATGAGCTTGCGTCCGACGCGCGCGAACAGCGGCGTCACGAGTCCCAGCCAGAGGCTCGAAAGACCCGGGGTCAGCAACGGCACGGGAATCATCCACCGTCGCAGTCCGCGTTGCCTGGCGTATTCGCGCATGAGGTCGGCGTAGGAAACCCGGTCCGGCCCGCCAATCTCGAAGAGCAGGCTTCGCGGTGCGTCGAGCTTCAGCGCCGCGCGCAGGTACGCGAGCACGTCGTCGATGGCGATGGGTTGCGCCTTCACGCGCACCCAGCGCGGCATGATCATCACCGGGAGTCGCTCGACCAGCGCGCGAATCATTTCGAACGACAGACTCCCCGACCCGATGATGACCGAGGCGCGCAACTCGATCACCTGGACGCCGCTCGCGCGCAGCGTCGCACCCACCTCATGCCGGCTGCGGAGGTGCGCGGAAAGCTCCACGTCGTCCTCGCCCAATCCTCCGAGGTAAACGATGCGTTGAACGCCCGCTGATTTCGCCGCCGCTCCGAAATTTTGCGCGGCTCGCCGGTCCTGCTTCTCAAAATCGCCCGCCGCGCCCATCGAATGCACCAGGTAAAACGCGGCGTCCACGCCATCCATGGCGACCTGCAGCGAAGCGGCCTCAAACAAATCGCCTGGCACGACCTCGACGCCCTCCGGCACGCGGGCCAGCAAATTTTCGGGCTGACGCGCCAGGCATCGCACCCTCCATCCGTCCTCGACCAGCAGCGTCAAAAGTCGCCCACCGACGTAGCCCGTCGCGCCGGTAAGCAAAACAATCTTGGCCGGGGTCATGCCGAGATGCCAGGGGGCTGGAGTCGCCGGGCCGTCACCAACTCATCGTGCCTTCTTCCGACCCTTTTTCCACTCGTTCAAAACCGAGAAGAAACTGAGAGCGACCGGATCGTCTGGGTTGACGTGAAGACGTTCCTTGAGTCGCAGCGACTCGATCTCAGTCACGTCCTCCTGTTCGGCCACGTAGTAGATCGGTTTGGGCCGCTCACCGTAGATCGCGTAGCAGTACCAGTTCATGAGGAATGGCTCCCCGCTCTTCCGATAATTCCAGGTCTGGCCATGGAACACCTCCCGGTTCAGTAGCTTCTGCTTCAGCGTCCCGACAACCGTGCGATCCGTGTTCCGCCCTTGGAGGATGCGGGGCGTCGCTCCCGCGATTTCGTCCCGGCCATATCCGGTCATTTTCAGCCAGGCGCTGTTGACGTAGATGATGCGCGGCCCCGCGGGGCCTTCCAAGGCCACGTCGGTGACCATGATGCCGCGCCGCAGGTTTTCCAAAACGATCAACCAGTCGAATCTTAATTTCATGGATTTTTAGCAATCGTGTTCCAACGGAACACCGACAGAGCGTTCAGTTCGCGGACGAACAATTCATCCCTCGCCACCGCCAGGTGCGCCCAAGTCTCGCCATCGGTCAGCTTCCGTCGCTCGATCAGATCAAACTTCTCCTTGTTCGCGCGAATCAAAATCAGGAGGCCGCCCTGGTCGAGGGCCAGGATGCGATCGCCCTGCGCGATCAGGCTCATGTATTTTCCAAAGGATTCGCCGCTAGTCCAAAGCTCTCGTCCGGTCCGCACTTCGATGGCCATCATCCGCTGGCTCTTTAAATGGCAGTACGCCACGCCGTCGACGATGACGGGCGTGCTCATGTAGCCCTGCGCCTTGTGACGCCATGCTTCCGTGACCGTGAACTTCCCGTCCGCTTGTTCGACTTTGAAGCCGATGGTCCTGCCGCCGTAGCTGCTGGTGAAAAGCATGTCGTCGTGGACCACGGGTGTGAGGATGTTCATCCCTCGAAAGGCCTCCACGGGTTGCTCCCAGAGCACTTCGCCATCGGTCGGATCGACACCAGCGAGCTTCTCGCGGGTTTGCGCGACGAGTTGGCGCTTGCCTGCGAGTTTGGCGAAGACGGGCGAGGAAAACACGCCGCCCCACATCCCGCCTTGGTCCTTGAGCGCGCGCCAGATGATTTCTCCGGTGCGTTTGTTGACTTTCACAAGGCTGGCGGCGGCCTGCGCATAGACCGCGTCGTCGTCCACGAGCGGAGAGCAAACGAAGCCGAAGTCCGGCAATGGGGCGTCGAGCTTCTCAACAAAATCCACCCGCCACCGCTCCTTCCCGGTTCGCGCGTCGAGACACACGAGGACGTCCCGCATTCCGGCGACAAACAAGCTCTCTCCATCGCACGCCGGGGTTGCTCGGATCCAATCGCCGTTTGACTTGGCGAAGAACGGCACGCTCATCGAGCCTTCCCATTGCGCACGCCAGAGTTCCTTCCCGGTCCGGCGGTCGAACGCCGTCACGACCTCGAATTTCTTGTCTTTCGTTTCGGTGGTGAACACTTGGTCTCCGACAACAATTGGGCCGGAGTAGCTGGGACCCAGTTCCGCGCGCCAGTCCTGTCGCAGGTGATGGGTGTCGAGTTGGGTCGGCCAAGCGGGACCAAGAAACGTTCCGTCCCGTTCCGGCCCGCGCCATTGTGGCCAGTCGGCCCGCGCCGGAGTTGTCGTTGGAAGGAGGCTAGCCAGTGCGAACAAAGCGGAGAGGGAAGCCGTTTTCATGGTTGTCTGCTTGGGTTGACGGGTTTTGGAAAAGGGGCAGGCGGAGGGTTGTTCGCCCTCCGCCTGTCCACCTCGTGCAGGTTTTCAGTTGGGCAACAGGACGGTGTCGATGACGTGGATGACGCCGTTGCTGGTGGCCACGTCGGTCTTCACGACCTTGGCGTTGTCCACCGTGACGGCGCCGTTGGCGACCACCACGTTGAGCTCTTTGCCGTTGACCGTCTTGGCCTTCATCGTCTTGACGTCGGCGGCCATCACTTTGCCGGCCACAACGTGGTAGGTGAGGACGGCCACGAGCTTTTCCTTGTTCTCGGGCTTGAGCAGGCTTTCCACCGTGCCTTTGGGCAGCTTGGCGAACGCATCATCCGTCGGTGCGAAGACGGTGAAGGGACCGGAACCCTGGAGGGTCTCGACCAGGCCGGCGGCTTTGACCGCCGCGACGAGCGTGTTGAAGCTGCCCGCGCTCGAGGCGACGGCGACGATGTCCTTGCCCTTGGGAGCGGATTGAGCCTGAGCGGCGCCGAGGTAACCGGTGGCGGCGACGAGAGCAGTGAGTGCGAGGAAGCGGGTCATTTTCATGGTTTCTGGGGGATCTGGCTTTGGTTGTTTTGTGGTGAACCGCGGTTCCACCGCGAGGCGGGTCGTCCGGTTGAGCTGGTCCTGAAGGAGACCGCCCTGGGCGTCGCTTGCGATTCAGTTCCGAGGTTCACGTTTTGTTTTCACGTTCAGTTGGCTGTCCAACAGCTTCGAACGTGTCGATACAATGTCTAACAACAGTCCACGTGTCAAATATTTGTCTACTGTTAGGCGGTTCCCGCCTGAACAAAGCCGCAACCAATTGGCAACAAGCGATTAAGTAAGTCTGATGTCGCGAGATGGCGCGTTCTTTGGAGAGCTTCAACTGCGAAAACAACCTGGATTGTCGCAGTTGTGTCTAGAGTTGTGGCTGAGGCTGACCCAGGCATCCAAGTCGTCGCCCCACGCACCGGGTTGAGCTGAGCGCGCGCGGGTTTCGAACTTGGGAGAAGCGCCAAGGTGCCGTGGATCGGGCGCGAACGGGCGCGAACGCGGCCTGGGATCCGAAGCCCGGATCCAGATCGGGCGACTGGGGCTGTTTACGCCAGGTCCTTCACCAGCATCTTCGAGCTGATGCGCGACGATTCGAAGATGACGGGTAGGCCGCTGCCGGGGTGCGTGCCACCGCCGACCAGATACATCCCGTCGAACTCCTCGAAGCGATTCCGCGGTCGCAGATGCAGCATTTGAGAGAACGTGTGGGCCAGGTTGAAGGTCGCGCCGCGATAGATGTCCAGTTTGCTCTCCCAATCCGCTGGCGTGACCACGCGCTCGAAGCGGATGCGTTTCTCGATGTCCCTGATGCCGATCTTCTCCAATTGGCGCAGCGCCACGCCGCGATACCTCGCGCTTTCCTTGCTCCAGTCCACGTTCGGATGCTGGTGCGTCACCGGCAGCAGCACATACAGCGCGCTATGACCGGCCGGCGCCATCGTGGCGTCGGTGCGCACGGGATTCGCCACGTAGAACGACGGGTCCTCCGACAGCACATGCCGCCGCTCGATCTCGTCGAGGTTGCGGCGATAATCCTTCGCCACGTAGATGTTGTGATGGGCGAGATGGTCGAAGCGTCCCTCCACGCCCAGATAGAGCATGTAGGTCGAGCAGGAGAAATCCTTCTTCGCGATCTTGGCGTCGGTCCAGCGGCGGCGCAGGCCGTTCGGCACCAGCTTCGAGATGGCGTGCGCGAAGTCCGCGTTCATCACCAAGGCATCGGCGCGCTGCTCGCCCTGCGGGGTGCGCACGCCCACGGCGCGACGGCCTTCGAAGAGGACCTCCTCCACCGGCGTGTTGAGCCGGATCTTGACGCCAAGTTCCTCCGCCACGCGGGCCATGCCGTGGCTGATGGCGTTGCAACCGCCGGTCGGATGCCAGATGCCGTGCTCGTATTCCAGGAACGACAGGATGGAGAACAGACTCGGACACTGGAACGGCGACATGCCGAGATACTTCGATTGAAAGGTGAAGGCGAGTTGCAGGCGGGGGTCCTTGAAGTAACCCGCCAGTTCCGCGTGCAGCGATTTCCATGGCTTGAGAAACGGCAGCACCATCAGCAGCCGCAGGCTGATCAGGCTCGTCCAACCCGGGAACGGCACCTGCAAACACGGCGCGAACTTCACCAGCTTCGCCCGGTTGTATTCGATGAACCGCCGGAACTCCGGGGCGTCCCGCGGCGAGAGCTTCGCTATTTCCGCCACCATGCGCTCGATGTCCGGCGTCGCGTTCAACTCGCCGCCCGCGCCGAACGTGATGCGGTATTGCGGGTCGAGCTTGGTCATCGGCACTTCCTTGAACAGGTCGCGCCCGACCGCCTGGAAGATCTCCTGGAGAATCTGCGGGTAGAGAAAAAACGTCGGTCCGACATCGAAACGATAGCCGTCGGACTCGATGAGGGAGGTGCGCCCGCCCACGCGCGGCTGCTTCTCAAGGACCGTGACGTCCAATCCCTCCTTGGCCAGGAGCAGGGCCGTGGCCAATCCGCCCGGACCGCTCCCGATGATGATGACGCGCTTTGGCATGACGTGTTTGGGTCGGATGGTTTTTCCAGGGCGACGCTAGCCGCCCATCAGGAATCGGATGGCGCGTTTCAGTGCGGCCATCGACAGCTTTTGCGGTGGGTAGCGGAAGGGCAGATCCAACCATGTCGCCCGTCGCAGGACGGCCCGCCGATGCGAGAACGCATCGAACCCCGCGCGCCCGTGATACGAGCCCATCCCGCTTTCTCCCAATCCGCCGAACGGAAGGCCCGTGCCGATCATGTGCGAGACGACATCATTCACGCACGCGCCACCCGAGCGGACCTCGGTCAGGACGCGCCGTTCGATTTCGCGGTCGCTGGTGAAGACATACAGCGCCAGGGGTGTGGGTCGGTCGCGTAGGAGGGCGAGCGCGTCGTCCAGCGTGTCGAAATCCAGCACCGGGAGAATCGGCCCGAAAATCTCCTCCCGCATCACCGGCGCCTCCGGGGAGACCTCGGTGAGGATCGTCGGAGCGATGAACCGATCCTTCGCGTCGTGCGTGCCGCCCCGCGCGATCTTGCCGTCCTTCAGGAACCCCACCAGCCGCTCGAAGTGCCGCGTCGGGATGATGCGTCCGTAGTCCGGGCTCCGGCGGGCGTCCGAGCCGTGGAATTCAGCCAGCGACTTGCACAACTCCGAGACGAACGACTCCCGCGCGCCGCGATGCACGAGAACAAAGTCCGGCGCGACGCACGTCTGGCCGGCGTTCAGGAACTTGCCCCACGCGATGCGTCGGGCCGCCAGTTTCACGGGCGCGTCCGCGCAAACGATGGCGGGGCATTTGCCGCCCAGTTCCAGCGTGACGGGCGTGAGATGCTTCGCCGCCGCCTCCATCACGACGCGCCCGACGCGCGTGCTGCCGGTGAAGAAGATTTTGTCGAACCGCTCGCGCAACAACGCCTCCGCCACCTCCGCGCCACCCGTCGCCACCGAAACGAATTCCTCATCGAAGCAGTCGCGCACCAGCGTGGCGACGGCTTCCGCCGTTCGCGGGGCGAGTTCGGATGGTTTCAGCACCACGCCGTTGCCCGCCGCGATGGCGCTGGCAAGCGGGGTGAGCAGCAGTTGCGCGGGGTAGTTCCAGGGACCGAGAATCAGCGCCACACCGAACGGCTCGGACCGCACCCAGCCCCGCGCCGGGGCCACAAACCACGGCGTGCCACGTCGGGACGGCGCCGCCCAGCGTCGAAGATTCCTCAGCGCATGACGGAGTTCGGACCGCACCAGGCCGATTTCGGTGGCATAGCCCTGGAAGGGCGACTTGCCGAGGTCCGCTTGGAGCGCGGACAGCAGGTTGGCTTCGTGACCCTCCAGCGCCGCGGCCAGTCGGGTGAGTTGCGCGCGGCGGAATTCCAGCGGTCGTGTCGCGCCGGTTTGAAAAAAGGCGCGTTGGCGTTGGACGGTGGCGGCGAAACCCATAATCCGCTTGGGTCACGCCAGCCTATCGGGCGATAACTGAGGGAGCAATGCTTCGGCTCGCTTTCATTCCGGCAGGCCTCTTGACGGCGCGAAGCGCTCGTCCGGCATCCGAAGGATCACCACCTGGCGCGGGCGGGACCGAATCGCGTCGAAGCAAGGAAGGGAGAGGCACATGAACGGCAGGAAGGTCATCGTCATCGGAGCGGGCCTGGGCGGTCTGTCCGCCGCCATCTCGCTGCGGCAGGCGGGCTATGACGTGGAGGTTTTCGAGAAGAACGACAAGATCGGCGGCAAGCTGAACGTGCTCCAGGGAGGCGGTTACACCTTCGACCTTGGGCCGTCCATCCTCACGCTCCCGCACATCTTCGAGCGGTTGTTCGAAGGCAGCGGGAAGAAGATGAGCGACTACTTCTCCATTCGCCCGCTGCGACCACACTGGCGGAACTTCTTCGAGGACGGCGTCACGCTCGACCTCTATCCGGAGCCCGAGAAGATGGCCGCCGAGGCGCGCAAGGTCGGCGAACCGCCGGAGAACATCGAACGCTTCCTGAAGTATTCCGCCGACCTCTACGACCTGACGAACGACGGCTACTTCGAGCATGGCCTCGACAACTGGCAGGGATTCGCGAGGCACTACGGCCTGTTCAAGTTCTTCCAGTTCGACCTGTTCCGGAACATGCACCAGGGCGTCGCCACCCATCTCGATACCGGGTACTTCCGCGACATCTTCGACTTCTTCATCAAATACGTCGGCTCGTCCGCGTACCGCGCGCCGGCGTTCATGAACTCGATGCCCACGATCCAGTTCCGCTACGACCTCTGGTATGTGGACGGAGGTCTCTACCACATCGCCATCGGCCTGCGCCGCCTGATGGACGAACTCGGTATCAAGGTGCATCTCAATGCCGAAGCCAGCGAAGTCCGCCGTGATGGCGACCGTGTCACCGGCCTCGTGGCGAACGGGACGTTCCACGCCGCCGACATCATCGTGTCCAACGTGGAGGTGATTCCCGCCTACGAAAGATTGCTGCGCGCGGACAAGTCCTTCATCGCCTCGCTGGAAAAGAAGCTCGAACCGGCCTGCTCGGGACTGGTGATTGATCTCGGCCTCGATTGCCAATACCCGCAACTCGCCCACCACAACTTCTTCTTCAGCGGCCATCAGAAGGAACACTTCGCCAAAGTCTTCGAACGGTACGAATTGCCCGATGATCCGACGATCTATCTCGTCGCCGCGTCCAAGACCGACCCGACCGTCGCGCCAACCGGCTGTGATTGCCTGAAGATTCTGCCCCACATCCCCCACATCCGTGATGATCGTCCGCTGACTCGCGAGGACTATCTGGGGCTCAAGGAGCGCATCCTCGATAAACTGGAGCGCATGGGTCTGAAAGACCTGCGCCAGCACGTCGTCTTCGAGCACGTTTGGACGCCGCTCGACATCCGCGAGCAATACAATTCCAACCGCGGCTCGATCTACGGCGTGGTCAGCGACCGCTGGAAAAACCTCGCCTTCAAAGCTCCCAAGCAAAGCACGCTTTACCCGAACCTCTTCTTCGTCGGCGGCTCGGTGAACCCCGGCGGCGGCATGCCGATGGTCGTGCTTTGCGGCCAGAACGTCGCCAAGAAGGTCGTCGCCTGGGACAAATGACCGCCCGTCCCCCCGACAAGGCCCGGTCCCGGTCTCGACTCCGGAAGCAACGGCTGGTACCGCTGGCGGACATGACCGCCGAACGTGGCTAGCGCGCAGGCCCGCGACAGGACGGGCACCCGGTCCGTACCATGCGGTCGGGTCCCCGGACGGGGTCGAATCCTCGTTCGCTCCCAGCCGCGCCCCGGGGCGGACGGCCGAGCGTGTCGGTGGGTTTCCTTGGAATTCGGCCCGGCGGGAGCAAGCGAAAGGCGGTTCTCCCGCGATACTCCACGAACATGAAAACAACCTTCCCTCTCGGTTGCCTGATTCTTGCGGGCCTGCTCCTTGGCCGTCCTTGCTGCCTGGCCGACGAACCCAAGAATCACGATTTCGACGTCGTCCGCGACGAGGCTCGCGTGGCGGCGTATCAGCTCCCCGATCTGTTGGTGTCGTCCGAGGGCGAACCGATCACCACCCGGGAGGAATGGTTCTCGGTCCGTCGCCCGCAGATTTTGTCGTTGTTCGGGAACTTGGTGTACGGCGTGGTGCCCGTTCCGGAGACTCCGATTCGGACGACCTTCGAGGTGCTCAAGACGAACCCGGATTTCATGGGCGGCCGGGCGACGCGCAAGGACGTGCGCATCCGCTTCGAAAACGCGAAGGGCTCGGCCGAATTGGTCATCCTGGTGTTCACACCGAAGGGTGGGGCGTCACCCGCTCCAGCCTTCTTGCTGCACAGCTTCTCGGGCACGCGGGACGAGGGGCATGACGCCCATCCGGACAAGCCGGGCGTCCTGCGCAATGGAACGCCGGTGGGCGACCTGTTCGATCGCGGGTTCGGCTTCGTGGTGGTGCCGCAGGGCGATCTGGTCCGGCACAATGAGGTCGAGTTCCTGAGGGGCGTCCATCCGCTGTTCTATCGGTCCGGGCAGAGTTTTCCGAAAGCCAACGAGTGGGGTGTCATCGCGGCCGTGTCTTGGTCGGCGTCGCGCGCGATGGACTACCTGGAGACGGACCCGGACGTCGACGCGAAGCGGATCGTCGCCATCGGGCATTCCAAGATGGGCAAGACGGCGTTGTGGACCGCCGCGCGGGATCAACGGTTCGCCGTGGCTATTTCGGCGCAATCGGGCTGCGCGGGGGCGGCTCTGTGGCGGCGCAAGTCGGGCGAGACGCTGGAGAAGATGGTGACGCGGTTCCCGTATTGGCTCTGCCGCAACGCGTGGAAGTTCGTCAACAGCGAGGACGATCTTCCCGTGGACCAGCACATGCTCCTGGCCTGCATCGCGCCTCGCCCGGTGTATGTCGCGAGCGGCGTGGAGGATTTCTGGGCCGACGCGCGCGGGGAGTATCTCTCCGCCTACCATGCGAGCCCGGTCTACCGCCTCTTGGGCGGCACCGGGTTGGATTCGGAAACCTCGCCACCGGTGGGCGAGGCGATCGTGAAGTCGGACGTCGGCTACCACAACCGGCCTGGAGGGCATTCGGTCGAGAGGTATGACTGGCTGCGGTTCCTCGAGTTCGCGGAGCACCACCTGGGCTCCGGGAGGAAAGGGCCCAATTAGCGGGGACAGCCGTTCTCCCCGTACCGCCGACTTTCCAGTCGGCACGGCTTCGAGGGGAAGGGGAGCCGGCTGGAAAGCCGGCGGTACAAGCGGAGTAGCGCCGACTTTCCAGTCGGCACGGTACGGCCGCGGGAATCGGAAGCGGGTGTGGTTCAAGGCGGATTGGCGGGCGTGATGACCCGATAGAATCGAGCCGCCGCGACAGGCGACGGATCGATCACAACGACAGGACCGCTGGACGGTTGCGCCTCGACATCGGCCAGTCGACGCCACGTGCCCGACCCGAGCGAGTCGGCTTGCTGGACCGTGTACGTTCGCCCGGCCACCGCTCGGAATTCCAGGGTCGTCTGGCCGGCTTGAGTGATCGCGAGGAACTCCAGGCGATCCGACGGGCTTCCCGGATTCGTCCCCGCCGCGTACTCCTGAAAGTCGGTCATGCCATCGCTGTCAAAGTCGCCGCTCCCATCGCGGGCGAGGGTTCCGAAATAGGACAACTCCCAGGCGTCATCCAAACCGTCCCGGTCGGTGTCTTGAGGAGTGACGAGATTGATGCGGCCCGCGGACGGGGTTGCGGCCCGCCATGTGCCTGGATCGTTGCCGTACCCCTGGACGGGCACGCGCTGAAGGGATTCCGCCAGGCCCGGGGCGATGGGTGGCCAGGGAACTGTCGGGCGGTAGTGGACTTTATCGACGAGCACCAGGGGCGCCAGGCCGGGCTCCGAAGCCTGGGCCAACGGCGCCCCGCGGGGCTTCACCAATTCGATCAAGTCGCCGTCGTCGCCCAGTCGGCCGCTCCAGGGGCCCAGCACGGGCACGTCCAATGGAACACTGAACCTGGACCGGAAAGCGCCGAGCAGGCTGGGGTCGGATGGCGGGAAGCCGACGACGACCACATACCCGCCGGGTGGCACGGAGATCCCGGGAGGAAACGGGAAATCGATCCCACCGCGCAGAACCCAACCCATGGCGGGACTGCGTTGGTCGTCGAGAGGGACCGGTTCGGCGCTGATGTTCCGAAGTTCCAGGAACTCGTCGTCGACGCCGCCGGAGCCGTTGTCGGCCGACAGGTACATGATTTCGCTGATGACCACCGGGCCGACGCGTGGGGCCGCGTTGGGGAGCCCGGATCCCGTTCGGAAGGTTTCCACGTCAGGTGGGGAGTCCTGGCCGAAGGTTCTGGATCTCAAAGGGCCGAAGTCGAACCCGGCGCGGATCGGAATTCGGCCGAACGAGACCCCGGTCTCGGCGGCGCCGAATTCGACCGAGTCGCGGTAGCCGGTCAGGTTGCCCAGGGGATCGGCCTCGGAGAGGACGACCTGGTCGCCGCGGGTCGGATCGAGGGTGAACGGAGATGAACCGCTGTTGAAATCCGCCTCGTAGAAGACGGCGAAGCCCTTGGGTGGAAGGACCGAACCGACCGGAATCCGATACTTCTTCAGGTCGTGGCGGCTGTTGCTGAGGAACCACCCGCCGATGGCGAGGACCGACTCGGTCGGGTTGTGAAGTTCCACGGCGTCCTCGAGCGGCGGTTCAGCGTGGGTCAGCACCTCGTTGATGACCGCATCGGTCAGTGGCAGGTGATTCGACTCGGCGGGGGATGCCGTCGTGGCGAAAGCGACGATGGACGCGGCGCCATCCGGGAAACGCCCTTGTGACACCCCGGTGGCCTGCGGACCGAAGCTGAGTCCATCGAGCATGAGCCCCGCGGGAGAGAAGAGGCCGATCGACTCGCCGGATTTTTTGAGGGCGAAATCGGTGTGGTTGGCACCCCGGCGCGAATCGCCGTCGGCGATGAAACGCACGTAGGCGTGGGCGCCGGTGCCAATGAAGGAAAGCGGTGCGATGGGTGAGAGGGTTCGGTTGCCCAAATCGTCGGTGAGGTGGAGGCCGCCGAGGGGCACCGGAAGGCCGGCGGAGCTGTGAAGTTCCAGCCAGTCCTCCGCGCCGTCGGCGGGATCGGCCATCCATTCATTGATTCGCAGGGCGGATACACTGCCCAGGGCGGCGGCCTCGTTGGCGGCTCCGGGCGTGGGTAGCGCGAGGTTCCAGACGCCGTTCCCGTCGGGCCATCGGGCGATGGAAAATCCGGATGCCTGGACGCCGTATTGGATCGCGTCGATCAGGTCGCCTCCCGCGTCGGGTCCGTTGAACAAGAAGACGGCTCCCCCGTCGCGCTCCAATCCGAAGCCGGTGTTGGTCGGGGAGGGAGGCTGGCCGCCGTCGCAAACGATCACGCGGCGGGCGCCGGCTTCCAGGGGCGCGGGTGCGGGGAATACCCACTTTCGCGGAAACGCCGAATCGTCGCTCAGGCTCAAACCGGCGAGGTCCAGCGCATTCGTGCCGACATTGAGGACTTCGACAAAACCGGCGCCGGACCCGTTCCACGCGAGCACCTCGGTCAAGGCAAGGTCGAGGACGCCGGCCGGGGCGCAGTTCGTCTCGGTGCGCGAGGCATCGAGCGCCAGGCCCCAGACGATGTCGCTGCTGCTCGCGTTCACCTGGTGGACCTCCACCGCGAGGACATTGGTTCCCAAGACGAGCAATCCGGCGGGCGCGGTGAAGAATTCCGTGGTCGCGTCGCCGACGTTCCGGGACGCGAACGTCGAGTAGGCCGGGGCTCCCGAAGGGAGCCCGTTCGTGATCAGGGGCGCGCCGTTGAGGTGCGCGAGGGCTCCGTCGTCGAGGACCGTCTTCAGGTTCAGGCTGAATCCGTCCAGGTTGGTTCCAACCAGGAATCGAGTCCTGAAATAGTAGGTCGCGCGGCCCAGGCTGAGCGGGGTTTGGAGGCCCGGATCCGGGAGGGTGCTGCTTTCGACGCCGAGGAGGGCGGGTCCCGATGGCCAGGCGGAGTCGTCGTATTCCGGCCGTTGCCAACCGGTGCCGTCCAGGTTGCCCGTCTGCTGGTACTTCCAGGTTGCTCCGAGAGGCAGGAGGTTGACCGTGGTCGTCACCAGGGCGCAGTCGCCGGCCGGAGCGCCCGGATTGCCACCACCGGGTGTCGGGTAGGTGAACGGCGCGATGGTGGAGGCGCCATCCGGTGAACGGCCCTGCGAGACATCGGTCCGTTGCGCGCCGTAAGTCACCGCGTCGATGATCGACGAGTCGGCGTCGGAGAGCAGGATGAGGCCCACGTCGGGTGAGAGTTTGAAATCGAGGTGCTCGGACCCCTGGGTTGGATCGCCGTCGGCGACGAATTGGGCGTACCCCCGGCCGGGGATGAAGCTCAGCGGCGCGATGGCGTGACGCGTGGGCGCTCCCGCGGCGTCGGAGAGGTGCAGGCCCCCTAGAGCCACGGGAAGCGGATCCGGATTGTGGAGTTCGACGAAGTCGTTGGGAGCGACGAATTGAGCGTCGGCCAGCCATTCGTTGATGCGCAAACCGCGTGGATTCCCCGTCGGGATGGGTTGGTTCGTCGAGCCGAACGAGGGGTGGCAAAGCCCCCATTCGCCGTCCGACATTCGGCCGATGGACAGGTCGGTCACCTGCGATCCGAACGTCACGGAGTCCAACTTCTCGCCGCCACGCCCCGGCGCATCGGACAGCAGGACGATGTCTCCGCTTTGGCTCAGTTTGAACCCGGTGAATATCCCCGGGCCGCCGGAGGGGTCGTCGGCTTCGACCACCAGGAATCCGCGCCCTGGAATCACGGTTTCCGATGGGAACGAATACTTGAAGGGCGCGAGGGGATCGTCGGTGAGGCCCATGCCGGAGAGATCCACCGCGTCCGGGCCGGTATTGAACAGCTCGATGAGATCGGGCGTTCGGCCCGACTCGGAGACGCTCCCAAGATTGGAGGCGAGAACCTCGTTGATCCGGATCGTCGGCCGGGCGGCCGGGGGAACGAAGTGGGTGTTCACCGTCCAAGTCCTGGAAATCGTGGCGACTCCCTCGGAGCCGAGCGAGGGGTCGTCCTGGTCGAGGCCGGCGTCGTTCCTGCCCGAGACTTCGACCCGGTGCGGCCCTTCGGAGAGATCCGCAAGGAGGATGGGCGACGCGATCGGGGTTGCCGCGCTCCATTCACCCATGTCCAGCCGCCAACGATAGCTCGTGAAGCCGGAGCCTTGCGGAAAGCCCGCCGATGGAATGCCCGGCCCGGCGCGGTTGAATCCGACGGTCAGCGAGGCGTCCGTCGCGCGGGTGGTGCCTTCCGGTTCTCCGGAGATCGAGGCGCCCCGAGCGACGACGCCGCCGTGGTCGCGCCCGCCCGGCCCACCGCCTCGGGCCGGGGAGCCTGGCAGCAGGCCGAGCCAAGTCCACATCACCTGGGCTTCCTCCCAGTTGGCGAAGGACGTTTCCCCGATCGTCGGGATATGTCGAAGGAGCGGGTCGAAGAGGGAATTGCCGTCGCCCGGGCCCTCCCACGGCCGCGGCAGGAAATTGTTCACGAACGTGACCGTGGTCTGGAGGGGGTCGTGGTTCCGGACCAACCGCGCGGCGTCCACGATGATGTTGCCTTCGACGTGGGCGCCGAGACCGAACGAAGTCAGATCCGGCGCCGTGTCGCGCACGTTGACGACGCCGGAGTCGAAGTCTTCTCCGCCGGCCTGGGTGACGCGGACCACGGTGTTGTTGAGCAGGATGTAGAAGTTGCCCTGCTTGGCGGTGACCGCGTTGTCGCAGTCGAAGAACAGGTTGCCGACGAGGGTCAGTTCCGAGGTGCTGCCGCCGCTGTTCCCGCCCGACACCGCCGAGGCGCTGTCGGGCGAACCGTCGCGGTGGACGTGAAGGAAGATGTTGCCCTCGATCCAGGCGTCGGTTCCATCAAGGTCGAGGATGTCATCGGACGATCCCGCGAAGACATTCCCGTAGAACTGGATGATGGGCTGGCCCGGCCGGTTCCCCCCTGTGAAATCCACGATGTCGTTGTAGCCGATGCTGGACCCGAAATAGCTGTCACGGATGATGCCTCGGCCGCCCGACTTGATCCCACCCGTCCCGTGGACCGGTTCGAAGGCCGCCGTGGTGGCCGGGAAGTGGCAGTGACTGATGACGAAGGAACTCGCGTCCAGGGAGAGGTACGGATGGGTGGTCGTGCCGAACGTGGCGTGATCCAGAAGCAAGGCGCCGCCCGCCACGTCGATGCAGGTCATTCCGTTGCCCGCGAAATGGGCGTACGAAATTCTGGATTCCGGCGAACCGACCTGGCCGTCGATGACGACCCCCCGCCAACTGGACGTCTCGCCCGGTGGGGACTCGAAAAGGATGGGCTCGGTCGGCGTGCCCTCGGCGATCAGCCGGCCGCCGCGGGCGACGGTCAGGTCCGCGCCGGCGCTCAGGAAGACCGAGGTTCCCGGTTCGATGGTGAGTGTCGCCCCGGCCTCGATGACGAAGTTTCCGCTGACACGGTACGGGCCCCCGGCCGCTGTCCAGACCGTGTCGGCCGCCAGTCGGCCGGCGATGTTCTGTTCGGAACCGTCGTCGTACCAGACTTCGAGCACGGTGTCCTCGAGCACTCGTTCGCCTTCGTCCAACGCTTGCGCCAGGATCCGATTGAGACCCGGGTGAAGTCGGACGGCTTGGTTCGTCCACGCGCCTTCCCAGGCGGTCCACGACGCTTCGGATCCATTGACCAGGACCCGGCGCGTCTCGATGGCGTCGGCCCGACCCGAGAGCGTGATGGACGCCTGGGTGGTGCGCGGGTATCCGCCGGCGATGGGCAGACCGTGGGTCACCGTGAGGGACCGCGGGAATTGGGACAGCACGTGGGCGACGTGGCTCACGTTGAACGCCTTGAGGTTCCGCCGGGTGAGGGCGTCGACATAGCCACCCAGCGAGTTGTCCACGAGGGCATCGATCTCGGATGGTGAGAAGGCGGTCTCCGCCAGCTCTTGGAGATGCTCGAAGTACAGGGGGACGAACGCGGGGTGCTTCATGAAGCGGTCGATGACCGGGAGCCGCGTCATGCGCCAGAGGCCGTCGGCATAGGTCGTGTCGCGCAGGCCCCGACCCATCAGGCTGTCCATGTCGTAGGCCATTGGGACGAAACGGGGGTCGTGCTCTCCCCGGTACAGGCCGAAGTCGTCACCTTGGCCGATGCCCAGGCTGTTCTCCTGGTTGTCGAGGAGCGTGTTGACGGCGAAATACTTCATCCAGGCGTCCACGTTCACGACCTGCTTCACGGCCTCGACGTATCCGGCGTCGGGCGTGTGATTGAGCACGTCGATGAGGTGGATCAAGTCCGACCAATCGTCGATCGCGACATGGTTCTCCTTCACGTAGGCGTTCGTGTAGCCGGCGGGGGAGGTTCCCTGCCAGGTGAGGTCCGCGTCCGAACTGATTCCGGGGAGCATGTCCCGAATGCCCCGATAGAGGTTGCCTCCGTCGTCGAGTGGGAACTGACGCTGGACCAGTCGGTCGTCGACAAGTTCGTTGGCGGCGTAGGAGCCGAATTGTTCCTGGCCCGGCTTGGCCAGTTGCGCGCCGTTCAGGCGCACCTGGACGGGGCGGGATTCGGCCATGGGCAGGCCGACCCGACGGAAGACGGCGCTGCCGAGATGCTGGGAATGGGTGTAATGGGAGTTGAGGTTGATTCCCGCGCGGCCTTTCCAGGTCCGATCCTTCGGGAATCCGACGTGGAGATTGTGGGGGACGGCGGTCCGGGTTCCATGGCCGCGGTTTCGGATGGAGACATCGTATCGGGACTGGGTGGACGTTCCGCCGTTCAACACGCCATCCAGGCTCACGAAGGAGGCGTTGACCGAGGCGTCGCTCGAGGGTTCGCCATTCCAGATCTGGTTCGAAAGGTAGTCGTGCTCCGCGCGGGTCATGATCAGGCGGAGGAGCGGTTGGTCACCCGAATAGATCGAGTCGTCGACTTGGTACGCGGGATTGGCGGTTCGAAGTCCACCGGAAGGTTCCGCGTTCGGGAAGGTTCGGCTGTTGCCGGTCGAATCCCGGGCGGTGAGGTGAAACTCGACGACCGTCCCCTGGGGGCGCGGGGGAAGGATCGCTCCGAGAACTCCATCCTCCGCGAGCCCGTCGCCGTGACTCCCGTCGTCGAACATCGCGACGGTGTTGAAAACTTCGTCGCCGTCGACCCGCCAGTGCAGGCTGGCCTCCACGCCGAGGGTCTGCTCGTCGAGGACCCGGGCGGTGATGGTGACGGGATCGGAGGAGCGCGGAACGATGGGCGCGTGGGCGACGTCGGTGATGATCGGAGCCGCGTCGGAGCCGCGGATGGAATTCGGGCGTCCGGGCGTGCCGCCGTCCACGAGGCTGGAACCCCAATTCGATCCGAGGTCAGCCGGCATCTCCTGGTTGACGAGTTCCAGCGATTTTCCAAGTCCCGCGTGCCCGGCGTACCATTCCCAGCCCGCGCGGTTCCATCGGTCCGGAGCCCCGATCCGGCGCAGCGCCCAGTCTCCCTCGGGGGCGTAGGTGACGCCCGCCATCACGTTGCCGGCCGCGTCCTCGATCCGGATCTCCTCGCCGTCGTGGCTGAGGTAGCCCCGCCACCCGCCCACGACGAGGGTCACCGCCGGATGTCGCGCCCGAAAAGTGTTCGTGTCGGCGGCCACGACCAGGTAGCCGCCGGGCTCCAGGATAAGGTCGGCCGGAAAGCCGTATGTCACACCGCGGGTGACCTTCCAGCCCGAGAGATCGATGGGGTTCGCGTCCGCGTTGCTGATCTCAAACCATTCCTCCAGCCGGTTCGTGCTGGCGGGGTGGTACATGATCTCCGTGAGTTGGAGGCCGCCCGCCAGGGACGTCGCGGGCGGGAGGGCCAGGAGGACCCATCCGAACAGCGGTTTTTGAAAACGGGTTCGAAGCGCGGTCAGGATGATTGCGAAAAACGGCATGGCGTGGCTTCTGTGGACTCCGGGACACTGCTCCGCACGGCGGGCTCTTTTTGTCCTGGAAGTCCACGAAGGGGGCGGACAGTTCCGCGCACCCGAAGTTCACCCTGCGCGGGCCGCCTGACAGGACCGTGAAAAACCGATGACAACATTGTCATTCGGGTCCCCTTGTCCCGCCGACTTTCCAGTCGGCATCGAGGGGAAAGTGGAGCCGGCTGGAAAGCCGGCGGGAAAGTGGAGCCGGCTGGAAAGCCGGCGCTGGAGATTGGCCATTTCTCCCGAGCCCACCGATCGGGTTCGGCCTCGTTCGCGCAGAGAACCCATTTGTTGCCAAACCCGGATGAAGAAGGGCCAGTCATCGAAGGCGGCACTCTTGATTCGGACGCGAGAAATCCCCGCACAACCCCGTCAGGGGTGGCCCGTCCATAGCCACGATCGGTCGCAAATGAGTTCAAGCTCCATAGGAGCGGCCCTCGGAGCGGCGGTGACGGAGGGTGATCGGTGGGCTTGGTCTGAAATCGGTCGCCCAGAAGGGCCGCCCCTGACGGGGCTTCGGAACCATTTTGGGCCGTTGGCTATAGACAGGCCGGTCCTACGGACCTTGATTCGGAGAGACAGTTCGGGCAACGGAAGGGGGGCGTCCAGCCCTCTGAGATGCAATACCCTTCGGCACCAGCCTCCCTCGCTCCCCAACAAATGGCCAATCTCCAGGCCGGCTGAAAGTCTGCGTTACATGGGGTAGCGCCCGCTCAGGACGGTGGTTCTTCGGGGGCCCGGACCTGAACCAGGAGGTCTCCCTGGATCGCGAGCCGACCTTCCGCCGTCATCCGGGCGACCTGGGCTTCCACGAGCGATCGAAGAGTGGAAGGGGTGCTCTTGAATCCAAGGAGCCGGGCGACCGCGGTGGGGAGTTTGCGGGGTTCAACCCCGTGGGCGGCGTCGACGAGAAGAACGATGGCGGCGCGGACCTCGGAGGGCGGCAGGAGATCGGGTTTGCGAAGGTTGGGGGACGCGAGGCCGTCACGCGAACGAACGCGGACGGGCCGGTCGAGGATGTCGAGGCAGCCGTCCTCGCGGGTGCAACGACGGCTGACGAGGAGGGCGCGGACCCCGCGGGCGACGGCGTCCTGGAGGCGGGCGCCGGCGCGGGGGAGTTCCCAGAGGTCGCGGATGCGCACGACCATCTCATCCTCATGGATGGGGCCTTCCTGTTCGACGATCTGGAAGAGGATGTCGGCCATCCGAGCCGGTGGGAGACTCTGGGGTTCGGATTTGGGCGGGGGGCGGAAGGTCGCCAATTGGTAGGGAGCCGCCACGAGCGTGTTCGGGCCGGTCGCGAGTTCCTCGGGGTCATCGCGCTGGATTTCGCCCAAGGGACTTTCGGAAGCGGGGACGGGGGAGGGAGCGACGGGGTTGGCGGTCCGAGTGTTTTCGATGGCGGCGAGCACGGCGGCCCACTGGAGTTCTGGATTCTGGAACCAGTCGGTGACCCAGATCCGATGGAGGGCCCAGCCGTGGTCCTGGAGGACGGCGTGCCGGAGGCGGTCCCGGTCGCGGGCGCTGCGCGAAGCGAGGTAGGAGGGACCGTCGCACTCGATTCCCAGCACGAAACGGTCGGGTTGTTCCGGGTCGGCGACGGCGAGGTCGATGAAGAAGCCGGCGATACCGAACCGGGGATGGATGGTATGGCCGTGGCGGGAGAGTGCTTCGCGGACGGTTTCCTCGAACGGCGAGGAGGGCGTGGGTGCCGCGGTGGGGGAAGGCTGGAGCTTGCCGGATTCGGCGAAGTGGAGGAAGGCCTTCAGGGCGTGGACACCGCGGCCGGACGCGCGGGCGGGATCGATGTCGTCGGCGCGGAGGGAGGAGAACACGACGCAACGGCGGCGGGCGCGGGAGATGAGGACGTTGAGCCGGCGTTCGCCGCCTTCCGCGCCGAGGGGGCCGAAGTTCATCCGCAGGAAGCCGTCGGGATCGCGGCCGTAGCCGATGGAGATGAAGACGACGTCGCGTTCGTCGCCCTGGACGTTCTCCAGGTTCTTGACGAAGAACGGTTCGGCGGGGCTTTCGTAGAAGAACGGCTCGGTGTCGGGATTCTCTCGTCGGAGCAGTTCCAGTTCATCGAGGATGGCCTGCTGTTGGCGGACGGAGAAGGCGGCAACGCCCAGGCTCAGGCCCGGGGAGTTGCGGGCATGTTCAATGATGGCGCGGCAGACTGCCTTCGCTTCAATCCGGTTGGTTCCGGACGCGCCGCTATCGAAGGTGGCATCCGGCAGGTGGATAAACCTCAAGCCCAGCCCGGTCACTTGGATCAACGGACTGGGGATGAGAAAGAGACGATCCTCGTAGAACTCATGGTTGGAGACGGCGATCAGCGAGTGGTGGCGGCTGCGGTAGTGCCAGCGAAGCATGCTTTGCGGGCAGTCCGCGGGCGCAGCAGAGGCCGAGGATGCTTTCGACGTCCTGGATTCCGGCGGCGGTCGCGGGGCATCTTCATCCTCGTCGTCGGCATCCTCGAATTGCCTGTGACGCGGGCGAAGAATCGGGTTGGCGGGAACTGGCGGTTGTCACCGACAACCACCATCTGTTCGGATCGGGCGATGGCACCGAGGGCGTCCACCGGTTCCACCTGGCTGGCCTCATCGATGACCAGCAGGTCAAACGTGATCGCGCCCGGGGCCAGAAACTGAGCCACGGAGAGCGGGCTCATCATGAAGACGGGCTTGATCGCCTGGACGACGGAGCCGGCGTCGCGGAGCAGTTGGCGGACGGGCCGATGGCCGCGCTTGCGTTCGAGTTCGCCATTGACGATGCCGACCGCGCCGACGCCGGCGTTCTGCGATGGCAGGGCGGCGTGGTGGGTGGCGAGGACGCGGAAGCGGGCGACGGCGAGACGTTCGCGATCGAGTTGGCGGAACTCCTCGACGAGGCGGGTTTGGGAAGTTCCGTCGAAGCGCGCGAGTTCGGGATTGAGCTGGGTTTGTTCGCGGAGGATCCGCGTGAAGCAGGCGCGGATGGAACGACTCGCGGGCGTTCCTCGATCGGGATGGCGACTTCCCACGATCGATCTCGGCGAGCAGGTCCGAGTCCGAGGGGATGGGCTTCGTGGCGGCAGGCCACGTAATGGGACCAGCGGGAAGATCTTCCATCCGGTTCAACCAGAGCGAGCAGCGCTCCGCGAGAGCCTCCAGGGCGATCCCCGATGGGTCCTGGCAGCCAAACGCCACGTTGCAGTCCAGGGAGAGTTGCTCGAACAGCGTGACATGATCTTGTTGGTGTCAGCCAGTTGTCGTGACAAGCGATCCAACGGTTCGGTCACGCGGGTCTGATCATCGATCGCCGCGAACATTTGCCGGAAGCTCGCGCCCAGTCCGGATTCACTGTGCGAGGTCACCCACTGGAGCGCCTCCGCTGCCTGGTTCCAGTCGGTCTTCTCATCGCGCCAGCCGACACCGAAGGCGGATTGCCCCAGGGCACTGCCGGAGTGGACGGCCTTCAGCGACTTCTGACCGGCGACGATTCGGTCGACCAAGGCGAGCCGTTCCTGGTGGTCACGCGGCAGTTCCGCGGTGAGGTCACCGCGTAGCCGGGCCAGGGCCCGACGGAAGTTACCGTTCAAGAAGCGAAACCAAGACCTTCCGTGAGCGGCGATGTGGGAGCGGATGGCGTCGAAGTCCTTTTCCCACGCGACTCGGTGGATCTGGGTGCCAACCTCGGCGGCGCCGCGGCATAGTTGCGTCCGGCCTCAACCAGGTCTCTCAGACCGGGAGGTGTCATTCCAGAGCGGCGACACGACGGCGGCGCGGTCGATGGCGGGCGTCGCGACGGCATGCCGGGCGCGGAGGCGCAGATGACGGGCGTCGGCGAGGTT
This sequence comes from uncultured Verrucomicrobiota bacterium, assembly GCA_942490575.1. GTDB lineage: Bacteria > Verrucomicrobiota > Verrucomicrobiia > Limisphaerales > CAIMTB01 > CAIMTB01. Next base: position 25,169 of record CALNYA010000036.1, read on the forward strand.
TTGAGGGGCGTCCGTCTGGAGGGCTTTGGCGAGGGCGCGGGCGGTTTCGCGGCAAGCCTTGAGACGGTTGGCGACGTCGGTGAGGAGCGCGACCACGATGTGGAGGTCGGTGGGCTGGAACCCCTCGTGGCGGACGCCGCGCCAGGGGTTTTGGGAGGGTGGACCGATCTGTCGGATGCGTTCCCCGAGGTCGACGACATGCGCCTCGCGGGACGCCCGATCGGACGCCGACCACGATTCCGCGCCGGCGAGGTCGATCGACGCCGCGGACGAGGCGGCATCGCCGAGGCGGATGAGTTCGCCGAGAACCCTGTACGGAGTCAGGCCGGTGGCTGGGTGGGTCCGATGGAGGTTGTCGCAGTGGGCGTTGAGGGCGGCGCGCCGGGTTTCCAGTTGGGCGATCGTGTCCCGCGATTCCTCGACGCGCGGCTTTCCAAGTCGCCAGGTCCGTCCGATTTCCTGGAGGACGGCCCGTTTGCTGGCCTTGTTGCTGTGGAGTTCGAGGCAGAGATCACCGAGGCCCTCGCGGACGAGTCGGCGTTGGACGACTTCGAGCGCCGCGAGCTTCTCAGCGACGAAGAGGACCTTCTTACCGTCGAGGACGGCGGTGGCGATGATGTTGGTGATGCTTTGGCTCTTGCCGGTGCCGGGCGGGCCATGGAGGACCAGATTGTGGCCCTGGCGAACCAGTTCGATGGCCAGGGTCTGGGAGGCGTCGGCGTCGACGACATGGTCGAGGCGTTCGACCGAGATGACCTCGTCGAGGTGGGAGGATTCCGGGATGGGATCCGGTGGCGGCGGGAATCCGGTCGAGAGCAGGGCCGGGAGGAAGGGGCGGTCGAGGAGGGGGCGCTCGGTGGGCCAGGTTTCGGGCGAGAGATCGCGGTAGAGGAGGAGTTTGGCGAACGAGAAGCATCCAAGGACCGCCGCGTCCGGATCGACCCGCCAACCGGGCCGGGTCGAGACGACTTCGGCGACCGCCTCGAGGTAGGGGGGCAGCGCCAAGGTGTCGTCCTCCGGGAAAGGCGGCAGGGACACGCCGAAGTCGGTTTGCAATTTGGTGCGGAGGGAGAGGTTTTCCTCGACGTCCTCGTCGCGCGCCCGGAGGAGAAAGCGGTCGCTGGCGCTCCGGCGGGACAGTTGGACCGGGATCAGAACGATGGGGGCGTGGTGAGGCGAATCGGGCTGGTCGGGTTCGGTCCACCGCAATTGACCGAGGGCGAGGTACAGCACGTTGACGCCGGTTTCCTCGAGGGTTGTGAGAGCGTCGCGCGAGAGATCGAGGAGTCGTCGTTGGAGGATCTCGGGGGGCAGGGACGTCTGAAGCCGCGCGTCGGTGTGGCGGCGTGGGATTCCGGTTTCGGGGTCGACGGCGTCGTCGGCGGGAGGCAGGGCGGCTTCCTCGTCGGGTTGGGTCGTGTCGGAGGCCGTGGCCGTGGCCGCGGTGGGCGGGCCATCGGTGATAATGGTGGTGGTGGCGGTGGGAGTGGGAGTGGTCTGGGGCGGCGTGAGGACGGCGCCGGGAAGGAAGGTGAGGGCTTTGCGTTCCTCGACGAGGAGTCTGAAGATTTCGCTCGATCGCTCGTCCCGGACCTGGACGAGGCGGGCGGTCTTGGAACGGACCGGAACGGCGAGGAGTCGATTCCGGTTCGAGAGATCGAGGAGTTCCCGTCGGGCCCGGTCGAGGATTGGCCGGAGGGGGTGAGGGGGCGGTGTGGGGGGTGGGGTGGGATCCACAGAGGTGCGGGGGCTTGAGCGATCGGACGGGAGGATCGTTTGCGGCGGCTTGGGGTCTCAGCGCGAAAGACAGTGTTTCATCGGTGTTCGCGGGGGAATTTGTAGGCGGGAACCTGAACTTGGAAGCTCCCGGTGGCCGGGGCTGGGCGGTACCAGAGGCCGCCCCGGATTGACCGGGACACGAGGATAGGGGAGAGAAGGGCCCGATCGCATGAGACCGAAAAGCACCTCAGAGATACCCCCGGAGATCCTGAATCGAAAGGGGAGCAGGGACACGGCCGGTGTCCCTCGGGCCGTCCGCGAACTTCTGGACGCGGGTCGGATTGAGACGGTGAACCTGAGCGAGTGGCTGGTGGTGGATCAGGAGCGGTTGGCCATGGCGGTTCTTCCCGGCCTGGGAATGGCCGCGATCCTTCCGGCGATCCGGGCTGGGCTGCGGGCTTTGGAGAAGCCGACGGCGCCCAAGCGATCGGCGTTGATCGGGCGGGTCCTGGTGGACGGGGCTTCGACTCCCGCGGCGGTGGATCGCGGGGTCGGTCTGTTGTTGGGATCGGCGTCCGACGTGGTGCGTTCCTGGGCTTGCTACTGGGTTGGGCTGAATCCGGCATTCACGCTCGCCGAAAAGCTGGATCGGATGCGGGTTCCCGCGGCGGACCGGAACATGGGCGTCCGGGAGACCGCCTGGTCGGCGGTCCGGGAGAATCTGGCGGAGGACCTGGAGGGGGGTATCCGGCGGCTGACGTCCTGGACTTCGGACCCGGACCCCAATGTGCGGCGGTTCGCGAGTGAAGCCACGCGGCCGAGGGGGGTCTGGTGCCGGCACATTCCGGCGCTGAAGAACGCTCCGGAACAAGGTCTGCCGATCCTGGAGCCGCTCCGGTCGGATACGTCGAAGTACGTGCGCGACTCGGTGGGGAACTGGCTGAACGACGCGAGCAAGTCGGCGCCCGGCTGGGTCCGGGCGGTGGCGGGTCGATGGGTTGAGGAATCGCCGACGAGGGAGACGGCGTACGTGGTGAAGCGCGCGTTGCGGACGATTGGGCCGGGGTGACGGCCGATCAATCCTCGGAGAACAGGTATTCGAGGTCGTTGCTCGTGAGATTCTTGGCGAACCCTTCCTCTCCGAGCACGTCGCTGATGGTCTGGGCCTTCTTCTGTTGGAGGTCCCAGATCTTTTCCTCGACGGTGCCGGGCGAGATGAGGCGGTAGGCGTTCACCGTCCGGGTCTGGCCGATGCGGTGGGAGCGGTCGATGGCCTGGGCTTCGACGGCGGGGTTCCACCACGGATCGTAGAGGATGACGTAACTGGCGGTGGTGAGATTGAGACCGGTGCCGGCGGCGCGGAGCGACAGGAGGAACACGGCGGGGCGGGTCTCATCGTGGAAGGCGCGGACGACCTCCTGACGGTCCTTGGTGTTGCCGGTGAGGATGTGGGTGACGATGGAGCGGGTGCCGCACTCGCGTTCGAGGATTTTGAGCATCTCCACGAACTGCGAGAACACGAGGACCTTTTCGCCCTTCTCCATCAGGGGTTCGAGGAGTTCGAAGAGGGTCTCGGTCTTGCCGGAGGCGGTGTCGCTGCCGACGAGGGACGGGTGGCAGCAGATCTGGCGCAGGCGAGTGAGGGCCGCGAGGACGTGCATGCGGCTTTGGGCGAGGCCCTTGGTCTGGAGGGCCTGCATGACCTGGTCGCGGCTGCGTCGGAGCTCGGCGAGGTAGAGCATGCGCTGGGCTTCGCCGAGGTCGCAGTCGCGGCGTTCCTCGATGCGATCGGGGAGATCCTTGGCGACCTGCTGCTTGAGCCGGCGGAGCATGAGGGGGCGGAGCTTGGCCGAAAGCCGCCGCCGGTTGATGCGCTGGGCGGCCCCGTCTTCGCGAGGCGCCTCGTAGGTCTCGTTGAAGTCGACCTGGGTGCCGAGGTAGGTGGGCTGGATGAAGTCGACGATGCTCCAGAGGTCGAGCAGGCGGTTTTCGAGCGGCGTGCCGGTGAGGGCGAGTCGCTGCTGGGCCTTGAGCTGTTTGACGCACTGGGTGACCTGCGCGCCGGGGTTCTTGATGAACTGGGCTTCGTCGAGGATGAGGGCCTGGAAGTCGAATTTCTGGAGTTCCTCGAGGTCGCGTCGGAGCAGGGCGTAGTTGGTGACGACGATGTCGAAATTCGGGATCTGCTTCCTGAGGTTGTGCCGGGCGGCGCCGCTTTCGAGGACGAGCACCCGCATCTCGGGGGTGAACTTCTCGGCTTCACGCCGCCAGTTGTGGAGGACGGAGGCGGGGCAGATGACGAGGGCGGGCTTGGACTTCCGCCCGTTGCGCTTCTTGAGCCACAGGAGCCAGGCGAGGGTCTGGAGGGTTTTGCCGAGGCCCATGTCGTCGGCGAGGATGCCGCCGAGCTGGACGCTGTGGAGGTGGCAGAGGAAGTCGAACCCGTCCTTCTGGTAGGGGCGCAACTCGGCGTTGAGGCCGGCGGGGAGATCCGTGTCGGGAACGCCCTTGAAGTTGGTGAGCCGCTGGCGGAGGGCGCGGGCCTCGGCGGAATCGCCGAAGCGCTGGAGCGCGCCGTCGTCGAGGGCTTTGGCCTGGACCATGTCGACTTTCTGGGCGATGGGCACGAGGCCGTCGACGCCCAGTTCGGCCATGGTTTCGTGGGCCTGGGTGACGGCCTCGGTGTCGAGTTCGACCCAGCCGGCGTCGGGGAGTTTGACGTAGCGGCTCGTGGCGGTGGCGAGCCGTAGGAGGTCGGCGGGGGTGAGCTTCATCCCCTCCTGTTCCCACTCCGCGGAGACGGAGAGCCAGTCGATGCCCGAGCCCTTGACGAGGAGCTTGGGTTTGAGCTTGCGGGGCTGGAGGAAGAGCCGTTGGAAGGCGGGGTTGCCGAGGAATTCGGCGCCCGGGGGTTTGCTTCCCCACACCAGGGAGAGCGTGGCGAGGAAGTTCTCGTTGGCGTCGCCGACCCAGAGGCCGGGTTCCGGCGTGAACCAGTCGAGGCGGCGGAGCCAGGCGATGGCGTCGTCGAGCCGAAGGTCGTCGAGGAGATCGGGTTTGTCGGTCCGCCGGGCCTCGGTTCCCGCGTAGAGCCATTCGTGGCCGTTCCACTGCCAGACGGAGTTGTCGCGTTCGCTGACGGCGAGGAGGCGGAGACGGACGACTTCGTCGCTGAGTTCGAAGATGAACTGGGGGCGGGCCTTGTGATTGACGCAGAGGCTGTCCCAGCGCTTGTCCTGCTGCGCGTGGGCGCGCCGGAGTTGGGTCAGCAGGCGGTGGCTCAGTTTCCGGATGGGCAGGACGGGTTTCTCGAGGAGGCCGCCGAGAAGTTTCACGCTGGGCGGATTCTCGATGAGGAAGAACTCGCCGCCGGCGAGGACGAGCGGGAGTTCGCCGGTGAAGTAGTGGGCGTCGGCGAGGGAGCACGCGCCGTCCGGCGTCTCGAGGGAATGGGCGAGGCTGAGTTCGTGATCGCCGTTGTCCAGCCGGTAGATGAAGCGGGCGAGCTGGCCACGGAAGCGAAGCGGCGTCTGGTCGGAGCCGGTGAGAAGGCGTCCGACGCGTCCCCAGCGGACGAGCCAGCGGAGGAGTTCGACTCCCTCGACGAGGAGGGGATCGGGCATGGGATCGCGGTGTCGGTAGTTTTCGGCGAGCCAGCGGATGAGTTCCCAGTCCTCGGGGGGGAACAGTTCCTGTTCCTGGGTGGCGCGGAGGGTGAGTTCGATGACCTCCTGGAGGGTGCGGTCCTTCTCGCCGGTCCGGCTGCGAACGACGTTGAACGTGAGGGCGAGCCGGCTTTGGCCGTCGCCATTCTCGCCCCGTCGGGCGTCGCAGAGGACGCGGAGGCCGGCCCTGGGAGAGTCGAGATGGTCGGGGGCGGGAGGGAAGAGCCAGCGTTCGAGGTCGGTGACCAGTTGCTGATCCCGTTCGGCCTGGAGTTGCTGGGCGAACCGCTCGAAATTGGCGTGCCCGACCAACTCCGTGGGGAGGGCGCGGTTCGCGCGGAGGAAGAGGTGCGCGGTTTCCTCGAGGCGACCCTTGCCCTGGGCGCCCATGAGCTTGCCCCACCAGTCGTCCCCGGGGAAATCCCGACGCGAGAGGGCCAGCTTTTCGAAGTAGTCCTCGAGGAGAAGCCAGGCGCGCTGCGGGTCGCCACAGGTGGCGAACTGTCCCAGAATGACACCGCGTTCGGCGACGGCGCTCTTGGAGTCCGCCAGTTCGCGGCGCAGGTCGGCCAAGGGGCCGTAGGCGCGCCCGAGCACGTTGTGGTGGGCGTCGTAGCGCGCGGCGGCGGCTGATGATCGGATGACTGGAGTCCCGCTGTTTTTTCGACCTCTCGGCATGGCTTAGGAAAACGCCTTCTAGGAAGCGTCATTGCCGCACAATGGCGGGAAACGCGTCAAACCTTTATTCCGGTTGTCCTGCCACAGCAGCGCCGAAACAGGAGACGCAGACCCTTGTGAACGGGCGAGTTGGAAGATCCCGAGGCGGACCACAAATCTCCACGAAAACGTGGCGAACTGCCGGCGGGCGGGATCGGGCGCCCAAGAAAACACGCCCAAGTTCCCCCTGGAATTCGAGTCTGCGTCGACGCCCGACTTGGCGTCGGCGAACCCGCTCCGAACCTCGGGCTAGGGCATTGATTCATCTCGACTCGACAGCGCGGGTTTTGCTAGCGATAGCGCCCTATGGTCGTACGAAAAATCGCTGTTCCCTGGTTGTGTCTTGGGTCTGGTTTGCTGGGTCTCTTGGCGCCGGTTTCGAGCCAGGGTGCCGATGGCTCGATCGCCCTGTACGATTACGCCCTCAACCATAACGGCAGCATCACCGGTTACGGCATGCCGCTGCCCGACGGCGGGATTTTTGATGTGGCCTCCGGGCTCGGTCGTTTCGAATACACCATCCGGGATCCCGGCCTCCATGCCGTGGTTTTCTGGCTCGATCACGAGATGTCGGAGCCGATCAACTCCTACAACAACGAGATTGGTGACGTCTCCGCCGTGGGTGCTCCTTCGGGACTGACGTGGGAGATCGATACTCCCGCGAACATCAGCGGCGGCATCTTCGAACATGTCCTCACGGATCAGTTGGATAATTCGGTGGCGACCGCGGCGCCGTCGGATGTGTCGATGGCCCTGGGATGGCGGTTCAGCCTGAACGAGGGGGAGGAGGCGTTGGTCCGTTTCAGCGTCTCCGAATTGGAGCCGGACGGATTCTACCTGACGCACTTCGACCCGGACTCGGGTGAGCGCATCTATTTCGACGGCGCGGTGACGATCTCGGCCGCCGTCCCGGAACTGGGTGGGCAGGCGGTGCTGGGGGCCATCGCGCTCCTGGGTGTGGCGTCGGTGCGCTACCGACAGCGCCTGAAGCGCGGCGGCTACCGGAGCCGCGGGGTCCCGCAGGGACCTGGGAAATGAGCCGGAGGCAAGGCGGCGGAGCCGTCGCGGCCACCGGATAACCGTCCCAGAATCAACACCGCCCCGGCAGGCGCGGGGGAGGCGAGCATCACGGGACAAGGGGTTGGACCGGGGGCGAATCGAAGGGTGACATCTCGGGGCCTCGGCGACGTTTCCGGCGCCCCGCCGGGGCGCGCATCACTGGAATCCTGGGTCCGGCGGCCGTGCCCGCTGGCGCGGGGCTTGCCGCCGGCTAATCTCCGCCGGCCCTCCGGGCCAAAAATGGCCAATCTCCAGGCCGACTGGAAAGTCGGCGTTACCGGGATGGAGCCGATTCGAAAGCCGGTGTCACGCGTTTGGGGGCCAGATGAGGGGCAAGGCCTCGGGTTGGCGGCTCCATTCGGTGGGCGTGATGAAGTGGGCGTAGGCGGCGCGGCAGGCGTTCTCGTGGCTCCGGATCCATTCGCGGTAGCGGGGTTCGACCACGAAGACAAAGTGGTGGTCGGAATTCTGGGCGAGCCCCAGGAGGGCGGGCCCCTGGAATTCGGACGATTCGGCTCCCGCGACGGGTTGCACGGCGCACTTCCGCGTACCCCATTCGAGGTGGGTGCCGTGGCAGGCGTAGACGAGGTCGATGGCCTGTTGACCGAGGTGGGTCAGGTAGAAGCCGTGGAAGTGGTCGGTCCGCAGTTGAAGCACCGAGGCGATTTCCTCGCCATTGAAGTCGAGGATCTCAAATCGGCGGTCCGTGAAGACCCGTGGCAGGGACAGAAGGAGATCCTGAACGGGGAATTCGAGTTGGCGCGTGAGAGCTCGAAAGATGGACTCGTGCGTGTGGAAGGTATCCGTTCCCGCGAACAACGAAGGGCGGGGATCCTCTGGGACGTCGAGGAGGTCTCCGCTCCCGGAGGGAGCCGCCGCGGTCGGCGGGATCGGGTTCGTCGGAGGCGCGGGTGCGGGTGCGTTCGCCGGGGGTGGCGGGGACTTGGGCGGCGGGACAAACGGCTCGCGTCGCGGCGGCGCGGGGGGAGCCGGCGGCGCCGGCAATGCTGCCTTCGCGGTTTCGGTCGCCGGGTCGGGGGACTTCACGGCTTGGACCTCGTGCTCCGCGGCGGAGAGGGTCGCCGGATTTCGGATCAGGGGATGATTGAGAACGATCTCCAGATCCCGGGCGGTCACGCTCCGGTATTTGACATCCGGAAGGCCTGGAACCGGTTCCTCCCCGCCGTCGTGGTTCCGGCGCCGAAGGTAGAGATAGGGGGGCGAGATCCGGAGGATGATCCCGGGCTGGAGCAGGTCGCACCGGGCGTGGTCCTGGAGCACATCCAACATCTCCTGGGACAGGTGGCCTTTGGCTTCCGTTCTTATTCCGGCGCGCACGATTCCGAAGCGGATATCGAAGCCCGTGGACGCGGCCGAGTTTTCTCGGATCTCGATCGGATGGGCGCCTTCCGCGTGGGCGGGCGGAATGAAGTGCTCGTTGAGGAACGCCTCAAGGCTTCGGGCGCCTTCGCCATCGTTGTTGAAACGAACCCCATCGAGCTCGACGTAGCGCTGGAGCGGATCGACGTGGAGTTCGCGCGGTGGGCGCATCCAGCCGTCGGCGGCGAGATGGGCGAGACCCCGAAGGCCGGTCTCGGTGTGTTCGGAGCCGCGGCGGGCGTGGACGAGGATGTGGGACAGATGATCGAGATCAACCTGGAAGGTGGGCAGACGCTTGTCGGGAAGGTGCCGGGCGGGACCGGCGTCGCGAGGTGCGACCGCCGTTGCTCGGTCCAGGTGGCGGGCGTTGATCTGGTCCTCGAGGGCGCCGGCGTCTTCCGTGGAGGTCGGGTGGAACGTGTGGCCGTTGAAGTCGACGGAACCGTCGGGATGGACCGTGAAGGATTGGGGCGCCTCGATGATCCCGCGGGTGACCCACTTGAAATGATCGAGATGAATCCAGGACTTGGCGGGCGTGAGGGTGATTCGTTCGTCGTCGAGTTCGCAGGCGAAGTGGGGCGGGTGCTCGCCGGAGCTCGGTTCGATCGCGACGGCGATCCGGCGGCGTTGGGGCTTGGCGGCGGGTTCGGTCATGGGTGATGAGTGTGGGTAGGGGAGTTTTCCAAAAACCGGACACGTATTGCGGCCATGAACGGCCAGGCAGGGGACCCTCACCCGGCGCCGCGTTGCGTCGCCACCCTCTCCCGTCGGACGGGAGAGGGGCTGGGGGTGGGGGGCGGCTCCTGGAGAGGGGTGTGGGCGGGTTTTCGGCGGAAGCTAGGTCCGGAGCCGAGACGTCTCAAGGGGTGTGTGGGCAAATTGGGTTTGTCCTCGGGGCCTGGGTTCGCTAGACGGAGCGACTCGAATGGCGTCCAACTCGAAGTGGGAGGCGGAGAAACGGATGGCGGTCATCGCCCTTCTGCTGCTCCTGGTGGACCAGTTGACCAAGTGGACGGTCGTGGGGCGTCTGGCCCTGGGCACGGAATGGCCGGTTCTTCCGGGGTTCTTCCGGTTGGTCCACTGGGGCAACACGGGGGCGGCGTGGAGCCTCTTTCACGGCAACAACCACGTGCTCGCCGTAGTTTCATTGGCGGCGTTGGTCGTTTTGTACCTGGCGCGTGGGCACTTCGAGGCCAATCGCCCGGCCGGTCAGGTCGCCTTGGGATTGGTGTTCGGCGGAATCGTCGGAAACCTGGTCGACCGCCTGATCCACGGGCACGTGGTGGATTTTCTCTATTTCCACGTGAACCGGCGGGACGGCGTCGAGATCGGATTCCCGGCGTTCAACGTGGCCGACACCGCCATCTGCACGGGCGTGGGAATCATCTTCCTGCTCTCGTGGATGACGCGACCCGCCGGCGAAGCGTCGGAAGTCCGCATCCTTGGGCCCGAGGTGAGGGCCGGCAAGGATGGGCGTCCGGTGGAACCGTGAAGAACCCGCGCCGCAGCTAGGCGACTTTCGGAAGTTCCCAGGGCTTGCGGTAGCTGTAGTGCCGCATGGCATTCGCCTTGGCGTCTCCGGGAAACTCCTCTTTGACGGGGTCCCAGGTCAGCTTGCGGCCGAGTCGCATGGCGAGGCTGCCCAGGTGGCAGACTGTCGCCGAACGGTGACCGATCTCGACGTCGCAGATGGGGAGCTTGCGCGTCTTGATGCAGTCGAACCAGTTGTCCATGTGATCCTTGCTGACGTAGAGACGCTGTGCGTCCGCCGGCAGGGGGGTCATGATGATGTCCTCGTCGCTGGCTTCGATGTTGCCGCGGTTGACGTGGACCCAGCCCTTATCGCCTTCGAAAGTGGTTCCCGTCTTCCGGTCGGGGCCTTGGGTGCATAACAGGGTGATCCCCTCCGCGTAGCGGTAGGTGATGTCGCTCTCGACGGGGACTTCGAACCGTTTCTGGGGATCGAATTTCGCCGTGGCCTCGATTTCCAGCGGGCCGCTGGCGTCCATGCCGAGGCCCCACTGGGCGATGTCGAGGTGGTGGGCGCCCCAATTGGTCATCTGGCCGCCGGAGTAATCCCAGAAGAACCGGAAATTGTAGTGAACCCGGTTCTTGTTGTAGGGGCGCCACGGGGCGGGGCCGAGCCAGAGATCGTAATTCAGTTCGGCCGGGGGTTCGCCGTCGGGAACGACCGGGGCGCTGAAGTTCACGTGGGTCAGGCCGACGCGAACGGACTTGATCCGGCCGATCCGCCCGTTGCGAACGAGTTCGCAACCGAGACGGAACTTGTCGTCGGACCGCTGCTGGCTGCCGGTCTGGACGACGCGCCGGGTGGCGCGGGCCACCTGGGTCATGACCCGCCCCTCATGGATCGTGAGGGTCAGGGGCTTCTCGCAGTACACGTCCTTGTTGGCCTGACAGGCGTGCGTCGTGATGAGCGCGTGCCAATGGTCGGGCGCGCCGATGATCACGGCGTCGATGTCGGCGTTTTCGAGAAGCCGGCGGTAATCGGTGAACTGGGCGGGCTTTCGGCCGGACTTCTTTTCGACCGCGCTGGCGGCCGCGGCGAGATGTTTGGAATCGACGTCGCAGACGGCGACGACATTCGCCACGGCGGAGTTCATGAGGGCGCCTCCGCGTCCCCCGGTTCCGATGACGCCGACGCGCACTCCGGCGCGGACGCCGGAGCCGATCTCCGCGGCGCTGGATCGGACATGGGGGAAGGCGAGAGCCGTGGCCGAAGCGAGGGCGGTGCGGCGGAGGAAGCCGCGTCGATTGAGGGACGAATCAGGGTTTCGCATGAGACTTGGCGGGGACGGGTTGGGTTGGGATGGCGCGTGGCCCGGGCGCGGGTGTGGGTGTGGGTGTGGGTGTGACGGGCGCGGCGGGAGTCGCCGGAGCGACCCGGGTGAGGACGGGAAGAGTTCGGGCGGCGACCGGAACGGTGCCGGGTCGCGTCCGCGCGACCTGGGGCGGCCGGGCGATGCGTTCGGAGATGGGTGGGAGAACGACGGGAGGCCTGGCGACGAAGGCGGGTGGCGTTCGGGCGATTCCGGCGGGTTGGAGAGGCCTGGCCGCGGTCGGGCCATTCACGGGGAGGCCGGCGGCGTCGAAGAACTGGCGGGCCGGGAGTTGGCGTTCGAGCGTGGTCGTTCGTCGGGTGACGCTCCGGATGCCCTGGGCGAGGCCCGAGGGAGCGAGTCCCAGGAGGATCACGGCCATGGCGAGGTTCAAGGGGCGGAGCACGGCACCGTGTTACGCCGGATGGCTGGCCGGGGCAAGCCTGGGTCTTGGGCCGTGACCTTCTGGAGAGGGCCGTTAGCCGCGCTGGGGTCGAAAGAAGGGGAAGACCACTTCGGCGAGGGTGACGAGGAGGAAGACGATGCTGACGAGGGCGTTGAGGCGGAAGAAGGCGATGTTGACCCAGTTGAGGCTCCGTTTTCGGGCGATGAAATGCTCGAGCATGAGGAAGCCGCCGATGAGGGCGATGCCGACCCAGTACGACAGCCGGAAACGGCAGGCGATTCCGAACGCCGTGAGGAGGAGGAGCATCACGAAATGGGCCATGAACGCGGCCATGAGGGCGTTCTTCGGACCCCACCGGACGACGAGGGAACCGAGCCGATGCTGGCGGTCGAATTCGTAGTCCTGCAGGGCGTAGATCAGGTCGAAGCCCACCAGCCAGAAGACCACCGACAGCGCCAGCAGGGTCATCTGAAGGCCCTCCACCCAGGTGAGGTCTGTCCCCTGGACGGCGAGCCATGCGCCGACCGGCGCGAGAGCGAGGGCGACGCCGAGGAAAAGGTGGGTGAAGTCCGTGAACCGTTTGGTGAGCGAATAAAAGCAGATGACGCCGAGCGCGACCGGCGAGAGCCCGAAGCAGACGGGATTGATCAGCCAGCTGCACGCGATGAAGCCGACGGCGCTGAGCGCGCAGAGGCTGATGGCGCTGCCCAGGGAAATGGCCCCCGCGGGCAGGTGACGTCCGGCGGTCCTCGGATTGAGGGCGTCGAATCGACGGTCGACGATCCTGTTGAACGCCATGGCGCAGGTGCGGGCGAAGACCATGGCCACGACGATGAGGAAAAAAAGCCGCCAACCAGGCCATCCGCGGTTCTCGCGGGCGGCGACCACCATCGCGGCCAGCGCGAACGGAAGCGCGAAGACGGTGTGGCTGAACTTCACGAATCCAGCCCAGTTCCTGACGGTGGCGACCGGCGTCGGCATGCCCCAGTTATGGCCGGCTTGCCGCCGCGGCGTCCAATCCGGTCTGTCGCGCCGCGCCACGGCGGCGATTCCGTGGTGCCGGGAAGATTGGATTAAATCGCTGGCCGCATGAAATCCCTGCTTGAAGCGATTGTGTCGATTGGGTTACGGAAGGTCATCCACCGCCCCGACACGCCCAGGCGTGTTTCGGCCTCAACCGACGACCCATCGCGCCCATGCCAACCTTCCAACAGCCCGCCAACGCGACGACCGCCCAATCGCTCACTCTGTCCGCCTTCATCCTTTTCTCGGGGCTGACCTGCCCTGGGGGCCACCGTGTTTTGGGAGGCTTTCAACGACTATCGTCCGACCGATGGCGTCACGAGTCCCAACGCAACCGGCTACGACCTTCGGGTCACCGACGACGGCGGAGGTCTGCGGGACATCGCCACCGGCGCGGATCTCCCGGTCTTCGTCTACGTCATCGTCGACGGCGACCTCACGCCCGACGATTTCGGGGCGAATTCGCCGGTCAACGCGGGCAGTCCGGCCGACTTGTTGTTTCAGGGCAAGGTGGACATTGGAAACGCCGGCATCCCGGGCGTTCGGGCCAGCGGCAACACCGTGCTGATCCTCAATTTCTCGGGATTGAATCCGGCCCGGCGCTACAACTTCCGGGGGACCGCGAGCCGGGGGGGCAATTACAACGATCGCTGGAGTCTTTTCACCCTGTCGGGTTCGGACGCCTACGTGGACGCCCACGTGGACGGCAGCGCGACCCAGAATATTTTCACCAAGGCGACCTATCCGGCTTCCGCGATCGAGCCCAACCAGGTCGCGTTGAATGCCGGCGACAACAAGGCGGGTTCCCTGGTCGGATGGGACAACATTGAACCGGGCGCCGACGGCATCATCGAAATCTCCGCGCAGCAGTACACGGGGGTCGCGCCTTTCGGTGATCCCACGGCGGCGGCCTACAGCTACGGTTTCGTGGCGATCTATCTTGCGGAGGTCGAGTCGACCGGGAGCCTTCGGATCACGGAGAACCCGGCGAACCGGCTTGTTCCGGCGGGCAAAACCGCCGTCTTCACCGTGGCCGCGACGGGAGGCGCGTTGTCCTATCAGTGGGAGCGGCAGGCGCCGGAGGCCACCGCGTTCGCCGATGTCGCCGGCGCGACCCTGGCCCGGTACGAGACGGCGGTCCTGGGCGTGGCGGACGACGGGGCCAAGTATCGTTGCCGGGTCACGAGCGGCGCCAACTCGGCGCTCAGTGGAGAGGCGACCCTCCGCGTGGACGGCGTGATCCCGTCCGTCGCCAAGGTCTCGGGGAGCATCAACCACAACGCGGTTTACGTGTCCTTCTCGGAGCCGATGAATCTGGTCCACTTGGCCGACAAGGCGAATTTCACCCTGAGCGGCGGCCTCGCCATCTCATCCGCCATCGCCCTGAGCTCCACGACCACCAAACTCGTCACCGGCGCGCAGACGCCGGATACCCGATACTCGGTTGGGATCTCCAAGGTCGAGGACGTCGCTGGCAATCCGGTTCCCGACGTTTCGTTGCCGTTCGTCGGTTTCTCGGTCCAGACGGGCGCGGTGGGCGTCGAGGTTTGGAGGAACATCACCGGCGGCGCCGTCTCCGATCTGCGCGGCAACGCCCGTTACCCCGCCGAGCCGGATGTCGACTACTCGACCACGACCATGAATTCCGAACTGGTCGTTCCCAATGGCCCCGACAACACCTACGGCGGCCGTCTCCGGGCCTGGCTGACCCCCGAGGTGACGGGTGACTACGAGTTCTTTCTCCGCGGCGACGACACCGCCGAACTGCGCATCAGTCTGGACGACAAATTCGACGACCTCGACAACATCGACATCGAGGCGGACGCGATCGACAGCAGCTTGGGGGACACGTTCCAGGAACCGGGCCTCGATCTGTCGACGTCGATCCCCATTTCCCTTGTGAAGGGTCGACGGTACGCGATCCAGGCGCTTTGGAAGGAAAGCAATGGCAACGACTATTGCCAGGTGGCCTGGAGAATCCTCGGGGATCCCACGCCGGCCGAGGAGTTGCTGCCGATCGAGTCGAAGTTCCTCTCGTACTACGGCCCGGGCGCGCTGCCGGTCGAACCCACGATTGGGAAGGTCAGCCTCCAAAACGGCCGGCTCACGATCGAGTGGACTGGCGGTGGCCTCCAATCATCGATCGATCTGAAAACCTGGAAGGACGAGGTCGGCGCCGCCAATCCCTACTCGGTGGCCGTCGACGGTCCCGGGCAATTCTTCCGGGCCAGGAATTAGGCTCGGGCCTTGGACATGGACCTCAAGGGAATCCAAGCCCCGTCAGGGGCGGCCCTCGGAGAAGCGTGAATAGGAGCAGCCCTCGTCCTGCGACGTAACGGTTCAGCCCCTTCCGTCTCCCGCCGCTTCGGGGAGGAATTCCAGGTCGAGGTAGGCGCCCATCGCGTTGGCGGCCGAGACGATCTGCGGGATTCCGTTCACCACGTCGGCGGAGGCGCGGTGGATGTGGCCCGCGAAGACGCCGAGGAGATTCGGCGTCGAGAAGACTTCGCGATGGAAGGTCAGCGTGGTCGCCGTGTGGCCGGTTTCGCGCCAGCGCGGTCGTCGTTCCACTTCGTGGTTGCGATCCGAAGCCGCGCCCCAGGCCGGATGTCCGCAACCAAAACCGACCGGCCGCCCCGGAACATAGAGCGGAATGTGGACGATGAGCGCCAGGGGCAGACCGCTCCGGACTTGCGCCCGGTAGAACTCGAGTTGTTCCGGATGGATCTCGTAGGTCGAATTGTCGAGTAGGACGAGTCGGAGCCCACCAAGGTCCCGGGTGGCCATGAGCGGATGATTCCCCTGGTAGAGCGGCCGGAGCCGCTTCTGTATCCAGGTTTCCCGGAGGAAATCCGAGGTTCCGTCCATGCCCTCGTAGTGCCAGTCATGATTGCCGGCGACGTAGACGTGGGGAAGTCCGGCTTCGGCGAGCCGCGACTGGGCCCATTCGATCGCGGCTTCGGAGGGGAAACTGAAGAGATCACCCGCCAGGATCACGAGGTCCGACTTGTCGTCACGGGCGAGTTTCAGGGCGGTCGTGAACGACTCCTCGGGATGGGTGGGCGCGCCCGTCTCGACGTGGCGAGTCGTGTTGTAGGCCTTGGCCATCCGGCCGCTGTAGGAGCGGAACGGTTCCCCTCGCGGATCGTCGCGCCAGAGGTGGGTGTCCGCGATGAACCGGAGGCGCACCGACTTTTCGATCGCGGGCGAATGGCAGCGGACCCGGGGGTTGTCGAAGGAGAATGCGCCGCGGAGCGAGGAGGACTTCCGGCCGGCTCGGCGATTCCGGCCGTCGGGTCCGGTGGCGCAGCCCGGGGTGATCGCCGCGGCTCCGAGGGCGACGGATGAGGCGGAAGTGAAGCGGAGGAAATCGCGGCGGTTCATGGCGGTGCGGATCGTGGATCGTGGATACGGGGGAGGGCGGAAGCTGCGCAAGGCGGAATGCGGATTCAGTCGGATTCCTCGCGCCATCGTGGCTGGAGCGCGTGGGACACGCCGAGGTGATCCAGGACGCGGGCGACGACCGTATCGACGACGGCCTCGACGGTGGCGGGACGGCTGTAGAACGACGGATTCGCGGGGAGGATGGTGGCGCCGGCAAGGAAGAGGAGTTCGAGATTCCGGAGGTGGATCAGGTTCAACGGAGTTTCGCGCGGGACGAGGATGAGGCGGCGGCGTTCCTTGAGCATGACGTCGGCGGCGCGGAGGAGGACGTCGTCGCTGACGCCATGGGCGATGCGGCCGAGGGTCCCCATGCTGCACGGGATGACCACCATGGCGTCCGCGGTGTTCGAACCGCTCGCGAACGGGACGTTCATGCTGCGCAATCCATGTTGCCGCACGCCGGATTTCAAGCGGAGCCCTTCGGGCAATTCCTCCTGGACCACGGCGGGCGCGTAGCGGCTAAGGAGCAGGTGGATCTCGTGCTCAGCCGGGTCGAGGGCGTCCAGGAGCCGCTGGGCGTAGAGGGAACCACTGGCTCCGGTGATCGCCACGATCAATCGCATGGGATCGAAAATGGGCGGACTCGAACGGGCTGTCCACCTCCGGGGAAGGGGTCAGACCAAAGTATTATGCTAATCTGTCCGGTGTCCGAGCGGGTGTCGTCGGTGGGGTGACCCAGGCGTGGGTCATTGTCGATTATGAGAACTGACCCCGTAAGGGGTCAGACCAAAGTATTGTGCTAATCCGCCTTGTTTCCGCGCGGGGGTCGTCGGTGGGGTGATCCAAGCGCGCGTCATTGTCGATTATGAGAACTGACCCCTATTCGGCGTGGTTCCGCTCAGGGAGTTTCTTCCATCGGCGGATTCGTTCCGGCTAGGTTGAGCGGGCGATGAGCGGACGTCCTATCCTGGTGACCGGCGGCGCGGGTTTTCTCGGCTCGCATTTGGTCGAGCGCTTGCTGGCCGACGGACGGAGGGTCCGGGTCATCGACGACTGTTCGACGGGTTCGATCGAGAACCTGGCCCGCGTCGCGGGGGATCCGAAGCTGGAGGTGATTCCGGGGCGGGTGTCGACGTGTCCCCGGCTGGAGTCCCTCGTCGGCGAGTCCGGGTTCGTCTATCACCTGGCGGCGGCGGTTGGCGTGGACCTGGTGGTGAAGTCGCCGGTGGGAACGATCCAGAACAACCTCGACGAGACCGAGGCGATCCTGCGCGCCGCGGCGGCTCATCGGACCCCCCTGCTGTTCACGTCGACGTCGGAGGTCTACGGCAAGAGTCAACGCGACGTGTTCCGGGAGGAGGACGATCTGCTGATCGGGCCGCCCCACCTGGCGCGGTGGAGTTACGCCTGTTCGAAGCTGATGGACGAATTCCTGGCGCTGGCCTACGGCCGGGAACACGGGGTTCCGGTGATCATCACCCGGCTGTTCAACACGGTGGGGCCACGGCAGACGGGCCGGTATGGGATGGTGCTGCCCCGGTTCGTGGACGCGGCCCGGGCCGGGCGTCCGCTGCAAGTGTTCGGCAATGGCCAACAGACCCGCTGCTTCTGCCTCGTCCATGACACCGTCGAGGCGTTGACGCGCCTGGGATCTTGCGCCCGCGCGGTCGGGGAGGTCTTCAACGTGGGCAACGACGAGGAGATCAGCGTCGCCCAACTCGCCAACCGGGTCCTGACCGAATTGGACTCCTCGTCCGAGGTCGAGTTTGTTCCCTACGACCAGGCCTACGCCCCCGGATTCGAGGACATGCTGAGGCGGCGTCCTTCCCTGGAGAAACTCGAGCGGTGGATCGGCTTCAGGCCGCGGACGCCTCTCGCGCGGATCATTCGCGTCACCGCCGGTTTGGAGAGCGTCTCCTCCTGAGCGCCGCGCCGTTTCACGAGTCCCAAGGGTCCATGAGCGCCGAGCCTGAACTCGATCCTGTTCCCGATCGCGATCGTGATCCCGATTCCGATCCGGGTCCGGGTCCGGACACCTCCCAATCCGGCCTCCCATCCGCGACGCCCCACCGTCGGCGGCCCAGATACTCGGGGAAAAACCCGCGACGGTTCGAGGAGAAGTACAAGGAACACGATCCGGCGCGCCACGGTGAGGTGATCGCCAAGGTGCTCGCATCCGGGAAGACGCCGGCGGGAACGCACCGGCCGATCCTGGTGGCCGAAGTCCTCGAGGTTCTTGCGGTGCGGCCCGGGGAACGAGCCGTGGATGGCACGCTGGGCTTCGGCGGGCACGCCCAGGAAATCCTCGGACGCCTGGCGCCTGGCGGACATCTCCTGGGACTGGATGCCGATCCCGTCGAACTGCCCAAAACGGAGCGGCGCTTGCGGGAAGCCGGCTTCGGGCCGGAATCGTTCACCGCCGCGCGCAGCAATTTCGCGGGACTCCCCCAGGCGCTGGCCCGGTGTGGTTGGGTCGGAGCGGACGCCATCCTCGCCGACCTCGGTGTTTCCTCGATGCAGCTCGACGATCCCGGGCGCGGTTTCACGGCGAAGTTCGCCGGGCCGCTGGACATGCGGATGAATCCCGGGCGGGGCCAATCGGCCTCCGATTTCTTGGCCGCCATCAAGTCGGGCGAGCTGGCGCGGATCCTCGCGGAATACTCGGACGAACCACGGGCGCGGTCGCTGGGGGCCGCGTTGGCGGGTCGACGCCTGGCGACCACCCGGGAACTCGCCGAGGCGATTCGGACCGGGCTCGGGAACAGTTCGCGCGAAGAAGGCGAGGCGACGGTGCGCCGCGTCTTCCAGGCGGTGCGGATCGCCGTGAACGACGAATTCTCGGCCCTGGAAACATTCCTCCGGCATCTGCCCGGTTGCTTGAATCCGGGCGGTCGGGTCGCCGTGTTGACCTTCCACTCGGGCGAGGATCGGCGGGTGAAGCGCGCCTTCGAGGCCGGCCGCGCGTCCGGAATCTTTTCGGCGATCGCCGATGAAGTGATCCGGCCGGGGCCCGAGGAACGACGGTCCAATCCGCGGTCGAGTTCCGCGAAACTGCGCTGGGCGATTCGGGCGAAGGCGGGGGCTAAGCCGGTTGAAGGGGATTGAATCGGGTGGAGCCCGGGACTGGACAGCCGAGGCGTGGGCTGGGGAGGGTTCGGGGTGCCTGGGGTCACTTTGCAGCGGGTCTCGAAGATTCATCGCGGTCCGCGCGGGAACGAGGTGCGGGCGTTGTGCGAGGCCACTCTGGAACTGAACGATGGCGAGTGCGCCGTCGTGGTGGGCCCGTCGGGGTCGGGCAAGACGACTTTGCTGCGTCTGATCGCCGGCTTGGAGGAGCCGACCTCGGGAATCCTGACGCTGGGTGGAAAGCCAATGCGCGGCGTGCCCTCCCGCGATCGGGGTGTTGCGATGGTGTTTCAGGATCATCCGCTCTTTCCGCACCTGGACGTGTCGGGAAACCTGGCCCTCGGCCTGAAACTGCGCCATGTGCCCAAGGCCGAGCAGTCGGCGCGCTTGGCGGAAGTGAAGGATTGGCTGGGACTCGGGCCGCTCGCGGATCGAATGCCGGGATCCCTGTCGGGTGGGGAACGCCAGCGGGTGGCCCTGGGAATGGCGCTCGTTCAGCGGCCGAAGGTCCTTCTTCTGGACGAGCCGCTGGCGCACTTGGACGCGCGCTGGCGTCTTCAGTTGCGCCGCGAGTTCCGGAGCCTGCAGCGCCGTCTCGGCCTCACCTGGGTGCAGGTGACCCACGACCAATCCGAGGCGCTCGCTCTCGCCGACCAGTTGGTGGTGCTCGACTCGGGACGAGTGCTTCAGGCGGGCAAACCCGAGGAAGTTTACGGATCCCCGGACCATCGGTTCGTCGCGGAATTCCTGGGGTCGCCCGGAATGAATCTTCTTCGAGGGAGGCTGGTGGTTTCCTCAAAGGCGACATGGGAATTCCGGTTGGCGGGGGGAGCGGTGATTGCCGGTGTCGGACCAATCCCCGCGGGACGGACTTCCGGAACGGACCCCGTTTTGACGGATGCCGCCCGCGAAGTTTCGAGAAATGAAGGCGGCTCGGAGGACAACGGCGGGGAACGGTTGCTTGGGGTCCGCCCCGAGAAAGTGCTCCTCGGCGGACGGGAAGGACCCGACGGGCCGGATGCGGACTGGATTGGAGCCGTCGGGGAGGTGACGGCGGTGGAACCGCTCGGACACGAGACATGGGTCCATGTCCGCCTGGGAACCGACGGTTGGCTGGTGTCGCGGGTTCCTGGCGATGCGAAGTGGGCGGCGGGAAACCCGGTCCGGGTGGGATTCCCGGCCGGTGCGATTCACTGGTTCGACCCGGAGAGTGGCCATCGGATCGGATGACGGGAGGGGTCGCCGGCCGGTTGGAGGTTTCGCGGCTGGCTGGGATTTGATTGGGTGGTCGCGATGCAAGACGAGGTTGGAAGCGAAGGACGGAATGGGCGGGAGGATGTGTACCGGATCCGGACCAAGGCGAGCGGGCCGATGGGTGTCCTGCCGTTGACCCCGGAGGACCTGCGGGACCGGCCAAGCGGGGATCTTTTCGGTTGGACGCAGGACGCTGGGATGGGCTGGGACCCGAGGGAACTGGGCCGGAAGGAGGTCTTGATCCTGAGCACGGCGGGAGGGATGCGCGGGGAGGATGGGAAGCCGGTGGCGCTGGGATTTCATACGGGCCACTGGGAAATCGCGCTTCAGGTCCGGGCGGCCGCCGAGGAACTCCGGCGCCTTCGTGCGATCCCCTTCGCGGCCGCCTGTTCGGATCCATGTGACGGTCGGACCCAGGGCACGGTCGGGATGTTCGACAGTCTTCCGTACAGGAACGATGCGGCCCAGGTGTTCCGGCGGCTGATCCGGTCGTTGCCGACCCGAAGCGGCGTGATCGGAGTGGCGACGTGCGACAAGGGCCTTCCGGCGATGATGATGGCCCTGGCGGCGATGCGTGAATTACCCGTGGTTCTGGTGCCCGGGGGCGTGACGCTTCCGCCGGAGGAAGGGGAGGACGCCGGGGCGATCCAGACGATCGGCGCCCGGTTTTCGCACGGATTGATCTCGTTGGAGGAGGCGGCGGAGATGGGATGCCGGGCGTGCGCGACCCCGGGCGGCGGGTGCCAGTTCCTCGGGACCGCGGCCACGTCGCAGGTGGTGGGCGAGGCGCTGGGATTGGCACCCCTGCACAGCGCGCTGGCGCCGTCGGGTGAACCGGTCTGGCTGGAGATCGCCGAGCGGGCGGCGCGCCTCGTCGTTGCGATGGAGAAGAACGGCGTCCGTGGACGCGACATCCTGACGGATGCCAGTATCCGCAACGCGATGGTCGTCCACGCGGCGTTCGGAGGTTCGACGAACCTTTTGCTCCATATCCCGGCGATCGCCCACGCGGCGGGCCTGAGGCGTCCGACCGTGGAGGACTGGCGCGAGGTCAACTCCAGGGTTCCGAGACTGGTCAGCGTGCTGCCCAACGGGCCCGTGCATCACCCGACGGTGCGCGTGTTTCTGGCGGGCGGTGTTCCCGAGGTGATGTGCCACCTGCGCCGGTTGGGGTTGCTCGACACCTCGGTCGCCACGGTGGAAGGCGGTACCTTGGAGGAACTCCTGAACGGCTGGGAAACCGGGGAACGGCGCCGTCGGTTCAGAGAGCTGCTGCGGGAGATGGACGGTGTGGATCCGGACGACGTGATCCTTCCGCCGGAGAAAGCTCGGGCGGCCGGATTGACGAGCACGGTGATGTTTCCGACCGGAAACCTGGCCCCGGAAGGGTCGGTCGTGAAGGCGACCGCCATCGACTCGTCGGTGGTGGACGCGGACGGCGTGTATCGGAAGGAAGGTCCGGCCCGGGTGTTCACCTCGGAGCGCGCGGCGATCCGGGCGATCAAGCAGGGGCTCATTCAGGCGGGCGACATCCTGGTGCTGACCGGGTGCGGCCCGATGGGCACGGGCATGGAGGAGACCTACCAACTCACCAGCGCCCTCAAGCATTTGCCGTTCGGGAAGCAGGTCGCCCTGATCACGGATGCCCGGTTCTCGGGAGTCAGCACCGGGGCGTGCCTCGGACATGTCGGACCCGAGGGCCTCGCCGGCGGCCCGATCGGCAAGGTGCGCGACGGGGACCGCATCCGGATCGTGCTCGATCGCAAAACCCTGGAGGGATCGGTGGATTGCGTGGGGGAGGCGGGGGGCGACGTGCGATGGGATCGGGAGGCGGGAGCCGCGGCGTTGGCGGCGCGACCCACCCGCGAGGGACTCGCGCCGCATCCCCTGTTGCCCGATGACACCCGGTTGTGGGCCGCGCTTCAGGCCGTCAGCGGCGGAACCTGGGGCGGTTGCGTCTTCGACGTCGACGCCATCGTTGGGCGATTGAGCGGCCAAGGTGGGGGCTGAACAAGCGCCTTGGGCCCCTAGGGGTCGGTTCTCATAATCGACAATTGATCCGTCGAGTAGGCCGGGGCCGGAAGAGTGGCTGACGGCGTCGGGGTCGCTGCCGACGGAGTTGATTACTGGACGCCGAAAGAAGCCGGGCATCGATTCGACAGGCGTCACCAGACCCATCGGTCATTGTCGATTATGAGAACTGACCCCTATTCTATTGTTTCGACTGGGAAACAGGCGAATGCCCGGCACACTGCCCGTCCTTTTCGGACGCTGTTCGAGCCCATGAGCGAGCCCACTGCCGCACCCCAATCGCCCGCGCCGGAAGAGCCGCGGGATTTCATCCGTGAGATCGTCACCGCCGACCTGGCGGCGGGTCGTCGCGGCGCCATCATCACCCGCTTCCCGCCCGAGCCCAACGGCTACCTGCACATCGGGCACGCGAAGAGCATCTGCCTGAATTTCGGGATCGCCCGCGATTTCGGCGGCCGCTGCCACCTGCGCATGGATGACACCAATCCGACGAAGGAGGACGTCGAATACGTCGATTCGATCACGGAGGACGTCCAGTGGCTGATCCGGGGGTGGGCGGACCACGTCCTGACGCTGAAGCCTCGGGGCGCCCGGCCGACGTCGACGCCCGTGGGTGACCGGATGGATGCTCATCAACCTGGCGTGGCGGGAGAGGCGATGGGCGCGGTTCCCTCGGCGGGCGGCGGGACCGGTCCGGAGTCGACGGGGTTGGAGCCGTTCTATGCCTCGGACTATTTCGAGGCGTTGTACCAGTTCGCCGAGACGCTGGTTCTCCGGGGGAAGGCCTATGTCTGCGACTTGACGGCGGAGGACATGGACGAATACCGGGGCGCGCCGGACCGGGAGGGGAAGGAAAGCCCGTGGCGTGGGAGGTCGATCGAGGAGAGTCTCGATCTGCTCCGGAGGATGCGGAAGGGCGAGTTCCCGGACGGCGCGCGGACGTTGCGGGCGCGGATCGACATGACGTCGCCGAACGTCTGGCTGCGCGACCCGGTGCTCTACCGGATCCGGCACGTCGAGCATCATCAGACGGGGGCGTCCTGGCGCATCTATCCGATGTACGACTTCGCCCATTGCCTGAGCGATTACGTCGAGGGAATCACGCACTCGATCTGCACGCTGGAATTCGAGGTGCACCGGCCCTTGTACGACTGGATCCTGGCCAGCCTCGAACTGCCCCGGGCGCTGCCGCGCCAGTACGAGTTCGCCCGCTTGAACCTGAGCTACACGGTCATGAGCAAGCGGAAGCTGCTTCAACTGGTGAACGAGGATCGTGTGTCGGGTTGGGACGATCCGCGCATGCCGACCCTGGCGGGTTTGAGGCGGAGGGGAGTCCGGGCGGAGGCGTTGCGGGAGTTCGCGCGGGTGATCGGGGTGACCAAATTCGACGGCCAGACGGATGTGGCGCTGTTGGAACACTGCATCCGAGGTGATCTCAACCCGATCGCCCTGCGACGCCTCGCGGTGTTGCGGCCGTTGAAGGTCGTCCTGACCAACCTGCCGGCGGGCCATTCGGAAGAGGTCCGGGCGACCAACAATCCCGAGGCGCCCGAGGCGGGGACCCGGCCGGTGTCGGTCGGCCGTGAGATCTACATCGATCGCGAGGACTTCGAGGAGATCCCGCCTCCGAAGTATTTCCGCCTGCGCCCGGGCGGCGAGGTCCGGCTGAAATACCTGGGGATCATCCTGTGCGACGAGGTGGTGAAGGATGCTTCGGGCGAGGTGGTGGAGCTGCGTTGCACGCTCGATGAAGGAAGTCGAACGGGCGGTCCGACGGCCGGTCGCAAGGTCAAGGGCACGATCCACTGGGTGGACGCCGCGGGGGCCGTCGACGCGGAAGTCCGGATGTACGACCGGCTGTTCACGGTGCCGGAGCCCGACGGGGACGGCGATTTCCGCCAGCACCTGAATCCGCGATCGCTGGAAGTGCTCCGCGCGAAACTGGAACCGTCGCTGGCGACGGCGGTCCCCGGGGAGAACTACCAGTTCGAACGGGTGGGCTACTTCTGCGCCGACCCGGAGGCGGTGGCCGGAAGCGGGGCGGTCTTCAACCGCACGATCTCACTCAAGGACGCCTCCTCCAAGGAGGCGAAGAAGAAGTGAGGTTTTCCTTCGAAGACCCCATCAGTCGGGCGTTTCGGAATTCCCGTGGGAGTCGGGATCGGCCGGGGTGGTCGGTTCCAGCGGACCGGCCTGGCTTCCTGGGGAAACATCCGCTTGCCGCGCCGCGAGGACGCGTTTGGTGGGGATGTAGTTGGCCAGGTACTCGCGGGAGAATTCGCCGAAGGTTCCGTTCCGCAGGTGTTCGCGGACCTCGGCCATGAGCGTCAGGTAGAGGTGCGTGTTGTGGACGCTGAGCATCCGCAGGCCGAGGATTTCGTCGACGTTGAGCAGGTGCCGGATGTAGGCCCGCGTGAAAGTCCGGCAGCAATAGCATTCGCAACCCTCCTCGATGGGGCGGAAGTCGGCTTTGTTGAAGCCGGCTTTGGCGTTCACGGCGCCCCGGTGGGTGTAGGCGGTCCCGTTGCGGGCGACGCGGGTGGGAAGCACGCAATCGAACATGTCCACGCCACGGGAGATGAGCTGGATCATCTGGGCGGGCGTGCCCAGTCCCATCGCGTAGCGCGGCTGATCCGCCGGGAGATGGGGTTCGGACATTTCGATGGCCCGCAGCATTTCCGGTTCGGGTTCCCCGACGCTGACGCCGCCGATGGCGTAGCCGTCGAACCGCATCGCCACGAGCTCCCGCGCGCAGCGTTCACGGAGGGCGGCGTGGGTTCCGCCCTGGACGATGCCGAAGACCATCTGGCCGGGAGCCCGAGGTTGGACCCGGCATTCGGCGGCCCAGCGGACGGTGCGATCGACCGCGGCCTGGTATTCCTTCGGCTTGGACCCGGCGGGTGGGCATTCGTCGAAGACCATGGCGATGTCCGAACCCAGGACCTTCTGGATGTGCATGGACTCCTTGGGCCCCAGGAAGAGCGGTGAACCGTCGAGGTGGCTGCGGAATTCGACGCCGTGCTCGGTGATCTTCCGGATCTTGGCGAGGCTGAAGACCTGGAAACCGCCGCTGTCCGTGAGGATTGGCAGCGACCAGTTCATGAAGCGGTGCAGTCCTCCGGCGGCGGTGAGGACTTCGAGGCCGGGGCGGACGTGGAGATGGTAGGTGTTGCCGAGGATGATCTGGGTCCCGGACTCGAGGAGTTCCCGGGGATCCATGGCCTTCACGGTCGCCTGGGTGCCCACCGGCATGTAGACGGGGGTCTCGACGACGCCGTGCGCGGTGGTGAGGCGCCCGAGACGGGCCTTGGTTTCGGTATCGGTGGCCAGCAGCTCGAACATGGGCCGCCGATGAAGCCACAACGCTCGGCCGGTGGGGAGGCCCGTCTTGTCGTGGGCGATTTCCGCGCTGTAGCGCCGACTTTCCAGTCGGCATCGGGGAAGGGCAAGGGAGCCGGCTGGAAAGCCGGCGGGACAAAGGGAGCGCCGCAGTCGGCTCGGGGAAGGGCAAAGCCGGCTGGAAAGCCGGCGGGACAAAGGAGTCCTGCAGCGCCGACTTTCCAGTCGGCTCAGGTCAGGTGTCGCGTCCGCCGGTGGCCGGCCGAAAACCTGCGCCGCGAGTCAGAGCAGGAGTTCGGCGATCTGGACCGCGTTGAGCGCGGCGCCCTTCAGGAGCTGATCCCCCGCGACCCAGAACGCCAGGCCGTTGTCCAAAGCGCAATCGGTCCGGATCCGGCCGACCTGGCAGTTGGTCTTCTCGGAGACGTACAGCGGAAGCGGGTATTCGTTCTTGGCGGGGTTGTCGACGACGTCGATGCCCGGCGCCAGGTGAAGGACTTCGCGGGCCGCGTCCGGCGTGACGGGCTTCTCGAACTCGGCGCTGACCGCGACCGAGTGGGCCCGGTAGACCGGCACGCGGACACAGGTGATGCTGGCCCGAAATCCGGGGTGATGCATGATCCGGCGCCCTTCGTTCTGCAGTTTCATCTCCTCCTTCGTGTAGCCGTCCGGGAGGAACGAATCGACGTGGGGCAGGACGTTGAACGCGATCTGGTGCGGGTAGACCTCCCGGGTGGCGGGCTGTCCCGCGGAGATTTCGCGCACCTGGCGCTCGAGTTCCTCGATGGCTTTCTGGCCGGTCCCTGAAACCGCCTGGTACGACGAGGCGATCACCCGGGTGACGCCGAACGCGTGGTGAAGCGGGTGCAGCGCCATCAGCGTGATGGCCGTCGTGCAGTTCGGGTTGGCGATGATGCCCTGGTGCTCCCGGGCGTCGGCCGGGTTGATCTCCGGGACGACGAGCGGGACCTTCGGGTCCATCCGGAAGGCGCTGGAGTTGTCGATGACGACACATCCGGCCTTGGCCGCGAGTGGCGCGAATTTCCGGGAGATATCCCCTCCGGCGCTGAAGAGCGCGATGTCGATCCCGGCGAAGGATTCCGGCGTCAATTCGCGGATGGTGTGCTCGGCGCCCGCGAAGGTCAGGGTTTTGCCCGCCGACCGGGCCGACGCGAGCAACGTGAGCTTGCCGACGGGAAAATGGCGCTTTTCCAGCGTCTTCAACATCTCGACACCAACGGCGCCGGTTGCGCCGACCACCGCGACATGCGGACTCCGATTCATAGGGCCGGCGAGCATAGGGAGTGGAAGAGGCGTGTCAAACGCACGCCGGAGGGTGGGCTTCGAGACACTTCCCAAGCCGCGTCGGCGGGAGCCCCGTAGCGCCGACTTTCCAGTCGGCATCGTCGGCGGGAGCCCCGTAGCGCCGACTTTCCAGTCGGCATCGGGGAAGGGGGCGAGGGAGCCGGCTAGAAAGCCGGCGCGACAAGGGGCTGCGTGCGGGCTAGCGAGCGTCACCCTTGGAATCGAGGACGACGATCTCGCCGAGTTGAGGCGCGTCAGAGGGCCACGTGACGAGGCGTCGAAGCCTGGAGGCCTCCGAGCCCAGCACCCGCTCCAGCGCGGCGCGGTCCGCGACGGCGACGGAGCTCCCCGGAACCGCCCGGAGATGCCGGGCTGCGTCCTCCCAGGAGAGGGCGGGGTGCATGGTGCCAAAGAAAAACTGGAGCGCGTACGGGCTGTCGGTGTGACGGAGGGTATCCGGATTGCCGCCGTTCCGGACAAAGTCGGCGGGAACCCTGGAAAGGGCGGCGGTTTCGCGGAAGACGTGGGCGTTCCGGCCGGTGTGCTGGATCTGGGCGGCGACGCCGATTGCGAGGGCGACCAGCGCGCAGGTCGCGGCCAGCCGCGGCCAGGTCCACGCGGCGGTCCAGCGGGCGGTCGGGATGGCCGCGAGGAGGGCGCCGGCGGGCATCAGCGGGGCGATGAGATCTCCGCGCTGATGACCCGCGAGGCCGAAAACGACCAACCCCACGATCAGCCAGGAGGCGGCGAAACGTTGAAGCTGGCGGGCGGTGTTGTCGGATTCGGGGCGGCGAAAGGCCATCCACAACCCGGCGAGACTCAGGAGACTCCAGGGGATGAAGCGGCTCAGGTAGTACGCGGGCGCCAGGACGAGTCCGGTACCGGGAAGAGTGCCGGGCTCGCCGAGGGCGTGCTGGACGAGTTCGGCTCCGAGCATCTTGCGAACGAGCGCGTCACCGGCCGACATCCAGGCGAGAAAAAACCAACCGCCGCAGATCAGAACCCAGAGGAGGAATCCAGTCGAGTGGCCCCGCCCGAGAGGCGATCGGGCGCCTCGCCGCCGTTCCCAGAACCAGGCGAGGAGTCCGGCGAAACCGAGGAAGAGTCCGAGCGGGCCTTTGGTCAGCGTCGCGAGGGCGGCGGCGAGCCAGGCGCCGGTCCAGCCCGATCCGGCCTTCCATGCGCGGAATGCGAGGACCGCGGTGAGGGTCACGGTGAAGGTGAAGAGCGGATCGGTTCGGGCGAGGGCGACAAGCTTGGCCGACAGGGGATTGGCCAGGAGGAAGACCCCCGAGAGCAGGGCGGCCCGGGGGCCGAGATGTCGGAAGGCTTCCCAAGCGATCAGCGCCGCTGATCCGAACAGGGCGAGAGCGCAGGGAAGGTAGAGCGCCGCGAGGCTGGGGCCGCCGGAGACCAGGGATGTCAGCGCGGCGAGCCAGGTGTAGGCGGGAGGTTTGGAGGTGATATCGCCGGTCCAATCCCGTTGGACGACCCAGTTCCCGTTGACGAGGGCGTCGAGCACGTACGACGCCGGGCGTTCCTGGTCGTTGTCGGTGAGGTTGGAGGGCCCGCCCAGGCGGAGGGCGAACAAGACCGCCGTGTAGACAAGGAGGCCGACGAGAATCCGGACCGGGATGGCGCGCGCCGATGCGGCGGGGGAGCGGGGAGGATCTCCCGCCGTACCGGGGATTCGGGGCGCGTTCAAGGAAGGCGCGTCGCTACCACGACGGATTCTCGGGGAGGGACGCGTTGAACTCGCGGACGAGCCCGGCTTCGTAGTCTCCGGCGTATTGGCCACCGAAAAACACCTCGAGGCTTTCGCCGAGGAGTCGCTGCCAGGAAGCGTCTTCGCGGCCGGGTGTGATCGGATAGAAGAGGGCGTTGTTCGTCTTGGCGGCGGTGAAGTCGCCGGGCGCATCCCCGATCATGAGGATGTGGTGGGGTTGGTATTTCTCCCGGGCTCCCAGCCGCAGGTGGTCCTTCTTGGAGCCCATTTCCTGCCCCGCGATGAGGGCGACGAATTGGTCGAGGTGGTGCTCGGACCATTCGCGAAGGAGGGCGGCGCCCGGGGTCTGGGAGATGACCATGGCGTCCGCGCGCCCGGCCAGTTGCTGAAGGCATTCCCGGACTCCGGGAAACGGAGGAACTCCGTGGACGATGTCCTGGATCTGGGCGTCGACGGCGAGGGACCAGTCGAGGATCGTCTGGAGTTCGGTGTTGCCGCGTTCCTGGATTTCGGCCTTGAGGGTGGAGAGCGTGTGTTTGGTTTCGCGGGCCATCCAGGCGTCGAGTTCGTCCGAGGTCGGGACGGACACGCCGCGGGCCTGGACCTCGGGACGGTCGGCGAGGAGGTTGAACGCGTTGGAGAGGGCGGGGTAGCGATTGATGCCGCGGGACTTGGAGTAGAGGTTCACGAACTCCCAGACCTCGCGGGCGTACTTGGAAACGGGCTGGAGGCCGAAATGTTTGATGAACATCGGGACGAAGCACTCCTTGTGCTTGATCTCCATCGAGTCGAAGACGCAACCGTCCGAATCGATGCCGACGAAGAACTCATGGGACGGTGCGAAGCGACTGAGGTCGAGGGTGGGATCGGTCATGGGCGTTCGATGAATGGCGGGCGGTTCGGTTGTCGAGTCGCGCGTCCCGCCGAGCCTTGCGGAGCCGGGGGCGCCGGCGGAAGTGGAAAATCGGTGGTCGGGGTTCGAGGCGATTGGGTGTCGTCGGTGAGGGTCGGGTGACGTTCCAGAAAAAAAGGGGTTGAAAAACCCGCGGTCCGGGACTAATAGGGCCATGAAGTTCGTCTATGAGTTCATACCTCAAAGACGGTTTAAGCGAGACCGAGGCCCTCCCCGGGCGTGAAATCGGTTTCGTTTTCCACCCACCGGAGCCTGGCATCTTCAGGTCAGGTCCCTCAACGACGCAGAGTGAACATGGCTAAGTCCAACGAACAGATCGTGGAAGTGGTCCAACACCATCGGCATCACGTCAAAAACATCGAGAGCCGTTCCCAGAAGGCTCACAAACACCGGTACGAACGTCGAAAAGTCCGGGAAGCCATCCGCCTCGGGGATTGGGCGGGGGGCGATGCGGGACCGGGTTGAAGCACCAACTAGACCAGAGTAGTACCCAAATAAGTCAAAGACTTGGGCCGCATCCGCGAGGGTGCGGTCCCATTTTTTGACGAGGTCTCCCGGAGGTCCGCGTCGCCGACCGCCGACCGCCGGCACCGGAATTCAAGCCCCCGGAATCGACTTCGCCTTCGGCGTCGAGGTTTTCAACGGAGCCGACGACCGCGGTGTCGTCGGTGTCGTCGGTGTCGATTGGGGCCGAGCGGGACGACGGGCGGCGGCCTGCTCGCGCCCTCCGCGCTTCTGGCACTGCGGACACAGGCCGAAGAACTCGAGCTTGTGGGTCACCATCTGGAATCCGCTTTCGCGCGCGATCTTCGCCTCCCATTCCAGCGCGAGGCAGTCCTCGATCGGGTGGATGGTCCGGCACTCGGTGCAGACGAGGTGATGGTGATGCCCGTGGTGACCCGGGCGCGCCATCTCGAACCGCGCGGTGCCGTCGCCGAAATCGAAGCGTTCCACCAACCCCATGTCCTCGAGGAGATGGAGGGAGCGGTAGACGGTGGCGAGGTCGCACTCCCCGGGAGGCAGCGCCTCGAAGATCTCCTTGTTCGTCATCGGCCGCGGATGGGCCTGGAGAATCCGAAGGATCGCCTGGCGCGGACCGGTGATGCGGCGGGCTCCGCGCCGGAGGCGGTCCGTCAGATCGCCGAGCTCGGGGCGGTGATGGTTGCAGCCCGCGTGCGTTTTCATGCGACGGATTGAGAGTGCCCGCGGGCCCCGCCGAGCAGTCGTCCGGTCGCCAGCGCGACAAGGAAGAGGCCGATGCTGACCAACACGATGGCGGGGCCGCAGGGGACGTCGGCGGCGTACGACACCACCACGCCGCCAACTCCCGCGACCATGCCGAAGAGGACGGCGATCCAGATCTCCTGTCGCAGATTCCGGCTTACCAGACGGGCGGCGGCGGGCGGAATGACGAGAAGCGCGCCAACGAGCAGGATGCCGACCAACCGGATGCTCACCGTGACGGTCAGGGTCAGGACGAGGATGAAACCGTAGTTGCAGGCCCGGACGGAGATGCCGCTGACGTGGGCCAGGTCTTCGCTGGTGGTGATCAGGGAGAGCGGGCTGAGAAACCAGGCGCCGCTGAGGATGACGACCAGAAGGAGGCTGCCGGCGAGCCAGAGTTCGGTTGGGCCCACGGCGAGGACATCCCCGAAAAGGACCCGGTGCAGTTCCCCGCGAAACCCGTGGAGACGGCTGAGGATGACGGTGCCGACAGCCACGGAACCCGTGAGGAGAAGCGCCATGATCGTGTCGTGGTAGAGCCCCGTCTTTTCGCGGAGCCAGAGGATGGCGCCAGCCACCATCAGGCTGACCACAATCATGCCGGCGGTGGGTTCGCTGAGCCCGATCAGGAACGCCGCCGCGGTGCCGGCGAGCGAAGCGTGCGCCACGGTGTCGCTGAAGAACGCCATGCGGCGGGCCGTGACGAAGACCCCGAGAAGGGCGCACAAGGGCGCGAGGATCAGGGCGCCCAGGAGCGCCCGCTGCATGAAGGGCTCAGTGAGCATGGGGGGCGCCGTGATCGCGACCATCACCGCACCTTCCTCTGCCGGCGGAGCTCGAAGGGGCAGCTTCCTGGAGCACGCACCGCCCTTTCGTACAGGTTGCCGAGGATCTCGTCGGAGTGAGACGGGTCGTGGTGAAAGGGGACGAGCTGGGCCACTCGGCCGCGCGCGGCGAACGCGAGGGGTCTGGTCGATGGAGCTGTGTCCCCAGCCCACGTAGAGCGGATACTCCTCCGCCGAGAACTGCGGCGTCGTGGATCAGGAGGTCGGCTCCGTGGGCGAGCGAGACGCCGGGAATCCAGGCCGCCTCGGTCTCGCGGTAGTCGTCGCCGAGGAAGGGCTCGTGGTCGGGCATGTACACCAGCGTCGCGTCGTCCGCGTGGATCCGGTAGCCCACCGTCGGGCCCGGATGGCACACGAGCCCGGCGTTGATCTCGACTCGTCCGATCTGGAACTTGGGCTCGGAGATGACGTCGTGCAGGGTCAGCGAGCACGGTGATCGGCGAGCCGACCGGAAACAGGGCGGGGACAGATAGTGGCTCAACCGCTCCCGCAGGCCCTGGGTGGTCGAGGACGGACCCCAGAGGTGCACCCCGAGCTCGGGCCAGAAGAGCGGGTCGAAGAAGCCCAGGCCCTGGATGTGATCCAGGGAGGTGGTGAGCAGGATGTCGAGTCGTTCTGAGCCCTCGCTCGATCGCCTCGCCGAGTGGACGGATCCCGGATTCCCGCGTCCAGCACGAGCAGCGCCATCGTCCGCTTCTCCACCGCCACGCACGAGGTGTTGCCACCCGTAGGGTAACGGATCGGCCCGGCCCGGGGTCGCCAGCGAGCCGCGTGCCCCAGAAGCGGATCTTCAAGGTTTTCTCTCCGGTGCATCAAGGCTTCGCCTCCCAGAAGACCCAGAAGGCGCCCACGAGTCGATCGCTCTGGCGATCAGGAGGCACCGCGGTGATCGCGATCTGGGCTTCTGACCGTCGAGGCCGCGGATCCAGGTGAGCTGGTGGATCGGCTCGCAACGCGTACGGGCCTCGGCATGGCCAGTGGGATGCTCCTCGGGCGCGATCGGAGTCCGGTCTCGTCGCGGGGCTCGAAGCGCCTCGTACAGCTGATCCGTTGGGCGCCTCCTCGTCGGCCCGGCGAGCGGCCGGCCCATGATCGCTTCGGCGCGCCGGGTTGAAGTACAGCAGAGGGGCCTGCGGCATCGATCAGGAAGACGGGTGCCACGAGAGTCGAGGCCAGACCCCGGGTCAGGATCATCTCGACGGCATGTGGATCGTCCGGGCCCGGCTGGACTGCGCCTGCGGCGTCGGGTCGGAAAGCAACTGACATCGCCCATCCGGGATCCCGTGCGCCAGAACAGGCTGAGTCCGCCGAGGAAGCGCTCGCCGATGGCGACCACGAGCGGAATGGCGGTCGGACCTCGACCTCGCTCCAGCCCCTCGGTGACGGTGCGCAGGTGACCTATGCGGCGTGGGTCGGGACGCGTCGGTCCAGCGCTGGCATCAGAGGCCGCTCTTCGCGCTTCAGCGGGACGTGGACGCGCGTCGCTCGGCTGGATGATGCGCATGGCAATGCTCGTGCGTCCATTGTGCCGACCTCCTCGAAGCGGAGTCCGAAGACCTCCTCGGCCGGCTCGTTGAAGTACAGCAGGGCTCCGTCCGGCGCGATCAGGGCGATCGGGATGCGGAGGCAACTCGCGAGCTGCTTGAGCAGGATGACCTCGACGTCCTGGCCCACGCCACCTCCGAAAGAGGGTCCGGCCGAGTCTACCACGCCCGGAGTCGCAGCTAGACTCCGGCATCTCACTGTCTGATTTGGGGGTTGCGTCTTGCTTCGATCGTCTGGCTTCGTTCTGTGTGCGCTCGCTGCTCTGGTGCTGGGCTGCACCTGGGATTCCCTTTGTTCCGGAAGGCCGGCCGATCCAGCTCCCGGCGACGGCGCCCGACGGAACTCCGCCCCCTGGAGCTGTGTCAGCCGGTCAGCGACGTGATCGACTGCCGGGGGCGGAAACCCAGTGCGGCAATCACTGGTACCGGCTCGACGTGTTCCAGCCCGGCGAGCTGCGTCGTCCGGCCGCGACGCGCGCCATCGCGCGCGGCGAGCATGTCGCGGTGCGCGAGCGCGGCCGCATGCCCATCGGCAGCGCCCAGCTCGGGAGCAGCGCGCGAGCACGCGCTCCCGAGGCATTGAAACGAAGGCGGATCGCGGCGATCGTCCCCGACGACCGCGAGAGCCGCGAACGGCCACCGGGCGACGGATGTGAGCTCGAGCATGGGGGTGTGCCCTGCCGGAGGAGCCGCGTCACCGGCGTGCTCTGCGGCGGGAACGGCCAGCAACACCCAGATCCAATCCAAGGCCAGGAAGCTGACGATCGCGAGCACCAGCGCGCTACGGGTCACGACCCGCGGGAGACCGGGGTCGAACAGCAGCAGACCGAGCGCGAACCAGAACGCGCTCAGGCAGCCGAAGACGAGCGCGCTCCAGGCCATCCAGGCGGTCTGAAACGCCCCCAGCAGGCCGAAACCGACCGCACAGAACGCCGTGGCGCGTCGCCATCC
The DNA here is from genome assembly GCA_942490575.1 of uncultured Verrucomicrobiota bacterium. Taxonomy (GTDB): domain Bacteria; phylum Verrucomicrobiota; class Verrucomicrobiia; order Limisphaerales; family CAIMTB01; genus CAIMTB01. The sequence continues at coordinate 59,620 of CALNYA010000036.1, forward strand.
AGGCCGCAGCCCGGGCAGGGTGAACGAGACCGGGCAGTGCTCGAGGGACTTCAGGCAATCACCGACGAGCATGCCGGCGAACAGAGGTGAGGATCGTTGACGGTGTAGGTCATCACGAGCGAAGGGCTCGAGGTTGACTGGAATCGGCGAAGTAGGGCAGGCTCGACGAGAGGAGATGGTGCACCCACACCAGACTGAGACCGAAGCCCAGGAGCACGAGCAACGACCAGAACGTCGCCGGCCGCCAGAGCAGCCGCGCGAAGGCGTAGGTGGCGTTCACGAGCGCGCCTCCTCGACCAGCAGCGGGAACACGCGCTCGAGGTTGAGCGGCTCCTCGACGACCACGGCGTGGTGGCGGCGCTCGAACTCGGCACGGTTCGCGGCGTCGCCGCGCACGAGCAGCGTCGCTTGTCGGCGGTCGCCCCTTGAAGGCGCACCCAGTCCTCGGCGAAGCGCGCGGGCAGGCCGCCGTTGGAGAGACGACGCGCCAGCCCGGTGGCGCTCCTTCAGGTCGTCGAGCGGCTCGTTCACGACCAGCCGGCCCTCTTCGAGGCACACGATCCAGTCGACCACGCGCTCGACGTCGCGCAGACGTGCGGAGAGATCGATCGGGGTCGAGACGTGTCCTCGTGCACGAGCTCGAGCAGGAAGGCGAGCAGGCGCTCGCGCGCGAGCGGGTCGAGCGCGCTCACCGGCTCGTCGAGCAGCAGGAGCTCCGGCCGGTGGCAGACCGCGAGCAAGATGCTGAGCTTCTGCAGGTTGCCGGGCGAGAGCGTCGCGACGCGCGCCTCGGTGTCGAGCTCGAGCCCCTCGGTCAGCCGCACCTGCCGGTCCTGGTCCCAGGTCCCGTAGAACGACGCAACGTAGATCAGGTGCTGCTCGACCGTCATCCACTCGAGCAGCCGGCTCTCCTGGTGCACGACGTCGATGCGGCGCAGCTCGTCGGGGCCGAGCTTCTGCTCGACGCGCG
>CALNYA010000037.1:0-107529 GCA_942490575.1 uncultured Verrucomicrobiota bacterium
GGAGGGCGGCGAGGAGAAGGGGAAGGAAGGTTCGGGCTTTCATGGGCTATCGGCGATGGGCGATCGATGCCGGGGCCTGGCGCCTGCGACCGCGACAACTAGGCCAGGGACGGCGATCTACGGCGGAAACGCCCTGGAGTCCGTTCCGGTTCGGGTTGGTCCGGTGGATTCGGTCCAACGGTAACCGGAGTGTCGCACGGAGGCGGCCGAATTGTGGCGAACGCCATCGGCGGGGACCGTGGCCTATACTGCGACGGTTGCCGGAAACAGCACCTTGACATGGATCAAGTCAAACCCGGCGGATTCCGACCGGGAGTGGCGCCTGACGCGTCGAATCCGAGGGGTGTTCCGGTCTAGGAGAGGCGGCGGATAAACCGCCGCTCCAGCCGGTCGTTTTCCAGGGTTGGCAATGGCGGACGTCGGTTCAGCCTTGGGCCCATGGCGAAGGAGAAGGAGTCGACCAAGAAGCCAGCCGCGGGCGAGCCCGGGCATCTCGGGTTTCTTGGACGGCGTCCGAGGCCTGGCGGCGCTGTGGGTGGTCGTCGGTCACTGCATGATCTTTGGGGGCTGGGTCTGGGCCAAGTTCCCAGAGCCGGTGATCGCGGTCGACGTGTTCATGTTCGTGTCGGGGTACTTGATGGTGCACCAGTGGACCCGAAGGGTCGGGGCGGGGTGGGAATGGAATCAGGAGGCGGCGACCGAGTTCTGGATCAGGCGGTTCTTCCGGATCGTTCCGATCTACTACCTGGTTCTCGCGCTGATGTTCCTGAACTGGGAAACCCTCGCCGACGGGTTCAAGGCGCTTCAATCGGCCAACCCGGATCGCTGGGCCGGACAGCCGGTCTTCGATCCGTCGAACTGGGATGCCGGACCGGTGAATTGGGTGCTTCGACTGACCTTCCTGTTCGGGTTGATGCCGAGGTACGCGGCGTCTTCGTTCACGGGCGATTGGAGTCTCTCGTTGGAGATGCAGTTCTACGCCGTGTTTCCCTGGGCGCTGATGGCGTTGAGGCGTTGGGGGGCGGCGCCCCTAGCCTGGGGGGCGGTTCTGATCGCGCTGGGGATCCGTGAGGTGGCGCAGAGGCTTCAGGGAGCCATGCCGGGGACGATGCTGATCTATCCATTGCCGTCCCTGTTGTTGCTCAAGATGCCGGTGTTCCTGGTCGGCATGATCGTGGCCGAAGTGAACCGGACCTATCGCTCGTCGCCGGGGCGCGGCGTGAGGGACCTGGTGCTGGCGCTCGTCGTGGCGGCTCTCAGCTCCTGGCACATCGTCGTCGTGGCCGCGCTCACGTTCCATCTGGTGGCGCCGGAGGGAGAACCGGCGCGCCGGTCGCGGGCCGGGAAGCTGTGGCTCGCCCGGGCGCTCGGCAATCGGGCCATGGGCTTTCTCGCCGACGCGTCCTACTCGGTCTACCTGTTCCACAGTCTCGTGATCCCGGTGGCCGGTGGCTGGCTCCTGCGACAGGCCTGGTTCGAAGCGATGACCGGCCGGACCCGCGTCGGTGTGCTTCTTGTCATCGTGCTCGCCGTCACCTACCCGCTGGCGATCGTCCTCCATCGTCTCGTGGAACGGCCGGGTATCGAGTTGGGACGGCGTGTCGCCCGGCGTTGGGCGAACTCGCGGATTGACGGCCCGAAGCCAGCGCCTTGAACTCCTGGGGTCCATGAACCCCTTCCAGACTCATCTCCCGAGGCGCCGCTTTCTCAAGGCCACGGCGGCCGCGGCCGGGCTTCCCCTCTGGTACTTCGAACAGCAGCGCAGCCTGGCGGCTTCGCCGAAGCCGCTCGGTCCCAACGACCGGCCGGGCATCGGCCTGATCGGATGCGGCGGGCAGGGGCGCGGGGACTGCAATTGGGCCAAGAACTTCGGGACCGTCGTCGCGGTGGCCGATGTCGACGACAAACACGCGAGCGAGGCCAAGGCTCAGTTCAAGGCCGAACATCAGTACAAGGATTTCAGGAAGCTCCTCGAGCGCGACGACGTCCACGTCATCATCAACGGCACGCCCGACCACTGGCACACGCTGGTGAACGTCGCGGCGGCGCGGGCGGGCAAGGACATCTACAGCGAAAAGCCCCTGACCCTCACGATCGACGAGGGCAAGCGCTTGGTGAAAGAGATCCGGGGAGCCCGGACCGTGCTCCAGGTCGGAAGCCAGCAGCGCAGCGATCGCAAGTTCCGGCTCGCCTGCGAACTGGTCCGGAACGGGCGGATCGGCAAACTCGAGCACATCCTCGTGGGTTTGCCCACCGGGCCGAGGGAGGGTCCCTTTCCCCAATTGCCCGTTCCGCCGGAAATGGACTGGGACTTCTACCTGGGACAGACGCCGGTCACGCCTTACCGCGGGAAGAATGCCCATGGAAACTTCCGGTGGTGGTACCAGTTCTCGGGCGGGCAGATGACGGATTGGGGCGCCCACCACAATGACATCGCGCAATGGGGCAACGGAACCGAACGGTCGGGCCCGGTCGAGTTCGACGGCCGTTCGCTGGTGGACATGATTCCGGAAGGTTACGAAACGGCCTCCAAGTATCGGGTCGAGTGCCGGTACGCGAATGGTGTGACCATGACCTTGCTCGATGAGAGCACGCCGCACGAACGCGGCGTGGTCGGCGGGGGCAAGACGACACCCAACGGCGTCCAGTTCCTCGGATCCGAAGGCTGGGTTTACGTGAGCCGAGGCGAGATCCGCGCCAGTAGGCAGGAGTTGATCGAGACCCCATTGGAAGCGACGGCCACGCGGCTCTACAAGTCGGACAACCACATGGGCAACTTCTTCGAATGCGTCCGTTCCCGGAAGGATCCGATCTGCGACGTCGAGATCGGGCATCGCTCGATCAGCGTCGCGCATCTGGGAGTGATCAGCCTGCGATTGGGCCGGAAGATCCGCTGGAATCCGGACGCGGAGGAGATCGTGGGCGACCCGGACGCGGCGGCGATGCTGAGTCGACCTATGCGAAAGCCGTACGATTGGTCCTTTATTGGATGAGGCGACCCAGGGGGTTCCTTGACGCTCCATGGGACGCCCCTTAGGTTCGCGCGAGATGAACGCGAAGAATGAGGGGGGACTGTTGATCCCCTATGTGGTCGAGCAGACCGGACGAGGCGAGCGGGGTTATGACATCTACTCCAGGCTCCTGGTCGACCGCATCGTGTTCCTCGGGACGCCCGTCGATGACATGGTCGCCAACGTGATCATCGCCCAATTGCTGTTCCTTCAGATGACCGACCCGAAGAAGGACATCCACCTCTACATCAATTCCCCTGGAGGAAGTGTCACGGCGGGGTTGGCCATCTACGACACGATGCAGTTCCTGACCTGCGACGTGAACACCTACTGCATCGGACAGGCGGCCAGCATGGGCGCGGTGCTCCTGGCGGCGGGGACGAAGGGCAAGCGGTATGGTCTCCCGAACGCGCGGATCATGATCCACCAGCCCTGGGGCGGTGTGCAGGGACAGGCCAGCGATATCAGCATCCAGGCTAAGGAAATCCTGCGCCTCAAGGATCGGCTCAATGAAATCCTCGCCCACCACACGGGCCTTACCCTCGAGCAGATCGGCCGGGACACGGATCGCGACCGGTTCATGTCCGCCGGGGAAGCCAAGGATTACGGCCTCGTTGACGGGGTGGTGAAGTCCCGCAAGGAAATCACCGACGAGGCGACCAAAACCACCACCCCCTGAACCTCGTGGCCAGACCCACCCAACTCACGATGTGCAGCTTCTGCGGGAAATCCCACGCGGAGGTCAAGAAGCTGATCGCGGGACCCGGGGTGTACATCTGCGACGCCTGCGTCGGGGTCTGCCGGCAGGTGCTGGAAAAGGAACTGCAGGTCGACGACCGCAAACCGGCGCCGCGCTTCACCGTCCCCAAGCCCGCCGATATCAAACGGCACCTCGACCAGTACTGCATCGGTCAGGACCAGGCCAAGCGAACCCTGGCTGTGGCGGTCCACAACCATTACAAGCGAATCGTAGCGAATCCACCGGCCGTCCCGGGGAAGGATGGCGTGAAGGAAAAGGCGCCCCTCGGGGGTCCCGCGGGTTCGGATGAAGTGGAGTTGGAAAAGAGCAACGTCCTGCTCATCGGCCCCACCGGCTCCGGAAAAACCCTGCTCGCCCGCACCCTGGCGAAGCTGCTGGATGTCCCGTTCGCGATCGCCGACGCCACCACGCTGACCGAGGCGGGCTATGTCGGGGAGGATGTCGAGAACATCGTCCTGCGCCTCCTGCAGAATTCGGATTACGACGTCCGCAGGGCGCAGATGGGGATCATCTACATCGACGAAATCGACAAGATCGCCCGCAAGACCGAGAACGTCTCCATCACGCGGGACGTCTCCGGGGAAGGCGTCCAGCAGGCGCTGTTGAAGATCCTCGAGGGAACGGTGTGCAACGTCCCGCCGCAGGGGGGCCGCAAGCATCCCCAGCAGGAATACATCCGCATCGACACCACAGGGATCCTTTTTATCTGCGGCGGCGCGTTCGTCGGGATCGATCGCATCATCCAGCGGAGGCTCGGCCGAAGGGTGCTCGGTTTCGCGGCCCAGGAATCCACCGGAGCCCCCGAGCAGCCAATCCCCGAGAAGGAACAGGAATGGATGGAGCGGGTGGAACCGGAGGACCTCCTCGGCTACGGCTTCATTCCCGAGTTCATCGGCCGGCTCCCGATCACCAGCGTCCTCGAACCCCTCAAGGAGGAGGAGTTGTCCTCCATCCTCACGGAGCCCAGGAATGCCCTGACCAAGCAGTTCGCGAAACTGATGGCCATGGACGACGTCGAGCTGACCTTCACTCCGGATGCCGTCCGGGAAATCGCCGCCCAGGCGATGAAGAAGGGGACCGGAGCCAGGGCGCTGAGAGGGATCCTGGAGAAGCTCATGCTGGAGCAGATGTTCGAGATTCCCGGTTCCCGCGACATCGAAGCGGTGACCGTGACCGCCGCCGTGGTGCGAGGTGAGGGCCAGCCCATCATCCGGCATCGCCAGGAAGAAGCCGCCGGCCTAGCGAGGATTGGTATCGCCGGTTTTCCAACCGGCCTCCGGCTTCCGGCCGCCCAAGGCCGACTAGAAAGTCGCCGCTCCAGAGAAGCGTCCCCACTCCGGGGTTTCCTCACCCCAGGAGTTTGATTCCCGCCAGACCCCACGGCGGAATGTCGTGTGTCAAAACGAGCCATAACGGCACACCTGTAATTCACAAAGCGCACAAGGGTCTCTATGGCACAGTTGGGGTGACTTGATGCTGGGTGGTATCCATGGGTGTAACTGATTGTAAATACGTGCGTTGTGGGCCGGTGTGATCCCGGGATCCCCAGGGCGTCCGGAGTTGGCATAGCGCAAGCTTCCTAGGGTTCGCGACAGCAACGAAAGACTACACCTATGACACTCATGAATATCATCCAACCTCGAGTCCTCTGGCATCGGTCGCCCCTCTCTTCGATGCACCGGTTGCGGGAGGAAGTGGCCCGGCTTCTGGAGACACCTGGATCGGGCTTCGGACCCCAGGTCTTCAATGAATGGGTCCCCTCGTTGGATCTCTACGAGGACAAGGAGAACCTGGTGGTGCGGCTCGAAGCTCCCGGCATGAAGCGGGAGGCGTTCGAGATCGCGCTCAACGACGGTGTGCTCTCGGTCTCCGGTGAGCGGAAATTCGAAGAGAACCGCCAGAAGGCGACCGGATACCGGACCGAACGTTTCGAAGGCCGATTCCAACGGTCGGTGGCTCTGCCCAAGGGGGTGGAATCGGACAAGGTGCGGGCGGCCTACAAGGACGGCATTCTCACCGTGACCCTTCCGATCTCGCCCCAGGCCCGGCCGAAGCAGATCGCCGTCGGAGCCGAGTGAGGTGAGGCGATCGGATCGCAGCCACGCGCAAACCAGAACCAATCCAACCCAATTCCAACACCCATCGATCATGAACCACTGCATGCTGACTGAGACGAAGAGCGAGGCCCGGGGAGAGCGGGTTCAGTACCTACTTCCGGAAGTGAACATCCACCAGACTCCGCAAGGGTATACCCTCGAGGCCGACATGCCCGGCGTGAATCGGGAGAGCCTTGAGATCTACTTGGACAAGAACGAACTCACGTTGGTGGGACGGAAGTCCCTGGACACCCCCGAGACGACTCACTACCGCGAATCGTCCACGAACGGATACCGCAGGGTGTTCGAACTCGATCCGGGGATCGACACCGACCAAATCACGGCCCGAGTGGAGAACGGTGTGCTGACGCTCCACCTGGCCAGGCGCGAGGAGTTGAAACCGCGCAAGATCGCCGTCACCGATTGACGGCGATCGGAGGGAAGGTCAGCCAGGAAAGTCGAACGGCCGGGATCCGAACCCGGCCGTTCTTTCCATGTCCGAGTACCGCCGACGAGCGCTGTACCGCCGACTTTCCAGTCGGCTCAGGGGAAGGAGGGGAGAGGGAGCCGGCTGAAGGCCGGCGGGACACACCCGGGAAGGACCACGAGCGGCCGCGCCAGTCGGCTCAGGGGAGGGGGGAAGAGGGAGCCGGCAAGAAAGCCGGCGGGACACACCCGGGAAGGACCACGAGCGTTGTACCGCCGACTTTCCAGTCGGCTCAGGGGAAGGAGGGGAAGAGGGAGCCGGCTGAAGGCCGGCGGGACACACCCGGGAAGGACCACGAGCGTTGTACCGCCGACTTTCCAGTCGGCTCAGGGGAAGGGGGGGGGAAGAGGGAGCCGGCTGAAAGCCGGCGGGACATATCCGGGAAGGACCCCGAGCGCTGGAGCGCCGACTTTTCAGTCGGCTCCGCGGTGGACGGGGAAAGGGAGCCGGCTGAAAGCCGGCCCTTGAGATTGGCCAGCTTTTGGAGCCCAAAGGAGGCCGGCGCCACATGTCTTACGTCCCTTGGAGGCGACACCTCTTCGTTCGCCGAACCTAATCTCCGAACCAAGGTCCGTAGGACCGGCCTGTCTATAGCCGGCGACCCGAAATGGTTCGCAAGCCCCGTCGGGGCGGCCCAACGGATGACACTTCCGACATCGGTCCAGGACCTTCGAAGCCCGCAACTCGCTCTCCGAGGGCCGCTCCTACGGAGCTTGGATTCATATGCGGCCGATCGTTGCTATAGACCGGCCACCCCTACGGGGTTGCGCGGGGATTTCTCGCGAACGAATCGAGGTGACGCCTTCGATGACAGGCCCATTTCCTGGGTTGGTTAAAACTTCAGTCCCGGCACAGAGAAGGCCGAAAGCGATCGGTGGGCTCGGGAAAAAAGCCAATCCCCAGAGCCGGCAAGAGAGCCGGCGGGACATATCCGGGAAAGACCCCGAGCGCTGTACCGCCGACTTTCCAGTCGGCTCGGTGGATGGGAAAGGGGGAGCCGGCTGAAAGCCGGCGCTACCCACCCGCCACGACCGCCGAGTCGGGCTCGGTCGGAGCCTCGGAACCGTCGATGGGCTCCTGACCAGAACCAGGCTCCACCCATTTCCCGTGGTCGCGGATCAGATCAACGAGGAGATCAACGGCTTCGCCTTCGGGAATGTTGAATTTCACGGCGGTCTTGCCGACGTAAAGGTTGATCTTCCCAGGGGCGCCCCCGACGTATCCGAAGTCGGCGTCCGCCATTTCACCGGGCCCGTTCACGATGCACCCCATGATGGCGATCTTCACGCCCTTGAGGTGATCGGTCCGCGCCTTGATGCGGGCGGTCACGGTCTGGAGGTTGAACAGCGTCCGGCCGCAACTCGGGCACGCGACATAATCGGTCTTGAAACTCCTGCAGCCGGCCGCCTGAAGGATGTTGAAGGCGAGCCGGAGCGACTGGCCGGCGCCGGACTCACCGCGCACGAGGATGGCGTCGCCGATGCCGTCGGCGAGGAGCGAGCCAAGCACCGCGGAAGCCCGCAGCAGGGCGACGTCGGGGGAGAGGGGCGCCGATCCAAAGACGAGGCGATCCTTGAGAAGGATCGGGTTGCGTCGACCCAGACGTTTCAACCGATCCGCGAGGAGCCGGAAGGCGGTGATGGCCGGGACCGGGAGATCATCGCGGACGGTGACCCACTGGGTGTCGCAGGCGACGGAAAACTTCTCGCGGGGATCCACCTCCTGGACGTTCAGATCCTCGTAGACCGCTTCAGGGCGGACGTCCGCGCGGGCGGAAATCCTAGGAGCCACTTTGTCCCACGTGGCGCGGGTGACGACCACGCGGACGACGTTCTCACCGCCGCCCGTCATGTTCGGCGCCAACTCGGACGCGACCGAATCACGCCGAGTGTAGGTGAAGGGATCAAAAGGAAGGGAATCGGACCGAAGGCACGGGGCGAGCGCGGGGTCCTGGGAGGTCAGCGAGGGAATCTGGGCGAGAAGGTCGCGACAAACAGGAATCTCCCGGGGGCTATCCTCCGTGAGGCTGACGCGGATGGTGTCGCCGAGGCCGTCGCAGAGGAGCGAACCGATCCCAATGGCCGATTTGATGCGGCCGTCCTCGCCTTCGCCGGCCTCGGTCACGCCGAGGTGGACGGGGTAATTCCAGTCGGGACCCAGATCGGCGAGGCGCGCCACGAGGAGGCGGTAGCACTCGATCATGATCTTGGGATTGGACGCCTTCATCGAGAACACGAACTGATGGAAGTCGAGGCGCCGGCAGACCCGGGCGAATTCAAGGGCGCTTTCCACCATGCCTGCCGGCGAATCGCCCCAGCGGTTCATGATGCGGTCGCTGAGCGATCCGTGATTCGTTCCGATGCGCATCGCGCGCTTCAGGCGCTTGCACTGTTCCACCAGGGGGACGAACGCCTCCTCCATACGCCGGACCTCGGAGGCGTAGGCGTCGTCGGTGTACTCCTTCACCGCGAACTTCTTTTTGTCGGCGTAATTGCCCGGATTGACCCGGATTTTCTCGACCCACTTCACGGCTTCCAGCGCGGCTTCCGGCTTGAAATGAATATCGGCGACGATGGGGACCCAACAGTCGTGGGCTCGGAGGCCGGCGACGATGTGTTCGAGGTTGGCGGCGTCCTTCACCGTCGGGGCGGTGATGCGGACGATCTGGCATCCCACCCGCACGAGATCAAGGGATTCGCGGACGCAAGCCGCGGTGTCCATGGTGTCGCAGGTGATCATCGACTGGACGACCACGGGATGGGTTCCACCGAGGATCACCCCGCCCCGGGAGGGGTCGCCCACGACGACTTCGCGGGTCAGGCGGCGGCTGAACGGGTGCAGTGAATCGCAGTAGCGCATGGGGTCGGTCCGGTGACTGACAAAGCGTGGCGTGACGTGATGTGACGAGTCCTATTTGTTGTCGGCGGCGACTTTCGGCGGGAACCGCATGGCCGGTTCGCGGTCGCGGGTGATGAGGTCCTGGGCGTCGAAGAAGGTGACGTAGAGCATGAATCCGATGACCAGGCTGGCGAAACCGTACTGGATGTAGGCGAGGATCCGGGCGTTCAGGGGGCGGCGCCTGATCCACTCGATGAGCGCGAGGACGATGTGGCCTCCGTCGAGGATGGGAACGGGCAGGAGATTGAGGAGGCCGAGGTTCACGTTGAGGATGACGCTGAACCAGATGGCCTGGCGCCAGCCCTCGGCGTTCTCGAAGAGGATGTAGTAGATCCGCACGATCTGGACCGGGCCCGACATGTGCTGAAGTTTGATGTCGGATTTCTTGGAGATGAGGGCGTCGAGGGTATTGACGATGGCCATCATCGAAAGTCGGAGCTGTTCGATGGGTCCAGGATGGACCACCTGAACCTTGCCGAAGTCGTCGTAGACGATCCCCAAGTCGGTATCCCACCTGACGCCGATGAAAGGAGAGGATTCCCCGATCGGAACGGCCGGCGTCACCCGGGCCTCAATCTGGGTTCCCTGACGATCCAAGGTGAACACGAGTTCCCGGGTTCCGGCCTTCTGGATTTGCTGCGTGAATTCCTCCGCGACGCGGAACTGCTGGCCATCGACGGCGACGACGCGGTCACCGACCTGAAAGCCGCCGTCGGCGGCGGGGCTACCCGGGATGACATGGGCGACCAAGGCGCCCCGGGGGAGGATGGGAACCTGGAGCGACTCGGCTTCGCGTTCGACGGTGAGGGAGATGGGAGTGCCGGGGTTTTTGCGGGCGAACTCGGTGATGCCGAGCGGGCTATGGAGCCGGTTGCCGTTGACGTGGGTGATGAAGTCGTTGGGTTTCAGGCCGGCCGCATCGGCGGCGCTCCCGGGAGTCACCTTGCCGACCATGGGAGTCTCGGCCGCCATCATCTGAAGTTGCCGGGTGGCCTTCCTTTGCCAGACGCGGCGATCGGGAATGATGGGCGTCGCGACGGCTTCCTGGGTCTTTCCGTCGCGTTCGTACCGAACCCGCACCACGTCGCCTTCGCTGCGGACGATCCTCCACGTCACGCTGTCGGAACTGATCCCGCCCCAACGCGAGACCGGCTGATCGTCGATCGCCAGGATGCGATCGCCCGCCCGCAGGCCGGACTTCTCGGCGGGCGAATCGGGGAGGACATAGCCGATCGTCGTGGTGGCTTCGGCTTCGGCCACGGGACGCCCCATCCACCAGACGAGAACCGCGAAAACCGCGGCGAGGCCCAGGCTGAAGAGGGGTCCGGCGGCTGCGACGATGATTTTGTCGAGGGGCGAGATCGCGGGCAGTTGGGCGCGATCCACTTCCGACCTTCCCTCGACGGCTTCCATGGGGGCGAGTTGAGGCAAGGCGACGAATCCACCGAAGGGAATGGAACCCCAGCTGTACCAGACCCCTTTGATCTTTTTCTCCCAGATGGGCTTGCCGAACCAGATTCCAAAACGCTCGACCACGAGGCCGCGCCAGCGCGCCGCGAGGAAATGGCCCAGTTCGTGGACCACGATCATCAGGTTAAAGAACAACAGAACCTCCAGCAGGATGATGATGACCTTGAGTAACGCCATAGACGGTGGAAGCCCGCCCCAGGCGGACCGGGTGGAGTATAGGCGCGGGAAAGACGGAGGCAATGCTCGGCCCGAGGACGAAAACCAGCCGGGCCGGCGGGGTTCAAGGCGACTCGATGGCCAAAGCGAGGGTCGCCAGAGGGCGGACGGGGATTCCGCGGGCCGCCATGCATTCCTTCGCCTGGGCGACGGTGAATTCCCCGCTGTGGAAGATCCCCGCCGCCAGCGCGGCGTCCGCTTTGGCGGACAACAGCACTTCCGCCATGTGGCTGACATGGCCGGCTCCGCCGCTCGCAACCACCGGCACCGGCACGGCTTCGGCCACGCGCCGGGTGATCTCCAGATCGTACCCCGTCTTCATCCCGTCGCCGTCGATGCTGTTGAGCACGATTTCCCCCGCGCCCAGTTCGCAGGCGCGCACGGCCCAAGCCACCGCATCCAGCCGCGCCGGCTCCCGGCCGCCCTTCAGGAAAACCTCCCAACAGTCGGGGCCCGTGCGTTTGGCATCGATCGAAACGACGATGCATTGGCTGCCAAACTTGACCGCTCCGGCCCGGATCAGGTCGGGGTTCAGAATCGCGGAGGAATTGATGCTGATCTTGTCGGCTCCGGCCCGAAGCATGGTCCCCATGTCGTCCACGGTGCGGATTCCGCCCCCGACCGTCAGGGGCATGAAGCATTGGTTGGCGACCTGTTCGATGACCGAAACCATCGTCCCGCGGTCGTGGGCGGAGGCGGTGATGTCGTAAAAGACCAGTTCGTCGGCGCCCTGGTCGTTGTACCGGAGGGCCAGGGCGACGGGATCGCCGACGTTGCGGAGGCCGCCCGATTCGGCGCGGCCGAATTGCTGACCGCGGGTCACTTGGCCGGCATGGACGTCGAGGCAGGGGATGACGCGTTTCGCGAGCATGGAATGGAGAGGGGCGCTCCGAATCAGGAACCAGGGTCTTCGGGGCGTCCGTCGCCCCATCGTTTTGGGTGGACGGCACGAAACAAGAGGAATTTTGGCGGGAATTCCGGGCTCGCATGCCGGGCAGGAACAGGCTCGACGGCGGGCAGGGGGCCGGGGACAAAGTTGCCCAATGTCCTCGCCCTCTTCATCGGTCCTCCGATCGCTGAACCCGGAGCTTTGATGTCATGGACTGCGATCGTTGCTATAGACCGGCCGCCCCTGACGGGGCTGAACGTGAACTTTTCGAGCCTGAATCGAGGGTGGCATCCTCGTATCGGGCCCAACGACGGCTGGCCGCGGGACTTCTCGCGTTGGGGTGTTGGATGGTGGCGTTGGCGGTCCCCGGGGCCGAAACAGGGAACGACGGGGCGACGACCTTCTTTCAGGACTGGGTGGAGCCAGTGCTGCGGACCCACTGTTTCGAATGCCACAGCCACGACGCGGGCAAGATGAAGGGCGGCCTCGCGCTGGATTCCCGGAGTGGTTGGAAAGAGGGCGGGGGGCGCGGGCCGGCTGTCATTCCCGGCGATCCGGATCGGAGCCGGCTCATCCAGGCGGTGCGCCGTGAGGACCCGGAGACCGCCATGCCTCCCAAGTCGCCGCTGCCCCCTGAAGCGGTGGCCGTCCTCGAAACCTGGGTCCGTGGCGGCGCCCAGGACCCTCGAACCCTGCCGGGGACGGAAAGCTCGGAGGAACAGGTCGGACGATGGGCGCTCAAGCCGCTGGCGCGGGAGGCCGTCCCACAGTCGGGTCCGCGGCATCCGATCGACGCCTGGATCGCTTCGGCCGGCATGCCCGTGGGGGAACCGCTGTCCGGACCGGAGGGTCGCCGGGTCCTGTCGAGGCGCCTCATGGTGGACTTGCACGGATTGATCCCGACGCCGGAGGAAGTCGAAGCGTTCGTGGCGTCGGACCTCACCGACGACGACGCGTTGGCGCGGGAGGTGGATCGGCTGCTGGCTTCGCCACGCTACGGGGAACGGTGGGCCCGTCATTGGCTGGACGTCGCGCATTTCGCGGAGACGCATGGCCACGACCAGGACCGACCGCGGGACAACGCCTGGCCCTACCGGGACTATGTCATCGCGGCTTTCAACGAGGACAAACCCTACAGCCGGTTCGTCCAGGAACAGGTCGCGGCGGACGCCCTGTTTCCCGAGGATCCCGGGCTGACGCCGGCCCTGGGTTTCCTGGCGGCGGGTCCGTGGGATGAGAGTTCCCTGCGCGACATTCGGGAGGACGTCGTGGATCGCGAGATAGGGCGGTACCTCGACCGGGACGACATCGTGGCGAACGTGATGTCGACGTTCGCCAGCGTGACGGTCCATTGCGCCCGGTGCCACGATCACAAATTCGATCCGATCCCGCAGGCCGATTATTACGCGCTCCAGGCCGTGTTCGCCGGGACGGAGAAGGCGGAGCGGCTCTACGATCTGGATCCGGCGGTGCACGCGCGGAGGCAAGCCTGGATGCGGATTCAGGTGGCGCTCGATCGCAAGGATTACGCGGGGTTGGAAGAGGTGATGACCGACGGGCTGCGGGCGGAACAGGTGGAGTGGGAAGGCGCCCAGGCAAGCCGGCCCACGGACTGGCGGCCACCGACTCCGCGATCGTGGCTCAGCGAAGTGCCGGTCACCTCCGACGGCCGGACCGCCGCGCCTCCGCGGGGAATCGCCAGCGACGAGGCGGGTTCCGGGACGGGCCTGAAGAGGCTGGACGACGCGTCGCTTCTGGCGTTTGGCGCGACGCCCGCCACCAACGTCTATTGGGTCTCGCTCACGGTTCCCGTTTCGGGCGTCACGGCGATCCGCCTGGAAGTCCTGCCGGACGATTCGCTGCCTGCGAAAGGACCCGGGCGCGCGGAGAACGGCAACTTTCATCTCACCGGCTTCGAAGCCTACTCCCGGACGTCGGAGTCGGGGGACGGACCTTTCACTTTGGTGGGACTCGCCCATCCGAGCGCGGACTTCAACCAGGAGGGTTGGGACATCGGGAAGGCGCTCGATGGCAAGCCCCTGACGGGGTGGGGGATTCATCCCGAGGAAGGAAAACACCACATGGCGGTGTTCGAGCTTACCCAGCCCGGCGCGCTCAAGGCGGGTGATGAACTTCGGATCGTGCTTCGGCAGGAACACGGGCGGGGTCATACCCTGGGAAGGTTTCGACTGTCGGTGACGACCGATCGGCCACCCATTCGGGCGACGGGGGTTCCAGAGGCGGTGCGGCTCGCGCTGGCGATCGCGCCCGCCCAACGCTCGGCGGAGGAACGATTCAACGTCGCCGCCCATTTCCTGACGGGACGGGTGGCCAGGGAACTGGCGGAACTACCCGAGCCGAAGCGGGTGTACGCGGGCGCGAGCCTGTTCCCGGCCAACGGAGGACAGAAGCCGCTGGGACGACCCCGCGAGGTGCGGGTCCTGCGCCGGGGCGAGGTTGGGAAGCCCTTGGAAGTGGCGGAGCCCGGCGCGCTCGAATGCGTCCAGGGATTGCCGGCCCGATTCGGTGAACTTGGCGACGAGGCCGCCCGTCGAGCGGCGCTGGCCCGGTGGTTGACCGATCGGGAGAATCCGCTGGTGTGGCGGTCCATCGTGAACCGGGTGTGGCACCACCACTTCGGACGGGGAATCGCGGAGACACCCAATGACTTCGGCCGCATGGGGAGCGCTCCGGTCCATCCGGCTCTGCTCGACTGGCTGGCGGTTACTTTTCGGGACGATCTCGGAGGTTCCCTCAAAGGTCTCCACCGTCTGATCGTCACCAGCGGAGCCTGGCGCCAGGCCGCGGCCGATCCAGCCACCGCCGGTCCTTGCCAACCGCTCCGGAGGCGTCTCGATGCCGAGTCCTTCCGGGATAGCGTCCTCCGGATCAGCGGCAGGCTCGACGACACCCGGGGTGGGCCGTCCGTCCGCCAGTTCGCGATGTCGCCCGGCATCCACGTCACGCCGAACGTCAATTATTCGAAGTACGACCCGGAATCCGCCGACGGCTCGCGAAGGTCCATCTACCGGTTCCTTTTCCGCACTCTGCCGGATCCGATGATGGACCTTCTCGACAGTCCGACGGGAAACCAGTCGCAACCGGTCCGTTCCGAATCGTTCACCGCTTTGCAGGCGTTCGCCCTGCTCAACCACCCCTTCGTCCTCTCGCAGAGCCGGCATTTCGCCGACAGAGTGACCTCGTTGGAAGATACCGAGGCAGGCCAAGTGCGGCGCGCGGTTGAACTGGCGTGGCTGCGAGCGCCGACCTCCAGCGAATTCCCGGAGTTCGCCGATCATACCTCCCGATTCGGACTTCCGAGCCTTTGCCGGCTCCTCCTCAACAGCAATGAATTCCATTTCATCGACTGATCGGCTGACACGGGCGGGCGAGGCGGGGGGTCGCGAACCGGGCTGGATCCCGTCGCGCCGCTCGTTCCTGTGGAGGTTCGGAGGCGGTCTCGGCGGCGTGGCCCTGACCCGGATGTTGGCGGGCGAGGGGTTGTTGGGCGGGTCGGCATTGGCTGGCGAAGGCGCGGCGGAATTGGCGACCGGGGAAAGGGCGGGTCCGCACTTCCGACCCCGCGTGCATCGGGTCATCCAGCTGTTCATGAACGGCGGCGCGAGCCAGATGGACACGTTCGATTACAAGCCCGAGCTCGATCGAAGGCACGGCGAGAAATTCGATCCGGGTGACGGCACCCGGGTGGAGGCGGCCACAAGCGAACCCGGCAAGATCATGAAGTCGCCGTTCGCCTTCCAACGGCGTGGCCAGAGCGGGCGCTGGGTCAGCAGCGTGTTCCCGCATCTCGCCCGGAGGGTCGACGACCTCGCGTTCCTGATGTCGATCGAATCCCGGACCAACGTCCATGGGCCCGCGAGTTTCCTGATGAACACCGGCTCCCTGCTGCCTGGATTCCCCTCCATGGGCGCTTGGGTTTCCTACGCGCTGGGCAACGAAACGCGGAACCTGCCGACCTTCGTGGTCCTGCCGGACGCTCGCGGCCTGCCCTACAATCAGCGCGGCAATTTTTCGGCTGGTTTCCTCCCCGCGACCCATGCGGCGACGATCATCGACGCGGGCGCCGCCGAGCCCATTCCGTACCTGCGCCCACCCGCGGCATCGGCGGCAGGGGTCACGGACACCACGGGTCGCGAAGGGCTCGATCTCCTCCGACGGATGAATCTCCGCCATCAGGCCGTGAGTGCCGACGACTCCAGGCTCGAGGCGCGCATTCGAAGCTACGAACTGGCCGCGCGCATGCAGTTGGCCGCGCCCGAGACCTTTGATCTCGGGGCGGAATCGGAAGCCACCCGGCGTCTGTACGGGCTCGACGAGAAGGTCACCGAGGATTTCGGCCGCCGCTGCCTGGTGGCCCGCCGACTGGTCGAACGAGGCGTGCGCTTCGTGCAGGTTTGGAGCGGCGCGGGTGGACCGTCCAACAACTGGGACAACCACAGCGACATCATCACCGAGCTTCCCAAGATCGCCACGTCGACCGACAAACCGATCGCGGGTCTTCTCGAGGACCTTGGGGCCCGGGGTCTGCTGGAGGATACGCTGGTGGTGTGGAGCACCGAGTTCGGGCGGATGCCGTTCACGCAGGGCGCCACCGGGCGCGATCACAATGGCGGCACGTCCATTGGTTGGATGGCTGGAGCCGGGGTGCGGCCGGGGGTTTCTTGCGGGGAAAGCGATCCCTGGGGCTGGAAGGCGATGGAAAAGCTAACCACCTACGACGTTCACGCGACGATTCTGCACCTGCTCGGGCTCGATCACGAGAGGTTGACCGTCCGCAACAACGGCGCCGACCGGCGGTTGACCGATGTCCACGGTCACGTGATCAAGGGGGTTCTCGCGTAGGCTAAGTAGCTCCGGCTTTCAGCCGGCCTGGGAGATTGGCCGTTCTCCTGAGCTCACCGATCGCATTCAGTCATCTCGGCGCAGGGATCGATGGGTTCACAAACCCAGGGGATAGGCGGGTCATCGAAGGCGTCGCCCTTGATTCGGTCGCGAGAAATCCCCGCGCAGCCCCGTCAGGGGCGGCCGGTCTATAGCAGCGATCGGTCCCAAAAGAATCCAAGCTCCGTAGGAGCGGCCCTCGGAGCGATGGTCACGGGCTTCCATGGCCCGGGATCGAGGTCGGAAGGGTCATCCTGTGGGTCGCCCCTCTGGGCCTTGAGATCCATTTCTGGACACGTTCTATAGACAGGCCGGTCCTACGGACCTTGGAGATTGTCCATTTTCAAGCGAACCCGGAAATCCTGCGCCACCGGGCGCGATCACAATGGCGGCACGTCCATCGGTTGGATGGCGGGAGCCGGGGTGCGGCCCGGGGTTTCTTGTGGGGAAAGCGATCCCTGGGGCTGGAAGGCGATGGAGAAGCTAACCACCTACGACGTTCACGCGACGATTCTGCACCTGCTCGGGCTCGATCACGAACGGTTGAGCGATGTCCACGGTCACGTGATCAAGGGGGCCCTCGCGTAGGCTAGGTAGCGCCGGCTTTCCAGCCGGCTCGGGTCGGTGAGGTCGAGCGGCAGCCGACTGGAAAGTCGGCGTTACACAACCTGGCCGAAGGTCGCGTCGTAGATGGCCTTGCACCGCGAGCATTGGGCGTCGACGAGATCCAGCGCCGGCGTCCACGAGTAGGATTCCCCGCAGGCCGGGCACGCCACCTGGTAGCGGCGTTCGGTCGGCGGAGGGAGCACATCGAGAAGGCTGGAAGGCCAGTCGAGGTCCGAAGCTGTCAGACGCGTGAGGGCGTCGGCGTCGGGGGGCGGGCCGTTGACGAGGCGTGACGCCTGGGCGGTGACCATCATCTCGAAGGCGTTGCGGACCAGGCGGGCGTTGCCGAAATGTTCGTCGCGGACGGCGTGGCGGGCGTGGAAGTAGGCGATCACCCGGTCCTTGAGGTCCCGTTCAAGTTGGAGGCCGTTCCGGCGGCACATCAGCGACAGGATCCGGCAAAGCTCGTGAGGCGGGTAATCCTGGAACTCGACGAAGCGGTTGAACCTGGAGCGCAGTCCGGGATTGGAATGGATGAATCGATCCATCTCCCGGGGATAGCCCGCGACGACCACGATGAGGCGGTCGCGGTTGTCCTCCATTCGTTTCAAAAGGGTATCGATCGCCTCGCGGCCGAAATCCTCGCGTTCCTTGGCGAGCGAGTAGGCCTCGTCGATGAAGAGGATGCCGTCCAGGGCCGAGTCGATGACGGCGTTGGTTTTCGGCGCGGTCTGGCCCACGTACTCGCCGACCAGCGCGGCCCGATCGCATTCGACGAGGTGCCCCTTGCGCAGCACGCCAAGCGCCTTGTAGATGCGCCCGAGGAATCGCGCCACCGTGGTCTTGCCGGTGCCTGGATTGCCGCTGAAGACGGCGTGGTAGCTGGTGGCGATGGCGGGCAGTCCCTGGGCGGCCCGCATCTGCTGGAGCCGCGCCACGTTGGCCACTTCGCGGATCTTCTTTTTGACGTCCGCGATCCCCACCAACGCGTCGAGTTCCCGGAGGATCGACGCGATGCTGTCGGCTGAAAGGTCCGGCCGGGCGACCGCCTGCGATCCATACTCCTCGACGGCGCGGGAGGTCTGCTGGAGGAGGTATTGGAGGAACCGGTTTTCCCGCGCGGTCAGTCGTCCGTCCAAACCGGCCAGGGCATCGCACCCCTCCCGGACCACGTGATGGGCGAAGTGCATCACGATCGGGTGCAGCTCGAGCTTCGAGGCCAGTCGGATCATTTCCGCGAACAGGCGCTCGGGTCCCTCCTTCACGTTGTCGGCGACGGCTTGGTGAAGCTGTTGAAGACGGTCACCCGCGGTATCGAGGTGCTCGCTGATGACGTCCCGCACCCGGATGGAACGGTCGGGAACGTACCCCTGGTTGAGCGCCTTGAAACGGTCCCGGTGTTGGTGACGGAAGTAGCCGATGAAGCCCCCGAGCATCTCCTCGGGCCGGGAGCTGTGCAGGCACGCCACCCAGAACTGGGCCGCGGCGTCGGCCGCGAGCGACATCTCTCCGATGGGGAACAGCACCGACCACGTGGCGCCGACCAGGCGCCGGAACGCCTGCGTGAATCCAGCCAGGATATCCACGGTTCCCTGGGCCGTCCGCTCATAGGTCATCTGAGGAGGCGTCAGGATCTCGAGGTACTCGCCGAGAAGGCGGAAGCCGAACAGTGCCCGAGCCAACCGTTCGATGCTGAGTTCGTGGCAGGCCGTGACCGAGGCGACCTCCGGAAGCTGCCGCCGCAGTTCTTCGAAGCGCCGGACGTACTCGCAGTCCGTCTCGACCAATCGAGTCATCGAGTCCTCGTAGGCGCCGCTGGCTCGGTGGTACTCCTGAACCACGTCCAGCCAGGCGCGACGATTCAGAGCCTCCGCTTCGGCGGGAGTCGCGGGAGGCGGAACCGAGGTCGAACCCCTCGCCAGAAGACACGCGAGCACGGCGCTAGGAACCAGCGGGTGGCTCCCCGTGTCGGCGATCACGCGGGTGTACGGCATGAATCGGGGCGCGACGGCGCGACGGAGGGCTCGCCTACCGGTGGTCCCGGTCGCCGTCCTCGAGCCGGCGGCGCAGCTCTTCCATCTGGCGGCGGAGGTCGTTCAACTGATCCTGGATTCCCGGGGAGTTGGGATTGGGACCCCCATTCCTTCGACCCGGCTCAGCACGGTCGCCGTCGGGACGTTGAACGTCGCGATCGGGAGGCCGGAGCTGCTGTTGCCGAGGACCCTGGGGGCCTCTCGGGCCGCGGTCACCGGCTCCAGGCCCCATTCCATTGCGCTGGTCTTGGAGGCGTTCCCGCAGTTCGCGGGCGAGACGTTCCGCCACGTCGTGCAAACCCGCCGAGCGAAGATGGCGGATGGCGATTTCGACGTGCTCGATCTTCTCGGCCCGTGGCATTTCGGCGTTGCCGCCGGGTCGCCCCGGTTCCCCACCCCGGCGGTTCCCGGGATTCTCGCGCATCCCGCGGTCGCCGGGTTCGGCGCCACCATTCCTGGCGAGCTCGTTGAGCCTTCGGCTCATCTGGGCCGCGTGCTGGCGCAGTTCCCGGGCTTCGTCCTCGTTCCCGTGCGCCAGCAATTCCCGGACTTCACGCCGGGCATGGTCCACTTCACGTTCCAATTCCTCGATTTCCCGGTCCCGGGGCGCCTGGCCTCGTGGGCCACTTTCGCGTCGATCCATGTCCCGCGGCCCGCGGTCCGAAGGGCGATCCTCCGAGTTTTCGCGAAGGCCGCGGCCGCCGCGTTCCGCTTGTTCCCGGCTCGCGGTCCCCGTGTTCCTGTCCCCCGGGCTCCCGTTCGTTGTGTTCGCGTTCCTCGCGGCGCCTCACTTCCGACCCTGGGTTCGACGGGCCGTCGTCGTGGGAAAGAACCTGGACGGAGCGGATCTCGATCTTGTGATGGGTCTGACCTTCCGGCGAGGGCGGCGGCGGAGGTTGTTGGCCGAGGGCGACGGCGCCCATCAGGGTCAACGACAACACGGCGGATCGAAGCATCAGGGTCGGGGGATGGATGTTCATGCGGGTTGTGAGGTTGGACTGCTGGCAAGCTGCGGGAAGAGGAGAGGGGATGCGAGCCTGGGATTCGGCTGTCCCGCCGACTTTCGAGTCGGCAGGGATTGGGAGACCGGAACCGGCTGAAAGCCGGTGATACAGGCCGAGTACCGCCGACTTTCCAGTCGGTCGCGGCGCGTGGTCTCATGGAGCCCATGCAGGACGCCCAATCCCTCATCACCTGTCCTCAGTGCCGGCATGAGTTTCCTCTTTCCGAAGCCGTGTCCCAGCGCATCCGGGGGGATCTGTCCCGCGAATTCGAGGAGCGCCGGCGCGTCGCCGAAGCGGCGATGAAGGAGCGCGAAAAGTCGGTCGACGACCACTTGGCCCGGCTGGAGGTTCAACGCCAGAACCTCGACACCGAGTTGGCGCGGCGCATGGTCGGCGAACGCCGGAAGCTCCTCGAAACGGCGGCGCTGCAGGAGCGCGAGAAACTCGGAATCGAGTTCAAGGACCTCCAGACCCAACTCGCGGAACAGCGCCTCCAACTCGATACGGCGCGCCAGACCGAATTGGAACTTCGCCGACAACAACGCCTCGTGGAGGAGCGGGCGCAACAGCTCGAACTGGAAGTGGCCCGCAAGCTCGACGAGGAGCGTGCCCGCATCGCCGATACCGTTCGGGCCCAGTCGGCCGAGGAACACAAGCTGCGGCTGGCGGAGAAGGAGCAATTGATCGCGGGCATGCAGCAGCAGATCGAGGCTCTCAAGCAGCGGGCCGAGCAGGGGTCCATGCAGTTGCAGGGCGAGGTCCTGGAACTTGAATTGGAACAGCGACTCCGCGGGGAGTTCCCGGGGGACGGGATCGAACCCGTCGCCAAGGGAGTGCGGGGAGCGGATGTCCTGCAACGGGTTCGCACGGGAGGCGGGCTCGATTGCGGCGCGATCCTTTGGGAGACCAAACGCACCAAGCACTGGACCCGGGAGTGGCCCGGCAAGCTCAAGGAGGACCAACGCGAGGCGCGGGCCGAACTGGCGGTGATCGTCACCCGGACCTTGCCCGAAGGCGTGTCGGCGTTCGGACAGCACGACGGAATCTGGGTCTGCGATTTCGCGTCGGCGATCCCCCTGGGCGTGGCGCTTCGGCAGGGACTGATCCAGGCCGCCGTCGCGCGTCAGGCCCAGGCCGGGCGCCAGGGCAAGATGGAGCAGGTGTACGAGTACCTGAGCGGCCATGAGTTCCGACAGCGGATCGAGGCCATCGTCGAGGCGTTCGTGGTCTTGCAGTCCGATCTCGAATCCGAACGCCGCGCCATGGAGAAGCATTGGGCCAAGCGGGAACGCGGCATACGCCAGGTCATCGGGCACACCGCCGGCCTCTACGGCAGCATCCAGGGGATCGTCGGCCCGGCCGCCCTGCCCGAGATCAAGTCGCTTGAGTTGCCGGGCCAGGCGTCCCAGATCCCCGGATAACTCGCCACGAGGCGCCCCTCACCCCAGCCCCTCTCCCGTCGACGGGAGAGGGTGGCGACGCAACGCGGCGCCGGGTGAGGGTCTTCGGCTGGCCGTTGATGGCAGCAATGCGTGACCCTTGTTTGGAAAACTCCGCTCCCTTCGTGCGCTTCGTGTCCTTCGTGGTGGCATTTCCCCATCGATCGACCGTCTCGCGGGGAACAGGGGACGTGATCCGGGATTTCCCCCGGGCCTGAGCCGGACTTAAAATCGGCGCATGGCTTACGGAGATTCGCGGTTCCCACTCCTACGACCCTTCCTGCGGGCGGCCGTCATTCTAGGATTCCTCCTGCCTGATGGCGCCGCGCCGGCGGCGAGCGCGGCGGCGCTCCCTCGCGATGAAGCCGCGATCGCGGCGGTGGACCAGGGACGGACGGGCTTCGCTTTCGCCGATGCCTGGGGTTTCGACCCCGCCGACGCGACGGCGGCGCTTCAGGCGGCGATCGATTCCGGCGCCCGCACGGTGATCGTTCCGTTCACCGGCGCGCCCTGGGTGATTCGGCCGGTGACACTCCGCGGCGATCTGGAGTTGATCCTGGAGGCCGGCGTCCTGGTGGAGGCCAAGAAGGGCGAGTTTCAGGGCGGCGGCGATTCGCTGTTTAGGGCCACCGACTCCACCAATGTCACGATCCGGGGATACGGAGCCACGCTGAGGATGCGCAAAAGCGACTACCAAAAGCCGCCCTACGCGAAGGCCGAATGGCGGATGGGCCTGGCTTTCGTCGGCTGTCGGAATGTGCTGGTGGAGGGGTTGAGAATCGAATCGACCGGCGGCGACGGGATCTACATCGGCTCCAGCAAAGCCAACCGGTGGTGCGAGAACGTCACCATCAGGAACTGTGTCTGCCACGACAACCACCGTCAGGGGATCAGCGTCATCAGCGCGGTCCATCTGCTGATCGAGAACTGCGTGCTCTCCGGGACTTCGGGAACCCCGCCGGAGGCCGGCATCGACCTGGAACCGGACGAGGCGGACGAACGGCTCGTCGACTGCGTCATCCGCAATTGTGTGGTGGCGGGCAACGCGGGGAACGGGATCCTGGTCTGGCTGAAGCCGCTGACCTCGGCGAGCGAGCCGGTATCGATCCGGTTCGAAAACTGTCACGTCCGGATGGGACCGGTGGGCGGTCCGCCGGAGGGAGGCGGGGAGTCGGAGAACGCGGGCTGGTCGGGTTTCACCGTCGGGGAAGTCGGCGATGACGGTCCGCGGGGGTTGATCGAGTTCATCCGCTGTTCGTCGGAGAACACCGGCCGGGAGGGAGCCCGGCTCAGCAACAAATCAGCCCTGGGTGCGCGGGTGCGCTTCGTGTCGTGCCGTTGGAAGGACACCTGGACGGGCCGGCACCGGACCTACGGCGGTCCGAGGTCGCCCATCCTGATCCGGAGCCATGCACCGGATCGCTGCAAGGTCTCCGGTGGGGTCGAGTTCGTGGATTGCGCGGTCGAGGACGATCTCGACGCGGCGATCGTTCGTTTCGAGGACGATGAAGGGTCGGGAACGTTGCGGGAGGTGTCCGGGACGATCCGGGTTCACGGAAAGGTGACGCCCCGGCTGAGGATGGGTTCCGCCGTCGAAGCGGTGGCCTTGCGGCTGATCGGAGACCAGGCCCCGGCGCCGTAGGGACGGGCTCCGTCCGCGGTGTGATTGCCGAAGTCCCTACCAGGAGCGATCGGGGAACAAGGGCACGGTGGGACCGCGGACCGAGTCGGGCGCGAAGGACGCCAACATGGGTTGGAAGCGAGGCTCCGCGACGAGCCACAACGCCTCGGGAGCCATCGCCGTGATCTGGAAGAGACGAGCGCCGTCCTCCAGGAGCACCAGCCGCATCCTCATCACAACACCGGCGCCCTGCTGAATCGCGTCGCAGGTCACGGCCGGCAGGCCGCTGATCCGGGTCTCGGAGATCTCGCCGCGCTGGAATCCCTCGTCGCGGCAAAGGGTTTCGAGCCAGTGGGACACGAGACCGCCGGGTTGGGCCGGTCTGGCGGCGACGCTGAAGACGAGCGGCCCGTCCGAGGTCAGGGTCACCACCAGGGGCAGGAAGGCGGAACGACGGCCGAAGTCGAGATCGAGATCCGGATCAGGCAGGGGCGTGACCACGAAGTCCAGGGGCTTCAGGAAACGGCAGCGCAGTTCGGGAAGATGTCCAGGGGCGACTGCGTGGTGCTCGTAGCCGGTCAAGGGAGAGGTGTTCATCGACGCGCCTGTCACAGCGGACCAACCGGTTTCACGGCCGGTCATCGCGGGACATCTGATTCCTAGCAGGGAGAACCCACTTCCGACCATGCGACCATGGGCGGATGGGCGGATTCCCTACACACGATCCCTGAGCGGCGGCGCTATTCCCGGATCCCGAGGCGGGCTTTGGCCTGTACCGCCGACTTTCCAGTCGGCTGAGGGTGGGAGAAGGGGATGCCGGCTGGAAAGCCGGCGGTACAGGCCGAGTATCGCCGACTTTCCAGTCGGCCGAGGGTGGGAGAAGGGGATGCCGGCTGGATGCCGGCGGTACAGGCCGAGATGCCGACTTTCCAGTCGGCTGAGGGTGCGGAGAAGGGATGCCGGCTGGAAAGCCGGCGGTACAGGCCGAGTACGCCGACTTTCCAGTCGGCTGAGGGCGGGAGAAGGGGATGCCGGCTGGAGCCGGCGGTACAGGCCGAGTCGCCGACTTTCCAGTCGGCCGAGGGTGGGAGAAGGGGATGCCGGCTGGAAAGCCGGCGGTACAGGCCGAGTATCGCCGACTTTCCAGTCGGCTGAGGGTGGGAGAAGGGGATGCCGGCTGGAAAGCCGGCGGTACAGGCCGAGTATCGCCGACTTTCCAGTCGGCTGAGGGCCGGAGAAGGGGATGCGGGCTGGAAAGCCGGCGTTACGGGCCGGGTACCGCCGCCACCCAAACCTCATCCAGCATCCCGGGCGGGACCCAGAGCATGCGGGGAAACGCCTTGCGCTGGGCCGGCCCCAACTCCAACGCGACCGGTTGGCCCTCCTTGTCACCTGTTCCCCGCGCCACGAAGCGGACGGGAGAGGCGGATCCCAAGGCCACCCCGGAACCGCAGGTGATCACGAGGTCCCACTCCTTCTTCCGCGCCTCAACTTCGGGATTCTTCAGCTCAAATCCCTCCGGCAATCCAAGAGAGCCGATCCGGATCGGACCGTTGTACCCGCGCGAGTCGATCTTGATCTTGAGGGTCCGCTGGCCGCCGACGGGGACATGAAGACGCTCCGACTCGGTGGAGATTTGAAATGCGCCGACATCCAAGTCCACGACCACCGCGTACTCCCGACCGGGTCCGTGCCGTCCCGCCGCGTCGGTGAGCGAGAGGAGGTAGGTGCCGGGCGATTCGAAGCGATGAAAGAGGGTCGGGTCGGGGTCGCCCGAAGACGCGCGGGCCAGGGGTTTGCCGGCCTCATCGGAAAGACGAAGCTGAGGATCGGCGGCCCGGCCAAGAGTGCGGCTTCTCACTTGGATCCGCGACCAGCCGGCCGTGGACACCGTCAGCCGGTACCAATCCTGGTCGTTGGTTCCGTCGAATCGCCCGACCCGAACTCCCCCCGGTCCAATGGGTGTGGCGGTGTCGGGAGTTTCGTTGGGTTCCCGTTCCTGCTCCACCCATCGCGAGACGACTTCGAGCCTGGGTAGAATGGAATCACGACGGTCCGAGCGAAGAGGGTCCAGGCGCGCGAAGAGGGTCCCCGAGGAAGGAGTCGCGGCGATCAGGGCCCGGGCCGATCCGGAAGCACCCGAGACAGCCGAGGACCAGGGCATCGAAGAGGGCTCGCTCTCCAGGCCGGGAGGCACGCCGAGGAGGGCGGCGGTGGGAATCGCGCCGGCGACGAAATGTCCGACTCGGAGTCGAAAGCGGGAATTGCCGCCGCCGGAGTACTCGGCGTCCCGAATCTCGATCTGGTATTCGGCGGTGGCGGGAGCCTGGAAATCCAGGGCGGCGTCGACTCCGAGGCCAGGGGTATCGTTGACGTAGGCCAGTTCGCTTCCGGAGGCGTCGAGGATGCGCAACACGGGATCCGTCGGTGATCCCAGGCGCTGGGCCAGAACCTCCATGGAGATTCGCTGCCCTTCGTTCATTCGAAGGCGATGGAGGCGCACGTCGGCCTCCTTCATGACCCCTTCCACCGCCACAGGGGGTTCGAGGAGCGCGGGGGAGTCGGTCGGGGACGAGAGGGGGAGATTGTCGATGACGATCCAGGCGAGATTGGAGACGCCGTTGGTTGCCAGCACGCGGACGGCTTCGATTCCGACGGGGAGCGACGCGGGCGCGTGAACAGGGACTTTCAGCGAGGTGTCGAGACACTCCCATCCCTCCTCGTCGAGACGTTGCAGCCATCCGGACCACGAAGTCCAAAGCGCCCGGGTGGCGGCGAGCCCGGATCCCCTGAGCGTCAGGACGGCGGCCGATCCCGGACGCAACGAGGCGGGAGACTTGAGCGCGATCTCGGGAGGCGCCGCGGAGGCGCCGCAGGCGAGCATCAGCAGGATGGAGAACCACCCCGGGGTCCGGGCTGGAAAGCGGGAGTCCGAGGACACGGGGTTGAAGGTTGGCACCGGACAAACCTCGCGCCCGGGGCGTGTCCTTTGTCAACCGGGACCTAGCCACGATCCCAGCCGACAACCCGCCGCGCGGAGCCGGCGGTGATGGGAAGTCGCGCCGGCTTTCAAGCCGGCACGAGCGGTGAAATCACCTGGAGCCGACTGGAAAGTCGGCGGGACAGGTCCAGCAACCAGCCTAGGCGGAGGTTACTTCGCCCACTTGCCAGCGGAGGAAACGCCGGATGGTCAGGGGGTCGTCGACCTGTTTGCCGGTGGCCTCGAGGTGCTGGCGAACGGTCTTTTCGGGATCCTTCACGAAGCCCTGCTCGGTGAGGCAGACGGTCTGGTAGTACTTGTCGAGGATGCCCTGGACGATCTTCTCGAGCGCCTGGGCGGGTTTGCCCTTGAGCCGATCCGATTGCGTGGCGATCTCGCGCTCCTTGGCGATGACGTCGGCGGGAACGCCGTCGCGATCCACGGCGGTGGGGCTGGCGGCCGCGATCTGGAGGGTGATGTCCTTGACCAACTGCTTGAAGCCGTCGGTGGAGGGCGTGGCGTCCTTGGTGCAACCGACCTCGACGAGAACACCGACCTTGCCACCGGTGTGGATGTAGGCGGCGATCATGCCGGGACCGGTGAGTTCGAAACGATCGTGGCGGGCGATGCGGATGTTCTCACCCACCTTGGCGACGGCGGCGGTCCGAGTGGCTTCGAGGTCGGCGGCCGGATCGGTGGCGACCGTGCGGGCGATGTCGTCGCAGAACGCCTTGAACGTGTCGTTCTTGGCGACGAAGTCCGTCTCGCAATTGATTTCGACGAGGACGCCGGTGCGACCGCCGGGGGCGATGTGTTGGGCGACAACGCCTTCGCGGGCGTCGCGGCTGGCCTTCTTGGCGGCCTGGGCGATGCCGCGTTTGCGGAGGATTTCGACGGCGACATCGAGGTCTCCGACGGCTTCGGTCAGAGCCTTCTTGCAGTCCATCAGACCGGCGTTGGTCATCTCGCGAAGCTTGCCGACGGCGGCGGCGGTAATCTCAGCCATAACGGGGTATCGAGGTTGGTGGAATAGGAACGAGGGGCGGATAGGCCGCCCCTCGTACCGGTGCGGAATTCGAGGTTGAGGATGGGTCAGGCCGTCACGGGCGCGCTGGTGGCGGAAGCGGCGGCGGCGGCGGCGGCGGCGGCATCCGGTGAAGGCGCCGCCGCCGCCGGAGCGACGGGAGCGGGCGGAGCAGGAGCAGGAGCAGGAGCAGGAGCAGGAGCGGGTGCCGGGGTGGAGGGGAAGGACCCTTCGGTGCCGGGGATGGGAGGCGGGGGAGTGGGAGCCGGGGCCGCCGCCGCTTCGGCCGCTTCCAGGGTCTTGCGGCGGGCGTACTTGGCTTCGTACTCGGAACGACCGCGGGCGATGGCTTCGGCCATGGCGCCGAGGATCAGGCGGACGGACCGGATGGCGTCGTCGTTGCCGGCGACCGGGTATTCGACGAGATCGGGATCGCAGTTGGTGTCGACGAGGGCGAGCAGGGGGATCTTGAGGCGGCGAGCCTCGGCGACGGCGTTGTGTTCGCGCTTGATGTCGACGATGAGCATCGCGGCGGGGAGCTTCTGGGCCATGATCCGGATGCCATCGAGGTTCTTCTTCAAACGGCCGGCCTCGCGGCGGAGCATGGATTGCTCCTGTTTGACGTAGTTCAGGATGCTCCCGTCGGCCTCCATCTTCTCGATATGCCGGAGGCGCTCGAGGGACTTCTTGAGGGTGGAGAAATTGGTGAGCGTGCCACCGAGCCAGCGTTCGGTGACGTGCATGGCGCCACAGGCGGTGGCGGCTTCCTTGACGGCGGACTGGGCCTGCTTCTTGGTCCCCACGAAGAGGATCTCGCCGCCCTGACGGACGGTGTCGAAGAGAAACGTGCAGGCGGTTTCCAGTTGGGTGACCGTCTTGCTGAGGTCGATGATGTGGATCCCGTTGCGGCCTTCGAAGATGAAGGGCTTCATCTTCGGGTTCCAGCGACGGGTCTGGTGTCCGAAATGGACACCGGCTTCGAGCAATTCCTTAATTCCGATGGTCAGCACTGTCTTTCCTTTTTCTACAGCCGGAGCTTGGGCGTCCGGCCATCCCGTCGGATGACGGCGGGATTCAGTTTGGTGTTGTTGTGGCCCCCGGACCCATTCGGATCCGGATTCGAAGGCCGTTCAATTCCCCCGCGCCATTGCTGGCGACGAGGGGCGGGAAGGCTATCAATCGTTCGATCGGCCGCAATAGCTAATTCCCCGTCCCGTTGGTTGCGCTTGCGTTGCTGGCTGCTCCGCTCCGGAAAGGAGATTCCTCCGGACGAGAGGCCATGAAAGGCGGCGGGTGGTCCCCGACGGGATCGGTGTCCGGGTCGAGGTCGGTATCGCCATCGACGATGGGGACCCTTCGATTCCGATTCCGATGCCGACACTGACGCCGACACCGACGCCGAACGACGGCTTCCACACAGCGGATAAAGGGCCGGGCTCAGAGAATGTTGATACCCTTGATGCCGAAATGGGGTGCTGCGCTCAGGAGGCGGGCATCATTGGAGTGGATCTTCTCGAACGCATTCTCCGCCGCGCACGCGAGGTGCAGCGCATCGGCGGCACGCATTGCCAGGGTGGGTGGCAAGGTCGCGTAGGCGCGGACAACCCGCTCCACGACCCTGGGCGAAAGAGGCAACCAACGAAAAGCTCCCGCCAGGCAGTCGCGGTCGAATTCCGCGAGAAGAGTCCTCAGTTCCTGACGATTGATGGCCTTTTCCCGAAACTTGCGGTGATACGCCGCGACCGCTTCCGCCTGCCCGTGGATGCAACAGGCCAACCCATCGGTCGCGGCCAGCTCCCTCACCTGTTCCCATCCGCCGTCCCGTGTGTGCAGTCGAACCAGGTAACTGGTATCGAAATAGAGCATCAGGCGCGGTCCCTGCGGTCCTCGGAGAGCCCCACGGTGCTGTCGGTACCCAGGCTGGTCTTGCCGCTTCGATCCAAACGATCGAATGCGACCGACGGTTTGCGTTGGGCGAAATAGGGGACTTCGACCGGCTCCGTCTCGGGTACCAGTTTCGCTATGACCCGGCCACGGTCGGTCACCCGGATCTCCCCATGGGCGGACGCTTCCCGCACCAGACGGCCTGTGCGGAGGTGCAATTCCCGAATCGAGATCGTCCTCATGTGTCCCGTTGTGTCACAGCGAAGACGGTCCGGTCAATGGCCCGCGAGGCGGGTGGGTTGCGGCTGCGATTCGCCAATCCCGTTGCCGGGCCGTTTCTTCGACCTTTGAACGCCCAGGATCACGCCGAGGACGATGGCGAGGCTGCCCCAGGCGTGTCCGGCGTGGGGTTGTTCCCCGGCCCAGACCACGGCCAGGACCGTGGCGACGACGGGTTGGAGGTAGATGGTCATCGCGGCGACGCTGACGGGGACTTCGCGGATCACGACGTGCCAGACGCTGTAACCGACGGCGGTGAGAACGACCCCGAGGAAAGCCAGCCAGGCCCAGGCCTGCCACGAGACCGCGACCAGCCGCGCGCCATGGACGGCGGCGTCGGGAAGGAGCAGGAGTCCGTTGCCGAAGGTCCCGGCGGCCAGCGCCAGCGCGGTGACCTTCGGGATGCCCCATCGAGCCACCAGAGGCTTGCCCATCACCGACCAGACGGCTTCCGAGACGAAAGACAGGACGATCATCAGGTTGGCCAGGAGTCCGGGGAGGGGAGACGAACGGTTCCAGAGGGAGAGGATGCTCACGCCCCCGATGGCCACGGCGAAGCCGACCCAGCGCTTGCCGGGAATCCGCTCGTGAAGGAACAAGGCGGCGCCCAGCGAGGAAACCAGGGGATCCAGCGTCAGGAGGATCGCGGCGTCACCGGTGGCGGTGAGTTGCATTCCCTGGATTTGAAGCTGGTGACCGACCGTGAACACGGTGACGCCCATGATCGCCGTCCGCCAAAAATCACGGCCGCGAGGCATCTCCCCGGGCAGCCAGCGCCAGACCAGGATCAGGCTGGCGAGAGCG
The DNA here is from genome assembly GCA_942490575.1 of uncultured Verrucomicrobiota bacterium. Taxonomy (GTDB): domain Bacteria; phylum Verrucomicrobiota; class Verrucomicrobiia; order Limisphaerales; family CAIMTB01; genus CAIMTB01. The sequence continues at coordinate 30,404 of CALNYA010000037.1, forward strand.
AAGCCGTAACGCAACGAGACGAACTCCAGGGCCGACAACTCGGATTCGAACCGGGTGACGATGGCCGGCAGGGCCGCCCACCCGCAGTTCAGCGCGAGCAGGAAAGCGAGATGGGCGCCTTTCAAGACGGGCGGGCCCTAGCGCCGTTTGTCCGGATAGGCCGGGACGGGCGGAATCAACACCGGCGCGCGGGCCATGGCCTGCTGGATCTCGGCGATGGCGCGGTTGAGTTGGTCGTCGACGCCGGCGAACTCGCGCGCGGGATCGTTGTCCACGACGATGTCGGGTTCGACGCCGACGCCTTCCATGATCCATTCGCGGCCCTCGAGGTCGAACCTGCTGAACTCGGGCCGGTTCAGTGTGCCGCCGTCGAGGAGCGGTAGGGAGCCCCGGATGCCGACCACGCCGCCCCACGAACGCTGGCCGATGATCGGTCCCAATCGGTGCTTGCGGAAGCGGTAGGCGACGATGTCGCCGTCGCTGGCGCTGAAGGCGTCGAGCAGGAGGACCTTGGGCCCGAGGACCTGCCCGCCGGGGTCCACATTGACGGCGCCATTCCTGGCGATGGTCCACATGGCGGGTTCGCGTCGAAGGCGCTCGATGATCTGGGGCGAGACGTTGCCGCCGCCGTTGCCCCGGCAGTCCACGATCAGGGCCTCCTTGTGCAGCTGGGGGTAATAGAACTTCACGAACTCGTTCAGGCCCGGAACGCCCATGTCGGGCACGTGCACATAGCCCACCCGGCCGCCGGTCGCCTTCTCGACGGTCTCGATGTTGCCGAGGACCCAGTTCAGGTAATAGAGCGGCTGCTCGTCGGACGTGGGAATCACCACCTCCTCCCGGGATCCCTCCTCGGTGGGTTCCGAGTGGACCTTGAGGCGCACCTGTTTGCCGGCGAGACCCACCAGGGAAGCGTAGATGTCCGCCATTTCGCGGGTGGACCGGCCATTGACCGCGAGGATCAGATCGCCGGGGCGGACGTCGACGCCGATCTCGGTGAGGGGACTCCGGTATCGGGGATCCCAATTCTGGCCCCGGAGAATCTTGGCGATCCGGTAGTAGCCCGAGGGTTCGCGGTGGAGCTCGGCTCCGAGCAGGCCCTGGGGGATGCGTTCGGGCTTCGGATAATCCCCACCGCCGATATAGGCGTGGCCCGCGTTGAGCTCGCCGATCAGTTCACCGATGACGTAGGTCAGGTCGGCGCGGTGCCGGACGTGGGGGAGCAACGGCTCGTAACGGCGGCGCATCGCGGGCCAGTCCACGTTGTGGAGATTCGGGGCGTAGAAGAAGTCGCGCATCTGGCGCCAGCACTCCGCGTAGATCTGGCTCCACTCGGCCGGGCGATCGAGCAGGACCCGGATTTCGGAAAGACTCAGTTTCTTGTCGCCCAGGTCGAGTTTGCCGGTCGGCAGGTCCACGATCGCGTACGTATTCCCGGCGCGGACGAGCATCTTCTTGAGGTCGGCGGTCACCTGGTACCCCGAGGCATCCCCAAGTTCGGTCTCCTTTTCCTTGTCGAGCTCGTACAGGACGAGTTTGCCCTTCCGGAGGTAGTAGAGCTTGTCGCCGACCGACGTGATGGAGCGGTAATTCGACGGGCCCGGAGGAAGGGCCGCGATGCGGCTCATGAGGCCGTCGGCGTCGACGGTGACCTTGACGGAGGAGGTCTCGGTCTTGTTGGTGGAGGAGCTGGCGGAGTCGGAACCCGTGGCGGGGCTGGTGGAAGGGTCGGTGTCGGTCGTCGATTCGGAAGGGACAGCCCGGGCGAGTTCGGTGACGACCTTGCGGAATTGGGGATCGCTCAGCAGGGCTGTGATTGTTCCGACGGGGCGGTCCGCGGGAGCGACATCCGGGGGTTTGGAGACGGGGTCACCCGGCTTGTCGGCCTTGGGAGCCTGGTCACCCTTGGGTTTCACCTCATCGGATTTGGGGGCGAAGGGGGACTTCGTCGCCTTCGCTAGGGTGACGAAGTAGATCCGCTCCATGTCCGTGTAGACGTGGTTCCACTCGGTCCCGCCATAGGTCGGATTGAAGGAGCGCTCGGAGATGAAGAACAGGAACTTGCCGTCGCTGCTGAACGAAGGTGAACCCACATCGAACCAGCCGTCGGTCGCCGGCAGGGATTCGCCCGTCTCGAGGTCGAACAAGTGGATCCGGGAAAATCTTCGAACCCCGGGCCGGGTGTACGCGATCCATCGGCTGTCGGGTGCCCAGGTGAAACTGCGAATCTCGAAGGCATCCGACTGATCGACGAGTCGGACTTCCTTGGAATCAATGTCGACGATCTGGAGCCGGTTCTTCTTGTCGCTCCACGCGAGTTTCCGGGAGTCCGGCGACCATTCGGGGGAGTACTTGTAGGTGTCGGCGCCGGTCGTGAGCGGACGCGGGTCGTCGAGTCCATCCTGGCTGCGAATCCAGATTTCGTCCTCGCCGGTGGCGTCGCTGACGTACGCGATCCACTTCCCGTCCGGCGACCAGCTGGAGTCGCGTTCGTGGACGCCCGGGGTCGCGGTGAGATTCCGGGTGGGACCGTGTTTGGCGGGAACGGTGAAGATGTCGCCCCTGGCGCCAAAGACAGCCCTGGACCCGTCGGGCGCGGGGAAAGCCGAGGAGATGTCGTCGGAGACGTCGCGCCAGCCGCCGCGACCGATGGCGAGATCCTCATGGATCTCGATGGCGAGGCGCGCGACCTGTTCCGTGGCGAGGTCGAGGCGGTGGATGTACCCGCCATTCTCGAAGACGATCGCGTCGTCGCCCAGCGACGGGAATTTGACCGCGAATTCGGTGAAGCGTGTGATCTGTCGGGTCTCCTTGGTCTTCAGGTCGAGGACGAAGACGTTGGCCTGCCGGGCCTCGTCCCGTTCCGAGACGAAGTAGATTTTGTCCCCCTTCCACATGGGGAACATGTCCTGGCCGGGGTGCTCGGTCAGGCGGGTGGTTTCCTTGGTTTCGAAATCGTAGAGCCAGATCTCATCGGCTTGACCGCCTCGGTAGCGCTTCCAGGTGCGGAACTCGCGGAAGATGCGGTTGTAGGCGAGTTGCTTGCCGTCGGGCGAAAAGCTGCACCAACCGCCGCGGGGGAGCGGGAGGATTTCGGGGATGCCGCCGCCGAGCCGGGCGATGGTCAGTTCGCCCTTGAACGGATTCCACTGGGTGCGGCGCGAGCGGTAGATGATCGAGTCGTCGTCGCGCCAGGCGAGGACGATGTTGTTCGGCCCCATGCGATCGGAAACGTCGTCGCGCTGGAGGGTGGCGGTGTAGGTGAGGCGTCTGGGTTCGCCACCCTGCGCCGGCATGACGTAGACCTCGGTGTTGCCGTCGTACTGCCCGGTGAACGCGAGGTGTCGTCCGTCCGGCGAAAACCGAGGGAACATCTCATAGCTTTTGGGGTCGCTGGTGAGGCGGCGCGCCACGCCGCCCGAGGCGGGCACCGAGTAGAGATCCCCGGCGTATCCGAAAACCACCTGGTCGCCGTGGATGGCCGGAAACCGGAGAAGACGCGCTTCGGCGGCTCCAAGGACCTGGAAGGTTCCGACGGCGGTGAAGCAGATCAGCCAGAGGCATGCCAGGCAGCGACGCATGCCGGGACGCTACCGGCGAAGTCCACCGCCGCCAAGCCGCGCGGCGTCATGGGAAAACGGAGGCGTCCAGCCCTGGAGATTGGCCATTTCATGGGATCCCTGAGTGACCGGGCGAAGTAGCGCAGGCTGCCCAGCCTGCTGTGTCGCCGGTTGCCAACCGGCGGGGACCGAGTTGCGGAGCAACGCGTGCCACTCGTTGATTCCGGTAGGGACTCGGGTCGTCGCACCCGCCGACTGGCAGTCGGCGAAACGGCAGACAAGGCTGTCTGCGCTACGGGCGCGGACGCTTTCCCTCGGCTTCGGTAGCCGCCGTGCTTCAGCCCGTGGTCGGTGAGCTCAGGAAAATGGCCAATCTCCAGGGTCCCGGAGGGACCAGGAAAATGAGCCGGTGGCAAGGCGGCGGAGCCGTCGCGGACACCGGATACCCGTCCCAGAATCAGAAGGGGGGGCGGAGGCGATATAGGGACATGATGTTGGCCCGTGGTGGATCGAAGGGCGACGTCTCGGGGTTTCGGCGACGTTTCCGGCGTCCCGCTGGGGCGCGCATCTTTGGAATCCTGGGCCCGGCGGCCGTGCCCGCTGACGCGGGCTTGCCGCCGGCTAATCTCCGCCGGCCCTCCGGGCCGCCTTGGTTTTCTTCGGTCCGTCGCCCTACTTCCTCAGGCGATAGAAGCCACCGGCGCCGGCGGTCTGGACCGTGTGGCTGTTGCCGGTCACTCCGGGAACGCCCTGCCACGACCCTTCCGTCAGGGAGGCTCGGGACTCCAACACGTACCCGGTGGCGCCAGCGGACCAGGAGAGGGTGATGTCCGAGGCGCCTCGCGTGATGACCAGGACCGGCGCGGGACCGGAATCGGCCGCGGGCGAGTACAATCCGAAATCGTCGATCCCGAAGTACCAGCTGTCGGTGCCGGCGTGACCGAAGCGGAAGCGGACCTTGGACTGGTTGTCGGCCTCGGGCAGGCGGAACCACTCGACGCGCTTGGATTCCGACGGGTTGTCGTCGATGCGGCGTTGGATGTAGGGCGCGAGCGCCTGGGAGATGGGAGCGGCGATGAAGGCTCCGTAGGTGCCGCCAATCTCGTTGCCGACTTCGTCGAAGTACCGCGCCACATCGCCGTATTCCGCGTGCATCGTGGCCTCGGCATCGATGGTCTCGGTCGGCTCGCCGGTTTCAGGGTCGGTGAAGGTCAGCACGTCGCCGGCATTGAGGAAGTAGGCGATCGGAAGCCAGGAAGCGCCGCTGTCGATGGAGTACTCGATGGTGGCGATGCTGTCCTGGTTCTGTTCCCAGAGACTATTGAAGCCGAGGTGGATGTTGGTCTTCCCGGCGAGGTTGAAGTCGGGCGTGAACAGGAACACGACCTGCGACGCGCCGCCATTCTGGTAGCCGGAGTTGCCGAAGAGGAATCGGCCCTTGGCGAACGGCCCCGCGTAGACGGCTCCGTTGACGATGTTGGCGGGGTTCTGGGTCAGCACGCGCTGGTAGTCGGTGTTGCCGGCGCTGTCGGGGTTTCCGTACGTGACGAAGGTTCCCTTGAAACGGTCGGCGTCGACGGCGGTCCAGGAGCGGTAGGCGGCGGAGCCGAGGTCGCCGAAGTCGACCTCCTCATTGAGCGGGGTGGAGTACCCCAATTCGGTCCAGCCGGCGGGAAGGGATCCCTCGGGAACGGCGTCGAAGTCTTCGAACACGACGGGGTTCGAAAGGACGATGTTGCGGTAGGGCCCGACGGAGCCGCTGGTTTCAGCGCGGAAGTCGTTCGGGGGCGCGGCGTCGTCCTGGAACGTGAGAACGAACGCCTGCTCGGAGCCGGCGGCGGCGAGAGTGGCCGAGTCGTACGCGACACGGACGAGTTCTCCTTCGGTTGTGATGGCCGGAGTGACGGCGGCGCCGTTGAGGGTGAGTCGGATGGAGGCGGTGACGACCTTGGTCGTTCCGTTGGTGATGGCGGCCGCGAATTGCAACTGAGGCGAAAGGCTGGTGGAACCGTTCGGTGGACTGATGCTGAGGATCCGGGGCGTGACCGCGGAGGCGGCGACCACCGAGAACGTCTCGCTGGCGAAGATGTCGTAGCCGTCGTTGTAGAGGAAATGCGCCACCCATTCTCCGGCTGAAGCGAGGCCTGTCGGGAAGGTGATGACGCCCTCGGCCAACGCCTCATCGCCGCTCTGGGTTCCGTCCACATAAGCCCAGAGGGTGGACGGCGTTGCGCCGCCGGGGGTCTGGCCGACCTGGTAGATGCCGATCCAGTCCTTCGCGTTGGCGGTCCCGTTGGTGAACGCGACCTGGATCGGTTGGCCGACGGTGAATGTCCGTTGGGCCACCCGCACGACGGTGCTGGAAGGGTCGACGACCCGGAAGACGTTCGTGGCCGTCTTGGTGTAGCCGTCGTTCAGGAGAAAATAGGCCCACCAATCGCCGCCAAGCGCCAACCCGTTGGGAAAGGTCACGGAGCCTTCGGTGAGTCCGACCGTGCCGCCCTGGGTGTTGTCCACGTAACGCCAGGTCGTGGCGGTGACCGGACCTGGCTCCGCCTCCGGGGGATAGACGCCGATCCAATCCTTGGCGCCGCCGGGTCCTTCCTGAAACGAGATGCGGATCTCCTCTCCGGGAAAGTAGTCGTCGTGGTTGGACCGGATCTGTGTGGCGGCCAGGGCTTGGACGCCGAGGGTCAGCGCGACCCCGAGGACGATGGTGCGCATCCAGGGGGGAGCGGTGAACGATCGGAGTCGATCCGTGCGACGAAAAGGTTGGGATGAGTTCATGGCTAGGACTCGGTCAGTGTGTCGGGTGCTGGGGTGACTGTGAGGGGGAAAGTGGTCGATGGCGGAAATCAGGGCGTGCAGAGGACCGGGGTTTTCCCGTCGGGTCCTGGAACCGCCCAGGCGTTGAGGACCGATTCGATGTCGGGCGCGGACATGGGATGCCAGTCGGTTTCGTCGACGCGCCGGACGAATCGATGGGCCATCGTCTCCATTCGACCCATGGCGAGGGCTTCTCCCGATCTTTGGGCCGCCTCCATCTTGGCCTTCAATTCGGGCGAACACTTCTCCAGATAGGCCACTTTCCACGACGCCTTGTCCTGAGGGTCGCCGGTGGATGAATACACCACGGCGCGAAATCCGTCCTCGGCGGGTCCGTCGATGCCGCGAATCGGAGGCACGGCGGTCCTGGCGGCGTAGAACAGGGAGCCGGCGCTTTCGTCGTAAAAGAAACCGCGCTCGCCGGGGGCGGCGGAGCCGCTGACCTGGCGCCAGAGGTACAGGCCGGCGGCGACGACAAGGAGTGTCACACCGGCGGTCTTCTGGAATTCGGAACGTTTCATGGAGAGTTCTTCGAGGTGAGATCCCGGCTCACGGGAAGGGGAAACGATCTCGGCATCGCGAATTGCCGCCAAGAACCGTAGCCGCCGACGTCAGTCGGCGCTGACCTCTGGTCCGGAAATGGCGCGGACTGACGTCCGCGGCTACGGGTAGGCTGTTTCATGGGAAGGCGAGCGTGTGGGAGATCCTGGTGTCGGGGACTGAGGAATGAGAGTCGCGTTGGGTTGCGTTCGGAGGAGGATCGCGGGATTCGATCGGGAACAATCAGTGGGGATCGTTCTTCGCGGACCACCAGCAGGCGTTGGTGTCGCAGGGGATCCGGGCGGGATCGAGCAGCCCGGCGCTGCCGTCGGCCCGGGCGTAATTGGATCGGCGATTGTGCCGGACGGCGCCCTTGTCGCCCTGGGCGAGGCGATTGAAGCCGGCGTTGTTGGCGCCGCCGGCTTCCTTCCAGATCCACCAGCGATCCTGGGGCCAGACGCCGAAGACGTCGCTGTGACCGTCGCCCACCAGGAGGAGGAGGGAGGGAGCGTCGATCACGGTTTCGCGGCACAGATTGTTCTCGTAGCCGAGCGGGCGCCCGAACGGGGGTTGGGCGCCGCCAAACATCCAGTGGACATTCACGGCACCGAGGCCGCTGGGGATGTCGATCTCGCCCGGCGTGAACTGGCCGAGAACCCAGGGGCTCGCCTTTCGATTGAGGCCGGCCGGTTTCGCGTTGGCGTAGACCTCCTCCTTCTCGGACGGGCAGTCGTAGATTCGGGCGGTGTTCCCCACGTAGGTGTAGAGATACGCCCGCCAGCTGGATTCACCGCCGCCTTGGGGCAATTGGCCCTGAATGGGAGGCAGGAAATCCTCGAAATCGCCGGCGTACAACTTGGTCGCGAGTCCGATCTGCTTGAGATTGTTCAGGCACGCGGTCTGTTGCGCCTTGCCCTTCGCCTTGCTCAGCGCCGGGAGAAGCATCGACGCCAGGATGGCGATGATCGCGATGACCACGAGAAGCTCGATCAGCGTGAAACCGGGACTCCTTCGCCGTGGGGCCCTGGATGGCGCATGCGTGAGCGTTGGCAGGTTCACGGCCCCATTCTAACGACCCGACCCCGGCGGGGCGTCAACTTCTAGCTCCGTGAATCTGGGGTGCCAGTCCTGCGACGAAGTCACGAAGGCCGATCGAGGCGGTATCCCTGGCGATGCACGGTCCTCAGGTACCGCGGCTGACCCGGGTCGTCCTCGATCTTGGCCCTCAAGCCGGCCATGTGGTTGTCCACGGTGCGCGTGGTGGGAAACGCGCCGTATCCCCAGACGACATCGAGGAAGCGTTCCCGGGTCACCACCCCCCCGGCCGCCTCCGCCAAAAGCCGGAGCATCGCGAGTTCCTTCGACGTGAGGCTCAGCGCGCGGCCCAGCCGGGTGGCCGACTGACGCGCGAAATCGACGTGGATAGCCCCCAGATCAAGCGTCAGGACGGCGTCGCTTTCGCGCCGAGCCCGGCGGAGGAGCGCCCGGACCCGGGCCAGCAATTCGTCCGCGCTGAAGGGTTTCACGAGGTAATCGTCCGCCCCGGAATCCAGCCCGAGCACGCGATCCTCGATCGCGCCCTTCGCCGTCAGCATCAGGATGGGACAGGTCACTTTGAGTTTTCGAAGTTCGCGGGCGACATCGAATCCATCGAGTTTCGGCAGCATGACGTCGAGGAGGACCAGGTCGGGTTGCTGGTCTGAAGCCCGAGCCAAGCCGGTCGGCCCGTCGGCGGCCACGAGCACGCGGTATCCCTCGGCGACCAGGAGATCTTCGATCGCCCGCCTCATCGCGTACTCGTCTTCGATGACCAGAATCCTGTTCATGGCGAGGGAAGTATTCCGAACTCCGGACACGAGGTGAGACTGTGAACAGGGAAGCCGAAGACCCTCACCCGGCGCCGTGCTGCGTCGCCACCCTCTCCCGTCGACGGGAGAGGGGCTGGGGGTGAGGGGTGGTTCATGGCGAGGGAGGTATTCCGAACTCCGGACACGAGGTGAGACCCTGAACAGGGAAGCCGAAGACTCTCACCCGGCGCCGTGCTGCGTCGCCACCCTCTCCCGTTCGACGGGAGAGGGGCTGGGGGTGAGGGGTGGTTCGTGCGCGGGCAGGACCAGGGTGAAGAGCGCGCCTTGACCCGGCTCGCTCCGGACTTCGACACGTCCGCCGTGGGCCCGGGCGATGTGACGGACGAGACTCAGTCCAATGCCCACGCCCTCCGTCTCGCGTCGCAGTTCGGATCCACGCCGGAAGAACGGGTCGAAGATTCGGTCCTGGTCCGCCTTGGGAATCCCCGGTCCGTGGTCGCGGACCGAGAGGCGGCACGCTCCGTCCGTCGGCGTCGTGGGTGTCTTGGGTGCCTTGCCGCTTGGCCCGGGCTAGCGCGACTTCGATGGTGGAGCCGTCCGGCGCGTGCTTCAGCGCGTTGTCGATGAGGTTCAGCAACGCCTGTTGAATGGAACGACCGTCCAGCGTGAATTCCCAGGGGTCGGTGGCCCGCTCGGCGGGATCGGACGAGGACGGTATTCCTGTGAGCGCGATCCGGACCGGTCGGTCGGCGGCGGTGCGTTCGGCCAGTCGCACGGTATCGCGGACCAGCGCCGCCAGGTCGGTCGGTTCCTTCTCGTACCTCTTCCGACCCTGTTCGATGCGCGCGTAGTCGAGGACGTTTTCCACCAGCGAACCCAGGCGGCGTGTTTCCTGGCCGATCAGGCGGAAGTATTCCCTTCGACGCTCCTCGGTGGGCACCGATCCTCGTTCGAGGCCTTCCGCGAGCAGGCGAATGCAAGCCAGCGGAGCGCGGAGTTCGTGGGAAACGCTGGAGACGAAATTCGATTTCTCGCGGTTCAGCTGTCGCTGACGTCCCAGGGCTCGACGCGTGGCCCAGGTGGAGACAAGCGCCGCCACCGCCGCGAGGCCGAGAAAGCCGCCGAACCAGGCAAGCCGGCGGCGTTGACCCGCGTAGAACGCCATGGGATCCGCCAGTCGGACACCCAACTCGAAATCGAGGTCGGCGGTCACGGCCCGCCGGATGGACGCCAGTTCGTCCGAGGGCCGCCAAGGGGTGTCTAGGGCGCCACCCAACGGGAGGCCGCGCCCGGCGAGATGGAGTCGCAGGGAGAAGTCCCCCCGACGGTCCAGATTCTCCCGGGCGGCTTGAAGGGCGCTTAGGATTAGCGACTCCTGGACGAGTGAAAACGTTCGGCGCGGAGGGAGTCCCTCGGGTGGGCCGGCTGGTTTCGTGGAGGTTGAATCCCAAGCCAGCCAGTCCGGGCTGAGGTTGGTGAGCCAGAATCCCGCCGGCCAGGGCGTGGCTGGGCCGAAGCGACCCATGGCCTCGGCATGGCGCTCGCGGTGGAATTCGGCGCGTTTCAGGGGTTCGATCACGAGTTGCGGCGTCTCCCAAAGTTCCCTGCCCGCCGGAGATCCGGCCAAGTCTTCGAGAGTCTTGGTGACGGTCGAAAGGAAAGGAGAGGGAGGCCACGCCGCGAGGGCCTCGGGCAATTGTCGCGCGTGGGTTCGCCAGGAAGCCGGCAGTTGGCCAGCGTCGCCGGCGGCGAGTTCAACGATCCGCAGGGCCGCGAGAGTTCCGATCGCAACACCCGATTCGGAGAGGGTTTCACCGCCGGTCCAAGGGAAGGCGCCCAGCACTCGGTCGAACGCGTCAATCAGTCCCGGGGCGTCGGTCCCGCCGATTCGTTCGAGGGCCAGGGCCCGTTCATACCACGCCAGGCGCCGCAGGCGCGGATCGGGAGTGGACGGGTTGTCCGAGGGGTCGCCGTTCTCCGAACTGGCCGGAGCGAGGAATTCGTCGAAATGCCGGACGGTGTCGTCCCAGCGGCCTTCGTTCCATGCGAGGCGGGCCAGATCCCAGGCTTCGCGGGAAGTGGAGTTGGGGAACGGAGGAAGAGGTTGGGGGACCGGTGGCCATTCGCGGGGAGCCGGATGGACAAGTTGATTGGATACTCCGACCTCGAAGCCCGCGGGCCGGTCCGACAGGAGTGGGAGGATTCGCGCGACGGCTTCCAGGGCCAGTTCCTTGCCGCGGGCGCTGGCTTCACCCCGGGCCGCGCGCCAGTCCCGCGCCATGGCCACGCCAGCGAGCGCGGCGAGAATCAGGACCGGAAGCAGCAGCGCGAAGACCGGCCAGACCGGGGGGCCGGGGTCCTCGATACCGCGATGGGATGTTCCGGCCATTCCGCTTCAATCCAATCCTTCCGGGCCTTCGTAACAGGACTTGTCACGGAAATGCAAAATCTAGGAGGACGGCGGTGCGACCAACTTCCCGCCGCAACCTCGACTTCCCGGCCGGGCATGTACCGCCGACTTTCCAGTCGGCAGGAGTCGGAGAGGGGAAAGCCGGCTAAAAGCCGGCGCTACAGGCGGCATGTACCGCCGACTTTCCAGTCGGCAGGAGTCGGGCAACTCGCCGCCGGTCTGTTGGCCTCTTCTTCTCGACCAAGCGCGTCACGGAACCGGTCGGTCGGAACGCCAACGACAAACAACTCTACCGGTCGCCGCCGACGCCAGGAGGCGGACTCTCAAGTGATTCGCGCGCTTCTTTCACGACCATTTGGACGACCATTTGGATGAAGTGCAATTTGCGCAACACCGGGCGCGACATGACGAATGGATAAAAGTCCTGCTGGCCCATGCTGCGCGCGAGCTCGTTGAGCACGGTGGTCAATTGCACCCATGAATTGATCAGCGTGATGACGCGTTGCGCGTCCGGCGCGGCGGGATCGTAGAGATCGTTCACGGAAAACGCCTCCGCCTTCATTTCGACTTCGTCTCCGCGCAGCCCAAAACCCAATGCGGTGTCGAGGCTGTCCACGACGTGCAAGTAATGCGCCCAGCACTCCGCCCAATCCTCCCACGGATGCACGGAAGCGTAGGACGTGATGTGCTGGTTGGCCCAGTCCGGCGGCGGGCCTTCCTCGTAATTGCGCTTGAGCGACGCCGCGTAATCCACGCGTTCGTCGCCGAATACATCGCGAAACTTCTCCAGCCAAGGCGTGTCCGCGATGAGGCGATCCCAATAATAGTGGCCGATCTCGTGCCGGAAATGGCCGAGCAAAGTGCGATACGGCTCGCGCAAACTCTGGCGCGTCTTCTCGCGGACGGCATCGTCGGCCTCCTCCACGTTCATCGTGATCAGTCCGAGAGCGTGGCCGGTGAGCACCCGCGGACCGTCTTTCGGCGAGCGTAGAAAGTCGAACATCACGCCGCGTTCCTTGAGCCCGGAGACTCTGGATTCCACGGGTAGACCGAGGCCGAGGAGTTGAGCCACCAGTCGGCGCTTGGCATTCTCAATCGCGCGCCACCAGCCGCCGCTGTCGGCGTCGTCGAGATTGGGGATCGTCCGGTTCAACCGGCAGGATAGGCAAAGCGGCTCGGAATCGTCCGCCGCCACCAGCCAGTTGCAACCGCAAGGCGAATCAAAATTCCCGCAGCGCCGCCACATCCGCGAGGGATCCTTTTCACCCTCCAGCCGCCAATTGCCCGATTCATCCGCGGGCTCCAGGGCTCGGATCTCGCCGGGATCGGGTGCGTAGCCGAGGGGCGTCTTGCAGCCGAGGCAAAGGCTGTTGCGAAAGTAGACGGGGCGCTCGCAGCGGCAGCGATACGAATGTCCGTGGTTTGGCGCCTCGCTCGACCGCCAGGATTCCGCGAGTCGCGTGGCGATGTTTTCAAAGAGGGAGGTCATGAAGTCCGCGCACGCTATCAAAACACCCGCGCCATCGAGAATCTGAAACGAGCCTGGCCGCCCGCTCGCCCTATCGGGTCGGGCATAGGAAGCATCAACGAGTTGCGACTCGCGCGGTGGATCCATGAACCGCCAGGCAGGGGACCCTCACCCGGCGCCGCGTTGCGTCGCCACCCTCTCCCGTGGGACGGGAGAGGGGCTGGGGGTGAGGGGCGGTTCATGGAGGCGAAACGCCCCGGCCAGGGAAGGCCGGGGCGTTGGTGACCGAGAATCCGGTTTGAAGCGGGTCGTTACCGACCCGTCACTCGGACTTGCTTCGATAATAACGCGGGGCGCCGGTCGCGGGGGCGGTGTATGGGCTGGCCGAACCGACGTCCGTCCACGGTCCGGCGACGGATCCGGCCGACTCGAGGACTCCGGTGAACGTCACCGTGATCTGGCCGCCGCCGAGGGCGATGGCGACGGTCGGCGGCGGCGCCGGCGGCGCGACTGAAAGCACCACCGGGATTCCGGCGGCCGAAGGTCCACCGAGAGACTCGATCTCCGGCTTGGACAGGGCGCCCGCGCGGATCTGCACCGCGTTCACCCACCATTCCCGACGCTCGTCCTGGTCGCCGTCGGCGAAGAGGATCGCGGTCGGAAGGAGGGAGCGTCGGGGGTTGTCGAGGCTCTGGTTCGCAGTCCAATCGTCCTGGAAGATTCCATCGACGTATTTGGTGACCCGCGGTGGGTTGGCGGCCATGTCGTAGGCGGCCACGACCCGATGCCATTCCCCGGCGGTGAAGGCGCCGGTGCCGTTGTAGCCGCCGGTGCCCTGACCGAAGTTGCCGCCCTGCCAGAAGAGGTCGCCGTCGTCCGAGTTGTTCACGGAACTCGTCTGGAGGATCGCCGCGGCTCCGGGTCCGGTCGCGCCAACCAGAACGTCGAGGATGAGGGTGTACTGATTCACCCGGGTGCCGCCTCCGTTGGGTGGGATCAGGTGCTCCATCACGTAGCCGATGTTTCGATCGAGATCGCCCGGGACATACATCACTTTGGCCGGCTGGTCGCCGATGTTGGGCACCTCCGCGAACTCCTCCTCTCCCGTCGTACCGAACCGGGTGCCCGCGGCGGTCAGGCCCTCCGCGCCATCCAGATACGCCAGGGGCTTGCCAACCGAGGGTCCCAGGTCGGCGAAGTCGAAGTCCCATTGACCGGTGACGGACGAGGTTGGCGTGGCGATGGGAAGTCCCGAGGCCGAGGGCCCGCCAAGGGCGGCGATCTGGGCGTCCGAGAGCTTCCCGGGACGAATCTGGATGCTGTTGACCCACATCTCGCGGCGTTCGTCCTGGTCGCCGTCCGCGAACAGAATGGCGGTGGGTTGCAGCGCTCTGCGGGCGTTGTCGAGCCCCTGGTTGGCGGTCCAATCGTCCTGCTTGATGCCATCGACGTACTTGGTCACCACGGGCGGGGTGGCCGCCATGTCGTAGGCGGCGACGACCCGGTGCCATTCCCCCGCCGTGAACGTGCCCCGGCCATTGTAGCCGCCGGTGCCTTGACCGAAGTTGCTCCCCTGCCAGAACAGGTCGCCGTCGTCGGTGTTGTTCAGCGAGCTGGTCTGAAGGAGCGCCGCCGCTCCCGGTCCGGTGGCGGCGACAAAGACATCCATGGCGAGCGTGTATTGGTTGACCCGGGTGCCCCCGCCGTTCGGAGCGATGCCGTGCGTCATCACGTATCCGATGGCGCGGTCAAGATCGCCGGGGACGCGCATGACCTTGGCTGCCTCGCCGTTGATTCCCGGCAGCTCGGCGAATTCCTCCTCGCCGGTCGTTCCGAACAAGGTGCCGGCCTGGGTGAGCCCGCCATCACCGACCAGGTATTCGAGGGCCGTCCCCACCGTGGCGGCGAGGTTGCCGTTCTCGAAATCCCACTGCCCGGACACGGGCGCGGAACCTCCGCCGGTGGCGTTGATGGTGAAGTTCCAATCCCGCGTGGTTGTCGTGCCGGCGGCGTCGCCGAAGGTCAGCCGCACCGCGTTGGCCGGATCGGAACGGGACGGGTCGGGACTGTGGCTGACCGCCACCCGGTTTCCGGTGCGTTGGCGCGCGGCCGTCGCCGATTGTCCATTCAGCGTGAGTTGCAAGGAGGCGTCCTGAACCGCGCGGGCGCCGTCAAGGACCACGGCCTCGATGGCGGAGTCCGGGCTGTTGCCGGCGGAGCCCGGAAGGGGGGCGACTTCGCCCACGTACGGGGCGCCCGCGGCCGGCAGGCTGCTCCTGCGATAGGCCTTGATGGCGCGCGAGTCGGCCGTGTCGTTCACCAACACCCGTTCGCCGGTGTCGAGCACGGTGTAGAACTGGAGGTTGGCTCCGCGGCCACCCTGCCAATGGACGAGGCGGAACGGGTAGATCCCCGCGCGCGGCGCCGAAACCGTCCATTGATTCTCGCCGTGGGTGCCCGCGCTGAAGGCGGGTGCGTTCCGTTCGAATTCACCCACCTTGGTTGCGAAGAAATCGCGGGGAACTTCGCCCACATTCACCACGTAGGAGTCGTCGTCGTTCACGTCGGTCCGGTCGGTGCCCACGCTGACGCCAAAAGTGGTTTCACCCGCCGGGAGTTCCAGGAAAGCCACAGCCTCCGCCACGAATTTCGTGGTGTGCCCGTTGGCGCCGGGAATGCCGGGGAAGAAGTCGGGCTCGAAATACCAGAGCGGGTTCCCTTCGAAATCGATGACATCAAAGGGGACCGCTTCGAGTTCGAAGTTGAGCGTGTCGATCGGATAGGTTCCGTCCGGATTCGGACCCGGATTGGCCTCGTCGGGAATCGACGCGCCCGAGGAGTCGACCAGGGTGCCGTTGAGTTGTTGGAGGGCGCGGAGGTAGTTGTTGGGGATCTCGGCGCCCTCGGGCGCCTGCGAGACCCGCAGGATGAAACCGCGTTCGGAGGCCGAACCGAGGGCTCCCGCGGCGGACTCGGGCAGAGGAGTGGTCGCCCCCTGCGCCGGGAGTGCCAGCGCGGCGGCCGCGAAGACCCAGATAGGGAGTTTCTTCATTGGCGGATAATAATGGTTCACTTTCTTGATATGGATGGGCTTTCAGGGAACGAACCCCGAAGCAGGCGAAGGTAGCCCGAGACGGTCGTCGCGCACGAAGAAATCCGGCCGCGGAACTTGTGATGGGATGAACAAGCGGGACTTGTCAGCTAACCGCGGTCAGCTCTTCAAGGACCGCTTCGTCGATATCGCCGGTGACCCTTTCCGGTCACCGGCCACCACCCTATGATCCGCCGGCGTCTGGCGAATAGCGGCCCCCATAGCCTGGCGCGTAAAGACGAACCCCGAGGCAATCGCGCAGGACTTCGAAGTGCCGGTCCCGTGCATAAACACGACATCCCCACAGAAGGGAAAGAGCGCCGATGAGGACGTCGTTCCAGGGGATGGAGAGGGTCAGCGATTTTGACGCTCGATCTCCTCGTTCGTGGCGCCGTAGTCGAAGCTCCCTTCACGGAGGGCGCGACCGAATTCCCTGGCTCTGCTCCGTTTGACGAATTCCTCGACCGCCAAGGCGACGGCGGGGCTGCGTTTGGACTGGCCCGTGATTCTCGCCAGATCCTCGAGCAAGGCTTCGTCGATATCGACGGTGATTCGCATCGGGGGGCGGCACACTCGTGCAAAATGCATCAATTTCAACGATGAAATGATGCTTGATGATGAGAATAGAATCGGATCGAGAGGGCGATCGATCATTCCGTCCCACACCAAGAGACCTTCGGTCGATACCCCGACAACCACGGGACCGAGCCATCCCAGTCAATACTTGGGTCTGACCCCTGCCCGTGAGGGGTGCCAGAATGCGAAGCGGAACCAGGGCCGGGGTGGGGGTGCATCTACCTTCGCAAGGATTGGTATTCGGGGTCTGATTCCGTTACGCCTTTGGTCCATCCAGGTCGGAGTCTGCGACTTCGCGCCAAGCTATCCATCATCTGGCATCCCTGCGGGATGCGATTCTCTCCGCCAAGCCGATGGGCGAGACTTCCCTCGAAACACTCTTCGAGGTGAATCAGGTGAATCGGCTCCGTTGCCATCCGTTTGAAATCATCGCGGAACCAGGGCCGGGGTGGGGGTGCATCTCACTATCTTCGCAAGGATTGGTATGAGGGCGAGCGACGCAGTCCGTTACCACCTGAGGGGCCATCCAGGTGAGCCACCGCGAACCGCCCCGCGCCCCGCCAATCCATCAATACGTGGGACCGACCCCTTTCACGGAGGGGCCTGCCTCCATTCGCGCGTGCTAGATTTACAGCACCAAAGATTGACGCGCCCTTGTTGGTTGTGGTGCTAAATACGCAGCATATCCCATGGACAACGAAGTGCGCTTGAGCGGACGGGAACGCCAAATCATGGACATCCTCCACCGACGAGGTGAAGCCACCGCGGCAGTCGTTCTGGAGGGACTGCTTGATCCACCCGGATACTCCGCTGTCCGCGCCATGCTTCGCATCCTTGAGGAGAAGGGGCACATCACCCACAGGGACGAGGACGGTCGCTATGTCTACCGTCCTAGGATCTCCCCCGAAGCCGCGAGTCGCGGAGCACTTCGACGGGTGGTGAACACGTTTTTCAAGGGCTCGGTAGCCGAGACCATGGCGGCTTTGCTGGAGTCGGCGGACGCCGAGTTGCCCGAGTTGGAAGTGCGGCGCCTTAGGAAAATCATCGACCAGGCCCGAAAGGACGGCCGCTAGGATGAACAATCCTTTGCCATGGATACCCGGTGCTCTGGTCGAGGTCATTGCCGGTTTCGCGTTGAACGTCATGTTCCCGGCGACGGTGGTTCTGGTGTTGGCGCTCCTGATCGATCGCTTTTGGACAGCGGCTTCAGGCGCCGATCGGCATCGTCTTTGGATTCTGGCCTTGGTGACTGGAGTCCTGGTCCCGTGTGTCAAAACCATTCGGGCGCCCGATCTATTGCCGGGGCCCAAGGCTACTTCGCGGGCGGTCATCGCCTACGACCTTCCCAGGACAGACGGGACCCATCGATCGTGGGAAATCACCACGGCGCACCGAGGCGACGCTCCTTCCGCCGAACTCTTCCATGGGACGGGCCCATCCGAATCCTCCGTGGAGAAGCCGTCGGTTCTCATCTTGAACATGAGCCCGGATAGTTTGTCGGGTTTGACTATTCTCGTCCTCTCGGGGGCCGCGCTTCTGTGCGCGCGAGCCGTCTTGGGTAGACTTCTTTTGGGGCGACTTAGCAGGCGATCCTGAGCCGTAACGGATCCGGATTGGCGAGATCTCGTCGACCGGCTTCGACGACGCCTTGGAATCCGCCGACCCGTCGATCTTCGAGTCCACTCCACGTACAGGCTCCCGATAACTTGGGGCACACGAAGGCCCGTGGTGCTCTTGCCCGAAGAGGCGCGGAGTTGGCCGGAACGGCGGCGGGAAGCTGTCATCCTACATGAACTCGCCCATGTTGGGAGGATGGATTGCATGATCCAGGGAGTGGCGGACCTTCTTCGCGCCTTGGTCTGGTTCCATCCCTTGTCCTGGATCGCGGTCCAACGACTGCGCCAGGAGCGTGAGCGCGCGTGCGACGACTTCGTGCTGGCCTCGGGAATGAGTGCGCCCACGGTCATTGAGGGCGGAAGGGCCGATCCTGATCACGGTGTCTGAGGGAACGGCCGGTGGCGCCCTCGATTTCGGTGATCGGACCTGGGCGAGGAGGTCGGAAGCTGAAGTCCCCGCGAGGCTTGCCCCGCGGGGACTTGTTCTTTGCGGTATTGGGGGTGAAGCACAAGCCCGCAGAGAACGGGTGCCGGAGACAACCGGCACTGGAGTCCCTATATCGGTTGCTCGAACACGTCGACGAAGAACTGGCCGAAGCGGTTCGCGTCGCTGGCTGCCAGTACGGTCATAGCGGCAAACTCCACAGCGCCAGGATCCGTCGTAAACCCCGGGGCGGTCCCGCCTGGGAAGGGCGCCACAGCTACTGCTGCGATCAAGAAGGCTGTCGCCGTCGGCATACGCCAGCGTCGGTGTGCTTTCTGGGGCGCAAGGTCTACGTCGGTTTCGTGGTGATCCTGATGACGGCGATGAACCAGGGACTCACCCCCGCGCGCGTCGAGAAGTTGTGCGCGGTTCTGCCGATCAACCGGCGCACGCTCGGGCGTTGGCGCCAGTGGTGGCTGGAGACCTTCGCCCAGGGCGGCTTCTGGAAAGGGGCTCGCGCCCGCTTCGTTCCCCCGTTGTCCGACGCCCTGCTGCCGCTTTCGCTCTGCGAGGCGTTCGGGCTTGAGCGCTGCGATCGGTTGCTGGAGTTGCTGCGTTTCCTGTCCCCGATCACCACCGTTTCCACGGTCCAGGAGGAGCCTATGTGAGGGGTCGGATTTTCCCCGCAGAGGATGCCCGTCGACCGGTTCCCCGGGGCATGCGGTACAAGGAGTGCGTGGCCACCGAGGGCCGCAAAAATGAACGACGACACTCCTGCGACCGATCCGAGTCACGCTCGCACGCCCGAGCGCTGGGCCCGCTTTCGCTTTGGCGTGGTGGGCCAACTCCTGGCCGCCCCTCCGTCCCCGGGGGAACTGCGCCATCGCCTGAAGGATCTGGCAGCCCAGTCCTGGCGCCACCCGGTCAGCGGCCAACCGGTACGCTTCGGCGTCTCCACCCTCGAACGCTGGTACTACGCCGCCCGCCACGCTCAGGATCCTGTCCAGGCCCTGGCCCGGCGGCTCCGCTCCGATCACGGTCAGCACCCCGCCATCTCGTCCCAAGCGGCGGAGTGGCTCACCACTCAATACCGGGACCATCCGAGTTGGAACTACCAACTCCACGCCGACAACCTCGCCGTCCGGCTCGAAGCCGATCCCGCCCTCGGATCCGTCCCCTCCTACGCCTCGGTCAAGCGCTTCCTCCAAGCGCACGGGATGTTCAAGCGTCCCCGGCGCGGGCCCGCCCACAGTCCGGGCGCCCGCCAGGCCGAACATCGGTATGAGCGCCGCGAGGTGCGCAGTTACCAGAGTGAGTATGTCAACGCCCTCTGGCACCTGGACTTTCACCACGGCTCCGTCCGCGTCCTTCTCGCCAACGGGCGGTGGGCGTATCCGCTGCTCCTGGCCGTCCTCGACGATCATTCGCGCCTGGGCTGCCATGCCCAGTGGTACCTCGCCGAGGGTGCCGAGGAGTTGTGTCATGGCCTGAGCCAGGCGTTTCAGAAGCGGGGGCTGCCCCGCGCCCTGATGAGCGACAACGGCTCGGCCATGATCGCCGCCGAAACCCGCCAGGGACTGGAACGTTTGGGCATCCTCCACGAACTCACACTCCCCCGGAGCCCCTATCAGAACGGCAAACAGGAGTCGTTGTGGAACCAGGTCGAAGGCCGCCTCTTGCCCATGCTCGAAGGGGTCCCCGATCTCACCCTGGCCCAGCTCAACGAGGCCACCCAGGCCTGGATCGACGTCGAGTACCAACGCCGCCCTCACCGCGAACTGGGGGAGCGCCGCACGCCCCTCCAATGCTTCCTCGAAGGCCGGGACGTCGGCCGTCCCGCTCCCTCCAGTGACTCCCTGCGCGAGGCGTTCACGTCTGAAATCACCCGCACCCAACGTCGCAGCGACGGCACCCTCAGTCTCCTGGGTCGCCGGTTCGAAATCCCTTCCCGCTACCGACACTTCCGGCAGGTCCACGTCCGCTACGCCGCGTGGGACCTGAGCCAGGTCCACCTGTGTGACCCGATCACCGGCGCGCTCCTCACCCGGCTCTATCCCCTGGACAAGGCCCGCAACGCCGACGGGCAGCGCGCCGCCAAACCCTCCCTGATCGAGGCGCCCGCGGTCGAACCGGCCTCCGGGATGGCGCCTCTCTTGCAGAAAATCCTCCGTCAATACGCCACCACCGGTCTGCCCCCGGCCTACATGCCCAAGGACGACCTGCCTCCGCTCCCCCCATCCCATGAATAAAAAACTCCTCGCCCTCTACGGCCTCAAGTTCAACCCCTTTTCCTCCCAGGTGCCCACCGACGCGCTGTGGATCTCGCCCCCGATCGAGGACTTCTGCTGGCGCATCGAACAGCAGGTTGGCGAAGGCGGCTTCGCCCTGGTCAGCGGCGACCCGGGTACCGGCAAGAGTGCCGCCCTGCGCCTGTTGGCCGAGCGCCTGGCCCGGGTGCGCGATCTCACCGTCGGCGTCCTCACCCGGCCCCAGGCCTCCCTGGCCGACTTCTACCGCGAACTGGGTCACCTCTTCGGCGTGGCCCTTTCGCCGCACAACCGCTGGGCCAGCGCCAAGGTCCTGCGTGAAAAATGGCTCCAACACCAGGACACCGCGCGACTGCGGCCCGTCCTTCTGGTCGACGAAGCCCAGGAGACGGGCCTGGCCGTGTTCTCCGAACTGCGCCTGCTCTCCAGCGCCGATCTGGACAGCCGCTCCATCCTCACCGTCATCCTCGCCGGCGACTCACCGCCTGGGCACCCGCCTGGAAATCGGTGGACCTCCTGCCCCTGGCCAGCCGCATCCGCAGCCGCCTGCGCACCGAAGGCCGCTGCCTCCCCAACAACTCCTGGCCTGCCTCAACCATCTGCTCCGCCGCCGGCAATCCCAAACTCCTCACCCCAACCTTGGCCCAAACCCTTTGCGAACATGCCGCCGGTAATCTGCGCCTGCTCATGAACCTGGCCAACGACCTCCTGGCCGCCGCCTGCCAGCAGCAACGCGAACTCCTCGACGAAAAACTCTACTTCGAAGTCTTCGCCTCCGAACCCAAGCCCCGGACCAAACGCTCATGAACGCCACCCTTCCGGTTCAACGCGCCAGCCATCTGCCCGAGGAGACCGGCGGCCTCACCTCCTGGCTGGTCGAGGGCCTGTGGTGCGACCAAGCCGTCGGCATCGTCGGGGGCGAACCCAAGTGCTGCAAGAGCTTCCTCGCCCTCGACCTGGCCGTCAGCGTCGCCTCCGGAGCCCTTTGCCTGCGCCAGTTCCGGCCGGTCCGCACGGGCCCGGTGCTCCTCTTTCCCGCCGAGGATGCGCTCGGCGTCGTGCGCCAGCGTCTGAACGGAATCTCGGCCGCTGCCGGTGTCGACTTCGCCTCCCTCCCCGTCGATGTCATCACCGCGCCAAGCCTTCGACTGGATCTACCCGCCGATCGCCAACGCCTGGAGCATACGCTCGCCGAACGCCGCCCTCGCCTCCTCGTCCTCGACCCCCTTATCCGCCTGCATCGCATCGATGAAAACGACGCGTCCCAGGTGGCCCCACTCCTGAGCTTCCTGCGCGAACTCCAGCGCAAGTACCAGGTCGCCGTGGTCGTGGTGCACCATGCCCGCAAGGACGCTCACGCCTCCCGGCCCGGACAGGCCCTGCGGGGATCGAGCGAACTCCACGGCTGGGGCGACTCCAATCTCTACCTGCGCCGTTACAAGCAATCGCTCACCCTCACCACCGAACACCGCGCCGCCCCCTCCGCTGATCCCTTTGCCATCCAGCTGACCCAAAACGGTCCGGCCCTCGCCCTCTCGGTCCTCGGCACCACGTCGGACCCGGCGCCGACAACTCCCCCCACGCCGGCGGACCGCGTCCGCGACGCGCTGGCCGGTCTCGATCGGCCCGTCCCCGTTCAGCAGTTGCGCAAGCTCTGCGCCATGCGCACCGCCACGTTGTGCGACTCCCTCGCCGAACTCACCCGCCAAGGTCTGGTTGTCCGCGAGGCCGGCGGCTACCAACTCCGTCTCCGCCTCGACGCCAGCCCTTCGGCAGCCGCTTTCCCCGTTGCCCACCCCAGGGACCCCCAAGGTAACGGAAACGGGAAACCACTCGCCCCGTCGTAACCGCGGGCGCTGTCTGTTCCGGCGGAGGATAGGGCAACGCAGGGATGCGACCCGAGCGCCGACCGGAACCTGCCAACAGCAGAAGTGAGAAACGCCGGGCGACCTTCCACAGCAGGAGGGTCGTCCGGCCCTCCCTCTGCTGGAGCAGTCCAAAGCGATAAATCCCAGGGGGTTTGGGGGACCGCCGTCCCCCGAATCCACGCCATTCCATCCATTCAACCCACCCCATCACTTACCTCGATTACCTCACCCTCGATTACCGTGGCCGCGCTCAGAATCCTCGCTTCCGAATACGCCGGGGTTCTGGTGGAGCTTTCCCAGATCTCACGCCGCGACGGGGCGCCGAGTGCCATCGCAATGGGGAGTCCGCACCGACTGACGACGCGAGTCGCTGCGATTCTGAATCCCAGGCAGGCGCGCCGGGCTTCGCCATCTCGGCTGGCACTCGTCGGGTGCATTGTGGCCGTGGGCGCCGGGCTTCCGCGCCCCATGGTTCCGGCGAACTCGGGGGAGAAAGAACTTGGGGTGTTGCCGCCTGGCTCAGTGGAGTCGTCGACTCCCAGCGCAATTGCCCAGAGTAGGCGTTGGAGTGCCATCGAGGCGCTCCTCAAGGAAGCCGATCGCAAGAGAGGCGTGCTCCAAACGGAATGCGACGCCCTCCAGGCGAAGCTCGATCCGACTATTCCCGCTCAACGCAAGGGTGGTTCGGACGACGCCGCGGAGCGTGAGATTGATGAGTTTAAGATTGCCGAACTTGAGATCAGTTCGACTCGCCGAAACAGGCGGGCGCGGATGGAAAGTTCCCGGAGGCTTCGGTGACGCTTGGGGGTGCGATCCTGGCACTCTATCCGGACGATCAAATTCTTCGCGATCTTGGGGTCCAGTATTGAGGGTTGGATCTGGACGCCAAGGTTTTGGCGCTGGTCGACGGCCCGTCGAACCCAAATCTGAAGGCTGCCCAGGAACGCGTTCATGCTATCGGGCTAAGACTGGAGACCGCCTGCCACGGGCTTCTGAGCTCGTTGGAGGTGCAGATTGAAACCGCACGAGAGGAGATCAAGCATCTGTCTCTTGAAGCCTCCCAGGCCAGAAAGCGTTCTTCCAGACTCGCCTTGGTGGAACACGAATTCTTCGTCAAGAGACGGGAACTCGAGAACCAAAGGCTTATGATCGACGCCCTTAACCGCCGGTTGGCCCAGGAACGGTATGACGCCAAGTTTCCGGACCCGCGACCTGAGAATCCATGAACGTATCTGGTCGACGAACCATAGGTGTCGAGTAGGGGTCGGTCCAAAGTATCGTGCCTTTCTGGCTTAGCGTTCGGGATAGAGAATCCTTGGGGTCGCATTTAAAGTATTGAATATCTGTGGTCCCATCGGGCGTTGGAGAGTGCTTCAGTCGGTATTCAGCCAACCACCGGATCCAAGTTCCTCGACGTTGACAGTGGGTGATCGCCCACAAATCGCCCTCGCGCCCTCGGAGAGGATCCCTGCGTGACCGGACGAGGTAGCGCAGGCTGCCCAGCCTGCCGTATCGCCGGTTGCCAACCGGCGGGGCCGAGTCACGGAGCAATGCCTGCGAATCGTTGATTCCAGAAGGGACTCCAGTCGTCGCACCCGCCGACTGGCAGTCGGCGAAACGGCAGACTAGGCAGTCTGCGTTACGGGCGCGGTTGCTCTCCCTCGGCTTCGGTAGCCGCCGCGCTTCAGCCCGCTGTCGGTGAGCTCAAGAAAATGGCCAATCTCCAAGGTCCTACGGACCTTGATTCGGGGACGTGGATCGGCCAACGGAAGGGCGTGTTCACCCAGCGGGGACCGTCGAACCGTATGGCTCCGGATTTGTTGTTCCCAAGAAATAGAGACATACCCCCAGGGTCCCTGGGCTTGTCGAGCCCCAGGCGCTTTCGCCTCGCGGGACGCCGTCGCTCCGAGATCCCAGTTCCCCAAACAGCCTTCGGGGACCTGAGGAAGTCACCCGGTCAGATTGTCAAATGTCAGTGTTTGATAACCCATGTGCCACCAACCCGAGGGAGATGGGTTGGTCATCGAAGACGTCGCCTTCGATTTATGCTCGAAAAGACCGCGTTCAGCCCCGCGAGGGGCGGCCGGTCTATAGGCAACGATCGCAGTTGAAAAACCAGCGTCCCGGCCCGGCAGGAGCGGCCTCGGAGGAGGCGGTGGCGGCAGAGGTGTTTGGCGAGGTTCGGTCTGAAATTGAAATGGGACACGCAGCAGGGCCGCTCCTCCGGAGCTCGGGATTCATTCTGGGGCGCGGGCTATAGACAGGCCGGTCCTACGGACCTTGGTCTGGGGACGTGGACCGGCCGACGCGGACGGGGATGAACGCGCCCTGGGCTCTCCATCCGATCGCGGTGAGGCGAGGCGAGGGTGGACGTCTACTCCACGGTGATGGCGACGAGGAAGGGCGAGCCCTCGGTCATCGCGGAGACGAAATCGAGGCGTTCGACCAGAAGGGGTCGTAAAGGGGTCGAAAGGGGTCGGTCCAAAGTATCGTGCCTTGCTGGCTTAGCGTTCGGGATATAGAACCCTTGGGGTCGTGTGGTCCCCTCGGGCGTGGAGAGTGCTTCAATCGGTATCCAGCCAACCACCGGACCCACTCGCCATTGCCAATGATTGGGTCTGACTGACCTCTGCCCGTTCGTTCGAGGCTACGCAACTCGTGTTCGCCGCCAGAAATCCCCGGGCTTCACAATAGGGATGCCCCGGAAAACGCCCAGTGCGAGCAGGTCATTGTCGACGGCAATCAGCACGGAGGAGTCGAGAACGATTCCCACGCTCCAGAATCACCGCTTGGAGAGGACTTCCTTTTCGTACCGCTGGACTTCGGTCAGCCAGGATTCGGCGACCGGAACGCCCTGACTCTCGCAGAAGTGATCCCAGACGGCACCGGCGGGCAGGAGTTTCGCCTCCTCAAGCAGGGCGAGGCGGGTCGTGTAGTCCCCCGATCCCTCGGCTTCGCGCAGCTTCGAAATGGGTGACAGCAGGGCGATGAGAAGGGCGCGGAGCATGTTGCGCGATCCGATGACCCAGGCGGCGACGCGATTGATGCTGGCGTCGAAGTAGTCGAGGCCGATGCGCACCCGTTGAAGCCCGATCCCGGATGGGGAGGCGACGACCGGGGGATTGCTCCAAAGCAAGGTGCCCGCCCCAAACGATCTCCTGCGCGATGGCCTGGAGATCGTCGGTCAGGGTGACCACGTGATCACTGTCCCAGCGGACGCCGCGGCTGACATGGAGCGCGATTTCCGGGAGGAAACACAGCACGGACGAGATTTTGTCGGCGATACCCTCGGTGGGGTGGTAATGCCCCGCGTCCAAAGTGAGCAGGACCTGGCGGCTGATCGCGTAGCCCAGATAGAACTCGTGGGATCCCGGGGTGTAACTCTCAGAGCCGATCCCGAAGAGTTTCGGTTCGACCGAATCGAGGTTGTGGGCCCGGTCGAATTTGGGGCGGAAGATTTCGTCGAGGGATTCGAGCAGGCGTTCCCGGGGCCCGGCTCGGTCGATCGGCGTGTCCTTCATGCCGTCGGGGATCCAGAGGTTGGTCAGGCACGGGGCGCCGAGGGCCTTGCCGAAGGCGGCGCCGATTTCGCGACAGCGGATGCCGTGTTCGATCCAGAACTTCCGGATGGCGGGGTCGCCGTGGGTCAGAGTGAAGCCGCCTTGGACCTTGGGATGTCCGAAATAGGTCTGGTTGAAATCGAGTCCGACCCGCGAGGACTTGGCCCAGGCGATCCAGTCGCGGAATTGGTCGGGTCCCACCTGGTCGCGGTCCCGGCCGAGACTGGCTCCCGAGACGTCGGCGTAGCTGGCGTGAAGATTGAGTCGGTGGCGGCCGGGAAGCAGGGAGAAGACCTTGTCGAGGTCGGATCGAAGCTCCGCCGGGGTGCGGGCCTTGCCGGGGTAATTGCCGGTGACAGCGAGTCCGTCGCCCAGGGTTCCGCCGGTGTTTTCGAAGCCTCCGACGTCGTCGCCCTGCCAGCAATGGAGGGAGATCGAGACGGTGGCGAGCTGGGCCAGCGCCGCCTCGGTATCAACACCCAACTCGGCGAAGCGCTCCCGTGCGGCCGAGTAGGCGGCGGCGATGTTCCTGGGATGGGGCATGGCGGGATGGAGGCCTCAGCCCTGGGACCCGTCGTCGTCAGTCACCGGTCACTTGTCGGCCGCGGCGCGCAGGGTCTGGGCGAAGCGATCGCCCTTGGCGGCGGCGAGCTGGAGGTAGTCGACGAGGATATTGAGCGTTTCACGGAGCTGAGGCTCGATCCGGCGGGCGTCGTCCTCGTCCTCGGCGTCCTCGTCCTCGGAACCGGCTTTTTGGATTTCGAGAGAGGCACCGGGTTCGGGTTCGGCCTTGGCGCCGACGAGCTTCGGAGCCTCGCCCTTATCAAGCCCTTCGAGCGTGATTTCGTAGACGGGAACCGGGTTGGGATCGCGCGTCTGGCGCTCCTTCTTCCGTGCGTCGGTCCGGGCCTTTCGGTCGTCCTTTTCTGTGACCCGGACCGTCTCGTTGAGGGAGACGGTGGGATCCGCCTTCCGTTTCTTCATCTCCTCGATGTCCTCGAGAATGAAGGCGTATTCCTTGCTGGCGGCGACTCGGTTGGCGGATCGGTCGCGGAGGGTGCCGACGTAGGGTTGCACAAGGTCCATCCGGGAATAGTTCGCGGGAGTGGTGCGGTCCGCCGGGAGGCAATTGGGGAGGTGCGATTCCCCCAACTCCATGTAGTCGAGCACGGACGGCAGGGAGATGTCGGGGGTGACGCCGTACTTCTGGGTCGTGCCGCCGGCGATGCGATAGAACTTGGAGACGGTGAACTTGAGTTTGCCGGCATTGGCGCCGAGGGAGGGGCGGGGATAGAACTGGGACAGGGGCACCAGGGTTTGGACGGTGCCTTTGCCGTGGGTGGCGGCGTCGCCGACGACCAGGGCGCGGCCGTAATCCTGGAGGGCGGCGGCGACGATCTCGGAAGCCGAGGCGCTGAGGTGGCCGACGGCCACGACGAGGGGTCCGTCCCAGGCGACGCGGGAATCGTCGTCGTCCATGACCCGGTTGACGCCGTTGTACCCCTTGACCTGGACGACGGGGCCTTTCGAGACGAACAGGCCCGTCAACTGGATGGCTTCCTCGAGAATGCCGCCACCATTGCGGCGGAGATCCAGGACGATGCCTTTGACATTGTCCGCCTTGAGCCGGCGGATGAGCTTCTCGATGTCGCGGGTGCAGTTCTCGTAGAACTGGTTGAGAACGATGATGCCCAGCTTGGTGGAGGTGCCGTCGGCGCCCGGCAGGTCGACGATGCGCGCCTTGGCGAACTGCTCGGAGAGCTTGATGTCGTCGCGGACGATGTAGACGACTTTTTGGGTGCCGTCCTCGGAGTCGTTGGGGACGACGGAGAGTTTGACGGTGGTACCCTTCTTGCCGCGGATGAGTTCGACGACCTTGTTCAGGCGCATTTCGACGACATCGACGGGTTCCCCTTCCTCCTGGGCGACGGCGACGATGCGGTCCTTGGGCTTCAACTGTTTGCTTTGTTCCGCGGGTCCGCCGGGGACGAGGCTCTTGATGCGGGTGTAGCCGTCCTCCCATTCGAGGAGGGCGCCGATCCCGCTGAGGGAGAGTTTGACGTTGCTGATCTCGAACTGTTTGGCCTCGGAGGGGCTCATGTAGTCCGAGTGGGGGTCGTAGGAATGGGAGAGGGCGGTGAGGTAGACCGAAAGGATCTCCTCGTTGTCGTACTCCTTCATCGTCTTGAGGAGACGGTTGTACCGCTTGGCCAGGTTCTTGATGACGTCGTCGGTCTTATCCTTGGCGAGACGTCCTTGGAGGATGTCGAACTTGACCCGGAGTCGCCACAGTTCCGAGGCCTCGGCGTTGTCCTTGGGCCAGGGGGCCTTGTCGCGCTGGGGGTTGAAGCGCTCATCCTTGGTGAAGTCGAGGGGCTGTTCCAAGAGCTTGAGGGCGAGGGTGGTGCGTTCTTCGAGCCGGGAAAGGTAGCGCTCGAAGATCTCGTAGGCTGGGGTGGGATCGCCGGAAAGGGTCAGATCGTCGAGACGGGTGGCGTAGCGCTGCGCGAATTCCTCGACATCGGTCTGGGTGAAAATGAGCCGGGCGTAGTCGAGGGTCGCGAGGTAGTTGGTGAAGAACGTCGCGGAGATCTCGTCGTCGAGCGGCTTTTGACGGTAGTGACCGCTGGCCAGGACGTTGCCGGTGGTTTGGGCGATGCGGCCCGCGTCGCGGGACGAAAGCTCCGCTTTGCGCGGGGTCGGGGACGCGGTCCCGAACGCGGTATCGATCAGGTGCTTCAGGGGGCTCTCCTGCAGGGAGTTGCCCGCCTGGCCCGGTTTGTCTTGGGCGACGACCGAAGCGACGACCGCGAGGAACAGCGGCACCACCCAGCGGAAGATCAGGTTCTTCATGCGTTCTGGGGGGCCAATCTGCCGCCATCCGAGGCGGAAGCAACAAGAGATTCCGAAGCGTTTTCCTTGCCGGGCGCGCCGGACCTGATGTCTCTTTTCGGCACGATCGCGGTTCAATGGCTCCGGGACGGAGGGAGCCAGCGAAGGCCGGGGCCGGACATGCGCACGTTTCAGATCATCTTCAACCCCATCAGCGCCGCGGAATTGGCGGCGATGCCGAAGAACCTTCAGCTCACGATCTTGGGAGACTTTCGGGGACTGCCCACCGAGGTGATGAGCACGGATCTCGAACGGTTCGGCAAGCTGGAGCGGGAGGGCCGGGTGCTGCACCGGATGCGGTTGGGCGAGTACCGCATCTATTTTGAGCGGCACCCGCTGGGCCTCGTGGTCCACCGGATCCTCAGCCGCAATTCCCTGAAGGACTTCCTGTTCCGGTCCAGCCTGCCCACGGGCGAGGACGAAGCCCTCCAGGCGAACCCCAAGTTCTGGGAGATGATCGAAGTCGCGCGTCGGAAGGAAGTTCCGAAGGCGGGTTGAGGGTCACGGATCGATCCGATTGGCGGCGTTCCGGTTCACGGACCAATTGCTGGCGGATCGTTCGTGGTCGTTGTTCCAGCGCCGGTGCCACTTGTCGTTGGTGGGGTCGATGACGTCATTGCGGCGGGCGGCTTCGGCATGGCCGTCGCAGAACATGATGACAGTCCGCGTGTTGTGGCGGTTGGACGGCCATTCGGCTTCGGTGGTCGGATCAATGTTCCCATCGAACTGGCCGCGGGACGCCTTCGTGATCTGGGCGCCCGTGCCCGGTTTCGAGTCGGCGAGCATGATCATTTCGGAGGGTGCCACGATCTGGGATTCCTTGACCTCGCCGAAGAGGTCCACGTCCCCGCCGAGTCCGCGGGTGCCGCCGGCCGGCGCCGCTCCCCAGTCGTTGTAGCCGACGGAGAAGAGGGTGGTTTCGCTGATGCCCCAGATGTCGCGGCCGCCTCCATAGACGTTGGGGGCGCCCAGGGTTCGGTTGACGTTGGTGTCCCAGGCGCTGAGAGGGGTGGCGGTCGGGCAGGAGAAGATGGCGCGGTTGGTTCCGATCTGGCTGAACAGGCGCGGAGCCCAGACGTAGCGGAAGCCCCCGGTGACGAAGAGGCAGCCGGGGTATTTCTCGTGGTCCTGGACATACATGAGCGTCGCGATGCCGATCTGCCGCATGTTGTTCAGGCATTTCGTCTGCTGCGCCTTGCTTTTGGCCTTCGCGAGCGCTGGGAGAAGCATGCTGGCGAGGATGGCGATGATCGCGATGACGACCAGGAGTTCGATCAGGGTGAACCCCCGGGCGCCGGAGCGCGGGCGGATCGGGAATGGGGCGGCGGCGGTCTTCATGGGCGTGGCGGGGCGTTGGCGGGAATAGACGGAGCTTCAGGGAACACCGCAAATGAAACGTCCGGCGCGGGCGATGTCCAGCCGGCACCCGCACCTCTCCCTATCCGGAATGCACCTGCAGGGCCCCCCGGGCCCGGCGTCCGGGGTAATCGGAGGGGCGCCAGCCGGTCCATTTCTTGAACGACGTGGAGAACACGAACGGGTTCTGGTAGCCGACCTCGGAGGCGATGATTTCGATCTTGGAATGGGTGGTGGCGAGGAGTTCGGCGGCGCGCCGCATCCGGAGGAAGGTCAGGTGCTGCTTCGGGCTGCGGCCCAGTTCGCGTTGGCAGAGGCGCCGGAGGTGTTCGCCGGAGACGTGGGCACGGCGGGCGAGGCGGTCGAGGGTCCAGTCGTCCGCGAGCTTCGAGGCGACCTCCTCCCACAACTGGGCGAGTCGCGAGTCGCTCTGCCACGGGCGGACGAAGCGGAGAACGTACGCCTGGACGAGGTCCAGCCAGTGGTCGACGACCTCGGGGGACGGTTCCCGGGAGCATTCGTGATGGAGTCCGAGGATGGCGAGGCGCAGGGCGCCGGGGTCGAAGCGGGCGAGCCTGGGGGAACTCGCCGGGACGAGGGGCTGTTGGGAGGCGGACTCCTGGTAGCGCACCCAGCAGAACTCCCAGGCCCGGCCCGGAAGGGCGTGGAACGCGTTGAGCATGTGGGGGAGGAGGAGGCAGGCCGTGCCGGCCGAGACCTTTTCCCAGCGGCCGTCCGCCAGCACCCGGCCTTCCCCGCCGACGCAGGCCAGGAAGAACGTGCCGCTCTGGTTGGCCCTCACGATCCGGTAGGGGTGCGCGGCGGCCTGGACACCGAGATGCGCCATGTGAAAGCGGCCCAACCCGGGGCAAATCGGGGATCCCGAAAGGAAAGGCCGTCGGTCGTCCGTCGTGGCTCGGACCGCCCAGAGCCGGTTCCGTGGACCGACGATGTGGGTTTCCGATAGGTTTTCGAGGGTGCCAGGCATGGTTCGGTGCTGACGTCCGGGACACAGTCGGATTAGATCGTCCCCGCACCCGAGGCCAACACATTCCCATCTGATCCGCTATGCCCAATCCCTGGACCGGCAAGGGTAACCCCTACACCCGCAAAGAAGTCGTCGACCGTCTGCGCGCCACGCTGCGCGGCGGCAACGCCCTGATCGCCGCCGGTGCCGGAACGGGCATCAGCGCCAAATTCATCGAGCGCGGCGGCGCGGACCTCATCATCATCTACAATTCCGGCCGGTTCCGGATGATGGGTCACGGCTCCACGTGCGGGATGATGGCGTACGGCGACGCCAATGCCATCGCGATGGAGATCGGCGAGTACGAGGTCCTGCCGGTGGTCGAGGAGGTTCCGGTGATCTGCGGCGTCCATGCGACGGATCCGCGCCGCCGCATGTGGCACTGGCTGCTTCAGGTCAAGGAGATGGGTTTCAGCGGCGTGAACAATTTCCCGACCCACACCATCGTCGACGGGCATTTCCGGGGCGTGCTCGAGGAGACGGGCATGAGCGTCAAGAAGGAGTATGAAATGGTCGCCCTCGCCCGGCGCATGGACCTCTTCTCCATCGTCTACGTCGGATCTCCCGAGGAGGCCGCCGAAATGGCGCGATCCGGCGCGGACGCCATCATCGCCCACGTCGGCACGACGGTCGGCGGCTCGATCGGCGTCTCCAAGGCGGTGGTGACCTGGGACTTCGCGATCCAACGCACCAACGAGATCATCGACGCGGCCCGACGAGTCCGGAAAGACCTGTTCTTCCTGGCGCACGGCGGTCCGATCAACACCCCCGAGGACGCCGACCGCATCATGAAGGCGACGGACGTCGTGGGGTTTGTCGGGGCCTCGAGCCTGGAGCGGATGGGTGTTGAACAGTCGCTCACCGACCTGACCCGCCGATTCAAGGCGTTGACCGTTCCCGGGACTGGCGCGAAAAAGGCGAAGGCCCGTTCGAAAACCAAGGCGGGCGCCGCCGTGGGTGGGAAGCCCCGGAAATGACAGGACGGGAGCGTCCCGGAAATGATTTGGACCGATTTCAACCGATGAAACCCGAGGCACTTGAGAACCGCCGGTTCGTCACCGCCGCCGACAAGATCGACATCGTTTCTCCCTGGACCGTCGAGGAATGGTTGAGCCGTTCGGACATCGTTCCCAACCAGGAACTCCTGATGGTGCGGGCGAACATGGAGGCAGGACGAAGCCATCCCTTCCACACCCACCCGACCCGTGAGGAGATCATCTACATCCTCAGCGGACGGGCCGAACAGTGGATCAACGGGGACTACCGCGTCCTCGGGCCCGGGGAGATGATCCTGGTCCCGAAGGGCGAAATCCACGGGACCTACAACCCCTTCCGCGAGCGTCTCGTTTTCCTGGCGATCCTTTCGCCGGCCAACGCGCCGGATCCCGCCGTCGTCGACGTCTCCACCGAGGAGCCTTGGGCGTCGGTCCGGGCCTCCCGCGGTCTGCCGCCCTGCGACTGATCCCAGAGACTCCATCCACCGTCATCCGATTCCTCAAGACCGTCGCCAACCCCAACCATGAACCTTTCCATGAACCACACCCCCGTCGTCGCGGACGTCAGTCCGCGCCATCTCCGAGCCGGAGGTCAGCGCCGACTGACGTCGGCGGCTACGGTCCGGCCGCACCCCCGTGGTCGCGGACGTCAGTCCGCGCCATCTCCCGGCCGGAAGTCCGCGCCGACCGACGTCGGCGGCTACGGTCCGACCGCCGACTCAACGGGATCAAGGTCTCAACTCGGGGTCGGCGAACCGTGGAGCCTGGCCCTGCTACGCGCCCTTCTCGTGGGCCTTTTGTCGCTGAGCGCGATCCTTCCGGCCGCCGCCGCCGATCCCCTGCGGGTCTTCATCCGCGCCGGGGTCAAGACGCACGGACCCAATCAACACGATCACCCGCGCTTCCTCGGCGAGTGGAGCCAACTCCTGGGTGAGCGCGGCCTCAAGGTCGATGGCGCGATGGAATTCCCGACCACCGAACAGCTGGAAGCCACCGACGTGATGATCATCTACGCCGCCGACGGCATGAAGATCACCGGCGATCAGCGCGTGGATTTTGAGAAGTTCCTCGCGCGCGGTGGCGGGGTGCTGGTGCTGCACGACGGAATCGTGGGCGGCGGCCAGCACGACTGGGTCAAGAAGGTCGTCGGAGGCGCCTGGCGTTGGCCGGATTCCACGATGACCCGCGAGAAGGCCACCAAATGGCTCGAAGGCGACGTCGGCGTCTACTGGGTCGACGACACGCACCCGATCACCCGTGGGTTGTCGAACTTCGATTGGAAGGACGAGATCTATTACGACATGGACATCGCCCCGGACGCCGGGGTGCTCGCCACGAGTTTCCACAACGTCCACATCATCGCGCCCCAGATCTGGACCTACGAAAAGACGTGGGAGGGTGGGTCGGCGCCGTACCGCGCCGTGGTGAGTCTGCCGGGACACGAATTCGACGTGTTCAAGACGCCCCAGTACCGGGCTGTCCTTCTGCGCGCGCTTGCCTGGGTTGCGAAAAGATCCGACGTCGACGGGTGGTGCAAGCCGGAGGAACTGGCTTCGCTCCGATATCCGCCCGGGGGACCCCGGCCCGCCAAGGAGCAGATGAAGACACTCCTCTTGCACCCCGAGTTCGACGTCACGCTGGCCGCCGACGAAAACGTCGCTCGGAAGGTCATGTCCCTGGACTGGGATCCGCGCGGCCGACTCTGGGTGGTGGAGACGCCCGAATACCCCAACGGCCGCGACATCAACCGGAACGACGCCAAGATCACCCCGTGGCGCACGCGGGAACCCGGGAAATATCCCGTGGGCGGTAAGGAACCGCGACCCGGACGGGACCGTGTGTCGATTCTGGAGGACACCGACGGCGACGGCGTCATGGACAAGCAAACCGTCTTCGCGGACGGACTGGAACTACCGACCTCCCTGGTCTTCCACAAGGACGGCGTGATCGTGTCGCAGGCGCCCGAGACGCTCTGGATTCGTGACACCAACGGCGACGGGAAGGCGGACAAGACGGAGGTCCTGTTCACGGGTTGGGGAACGTTCGACACCCACGCGGTGACCAGCAACCTTCGCTGGGGAATCGACGGCTGGGTGTACGGTTCGGTCGGATACAGTTCCGGGGATGTGAAATCGGGCGACGGATCGAAAGCGTTCGGCCGCATCAGCGCCGGGATTTATCGCTTCCGTCCGGACGGCTCGGCCCTCGAGCAGGTGGCCGCCGGTTCGTGCAACACCTGGGGCTGCGAGATCGCGCCCGACGGCGAGGTCTTCTTCACCACGGCGACCTGTGGTGAGCCAATCCTCCATGTCGTGATGCCGGAGAAGGCGATCAGTCGCGCCGGAGTGCCCGGAGTCCGCGCCGCCAAACCGATCATCGAGGAGAACAAGCTGTTCCCGCCCCGGCACGAGACCCGGCAGCCCTACGTTCAGATCGATTGGGTTGGCGCCTGGACGGCCGCCTCCGGCTCGACCATCTACGACGGCGGCGCGTGGCCCGGCAAGTGGAGCGGCCCGTCGTGGTCCTTCTTCATGCACGAACCCACGGTCTGGCTGACCCATCACGAATTCCTTGATCCGGTCGGCGTGAGCTACCAGGGCCGGCGCGAGGAGAGCCGGAAGGACACCCACTTCTTCATGAGCACCGACTACTGGTTCAAGCCGATCCACAGTCACGTGGGTCCCGACGGAGCCTTGTATGTCGTCGACTTCTACAACCAGATCGCCGTCCACAACGACACACGCGGTCCCGCCCATGGCGCGCACAACGCGGCCGCGCGGCCCGACCGCGACCACGAGTTCACCCGCCTCTGGAGGATCCAGCACAAGCAGGCGAAGACCCTGCCCGCCTTCGAGCTGAGCGCCGGAAATCCGGCGCGGTTGGTCGAAATGCTCGACCATCCCAATGGCTGGGTTCGAGCGACCGCGAACCGGCTTTTGAGCGAAGGCTCCGGCCGGAATGTCCTGGCCGCCCTAGAAACCAAGACGGGCAACGGCAGGACCACCTACGGCCGAATCAACGCGCTCTGGGTTCTCCAAAACCTGGGAGCCCTGGAAGGCGAGACGATCCTCGCGGCCATCACCGACGACAACCCGGTGGTTCGCAAGAATGGAATCCGCGCGGCGATCGAGCGGGGTCCCCGCGCCGGAGAGGAGGCGCCGCCCGAAGTGATCCGCGCGCGCCTGAACGACAGCGATCCCCGCACCCGACTCCTGGCCTTCCTGGGAATCGCCAACCTGACCCCGACCCGCGAGATCGCCGATCTCGTGGTCGAGGCGTGGCCGACGCTCAAGGACCGCTATCTCGAAGCCGCCGCCCTGTCCGCGACGGCTTCGGATCCGTTGCTTTACCTGGAGGCCGCCCTGGCCGCCCGGGATCCGGCCTTCCTCGCCACGATGGTGCCCCAACTGGCGCGACAGATCGGGAATCGCAACGATCCGGCGTTGGCCCGGGCCGCCGTGGTGTCCCTCGCAGGGAAACGCGCTTCGGTTGATTCGCTGAAAGCCGCGGCCCTGAGCGCCCTGGCGGCTTCCCTGAAGGCCGACGTCCGGCCCACCGCCGACGCCGCGCTCGGAAATGCGCTCCAACAGCTGCTCGCCTCGGAGACGACCGCCGGGGCGGCCCTGCCGTTCGTGGCCCGTTGGAATTTGGCCACCCAGGCGGGCGACGCCGCGAAAACCGCGATCGCCCGGACCGAGTCCCAACTCGCGGACAAGTCGTTGTCCGACGGGGAACGGGGCCAGATCGCGCTCAACCTCCTCGGGGTCCGAGCGCTGGATTCCGGCATCGTCCCGGCGGTCGCGAGCCTGATCGGCGGCGACGCCAGCGCGGCGCTCCAGCGTCGCGTGATCGAGGCCCTCGGGAATACCGACGACGCCGGCGCCGGGCGCGCGATGCTCGCCGCCCTGCCGACCCTCGACTTCGATCTTCGCGAAGTGGCGTTCGGTCAGTTGCTCAAGCGGTCCGACTGGTCGGCCGCGACCGTCCAGGCCCTCGCCGACAAGAAGATCGATCCGCGCCTCCTGGGCCCTTCGAATCTGCACCGGCTGCGCACCCACGCGGACAAGTCCGTGGCCGGCCGCGCCGCGACGGTCATCGACGAGCTGAAGGGTCCCGAACAGAAGGAGAAGGAGGTCCTCATCGCAGGGCTCCGTTCGGATGCCGTGAAGAAGGGCGACGCCGCCAACGGGGCGAAACTCTACACCCAGAACTGCGCCCCCTGTCACAAGTACAAGGACGAGGGAGCGGACTTCGCCCCGAACCTGACGGGAATGGGCGCCCATGGGCCCGAGGATCTTCTGATTCACATCCTCGATCCGAACCGCGTCGTGGAGCCGAACTTCATCGCCGCCTCGATCGAGACCAAGGACGACATGTCCTACGACGGAATCATCCTTCGGGAAAACAACACCGTCGTCGTCCTCCGCAACCAGACCGCCGAGACCGAGATCCGGAAGGACAACATCCTGTCCCGATCGTCGACCGGACGTTCCCTCATGCCGGAAGGGTTCGAGCAGTTGGGCGTCGAGGGATTGCGCGACATGCTGACTTACCTGTGCGCCGACGATCTCAAATACCGGATCCTCGACATGTCCGGCGCGTTCACGGCCAACTCCACGAGGGGCATCTACATGGCCGCCGAATCGCGCGACGAATCCCTGCGGTTCCGAAAGTGGGGAACGATCCAGCACCGTGGGATCCCCTTCGACATCGTCAATCCGGCGCGAACGCAGACCGGCAACAACGTGGTCGTCCTGCAAGGCGGAGCCGGGATGTCCCGGACCTATCCGAAGGAAGTCGAGATCAAGGTCGGCCTCCAGGCTTCCCGACTCCATTTCCTGGGAGGGGTCGCGGGCTGGGGCTATCCGCTGGGCGAGAAGGATCAGCCCGTCGCGCGCGTCGTGGTTCATTTCCAGGGCGGCGCCCAGGAGGAGTTCATCCTCCGCAACGGCGTCGAGATCGCCGATTACATCGGAAAGATCGATGTCCCCGGATCGGAAGCGCTGGCCGACCTCGACAAGTTGCTGATGCAGGGCCGCCAGTTGCGCTATTTCAACCGGCCGCTCTCGAAGAAGGGCCCGGTCGAGAAGGTCGTGCTGTCGAGCTACTCCACGGGAGTCGCTCCGACGTTCGTCGCCGTGACGGCGGAACTGGGCGAGCCCGTGGCCGGTCAGCGGGCCGCGATTGCGGCGCCCGCCGCGGTGGCCGCCGCCCGTCCCGCGGTGGCGTGGGGTTCGGGCAAGAAGGTTCTGCTGATCGGCGGGGGCGCGTCCCATGATTACAACCGCTGGTTCAACCTGGCGGATGTCGCGCTGTTGAACGGCACGGGACGCCTCACGGCGGCGTATTTCGAGCCGCCCGACCTCTCGGTGGAAGCCGTGCGGTCCGCGGATGTCCTCCTGATCAGCGCCAACAAGGCGTTTCCCGATCCCGCCGTCCGCAAGGAGATCTTCGCCCATGCCGAGGCGGGGAAAGGGATCATCCTTCTGCACCCCGGTCTCTGGTACAACTGGCCGGACTGGGCTGAATTCAACCGAGACCTGGCCGGCGGCGGTTCGAGGGGTCACGATTCGCTGGGCGAATTCGACGTGGTGGTTCAGGGCGCCGATCACCCGCTTCTGAAGGGCGTGCCGGCGCGGTTCACGATCACCGACGAACTCTATTGGTTCGAGCCCGCCCAAGGCGGCACCCCGATCACCGTCCTGGCGACCGCGCAGTCCAAGGCGAAGAACAAGGCCTTCCCACAGGTGTTCACCGTGAATCATCCCAAGACCCGCATCGCGGGCATCACCCTCGGCCACGACGGGCGCGCGCACAGCCTCGACGCCTACAAGACCCTGCTTCTCAACGCCGTGGACTGGGTCTCCGCGAAGCCCTGATTCACTAGAGCCAACGCATCATCTCCATGAACCACCCACCCGTAGCCGCGGACGTCAGTCCGCGCCATCTCCGGGCCGGAAGTCAGCGCCGACTGACGTCGGCGGCTACGGTTCAAGGCCCCGACTCGCGATACGTGAATCGTTCCCCCTACCCATGAAGATTGGCATTGTCGGTTGCGGCATGGTCGGTTCCAGCGCCGCCTTCGCCCTGGTGATGAGCGGCGTGGGCCGCGAAATCGTGCTGGTGGACCTGAATCGCAAGCGCGCCGAAGCCGAGGCCAACGACATCTACCACGCCGTCCCGTTCGCGCATCCCCTCACCGTGCGCGCGGGCGACTACGCCGACCTCGCGGGGGCGAGGGTCGTCGTCATCGCCGGCGGCGTGGCGCAGAAGCCGGGAGAAACCCGTCTTCAATTGCTGCAGCGCAACGCCGAGGTGTTCCGGCAGATCGTTCCCTCCGTGTTGCGCCACGCCACCGACGCGGTTCTGCTCGTCGTCTCCAATCCGGTCGACGTCATGACCCATCTCGCCGCGCACTTCGCCGCCGAGTTCAAAGCGCCTCGGACCCGGGTCATCGGTTCCGGCACCACCCTGGATACGGCGCGATTTCGCGCCCTGCTGGGTCGCCACTTCGGCGTCGATGCGCACCATGTCCATGCTTACGTCCTGGGCGAGCACGGCGATTCCGAAGTGCTCGCGTGGTCCCAGGCTTCCATCGCCGGGCTGGATCTCGACCAATTCGCCGAGGTCCATGGCACGCCGCTCACCGCCGACGACCGGCGGGGGATCGACGAGAACGTCCGTCGCGCGGCCTACAAGATCATCGAAGGCAAGGGCTCGACCTACTACGGGATTGGAAGCGCGGTCGCGCGAATCGTCGATGTGCTGCTCCACGATCAGCGCGCGATCCTGACCATTTGCTCCCGCATTTCCGGCTTGGCGGATTTCGACGGCGTCACGATGGCGCTGCCTCATCTCGTCGGAGGGGATGGGGCTCTCGCGACGATTCCACTCCCACTGAACCCCGAGGAACGCGAAGGGCTGCGTCGGAGCGCCGGTATCCTGCGCGAAGCTCTCGAGTCACTTGGTCTGACCTGAATAGGGTTCCGCAAATACAATGTTCCGATGAAGACCCACCTTGTATTCGTTCTCGCCACTCTGATGGCGCTCGGCCCGGTCCGATCCCAGACGACAAGCGCTGGCGCTTCAGCGCCCGCCGCCCCCCCGGCGAATCCAGCGCCGCCCCCCTCGACGCCCGCCAAGAAAAGCGCCGCCGAGCTTCTGAAACTGGTCGAACCCATCGCCCTCCATCCGGATCCGCTCGTCGCGATGATCCTTCCGGCTTCCGCCTATCCGATCGAAATCGTCCAGGCCGCGCGATTCGTCCAGAACACCAACAACATCGCCAAGGTGGACCAGCAACCCTGGGACGAGAACGTCAAGGGGATCGCGAAATTCCCCCAACTCGTCGCCAAGATGGACGAGGACCTGGCTTGGACGGTCAGCCTGGGCCAGGCTTTCGTCGATCAGCCGAAGGAGGTCATGGACGCGATCCAGGACCTTCGCGCCAAGGCCCAGAAGGTGGGGAACCTCAAGACCAGCGATCAACAGATCGTGACCGTCACGAATGTCGTGGTGATCCAGACCAACGTCACCGAGGTGGTCAATGTGACCAGGGAAATCATCGAGATCGCGCCCTCGAATCCCTCGGTGATCTACGTACCGTCCTATCCTCCGTCGATCTATTATCCCTGGTATCCGTACTACGCCTACCCGGCCCCCCTGGTTTCGTTCGGGGTCGGATTCGCCTGGGGCATGGTTTGGGGGGCGGCCTGGAGCCATTGCAACTGGGGCGGCGGATGTGTGGACATCGACATTGATGTCGACAGGAACTCGAATCGAAACATCAACAGGGACCGGAACACGGCCCGGCCGACCGACAGGGCGGGCACACGGGATGGAGCAGGCCGGCAGCAGTGGAAGCCGGATCAGAATCGGATGCGCCAAAGCGGACCCACCGCCGGCACGAGGGAAGCCCGGGGTTGGGGCTCTTCGGGAACGGCGAGGCCTTCGACCGGGGCCGTAGGCGCGCGGCCCGGCACCCCCAACCTGGGTGCGCGGCCCTCGACCGGGAATCTCGGACCACGTCCAGCGACGACCCCCCGGAACACCGCCGCGAGGCCTTCCACGGGCAACACCATCTCCAGACCTGCCACCGGAACACGACCCGCTCCGACACGCACCCCGGCCCCCAGTTCCTACGGCAACCGGTCGTCCGGAGGTAATAGCGCATTCAACAGGAGCAGCGGTGGCGGCAACGCCTGGTCTTCCAGCTCCCGTGGATCCTCCAGTCGCGGTGGGGGAGGCTTCGGCGGTGGTGGTGGTCGGCGCGGAGGCGGACGGAGGTGAACCTCGTTGGATTTTTCACGACAATTGATTCGGCAACCTCATGAACATTTCCAAAGGACAACCCACCCCGGGGATTTCTGGAACGGGTCTTCTCCTTCAAGTGGCCATCCTGCTCGCGGGACTCACGCTCACGACTCTGTCCGCGAGTCGGACGGCGAATGCGGAACGCGAGGGCGGGAAGTTCGCAAGTCCCGAGGAAGCGGTCGCCGCGCTTGCGCTGGCCACGACTTCGTCGGACACCAACGCGTTGAGGAATGTCCTTGGACCCGGTTCCGAGGAGTTGCAGAACCCTGATCGCGTTCAGGCGACCAATGAGCTGAGGACGTTCAGTTCGGCGCTCGCCCAGACCCACCGCCTCGTTCGTGTTTCGGACACGTTCGTCATTCTCGAATTGGGCGACGATTCCTGGCCGTTCCCCGTACCCATCGTGAAGACGGAGGAGGGTTGGGTCTTCGACAGCGAGATCGGGAAGGACGAGCTTCTGAGCCGCCGGGTCGGCAGGAACGAGCTGGCGATCCTTCCCGTCATGCGCGCCTACGTGGACGCGCAACGGGAATACGCCAGCCGCGACCGTGACGGCGATGATGTGTTGGAATACGCGCAACGGCTGATCAGTTCACCCGGGACGCGGGATGGACTCTATTGGCCTCCCGACTTTGATGGGGAGGAAAGCCCGTTTGGCCCGCTGGTCGCCTACGCGCAGGAAGCGGGCTACGACCCCGAGCTTCGAGAAGAGGACGAAGCCGAACGCGGGCCCTTCCACGGATACGTTTTCAGGATTCTCCCCGGACAGGGAAAGCACGCGCCGGGTGGCAAATACAAGTACGCGATCAACGGAAACATGATCGTGGGCTTCGCCATGGTCGCCTGGCCCGCGGAGTACGGCGATTCAGGGATCATGACCTTCATCGTCAACCAGCAGGGACGTGTTTATCAGAAGGATCTCGGACCGAACACTTCGAGGCTCGCCAAGGGATTGAAAGAGTACGATCCCGATCCCTCCTGGAGTCCCTCCCCGAATTGAGGCCTCGTCGCGCAGGTTGCCAACCTGCGAGGGGCGGGGATCGAGCCAGCCGACTAGCAGTCGGCGAAACAGCAGACAAGGCTGTCCGCGCTACTGCCGGAGTACGACCAGGCCACTCGCCCGCCAGGATCATTCGTCGTCGTCCTCGTCGTCATCGTCGTTGTCCCCGGATTTCGCCGACCGCCCCTTCCCTCCGCCAAGGCGCAGGCTGACGGCGTCGACTTCGTACTGACCCGGGCCGGTGAAGCAGTCGGGAATCGACTGGACGAACACGATCCGGATGGCGCGGCCGAGGAAGTCCGAGACATCCGCGCTGCGGAGCACCCAACCGGTGTCGCCGCGAACGGGGTCGAGGCCGGTGTCGGCGCTATGAAGCACGCGCAGCACCGCGTCGTTCGCCGGGTCCCGCAGTTCCACCGCGTAGACCCGCGGCAACGTCTGGGCGCCCGGCGCCAGCAGGTAGTTCCATTGCACCCGCTCCTGCCAAGTGAGCGTGGCGGGGGCCTGACCGGAGAGCGGGGGGATGTCCTGGTACAGGACGAACTCCATGGGGCCGCACCCGTCGAAGCCGTGCCACAGGAGCGCGGCACCGTCCCGCGGCTGGGTTGGGGACATGTCGAAGCCCATGCCATCGCCGGCACCCGCGGGCGTCCACGGGACTAGCGGACTCCCCGTCTCAACGGTTGTCCATCCGACCATGCCCGCCTCGAAACCGCCGTTCACAATCACGTCGTCCGGGTCGATCCGGATGCGTCGCACGTCCAGGACGTAGCGTCCCCCTCCCGGCCCCGCGCCCGTGAACTCCGTGTCGGGAAACTGAGTGACTCCAAGGGCGAAGTCCCCGGACTCGGGAAC
Source organism: uncultured Verrucomicrobiota bacterium (assembly GCA_942490575.1). GTDB lineage: Bacteria > Verrucomicrobiota > Verrucomicrobiia > Limisphaerales > CAIMTB01 > CAIMTB01. Next base: position 72,856 of record CALNYA010000037.1, read on the forward strand.
GCTGAAGACGATCTTGGAAAGCTGGCCGGCGCCTGAATCGTCGTCCGTCGCCAACAACTGAGGGCTGCGCTTGTCGAAGGTGAAGAGCCCCATCAGCGAGTCGAAACTCCCGGAGAGAATCTCGGCCACCAGGATGTCCCCGGCGCGAGCCTTGAAGCGGAAGAAGTCCACGTCGCCACCGGCGGGATCCAGTTCGGTGTAGTCGCCGACATCCTTGGAGTCGAAGGGCGGCTTGATCTTGTGGGCCTTGGCGATGGTGTCGTTGGGCTCGGCCCACTTGTCGTTGAAATCGCGGAAGCCATCCAACAGGAACCGTCTTCCGGCGAGGTCGTAGGGGGAGGCCTCCGTGAACAGCTCGAAGATCGCCGGGCTGCGCTTCACCTTGATCTTTCGATCCGTGAGCGCCGACAGGTCCGTGGGCTCCTCGAAGCTCGAAGTGACCAGACCGCCCGCCGAAATGCCCACCAACCCGGTGATCGCCGTCATCGCGCCATAGCCGATGTCGACCTTGTCCGACTGCTTCTTGAGTTCGATGAAGAAGGTATTGGCGCCGGTCGCCGGGAACTCCGGAACCGCCTCCCACGTGACGCGGAAGGTCTTGGGCGTCGATCCGTAATACACCCTGCCGCCGGCCGACGGGTTCAGGTCGCGCCACAAGGCGGCGATGCGGGGCGGTCCGGACAGGAAGCCGGCGGCACTTTCCAAGTATTGAGGATCGGGCGCGCCGAACGTCAGGCTGCCGTTCGCGTTGACGAACACGGACTCGAAAGTCTGACCCCAAAGGGTGAATCGAAAGGGAAGCGCGAGTTCCAACCCATCGTCGTCCCCGACCGGGAGTGCTTCCCCCGGATTCGGGAGGTTGAAGATCACGTTGATGCCCGTCGCGGTCCCTCCGGCCCCCACCACGATCGCCTGGAAATCCGAGGGATCGTCCCGAGCGCCCAGGTTGTTCGATTCGCGGGCGCCATTGTGGAACTCCTCCGGACCTGGGAGCGCCGACGGCGGCGTGCTGAAGCCACCCGCCTCGATCTGGTCCACAAACAAGACGTAGGAAGCCCCCGGCTTCAGACCCTCCAGCCGGTACGTACCCGCGCGCGGATCGCCCGGGCCGCCGCTGAAATCCCCCGAGATGGCGGAATGGGCGTCGCCGAACGGGTCGGCGAGATTGCGGGCGATGACATTCACACCGTCCAAGGGGGTGGTGCCGTTGCCGGCGAAGATGACCCCTTCGATGGTCGCCGTGGTCGCGGAAAAGTCCGGCGCCGGGTAGAGGGCCGACAGGTTGGCGATGTCGTCCGCCGCCAGCGACGCGGTTCCGGATCCCGGCCCGAAGTAGTACGGGTACAAGGTCTCGACATCGGCGAGGTCCGGGAAGCCGAAGGAATTGTTAGGGGTCGGGCCACTGGTGTCCCCGATGAAGATCTGCCCGTTCACCACCGTGTGGCCGAGCCCGGAATAGTGCCCGAATTCATGGACCATGACGTCCATGGCGTACACGGGGTCGGTGAACGCCGGACCATTGAGGAAGCAGAGCCCCTCCAAAACCGTGCAACGGCTCGGATCCACCCATTCGGGTCCAGCGAAACCCAGAATCCCGGAGCCCGGACCAAAGAGGAGATCGAAGATCTCCCCGGTGTCATCGAAGATCACCGCGCTCAATCCGTCCGGGGACGCGCTGACCAGGTAGTCGGCGAAGTTGGTGACGTCCACGTCCACAGGCAACTCGCCGGCGTTGACATAGGTCGCGGTGGCGGAGGGCACCGCCTCCCAGACCTCGAATGCCGACCGGACCAAGGCCACGGCGTCGGCGTGGGCGATCGGACCCAGGTTGCCCTGGTCCGGGTTGAAGGGGATGCCGAGGCCGCCCATCGGCCAGAGGAAGGCGGATCCGCCGCCGCAGACGTCGAGCGGACCGCCCGCGTGCGCGAGGGATTGAAGGGCGAGGACCGCGATCAGACCGAGGCCGGCACGCCGGGGGTGGACGGCGGGGAAAGTCGGGTGGCTCATGGCGGGAAGGGAGGAATTTCAGGGGGCGCGCAGCGCTCGGATCGCCTTGACGAGTTCGGAGTACGCCACCGGCCCCGGAGTCGGCAGGCCGAGTCCCGCGTTGTTGACGGCATTCACGGCGACGTCCTTCTTTTCGAGTGAATGGATCGCGAAGCACCCCTGTCCCAGGCCGACCGTTGTGCAAAGACCGATGGAACTTGGCGGCGTGGTGAACAGCACGTAATCCCTTCCCTTCTCAAGTCGGGGCGGTTCCGGAAGCGCTGGAACTCGAACCGCTCCGCCCGCGGCCGGCGCCTGCTTGATCTCACCCACCATGGTCAGTTCCAGCGTCCCCGCCGCCTGCCCGGCGAGTGTTTCCGCGACCTTCAGCCGGTAGGTGACCGTCGGGATCCGTCCGCCGCCGGCCTGGATGTCTCCCGCGGTGACGTCCACCACCGTGGCCCGGACGATGCGGTCCGCGCGCCGGCACAGATCCGCCAGGTCGAACTTCCGAATCATCGCGCCGGTGGCCGGAAGGCAGAGGGCCAGCAGGGTGACGGCCAGGACCACGGCGTGCCCGGGTGTTTTTCGGAGTGGTGGCGACTGGCGCCTGGGCGCGGGAGTACCGTGGAGTAGCATCGTGTTGGGTGTGGAAGGTTGAACGACGCTGCTCGGTGACATGCCCCGCGCAAAAAGTCAATCCAGGTCCATGAGTCATCCATGACTTCCGTCCCACCGGGAGCGGTGAATAGGTAGGAAAATGAGCTACGAGTCCAGGAAATTGGTTCCCGAGCTATTCGACGCTACTCAACCGGCCTTCATGAAGTGGCCTATCGACGTCCTTCGGGTGGTCCCGGTCCGGCCCATCCGATCCGATGCGGACCGGAATCGATCACCTAGCCACCTGGGATCTGTGATTCCGCGATTCGATAAGCTGGTCCAGTTGGCGCAGCGCCTCCGAGGCGCCGGCGGCAATCGACAGTTGCCCGATTGGAACCTCGTGCTCGGTCGGGTTGATGCGGATCAGGGTGCCGGAACGGATCTCCGATTCCAGCCGCACGGTCGGTACTGCCGCTCCAGCGCCTATCTCGATGACGGCGAGATTGCAGCCGCGGATTTCACTCAGCCAATTAAGGTACCGTTCTTTCTGGGGATCGAATCGCTCTCGACTCCAGGCATCGTCTTCGAACATGTAAATGTTGGGTCGAAGAAGGCTGCCGCAGGACTCGCAACGGGGTAGCGGATCGAAGGCGCGAAGTGTCTTAGGATCGACATGAATTTCGAAGGAATCGGCGGAGAACACGGAGCGGCAGAGCTTCGAGGTGCATTGCATGTGGTGGATGGATCCGTGACACTCGACAAGACACTCCCATTCAAAGCCAGCCTTCTGAAACTGCCCATCGACGTTGCTCGTGAAGATGAAATACTCACCTTTGCTTCTGGCCCATTTCAGGAGTGTTGTGAATCCGGCATGCGGCCTGACGGCGCGATACAAGTTCAGGCGGTGACCATAGAATCCCCAGGCCAGCGCCGGATCGTCTTCAAACCACCTTGGATTCGCTAGTTCCTCGAACCGAATGCGACGCTCCTTCAGGGAGGGATAGGCGCGCCAAAAGCCGTCCGTCCCCCGAAAGTCCGGCAGTCCCGAGTCGACTCCGATCCCGGCTCCCGCTGTGATCAGAAGGCCTTCCGCGCGTCGGATCGCGTGAGCGGCGCGTTCCATGTCTGAGCCGCGATCGCTAGGTCGCTTTCTGAACGCGTGGAGTCGTTTCGTATCGCCCGGAAGCGGCATGTGATCGGCGAGGACGAAGTCGATGACTTCATCGGGATTCACGCCCGCCTGGATGACGGGCCGGGAGTCGACCACGTATTTGTCAAAGGTCGGATGGTCGAACTCACGGGCGTGGGGAATCCGCCGCCCGAGCTTCTCCAGCCACCAATCGCGGCCATAACTGTATTGAGGAAATCGCACCCCGGCCGGATACAACTCGTCGGCGCGCTGGTATATCGCATCGCAGAACGCACTGAATGTCTGGTGAACCGAGATTCGCAGGTCCTTGGCATCGGACCCGAATGCCCGCTTCATCGAAACAATCGCCTTTTCGTTGGGCGGATCCGGAAAGGCTTGGTGAAGTGTCATCCACTTCAGATTCCCTACGACTGAATCAACAAAGCGCTGGAGGTCCGCATCGCCATCGAGGGTTCTGTAAATTCGGTATAGGAGTGGGGCGAGCGACTCCGGCAGATGGTCGGCCGGGGGCATCGTCGCGTGAGCAACCAGCAGGGGATAGACGAACAGTTCCTTCTCCAATGCGGTCTCAATTTCGCGTCGAACGACATCTTCGGGATCATCGAGTCGACGCTGGCCCGCTCGTGGACCGACCTGATGCCTAGCTTCAAGCCAGGATGGCCCGATGACGACAATCAACGAGTGGGCGAAGTTCACCTCGCTGATCGATTGCCTGCGGAAATCGCATCCCGGGAGCATTCTCTCTTCGTCAAAGAAGATCCTGTCGAGTCCCAGTCGCTGCGATAGCAGGCCCTTGAGATTCCGGGCGATTCGGAGTTCGTCTGTATGCCGGTAGGAGATGAAGACGGATCGCGTTGAGGTGTCCATGACGGTTGCGGCGCAATTCGATCGGGGCAACGACAAGTGCGATTCCCTCAAAGCCATCCCGCGGGAAAGCAGGGAAAGGCTGGAAGGTCGGGCCTGATTCCGCCGGCCGGCAGGGCTGAAAAGTGAAAGCCGCAACCTCTCAGCCGCGCCCAGACTGACCGTCGGCGCGCAACTGTTCAACCTGGTTCCTCAAGTGGCCTGTGGGACGGGATTCATTCATCGGGGTTGAAGGCGGCCATTTGAGGGTCTGACGGGCTTGATCGGCCATCCATTGGTTCGCCGGATCAAGTTCTCCCCGGGGTTGGGGCTTCCGCCAACCACCAAGCCCCCCCCGCATTTCCGGGCATTGACTCGGGTCGGTTTCTTCGTCCCAGTTTCCGGATCCCATGAGTTCCTCCATGCCGGAAGCAGTCCCTGGGCGGGTTCCGCCGCCCCGTTCCCTGGGTGGAGTTCTGCGTCAACTCGGACCGGGCCTCATCATCAGCGCGGTGATCGTCGGTTCGGGTGAGCTGATCGTCACCCCCAAGCTCGGGGCTGAGGAGGGATTCAAGCTTCTGTGGTTCATCGTTCTGGGCTGCCTTTTGAAGGTGTTCGTGCAGATCGAACTGGGGCGAAACACGGTCCTGCGCGGTCAATCCACATTGGCGGCCCTGAACACGCTGCCCGGACCGCGGATCCGGGTGTCGTGGGTGCTCTGGTTGTGGCTGGCGATGTATGTGTCCCTGGTCTTCCAGGTGGCCGGCATGGTGGGAGGCGTGGCGCGCGTGTTTTCCCTCGGAGGCCTCGATCTGTCGATCAACTGGCTGGCGGTGCTGATCGGCGGGAGCTGCGCGGCGCTTCTCCTGGTGGGCCGCTACAGGTTGGTCGAGGGGATCTCAACCGTGCTCGTCTTCCTCTTCACGGCGGCGACCTTGGTGGCCGTGATCCTCTTGCAGCGGACCGGGTTCGCCGTGACGGGCAGCCAACTCGCCTCCGGACTGTCCTTTGATATGCCGGACCGACTCGTGACGGCGTTCGCGGCGTTCGGGATCATCGGGGTCGGCGCCTCGGAGTTGATCTATTACCCCTACTGGTGCCTGGAAAAGGGCTATGCCCGATCGGTCGGGCCCGATGACGGATCCCCGGAATGGCGCGCGAACGCGAAGGGCTGGTTGAAGATCATGCGTCTGGACGCCTGGGTCTCGTTCGCGCTTTACACGAGCACCACGCTGGCTTTTTACCTGTTGGGAGCCGCGATCCTGCACGCCAAGGAGGTGCGTGTGGAGAACTCGCGGATGATCGATACCCTGTCGCTGATGTATCGCGAGGTGTTCGGAGAGTGGAGTTACTGGATGTTCCTGGTGGGAGCCTTCGCGGTGCTCTACTCGACCATCTTCGGAGCGACCGCCTCGAATGCCCGGCTGGCCGTGGACGCCATCGGGGTGTGGGGGTTGAAGCGCTACCGCGACCCCGCGGAACGTCTTCGCTGGCTGAAGTACGCCTGCATCGCGCTGCCCGTGGCGTTCACCTTCGTGTACATCGTGATCGGAGCCCCCGTCAGCCTCGTCCTGGTCGGAGCGATCGGGCAGGGATTGATGCTGCCGTTCCTCGCGGGCGCTGCGCTCTATTATCACGTTAAGAATCCGCACCGGGATCTGCGCGCGGGCAAGGGCTCGTTGGTTTGTCTCATCATCGCCGCCCTTTTGATGGTCGCGCTCGGACTCTATCAGGTGGGGAGCGAAATCCTGCGGTTGCTGGGCGGCTGACCGGCGGCCCCGCCGGGTCCCGGACTTCCGAGGACGTGCTTGCGAGTTGAGGACCGGCTCCGTTCACTCGGCGCATGAGACCTCCCTTTCCTGTCCTGATCGCGTCCGCCGTCGGGATGTTGGTGGCGCTTTCCGGATGGTCCGCCGACCGGGAACGTGTCGGAAGAACTGATTCCGGACGGACGGTCCTGCCCGTCAACCAGGTGGTCACGCCGCGCGGGATTCAGACGGATCTCCCCGGCTTGCGGCCCCAGGCCATCGCACGGTCGCCCAACGGCAAGGTGCTGGTTGTGTCGGGAAAGACGAGCGAACTGGTGGTCCTCGACCCGGACACCGGCGCGGTCCGGCAACGGGTCCAACTCCCCGCCGAGGCCCAGAACGAACCCCAGCCCGAGGTGGCGTCGGCGAACATCCTTCAGCCGGACACCAAAGGGCAGCTGAGCTTCACGGGTTTGATTTTTTCGCCGGACGGCCGGCGCGTGTTCCTGAGCAACGTGAACGGGTCGGTCAAGGTGTTCGGCGTCGGCGACGACGGTGTCGTGACGGCGTCCCACACGATTCGCCTGCCGGCCGCCGAGGCGCCGCGGCGGAAGGAGGAGATTCCGTCGGGACTGGCGATGACCGCCGATGGCCGGAGGCTGTACGTCTGCGGAAACCTGTCGAACACATTGTTGGAACTGAACGCCGAAACGGGCGAGGTCCTGCGGCGGTTCGACGTGGGTGTGGCGCCGTTCGACGTGGTGCTGGCCGGGCGGAAGGCGTACGTCAGCAATTGGGGTGGACGCCGACCCGGCCCCGGAGACTTGGTCGGACCAGCCGGGCGTGGCACAGAAGTCAGGGTGGACCCGGTCCGGCACATCGCGAGCGAGGGGAGTGTGTCTGTGGTGGATCTGGGAGAAGCGGTGGCGGGCGGGGTCGATGGCGCCACGAAGGAGATTCTAACGGGATTGCACGCGTCCGCGCTGGCGGTGTCACCGGATGGGCGCTGGGTGGTTTGCGCCAACGCGGGATCGGACCACCTGAGTGTGATCGACACTCGGGAGGATGCGGTGGTGGAGACGATCTGGGTGAAGGCGAAACCCAGCGACCTCCTGGGTGCCACGCCGAACGCGCTGGCTTTCTCGACGGACGGACGGCGTCTGTATGTCGCGAACGGAACCCAGAATGCGATCGCCGAAGTCGAGTTCCGCCCGTCGCGAAAGCGTTCGCGGTTGGTGGGTTTGATCCCGGTCGGTTGGTTCCCCGGGGGCATCTCGGTGGACCGGGCAGGGAAACGGTTGGCGGTGGTGAACATCAAGGGGCATCCGGTGCAAGCCAAGCCGGTCCGCAACGCGGCCGGAAACCCTGGGTCCGAGGGATTCAACACGCATCACTATCACGGATCGGTTTCGGTCCTGGACCTGCCCCGGCGTCGCGAGATGGCCGGCCTGTCCCAGTCCGTGTACGACAATCTTCGGAGCGAGCGCATCGAAGAGGCGCTGTTGCCGGCGCGACCCGGCCAGCCCGCGCGGGCGATTCCCGAGCGGATCGGTGAGCCGAGCCTGATCCGCCATGTGGTTTACGTGATCAAAGAGAATCGAACCTACGACCAGGTGCTGGGTGGCGTGGCTCGTGGCAACGGGGACCCGCGCCTCTGCATCTTTGGCGAGCGGGTCACGCCGAATCAGCACAAGCTGGTCGGCGAGTTCGTGCTGTTGGACAACACCTATTGCGCCGGGATTCTGAGCGCCGACGGTCATCAGTGGAGCACTTCGGCGTTCGGGACCGATTATCTGGAGCGCTCGTTCGCGGGATGGCCGAGGAGCTACCCCGACGGCATGGGGGACGACGAAAAGGACGCGCTGGCGTATTCGCCGGCGGGTTTCATCTGGGACAGGGCGTTGCGCCAGGGAATCTCGATCCGGAACTACGGCGAGTTCATGGCGCCGCTGACCCGGTGGCGGGACGGACGCAAGGGATCCCCGGATTTCCTCGCCTGCCACAGGACGTGGAAGGGCGAGACCGACGAGGTGATCTTCGAGAGCGAACCCGTGATTGAAACCTTGAAGGGGATTTCCCCCACGGGCTACGTGGGCTGGGACATGTCGGTGCCGGACCAGTACCGGGCGGACTTCATCCTGAAGGAACTCGCGAGGTTCGAAGCCGAGGGGACCTTCCCGAACCTGGTCATCGTCTGCCTCCCGAACGATCACACGAGCGGCACGAGCCGGAACTGTCCGACCCCGGCCGCGATGGTGGCGGACAACGACCTCGCCTTGGGGCGCATCGTCGAGGGACTCAGTCACAGCCGGTTCTGGAAGGAGATGGCGATCCTGGCGATCGAGGACGACCCGCAGGCGGGTTTCGACCATGTCAGCGGGTACCGGACGACGGCCTACGTCGCGAGTCCCTATGCGCGACGGGGCGAAGTGGTGAGCACCCAGTTCAACACCACGAGCGTCCTGCGGACCATCGAGCAGATCCTCGGCTTGCCGCCGATGAACCAGTTCGATGCCAGCGCCACGCCGATGTTCGACTGCTTCACGGACACGCCCGATTTCACCCCGTTCCAGGCTGTGGCGAACAACGTGCCGCTGGACGAGATGAATCCCGATCCGAAGGCCCTGGTCGATCCCGTGCTTCGACGCGACGCGATGGCGTCGGCGCGCATGAATTTCCGGCAGGTGGACCGCGCCCCGGAGGATGCCCTGAACCGCGTGCTTTGGCGGGCCATGCGCGGAACCCGCGAGCCCTACCCGGAATGGGCCATCACCGAGACCGGCGGGGAGGACGACGTCGATGAGTGAACAACACCCGATGGTGATCCAGCCGTGGTCCTTGCAGCGGTCGGAGGTCCTGGGCGATTTCCGGATCTTCAGGATGCGCCGCGACTGGCGGCGATCCCCGCGAACAGGCCTGGATCATGAGTTCTTCATCCTCGACGCCCCGGACTGGGTGAACGTCGTGGCCCTGACACCGGACGGACAGGCGGTGATGGTGGAGCAATTCCGGCATGGCACCTCCACCGTGGACCTCGAAGTTCCGGGCGGAGTCATGGACCCGACCGATTCCGATCCGGTGGCCACCGCGATCAGGGAACTCCGGGAGGAGACGGGGTACGAGGGCGCCCGCGCCCGGGTGTTGGGGACCATCGCGCCGAATCCGGCGATCCAGGGCAACACCTGCCACACGATCCTGATCGAGGACTGTGTCCCGGTTTCGGAAGTGGAGTTCGATGCCGGCGAGGACCTCCGGACCCGGCTCGTTCCGGCGGATCAGCTCAGCGCGATGGTGGCCGACGGCACGATCCGTCATTCGCTGGTCGCGGTGGCGCTGTTCCACTTCGAGCTGTGGCGCCAGGGGCGGAAGGCGGCGGTCTGATCCGCGCGACAGGGTGGAAGTACCGCCGGCTTTCAGCCGGCAGCTGGGATGGTCGGGTTGTTGGGTGCCGACTGGAAAGTCGGCGCGACAAGCGCTCAGGCGGCCTCGGTGAGGGCAGTCCGGAGCGTCGCCGCCGCTGTGGGAAGCACCTTCTCCAAGGCCCGGATTTCACCGAGAACCTGGTGGAGTATCGGACTGGATTTGGTCGCCGTGAGGCGCTGGAACCAGCGCAGGAAATGGGTCGAGACGGCCGGCTCGAGATTCGAGGGAACGGGCGACGGACGGAGTTCGCCAGCGAGCTCGGCGAGGCAAAGCGCGCCCCCGTGGCTGGCGTCGCCGGCGATGGCGGACGAGCGCAGGAACGGGATTGCCGCCGCCGGGTTTCCGATCAGGAGCAGCGCCTCACCGTGCTGGCCCGCGAGGATGGTCTGGGTGGGGTGCGCCTTGACCGCTTCGGCGGTCCAGTCCACGGCGAAATCGAGGAGCGACGGCGTGGAGAGCGCGATTTCGGCGCCCAGTCGCCACACCTCGGGATCGCCCTGTCGTGTGTCGATCACCTCGTGAAGGACCTTCAAGGCGTCCACCGGGCGCCCCATGCGCCGATAGAGGCGGGCCAGGTCCACGCGGACACCGCGGCTGGAGGACTCGTCCCGCAACGCCGCGGTGAAGGCCGCCTCCGCCTCATTGAGTTGGCCGGCACTCGCCAGACAGAGCGCCAGGCAATGGTAGGGTCCAGCCCGCCAGATTTCGGGGTTGATCGGGGAGGCGGTGGGCAGATGCCGCTTCGCCAGGCATTCCTTGATTTCCTCCGCCGCGGCCGCCGGACGGTCCAGACGGAAATACGCCAGACCCAGCGCGAAATGGAGGGAGGCGGTCGCCTGATACATCTTCGCCACGGGCGATGCCAGTATTCGAACCACATCCCCAAACCGTCCCGCTTTCATCAACGCGGAGGCATACTGGGTCAGGAGCGTCTCGCGAAGCTCAGGGATGCGTTGCTGATCCGCATGCTGGGTAAGCGCTTGGAAAGCCTTCTCGTACTCGGCAATGCCGGCCTCAAGGTCCCCGGAATGAAGGTTTTCAAGGCCGAGATTCATCAGCAGATTGGCATCGTCCGGGTACTCTTGAACCGCTTCGCGCAGCAACCGCAGATTTCTTACTACCTTGTTACGCTCTTTGACTAGCTCTTTGGTGTAACCGAAGTGCTTAATTTGCGCGGTTCCGAGGTCGGTTGAGAGCCCCCATTCTTCGGCGCGCACCAAAATGCTCGAAAAGACCTGTTCATGGACTCGGCTGACGTAGAACAGGCCGGGTGCATTCCGGTAGAGGCGGGGGACGTAGGCGAGTCCATCGGATTCAGCCCCCACGTTTTGGAGCGGAAGGCGAAGCCCGAGCAAGCCGGACTTCCTAAAATCGCGTTTCAGGTTCTCGTGCTGCTCCGGCGGAAGGACTTCGTCCGCGTCGAGCATGAGGATCCAGTCTCCGTGGGCGTGCTCCAGGACGGCGTTGCGGGCGGCGCTGAAATCGTCGCACCACGTGAACGAATGGACTTCCGCCCCGAACTTCCGGGCCACCTCGACGGTGTGATCGGTGGAACCGGTATCCACGACGACGATCTGGTCGGCGATGGCTTCGACGGACTCGAGACACTGGGGCAGGAACTTCTCCTCGTTCTTGACGATGAGTCCGACCGTGAGGCGGCAGCGTTCAGGGGTCTGGGGATCGGCCGTGCCGGCGGGAACGCTCAGCCAGGCCGGTCGTTGATCGCCGTGGAAGTGGCCCTTGAGGAAGGCCTTCGCGGGTTTCCATTTCGGGGCCAGGGATCTGGCCTTCAGGGCGCAGAGACGGGCGCTGCCGGAGTCGCCCGCCGCGCGGGCGATTTCGCCCAGCAGGAGATAGGCTTCGGGGTGATAGGGCCGCCGCAGGAGCGCTTCCAGGGTGGCCTCCCAGGCTTTCCGGAGTTTCTTCTTGTCCAGGAGATCCCGGGCGGGTCCCAGGTGGCCTATTCGGGCGCAGTCGGGAAGTTGAAAGGCTTTCGGCTTGGGCTGGATGGCGCTGGCCTGGGTTGCCAGGGCGGAGTTCCCGTTGCTCGAAGGGGAACCGGAGCCGGGGGTCGTCGACGCGGAACCGTGGTTGGCAAGGTGCTGAATGCGATCCAGCGCGATCCGGGCGGCATGGGCCCAGGTCCAGTGCGCGTGGGCATGACGGCTGCCGGCGAGGCCCCGAGCGCGGGCTTCGTCCCGATGTTCGTGGACCCACCGCAGGTGCGTCGCGAGGACGGTCCTGTCGGGTTCCAGGAGCCAGCCGGCCCGAACGAGAGGCATCCCGCTGATCGTGGACGCGATTTCCTTGCGGATCGACGGAACCCGGAGCGCGAAGTCGTCGGTGGCGAAGTCGTCGGTGGAACCGCCGGCGGTCACGATGATCGGCAGTCCGCACGCCATCGCCTCGAGGACGGGGAGGCCGAAGCCTTCACCGCGATACGGGTGGACCAGGCAGTGGCAGGCGGCGTAGAGCCCTGGAAGTTCCTCCGGGGGCAGGTCCTCGGTCAGGTGCAGGATCTCCGGGGCATTGGGCCGGGCCTGGGCGTCCCGGATGGTTTGCTCGATCGTCTGACCCGCGTAGACGGACTTCCCACCGAAGTCTTTGATCACAAGGCAGACGTCGTCGTCGGCGGTGAACCGCGACAGGAACGCTTCCAGGAGGAGGTCGGGGCCCTTGCGGAAAATGGTGCCGCCGACGAAAAGGAACCTGAACTGCTTCCGGGTCGCCAGGGTGCGAGGCGCGACCCCTGGGTGAAAGCGCTGGGGATCGATTCCGTTGGGAACGACGAACACCTTGTCCTCGGGAACCCCGGAGTCGACGTAGACGCGGCGAACGTAGTTGGAAGGAATCCAGACCTCATCGACCCTGGCGAGATCGCGGACCCAATCCTGGGGCAGCGAACCGAATTCCCACGGCTGAATCACGACCAGGGCGCCGGACTTCGGCTGGTCCCATTGAGGGGGCCACGCATGCCGGACCGTGACCGCCGGTTGCCGGGAGGGTTTGGTCGTCATCCGCGAGGCGAGCGAAGACCAGGCGGAAGGTGAGCCCTTGGGGAGTCGGATAGCGGGTCCGATACGGCGGACCTTGACCCCTTCCTGGGCGCGTATCGCCTCGGTCAACTCACGGTTCACGTGGGACAGGCTGCCGTGATCGAGGAAGGTGCCGATCCAATCAACGATCCAGGGTTCGGTCCGGTGGGCGCCGTTTTCGTCGCGTCGGCCTTGTTGCCCGGGCGAAGGTCCGTTTCCCGATGTTCCTGAATCGTCCACGGGACTCGGATCAATCCCCGCCGGGGAAGGCGAAGGTGTCTCGGATCCGGCGGGCCGTGGCGCGGGCTCGGACGGAGCCGGGGGCGCGGAGGGGGAGAGCGCGGTCGTGGTCGCGACGGGTGGAAGGGTGAAGCCCAGGCGCCGCGCGGTTTCCTCAACCGCCGCCAACCGGTCGGCGTGGGATCCCGCCACGCGACGGGCTTCGGTGAGGAAGCCCAGGGTCTCCTCCCGACTTCGCGTCAGGTGGTTCTGGGTCGCTTCACCGAGAAGATGAGCGAACTGGCAGACCACGCGACCCACCCGGGAATAGCGGTCGTCGTCGTGAACGACGACCGAGAAGGGGTTGTAGCGGATCCGGAATCCAGCCGCCTTGATTCGCGCTGAGAAATCGACGTCCTCCGCCTGGTAGAATCCGCGGACTTCGTCCCAAGCCACCTGATCGAGCACCGCGGTTTTCAGGACGCAGATTCCGCCGGTGACGTAGACATTGGGATCGGCATCCCAGTAATCGAGGAGGACCGGGCCCTTGAACCCGCCGGTACTCGCCCAATCCCAGAAGCGGGAACGATCGGCGTTCAGTATCCGGACGGCCAGGAGGTCGTAGCCTTCGCCGAATCGTCGGAGTCCCTCGGCGAAACCCGGGTCGAACACGATGTCGTCGTCGCTGACGACGAGGTGATCGAATTCGGCCAGCCGTCCAAGGGCGTTGCGCATCTTGCCGAGCCGGCCGGCGCGGGCGAGCGGGGCGAGGTCGAGGGTTCGAATCCCTTCCGGCACCTGGCTGATCTCGCCGCCGACGAGGATCTCGAAATGTTCGAGGCCCAGCGCCCGGATGCTCTCGATCTGGCGGGCGAGCTTCTCGGGACGCGAGCCGCCGGTGATGATGCAGAACGAGTAGCCGGATCGACGGGGGTTCGAGCCGGTCGCGATGTCTTCGATTTCGAGGCCGGCGCGCACTTTGCCGAGGGCCTGGAAGAGCGCGGGATCGTCGGCGAGCGCGAGTTCCTCCGAAAGCACGCCGAGCACTCCGAAGAACAGCGGAGTCTGGCTGTGGAGATGGGAGGCGAGGAATTCCGGAATGGACGCCGCCGCCGCCGCCCGGCCGATGAAGTCGAGCGCTCCGAGGATCTCCTCCTCCGGAATGGGTTCCCTGCCAAAGACCAGGCCGAGTCGAAGGACCAGACGCCGGGCCAGGGCTTGCCTGGGATCGCCGGAAGCGTCCGATGACGCGAGGGGGACCGCGGACACCGAGTCCGGGTTCGCCCGGCGGGCATCCGCCTCACGGGTGGCCGCATGGAACAAGTGGCCGCACTGCCTGTGGACGAGGCAATGGAACGCCGTCTGGGCGTCGGACGCGGATCCCCAGCGACGAAGACTCATCGCGCTGAGTAGGAGGGTCTCGGGGGCCTCGGGTCGGATCTCCGCAAGCCGCGCGCAGGCCTTGGCGCAGGGTTGGACGCGGTCGGCGGCGAACTGGCGGCACGCCGTGTCCACCAGCGTGGCGAACTCGTCGGAGGAATCCGGTCGCGATTTCGCCTTCCCCGGGGCGCGGCCGTTCAGCGCCTCGATAATCCCCAGGATGCGGGTGTTCTGTTCGAGAGGGGCGGCGTCGACGCTCCGTCGCGCGCAGGTCAGGGCGGCGGGAGCGTCCCCGTACTTCGCCATCAGCAGCGATGCGATGGACCAGGCGCGCGCGTCGCCGTGCGCCACGGGGGAACCGGCCGCATAGCAGAAGGGGAACAGGGCGCGGAGGGGATGCCTATCGATCAGGGACCCGACGACCCTGGCTTCGAAGCGGGTGTCGGCGGGCTTCTTGAGCCGCGTGAGGGAGTCGTCGTGCCGACGGTAGATGACCACCTCGGTGAGGACGGATTTCACCTCCGCCGCGGGCGCGAGCCGGGTCCAGAATTCGTAGTCATGGGCCCTTGGAAAGGCGGGGTCGTACGGGCCGAAGCGCTCGTAGCACGACTTCCGGACCAGCGTTCCCCCATGTGGAATTCGATTCTCGATCGCGGAATCCGCGATCAGATCCTCGGTCCAGCCGTGGTAATCGCGGTAGGTCCAGACTTCCTGGACCCTCAGTTGCTCGTCCGCCACGAGGAGATTGCCGTAGATCACGTCGAGGCTCGGTCTCCGCCCGAGTTCGGCGACGTGGAGCGCCAGGGTGTCGGCGAGCAGGATGTCGTCGGAATCGAGCCAGACCAGGAACTCCCCACGAGCCTCGGCGACGCATCGGTTCCGGGTTTCGGGACCTCCGCTGTGCGCCTTCGTGAAGCAGCGCACGCGGGGATCGCAAAAAGTGTTGAGCAGGGACGCGGTGTCGTCGGTGGAACCGTCGTCGACGATGACGACCTCGAGATGGGGATAGGTCTGGTCGAGGGCGCTTTGGACGGCTTCGGCCAGGAATCGGGCCCGGTTGTAAGTCGGGATGGCGACGGTGATCAGGGGACCGCGGACCTCGCAAGCCGCGTTGGCGGTCGGCTCGGACCGAGGCGACGGAGCGACGGAATGATCTCCGAGGTGGGTGGGGATGTCGCCGTCGCCGGGGACGGTCTTGGGGAGGACGAGGTGCTCCTTGCCGGCGAACGACTGCCACGCGGCGCGGAGCGCGTCGAATTTGGGGTGCTTCCGGTGGAGGCGCTCCCGCGATTCCGCCTGTTTCGCGTGCTTTCGCTTCAGGTGTTCCTCGTTGGCCGCGTAGTCGTGGTACACGACGGGCGCGGGCGAATAGATCTGCTTGCGACGGTCGCTCTCGACCTGAAGGAGGCGGAAGGCGAGATCGATGCCGCCGCCGCCGAAGACGATCTCGTCATCCCACCCACCCACCGCGAAGAACTGCGGCGCCAGGTACGAGGTGTTGCCTTCGATGTCGGCGTGGATGGGGAATCGGCGGTCCCCCAGGTGGTAGTGCTTCGCGAGATCGTTCATCGGATTCGCGGTCTTCGGAAGGATCGCGCCCCGAACCGCGATGATGTCGAACCGATCGAATTCCGCGAGATGCGCCTGGACGCACCCGGTCTCGGGAATCGCGTCATCGTCGAGGAAGAAGAGGATTCCCGCCTTCGCGAACGCGGCTCCCACATTGCGGGCGAAGTAGGCCCCCGTGTTCTCGGTCAATTCCACCAGGGTGTCGACCCACGGCCGGACCTGGTCGGCGTCGACCGTGCGGGAACCGTTGAGGACGTAGACGATCTCGAAGGTCCCGTCCCGGTCCTCGTGGAGCTTCCGCAGGACCCGGATGGAGTCCACCCGGATCTCGTGAGCGATGATGACGACCGAGACGCGGGGATCGTGGACGGCCGAGCCGTACTCCAGGCGTTTCAGCTTCGCCGCGTAGGCGTCGAATTTTCCCATCCACCCCCGGAACGACAGGGCCGATCGAAGGGCGCCGATCGGGGCCTCGACCACCACGGGAACACGGCGGGCCTCGGCCTCGGACTCGGACGTCGTCGTCGGCGCCGGAGCCGGCGAGGTCACGGGTGTGGGCGTGGACTCCCGCGCGGGGGCGGCGACCGGGACCGGAGCCCGTCGAGGACGCAGAGGCAGGGTCCGTTGGAGCACCTCGTCGTCGGTGCAGGGGCGATGCTTGAGATGCTGGTGGTACTCGAGGATGCCCGAATGGCGCCAGGCGAGGTAAGCCTCCGCGGCCCGATGGCGGTCGCTCTTTCGCTCAAGCTTGGAATCGTCCTCGGCGTAGTCGTGCCGAATCACCGCGGAGGGCCAGTAGAGGATGGCGGAAGGCCCGAACTGCGCGGTCACGCGGAAGGAGAATTCCACGCCTTCACCACCGAACAGCAGGGGGTCCTGTCCGCCGACCTGCTTCCAGGTGGCGACGCGGACGGCCGAATTGCCCTCGGTGTTGAGGTCCGCCGTGACGGGAATGTCCCCGAGGTCGTAGTGCCGGATCCGGCGGTTGTTCGAGTGGTCGGACTTGGGGAGGACCTTCCCGCGGAGCGCCACGATCTCGAAGTCCTCGAAGGCGGGGGGGATGCTGGCGAGGTATCCCGGGCCGACGGTGGCGTCGTCGTCGACGAAAACCACGATGGAACCTCGGGCGAAGTGGACGCCGATATTGCGGGCCTCGGAGGGCAGGACGTTGACGGGCGTCGGGACGAGGAGCAGGGACCGGCGGTGGAGTTCGGGCTCGACGCACTCGTTGCCGCCATTGTCGACGACGATGATCTCGAAGGGCGGATTCGAGGGGTCCTCCAGGGAGTCGAGACACGCGATCAGGGCCTGCCGCGTCTGATGGGCGACGATGACGACGGAGAGGACCGGTGTGTTGCCCGCGCGATGATCGACACGGGGGAGCGCGTCGTAGACCACCTTGTCCCGGTAGGACTTGGCTTCCTCCTGCGCTTCCTCGAAGCGGCCTTCGCGAACGAGATCGAATCCTTGGAGCAGATGCTGAAAGGCCTCCGGGTTCGTGTCGGTCGGGAGGAGGGAGATGGCGGGAACCGTCGGGGACTCGGCGAATGCGGGCGATGTACGAGCCGGGAGTTTCGAGGGAACGGGCACGATCGCGGACCGTTCGGCATCCCGCGGGCGGCTGGGCTGGGAACTCCGCGCGGGTGGATTGGGGAGGGTGGCGGGGGATGGGTCGCCGTTGAGCGCGCCTGGGGCGTGGCCGAGTTCGCCGACGAGTCGGGCATTCTCCTGTTCCAGCACGCTGATTCGGGCGGCGAGTTCGTCCTGGCGCTTGCGCAGTTTCTCGAGGGCCGGGGTGGGGTGAAGGGTCCTGAACGACTGGGTCGGGCGCTGGCCCCATTCCGCGGGCCAATGCTGGGTTCGCGCGCGATCCGATTCCTCGCGTGTGAGGTCCCGGTTCTGGTGTCCAAGGCTCGCCTCGGCGTACCAGTGAAGGCCGAGGACTTCCGGGACGTGGAGGTAGCGTTCGGTTTTGGCGAGGCGCAGCCAGAATTCGTAGTCGCCGGCCGAACGGTAACTGGGATCGAAGAGACCGTACCGGTCGTGGAGGCTCCGGCGCCAAACCGGCTGGGGGCCGAGGTAGCAACCGCGAAAGAGCAGGACCGGATCGAACTCAGGCCAGCGGAAGTAGCCCCGGATCTCGGTGAAACCAAAGTCGGGATGGGTGGTCTCGCACACCGCGCAATCGGCGTACGCGATCGAATACTCGGGATGCGCCTCCAGGGTGGCGACCAGACGTTCCAGCGCATCGGGCCGATGGCGGTCGTCCGCGTTGGCGCTCGTGAGATACGGCGCCGTGGCGATCCGTATCCCGCGATTCCAGGCGGCGTAGATGGACTCCCGCTCCGTCCGGACGTAGCGGATTCTCGGATGGCGCGCCTGGAATTCCTCCACGATGGCGCGTTCGTTCTCGGGGGACCCGCTGTCGATGACGATGATTTCGAGGCGGTCGGCGAGGGTCTGCTGGAGCAGATCCTGGAGGCAGCCGCGCAGGTATCGCTCCGAGCGGTAGGTGGAAATGATCGCGGAAACGAGCGGGGCCGGAAGGGCCGATGGCGTCGGGACGCCCTCGACCACCGTGGGGAGGGATTCCGGATCGGGCGCGGCCGCGGCGGGTGATTGGGTCGCGGGCGTGGCTTCCGGCGGGGTGCCGCCCAGGGCGATCAGGTTTTCGCGGGCGATCGCGTGGGTCGGATCCTGCCTCAGCAATTCCTCGAAGGCCGAACACGCGGTGTCTTTGTCGCCGGTCTTGGCGAAACAGACTCCGAGGGCGAGGAGCGCGTGGTGGTCGTCGGGCTTTTGTTGGACCAGTTGGTAGTAGCCCCGCGCGGCGTCGGGAAAGTGTTCGCTCTTGAAGTTCAGGTCGGCGAGCAGACGCAACGCCGACGGATCCGTTGGATCGAGCGCGAGCGCTGATCCAAGGGCCTTCTCGAAATCCTCGATTCGTCCGGCCTGGACACAGGCGGACGCGAGG
This sequence comes from uncultured Verrucomicrobiota bacterium, assembly GCA_942490575.1. GTDB lineage: Bacteria > Verrucomicrobiota > Verrucomicrobiia > Limisphaerales > CAIMTB01 > CAIMTB01. The sequence goes on from CALNYA010000037.1 coordinate 91,783, forward strand.
GCCGCGAAGGTGGGGGCATGCGAGGGACGGAGATCCGCGGCGCGCTGAATGGCCTGGATCCCGGCGGGCAGGTCGCCGAGCTGGATCGAGAGATTACCCGAGGCGACCCAGACGTCGGCCGCCGTCGGATCGAGATCGAGGACGCGTTCCAGCCAGGATTGGGCCTCGGCGAGCTGGCCCAGTTGAAAGAACCGATCCGCCTGGCGCAGGCAGTTGTCGACGGCCTTGCCGGCCCGCTCCTTGCGACGGCTTTCCGTCGGCGCGGGGGAAGCGGTTGTCGGTTGGTCGGGTTTCGGGAGCCGGGCCGGTGACACCGCCGGTTGGCGGTCGGTGGCTTGTGGCAGCGGTTTGGAGAACGGAGCGAAGACCTCCTCGAAGGAGCGAGTGTGCCGGCCGAGTCCCCTGTGGACGAGGTGACGGACGACATTGCTGAACATCCAGCCGTTGGCGCGCACGTGCTGGTACCCGGCCCGGGCGATCCGATCGCATTCCTCCGGGTGGGCGAGGTAGTGGCGGAGCAGGTCGATGCCTTCCTGCTCGGTCTCGAACCAGACCAGGTGCTCGCCGTTGATGAAGAGACGTTCGGCGCCCGGAAACTTCCGCAGCAGGATGAACGCGCGGCCCAGAAGCGCGTGGTAGGTGCGGCAGGAGGTGAAGCCGTCGACGTGCGCGGCGTCGTACGCGAGGACGATGCGCGACTCGTTGTTGAGCCGGTTGACATCCCACTCCGGAATGCGGGCCGGGTGGAGATTCGACATCCCCAGGGTTTCCCAGTCCTCCCCGACGACCCGCAGCCTTTCGCCGAATTCGCGGTTCACCCGCTGGACGAACGCGAGACGGTCGGCGGCGAAGGGATAGCGTTTGAAGCTGCGATGGTAGCTCTTGCCCGAGAAGAGGATGTCGTGGGTCTTGGGGACGTCGAGCGGCCGGAAGTAGTGGTCGTAGCCGAAGAAGGGGATGAATTCGACCCGTGGAATCCCCGCCTTGCGGGCGGCGAGCGCCACGTGGCGGTCGACGGTGACCTGGTGGGTGACCGACGGCGCGTAGGCGAGGATTCGTTGGACGAACTCGTCGTTCACGCAGGCGTCCCCGAACCACATCGTGACGGGGATCCCGAGTTCCGAACGGATCCGTTCCAGGACCGCGGGTTCGATGTTCCTGGCGGACTCGACGTAGACGAGGTCCGGCCGCATGGCGACGACTTCGTCCCAAAGGCGGCTTCCAGCGTCGGGCGTCTTGTAGGCGAGCACGCGGCGCTCGATGTAGTCGCGCACGTCGCGGCACCCGAACGGTTGGACCGTGGTGTAGAGACGGTCCAGGAGGGCGGCGATATGGTAGTCGTCGCCGTTGGGCACGTAATAGATGCGCAGAGCTTCGCGCGGGGCGTCCTTGGCGTGGACGTCGATGATCGGGCGGGAGGGGTTGGGGGAACGGGATTCGAGCGAGTCGATGAGGGCGACGTCGGCGAAGTCCTTGCCCTCCGCCCGGCGGGTCTTCATCTCCCGGAGGGTGGGGAGGGCGATGAACTTGAGTCCCGCGTAGTGGAAATGGTGTTTGGGATCGAAGAGGATCTCGTCCCGCGAAACGGCGTGATGTCCAACATGGCCGTTGTGGCTGTTGACGCCCGGTTCCACGGAACCGAAGTCGGCGTCGCCGAGATGGAGCACGTCCAGATCCTGGGCGTCCCGCAGCCCGTAGGCCGCGAGCGAGCCGCTTCCGTCGACGCAGAACCGTTCCGGATCCGAACCCGTCGAGCGCAGCCATTCCCGGTACACTTCGAGGTGCCGGTGGAAACGCTGGAAGTAGCGGGGGGAAGCGTGATTCAGGAAGTGGATGCTCGACGGGTTGAAGTAGATCTGGGCGAGGCGGACTGTTTCCTCGTGGGTGTCGTTGACGTGGCAGGAGTAGTTGCCCTGGCCGAACAGGTCCCGAATGCGCGCCTTCACCGACTTGGTCAGCGCCGCATTCCCACACTGAAAGAGGAAGACCCGGAGGGCGTCGCCACCGTTGAAGCGGACCGAGGCGTCCCGTCGCGCTCCGGCGAAGGAATTGGCCCAGGTGCCCACCCAGGATTCCCCGGCGTAGAGTTCCCGGACCAGGAGAGCTGGGCCGTCGCCGCTGAGGCGCAGGGACTTCTCGTAGACGATCGACGCGTGCTCCTCCAGGAGGGCTCGGACTTCGTCGTCCCGGCCTTCGGCCGTTGGAAAGAGGTGGAGAAAGAGCGTGTCGGAACGTTGCCGCGCCAACTCGAGCGCCATGGCGTCGAGGATCGGTTCCGAAAGGCCGCGATCACGGAAGTACCGCCAATCATAACGGTTGGCCTGGAGATCGAAGACAAGCGCCTCGACCGGGGTCCGATGGTGGAGCGCGGCGGCGGCTCGGTGGGCGCCGTCGATCGGCGTCCGGTTTCGATCCACCGGGAGCAGCGAGACGTTCGGGTCGAAGCCATCCCGTCCGACGGAATCGAGGACGGCGTCGTAGGCGGAACGATAGGCTTCGTAACCCGACTTCAATCCATCCCCTTCACGGCAGGAGCCGCCGGAGAAGGCCTGGATGTGTTCCCGGTAGACGGTCCGCGCCCAGATGCCATCGACCCCGAGGGCGCGATGGCGGGCGTAAAGGAGTTTGGCCCCCAGATCGAACCGCTCGGAACCAAGGAGTCGAACTGGATCGATGGTTTCCCTGAGAGGCGCGGGTTCGAGGGGGAGATAGCGGATCTTGAGGAGGTGGGGGTTGACCAGTTCGGTCCAGGGCCGGTCGGAAAGGCTGTACGACGGAGCCGCCTTTTTCGGGACTTCCCGCGCGTGGGCGGGGATGGGCAACCAGACGGAGTTTCCGGTGCCGTTGCCGGACGGACAAAGCCCGATGCCGGCGAGGCGGAATCCGTGGTCGGCGCAGAAGGTCCTCAGATCGGAAAGGCGACATTGCCCCTCGTAGGTGGTCTGGGAACAGGCGACCTCGAGGAATAGGCAACGGCAGCGGCGCAGCGTTTCGATCGCGCCGCGAAGGACGAGCAGTTCGGCGCCCTGGACATCGCACCAAAGCAGGTCGACGGGCTTGCCCGCGAGTTCGGGAAGCGAATCGAGGGTGACGACATGAACCGGATACGACTCGGCGGGAGCCAAGCCTTTGGGAATCCAGGTCTGCTGGTCGGCGCTGGTCTTCAGCGGGAGCAGCGATCCCACGCCGTTCATCGAGCCTTCGTGGAAGACCGCCGAACCCGGTTCCGCGCCCAACGCGAAGGGGAGGCACCGGACCCTGGGTTCCTTGGCGTAGGTGGCCCGGAGCTTCTCGAAGTAACGGCGGCTCGGTTCGAAGATCAGGATCTCGGCGGCGGGATGACGATCGAGCAGCGTCCGGACTTCGGTCCCGACATAACCGCCCACGATGACGATCCTGCGAACGGTGTCCGCGGAGTCGCCGAGCCAGTCGGGAAGCGCGATTTCGACCGATCGCTGGATGACCTCGTAGGCCGGCCGATCCTCGGTGCCCGAGAAGTTCACGGTCTCGGGCAGGTCCGGAAACCGCGGGAGCGCATGCCGGATCCGGGCCGCGAACAGGTCCTGTTTGTTGTCGAGAAGGATGGAGTAACCGTGGCGGGCGAGCAGGCCGAGGATGAGTTCGCGACGCGAACCGTACTCGATGACCACCAGCTGCGGTTGGAAGCGATCCAGGTCCAGGCTTTCGAGGACTTCGAGGTCATGCCCCTCGGCGTCGATGGTGAGGAGGTCGAATCCACGAATCCCAGCCTCGTCGAGGATCGACGTGAGGGTCCGGGCGGGGACCACTTCACGGGACCACGACGCCTGGTAGCGCTTCTCCCAGCGGGCATTGTCGGCCCCGGAGATGGAGGCGACATCGGAGCCCCACTGCGGAAGATGAGGGTAGGAGGAGACGTGGAGAGCCACTTCGCCGGGGGTGTTCGAAGCGGCGGCGCGGATGCAGCGGACCGGATGGCCCGCGTACGAGCGGGTGAGGTTTTCAAAGTTCCGCCCGACGGGTTCGATGGAGACGCCCGACCAGCCGTGGTGTTCCACCAGGCGCCGGACATTGCTGTAATGGACGCCGTCGAAGGCGCCGACTTCGACGAAGACCCTGTGGTCCGGAGGTTGCTGGGCGAAGAATTCCTCGATGAACCGATCCTGTCCGAGCTGGGCGTAGTAGCCGCGGGCGTGCTTGGGGAGTTCGCGCGCGAACCAGAATTCCGGATTGGCCTTGAGCACGGCCGCGCAGGCCGAATCGACGAGCGACAGGTTGCCGAGACGCTTGGCGACGCGGGCGATGTACCAACCCACGCGCCAGTGGGAGCACCCGCGCTCGATAGCCTCCGCGTAATGGTTGCAGGCCTCCTCGAAGCGGTCTCGGTGCTCCAGGACGAGGCCGTTCCAGAGCCAGAGGTGACCGTCGCCAGGTTGGGCCGCCAGTTGGCGTCGGAGGATCTCCCACGCTGGATCGTCCATGCCGGCGATGGACTGCTCGGCGGAAAGGATTCGGGAGAGGCCGGCCGCGTCGGGAAGGGTGCGGCGGCTGACGTCGAGGGCGTCGGAGAGAGGAGGGGACATGGGCGATCCTTGCCGGGGGCTGTTCTTCCGTGAACCCGGACCTCGGCCGTGGTGGCGCGAAGGCGGGAAAGGGGGGACGGGACTACTACTGGAGGAGGCGGAGGGCGCTCTGGGGCATGGTGTTGGCCTGGGCCAGCATCGCGGTGCCGGACTGGACCAGGATGTTGAAGCGGGCGTAGCGGGTGCTCTCCTCCGCGACGTCGACGTCCTGAATGCGGGAGGACGCGGCCATGAGGTTCTCCTTGTTCACCTGAAGCTGTTCGGCCGTGTAGTTGAGCCGGGTCTGGTACGCCCCGATGGTGGCGCGGTCGGCGGCGAGGCGGTTGATCGCGAGTCGGATGTGGCCGAGCGCCGTGACCGCCGCGGTCGTGGTCGTGAGTTCCGTCGTGCTGGCGGTCGCGTCGGTGTACGCGGCCATGCCCAGGTCGGGACTCTTCATCTCGAAGGTGTTGCCTTCCGAGTCGACCGTGACGCCATGGGTCGCGCCGTTGAAGAGGCTGACGGCGTTGAACTCCTTGGAGGACGTGTTGGAGACATAGTCCTGAAGCTGCGCGAACTCCGTCTGATAGAGCGCGCGGTCGGCGTCGCCCTTGGTGACGTCCTGGGCGAGGATCGAAAGCTCGCTGAGCCGATCGAGCGCCTTCGCGATCTTCTTGAGGTACCCATCCTGGGTTTGGGTGAAGGAGATCGCGTTGCCGACGTTGGACCGGGCCGCCCCCAATCGCTGGACCTGCGCGTCGAGGCGGGACGCCACCGCGAGCCCGGCCGCGTCGTCCGCGGGATTGACGATCTTGGAACCGGAACTCAGGCGGGACAGCGAACGCGCGAGCATGTCGCTGCTCGTCGCGAGGTTCGACGCCGAGACCTGTGCATGGATGTTGGTGTTGATGACCATAGGAGTCGTATTCGTTCAGTTGACGGTTGGGTTGTCAGATCGCGCAGGGCGCGATGGTCGTTGGGGTCGGTGCGCAGGCGGGGTCGGCAGGCTCGGAAAATGGGGCGGCCACGGCTCTTCCTGGATTGGGAACCGCGGCCAGGGCGGGCGAACTCGGGATCGACGGCTTCGAGGGACGAGGAACCGCGGGGAGCCGGGGAACGTCGGGGCGCACATGGGTCGCGGCCTCGCGGTTGTTCCGCTGGATCTCCTCGTAGATCTCGTGGCGATGCACCGGAACATCGGACGGCGCCTGGATTCCAAGTCGGACCTGGTCGCCGTCGATGCGCAGGACCTTCACCGTGATCGTTCCATCGATCACGATGCTCTCATTGATCTTGCGGCAGAGGATCAGCATGGCGTGGAGGTTGGCCGTTGAGAGGCTCAACCGATTGCCGGCAGGGGATGCTGCAGGGTGAACCGCATCGCGTTCAGCGGAATGACCTGCTTCGCGACGCGGGTGTGGCGATTGTAGACGACCGGTCCCTTGAGATTGACCGTCGACGATGACCCGTTCCGCAGGGTCACGATGTTGAGGATCACCGCGTCGTTGGGGGATTGGAGCCCGAGGAATGCGACGTCGTCGTCGCTGAGTTCCGGGCGGTAGTCGGCCACGATGGCCGATGGCGGAACGATCAGGAACGCCTGTTGGGGCGGGGCCGCCATCTGGAGCCAGAGGAAGGGTTCCTCGTCCGGATTTTGAAGCAGGACATACTGCTTCACCTCCTCGAATCCCAGGAGTCCGAGAGGCAGGGTCAGGACGGCGGGGTTCGCCGCGGTTTCAGCGGAGGCGGGGGGCCTCTCGCATTCGGTTGTGGCCAGCGTGCTCATACGACAGATCGCCGGGCAGCGACCAAGCACACCACGTGCCACCAGGGGCGAAAGCCGATCCGAGCGGGCTCAAGTCGTTGATGGTGAGTAGTAGCCAGGGGCGGAAGTGCCGATGGGATCACCGGGAAGGGACGGTTGCACGCCTAGGCAAATTTGTCCGGCACCCCGGGAGACCCGGCTAGAATTGCCTCGAATCAAGGTCCGTAGGACCGGCCTTTCTATGGAACGTGTCCAAGAATGGACCCCAAGCCCCGTCGGGGGGCGGCCCAACGGATGACCTTTCCGCCTTAATCCCGGGCGATGGAAGCCCGCTACCGCCGCTCCGAGGGCCGCTCCGACGGAGCTTGAACTCATTTGCGACCGATCGTTGCAAGGGCCGGAGTGACGCCCGGTCCATCCCGGGGTTGGTGAAAAAATGGTTCTCTGCGCGAGAGAAAGCCTAACGCGATCGGTGGGCCCAGGAAAAATGGCCGATCTCCAGGTCGCGGGCCGAAGTCCGCGGGCACGCGAGGGGCGGACCAAAGGCGGACTACAATCCACAATCCGCGCTCAAGCTTTCATCACCCATGCCGATTCATCCCGTGTCGTAAAGACAATGGCGGCCGAAGGCCAGAAAAGGTCGGCGGGGCAACGGTGAAAGCCTCAAATCCAATTCACCCGCGGCACGGAAAGCCGCGTTTCAAATCCCCGTAAGGGGTGACTCAAGGAAGGAGTCCGTTAGTTATGGTCATCAATACAAACGTCTCGGCTTCAAGCAGCGCTCGTCTCCTCGGTGAATCCTCGGCCCTCTTGTCACGATCCCTGGCCCGGCTTTCGTCGGGTTCCAAGATCACTTCTCCGGAAGATGACGCCGCCGGTATGGCGGTTTCGATGCGCTTCGACGCGCAGATCAACCGGATCTCATCGGCGAACAACAACATCTCCAACGCGATCTCGTTCAGTCAGACGCAGGACGGCTTCCTCAAGAAGGTCGGCAAGGCGCTCGACCGCATGAGTGAGCTGGCGATCCTGTCGCAGGACGTGACGAAGGTCGACGGTGACCGCGATCTCTATGACGCGGAATTCCAGACGCTCCAGGCCTACATCGGGGATGTGAGCGCCAAATCCTTCAACGGAGTCAGCCTCTTCGGCGGCGCCTCCCTCGGAGTCACGAAGGACGAGGACGGAAACAAGTACAACATGACCGCGGTGAATCTCACCTCGGGCGATGTGAGCTCCGCCGCCTCCTCCGGGGACGTCGCGACGACCTCGGCCGCGGCCACCGCCGTCACCGCCGTCAAGGCCGCCATCACCCAGTTGGCCAAGGACCGCGCCAACGTCGGGGCGAACGTCTCCCGCCTGACCTACACCAGCGAACAGCTCGGCATCCTCAAGGACAATCTCTCCGCCGCCAACAGCCGCATCAAGGATGTGGATGTCGCGGAGGAGAGCACACAATTTGCCCGGTACAACATCCTCGTCCAGGCAGGCACGGCGATGTTGGCCCAGGCGAACGCCAATCCGCAGTCCGCTCTGAGACTCCTGTCGTAACGTCGTAATTGGAATCCCCGAGCGGGGAATGGTGCCCGACCCGGCCGGTCTCTGACTGGCCGGGTTTTTCCTTCTCCCAGGCCCGGCGCCTCAAGTCCGCCCCCCAAGCCGCCGATAGAGTGGTCGGATGGAACTGGGAATTTCAGGACTGGCTTCCGGTTTCGACTGGCGCTCGCTGATCGATCAGATGAGTGAGATCGAACGGCTGCCCCAGCGCCGATTGCTCGCCGAGCAGAACAAGCTCGAGGAGCGGTCCACGGCCTACGGCGCCATTTCCACCCAGTTGAGCGTCCTCAAGAATAGGATCGAAACCCTCCGATCTCCCGGTCTGTTCGCGGGAAGGACCGCCTCCGTCGCCGACGGAACCGCCGCCACCGCCAGCGCGACCGCCGGCGCGGTCCAGGGCACGTACACCTTCGCCTTTCAGCAGCTCGCCTCTTCGGCCCGAATCCAGGGCGCGACCGGCGCCGGCGGCGGCCTGTCCACCACGGCGGATGTCTCCGGAGTGATCCTCGGCACCGGCGGCTTTCCCTCAGCCGTGACCGCCGGAACCTTCCGGGTCAACGGAGCCGCCGTCACCGTCGCCACCACCGACAGCCTCCAGGACGTGTTCGATAAGATCGCGGACGGGACCGGGAACGAAGTCACGGCTTCCTACGATCCGGTCACCGACACCATCGGGCTGTCCGGCTCGGGTCCGATCACCCTCGGCACCGCCACCGACACCAGCAATTTCCTGGAAGTCGCCAAGCTGCACAACAACGGCACCGACACGGTCAACAGCTCGGCCTCCCTGGGCAGTGTGAAGGCCAATTCGGTGCTGGGCTCCGCCAATTTCGCCGATGCCATCAGTTTCGGCCCCGGTGATACCGGCTCATTCCGCGTCAACGGCGTCCAGATCGACTACTCGGCGAGCGACACGGTGAATGATGTCCTCAAGCGGATCGGGGACTCCGACGCCGGCGTCACCGCGAGTTACGATCTCGTCGGGGATCGCTTCGTGCTGGCCAACAAGGCCACCGGCGACATCGGAATCGCCCTCGAGGATGTCACGGGCAATTTCCTCCAGGCCACGCGCCTGACCACCGGATCCCTCGCGCGCGGCAATGACCTGCTCTACACGGTCAACGGCGGGGGACAGCTTCGAAGCCGATCCAACACCATCACCAGCGGAAGTTCCGGCCTCGCGGGCCTGAGCGTGACCGCCCTCGAGGAGGGTGGATCCACCGAGGTGACCGTCGCCACCGATCGCTCGGCGATCCGCAAGGCCATCACCGGGTTCGTCGACGAGTACAACCGGGTCCAGGAGAAGATCGCCTCGGAGACGAAACTCACCGCGGACGGCAAGGGCCAGGTCACCGCCGGGGCGCTCGCGTCGGAATCGGACGCCGAGAGCATCGCCTCGAGCCTTCGCCAGCTCGCCTACCGGAGTGTCACCGGATTGGGCGGAGGCCTTTCCCATCTGGAATCCCTCGGATTCAAGTCCAACAGCGACGACGACACCCTCGAACTGGATGACGCCACGATGCTGGATACCGCCCTTGCCGACCGATTGGCCGAGGTGGAGAAGCTCTGGCTGGACCCGACGGACGGCATCGTCGGCAGGATCAGCACTTTCTTGGAACGGGTGAACGGTGAGAGCGGTTCGCTCCAGGCCAAGAAAGAGTTCCTCGGAAAGCAATCCACGGGGATCGACACGCAGATCGAGGAGTTGGAACGCGTGGTTCAGGCGAATCGCGACCGGCTGACCCTCAGTTTCGTGTCCATGGAAACGGCCCAACAGAACATCAAGCAGCAGCTGAGCTACCTGACCCAGCGGTTCGGCGGCTGACCGTGGGCCACGCCGTGAACTCCGATCCATCGGTCCCGAACCTGTCATGAATCAAGTGAATCCATCCGCGGCGAAGTGGGGAGTCCGGTGGACGACCCTGGTCGGGATGGTGAGCCTCCTGGTCCTGACCGGGTGCTCGGCGATCCTCGACAATTTTCCGACGGCCGGGCCCGTGTACAAACCGAAGAACGTCTACCTGGGCGTCGAAAAACTTCCCCCGGACGTGAAACGGGTGGCGGTGCTCCCGTTGCGCGTGGACGGAAAGGATTTCGCCGCGGAACAGGCGCGGGCGGGTCTGCAGAAGGCGCTCGTGGGTGAACTGGCGAAAGCGGAGCGATTCGAGTTGGTCCAGGTGAAGCCGGAACACCTGAGGGATTGGTCGGGAAAACTGGCTTGGGGCGCCGAGGAGGAATTGCCCGAGGGTCTGCTCGAGCGGATCCGCAAGGAAACGGGCTGCGAAGGGGTCTTGTTCTGCCAACTCACCGGATATCGCGCCTACCCACCCCTCGCCATCGGCTGGCGACTCCGATTGGTGGAAGTGGAGGGATTGCGGGTGTGGTGGGCGGCCGATGAATGGTTCGACGCCGGCGACGCGGCGGTGGCCAACGCGGCCCGACGGCACTATATGGAGCGGGCGCCAAGGCCCCAGTCGCTCGCGGACCCCCAGCAGATCCTGTATTCCCCCCTACGCTTCGGGACCTACACCGCCTCCGCATTGGCGGCAACCTGTCCAAGTCGCTAATTTCGCTTAACTGATTCCAGAAACTGCCGATTCATGGAGTAGATGAGGTTCTTACGACGTTACGAGAATCCAAGCCTGCCAGAAAGAGACGAAGGGCATGGAAATCCAACCTAATCAAAACGCAGGGGCGGTGAACAACGCGCTGACCCCGCGCGGAGCCTCCCGACCCCGCAAGCCGGCGCCGGAAGAAGTGAGCTTCGCGGCCACCGCGAACGTCGACCAGGCGCTTCGCGACCTCCCGGCCATGAGAGTCGAGGCGGTGGAACGGGCCCAGAAACTGGTCGGCGACCCGACCTATCCACCTCGCGAAACCATTCATCAACTCTCCGAACTCCTGGCCTTGGCCATGCAACAGGACTGAGTCTGTTCCCACCCGAACGTACGAACATGAATCGTGCTCTCGTCAGCAAGTCCTACATGCAGGTGGCGACCAAGACCGCGTCGCCAGGCCAGTTGGTCCTGATGCTCTACGATGGGGCGATCCGCTACCTGGAGGGCGCCCTCCAGGGTTTCGCGCTGGAGGATCCCGCGGACTGCAATTCCACCATCAACGACCGAATTCAGCGCGCCCAAGCCATCCTCGACGAACTCAGCGCCTCCCTGAACATGGGCGAAGGCGGTGAGTTCGCCGAGCGGCTCCGAAGTCTCTACAACTATCTGGATCGCCGACTGTTCGAGAGCAATCTCCGCAAGGACGCCGAAGGGGTTCACGAGGCGATCCTCCGTCTGTCGACCCTGCGCGACGCCTGGCGGGAAATGCTCGCCGGCGCGGGTAGCCAGCCCGGTGATGTGGAACGCGTCAGTCTCGCGGCCCTGGGCTGATCACGCGCCCAACCGATGACAACGACCACGATGGAACCCGCGACCACACCCGGAACGCTGATCGAGTCCTGGTCCCGATTGAGTTCGGCCGAAACCGAGGCGATCGAATCCGGCAATTGGCCCCACTTGGGCACCCTGCACAAGGCCAAGGCGGCTTTGCGAAAGCGTCTCGACGCCTTCGCGGATGACGCCGTCCGGTCCGACTCGCGGTGGGCGCCCCGGTTGGCCGAGGTCCTGGAACAAGAACGGACGAACCTCGCCCTGCTGGAACGTCGCCGAACAGCGGCCGAGGAGGAGCGGATCACGATCGAACGAACCCGATGGAATCTCCGGCGGCAAATGGGTTCCTTCGGCAGCCGATCGGGAACTTCCTGGCAGCAGTACTCCTAAACTCCGCCCCAGGCTACCGTCCGGACCCACGCGGGCGGGAAGGACGGTCCCTTCGGCGGAGACATGCCCTGACATGGCGACCCGGATCCTCAGCGTCGATGACAGCCGGCCGATCCGACTGATCGTCACCCGGTCGCTCCGGCCTTTCGATTGCGAGATTCTCGAAGCCTCGAACGGCGAGGAGGGGCTCGCCGTGGCGGCCCGGGAGAGGCCGGACCTGATCCTCCTCGATGTGAGCATGCCGGTGATGGACGGGGTGACGATGCTGGCGCGCCTCCGGGAGGACCCGGCCTTGAAAGGCATCCCCGTCATCATGCTCACCGCCGAGGCCGGTCGGGAGACGCTCCAGCAGATCGCGAAGCTCGGCGTGAACGATCACCTCGCCAAACCGTTTCGGGAGGAGGATCTGATCGAACGAGTTCATCGTGCCGTGAACCTGGTCGCGAAGCCCAACCCGAAGTCGAACACCGTCAGCGCCAAGCCGGACCAAGCGGTGTGACCGGTCGGGGTCGGGGTCGCTATCGGTATCGAATCCGTTCCGGGGCGTGAATGGCTGCGCGCCCTCCTCGTGAATCGAATACCCACGTTTCAGCCCCGCCCTGGAGATTGGCCATTTTTTTGGAACAAGAAACCCGGAGCCAGAGGGTTCGACGTCACCTTGGGGTGAAAAACGCCCTTCCATTGGCCGATCCGCTTCCCCGAAACAAGGTCCGTAGGACCGGCCTGTCTATAGACTGAGTCCAGGAATGGATCTCAAGCCCCAGAGGGGCGGCCCAATGGACGACCCTACCGACCTCAATCCCAGGCGATGGAAGCCGGTGACCGCCGCTCCGAGGGCCGCTCCCACGGAGCTTGGATTCTTTCAACTGCGACCGTTGCTATAGACCGGCCGCCCCTGACGGGGCTGAACGCGGACTTTTCAAGCATGTACCGGGGGCGAGGTCTTCGATAACCGGCCCATCTCCTTCGGGTTGGTGAAAACTTCCAGCCCGGCGTGGCCCAGGGTGGCGCTGGAGGCCGGCCCCGGGAGACGCACCTGGGGTATCGGCGTCAATGCGAAGCGGAAAAAGCACGAAACTCGGGACTGACCCCTAGGCTCGAAACTCGGGACTGACCCCTGAGCTCGAAACTCGGGACTGACCCCTGAGCTCGAAACTCGGGACTGACCCCTGAGCTCGAAACTCGGGACTGACCCCTGAGCTGTACGAAGTCCAGAAAGCACGAAACTATGGACTGACCCCTAGGCCGACGGTTTCCTTCACTGGCCAAAGCCCTCCAAGTGTTTCGGGTTGGTGGCCAGATCCCGGGGCAGGCCTTTCACCGAGCCGGCCAGATCGCTAGCCAGTTCATAGCAACTCGCCTTGTCTCCCGTCGGGCGGCCAATCAGTGCTTTCTCCAGCGATTCCCGGATCAGCGCCGACTTGGTGGTGCGACGCGACCGGGCCTCCTTTTCGAGCAACTCCAAAAGCTCGCCCGGCAATTTCAGGGAGATCGTGTTCACGGTCGCGACGGTGATACTCGCCGAAGTGCCACGCAATACCGGTGGGCGATGATCTCCCATCTCCGTGGCTTGGTGCCTCCGTGAGATGCGAATCGATGGATACTGGAACCGACCATGCGGACGGGCCCAAGGTGCCGGTACGTAGCGAATTGAAGGGGCTGTAGGCGCGGGAAAGAGAGGCTAGGGTTTCACAGGATGCTAGGCGCCGTGGAGCAGAGGGTGGATGAAGGGATCACCGGATTGGAAACCGGCCTCGACACGGAGGCGGGGGTTCCGTCGGGGTTGGTGAATGCTTGGCTCGACGGCGGCCAGGCGGTCTTGGATGCGGAGGGTCGCGTCGTGGCGATGAATCCCGCGATGGCGGCCTGGATGGGGCTTGGCTTGCAGCCGGGGGACGGTGGCGGGAACGACTGGGATTTTTGGGGCGCCCTCAAGGAGCGGTGTCCCGCCTGGACGGGCTGGGTGGACCGGCTCGAGGGTGGGACCGATCGCTTCGTCACCCGGGAAGTGGAATGGGATTCAGGCGAGACGGAGACCTCCTGGTACCGGATCGAACTGGCGCGGCACGACGGGGGAAGTCATGTGCGGTTGTGCTCCATTCTGCCGCCGGAGTCGGAGCTGCCCGAGGCGGGCTGGGGGCGTCATCTCGAGGGGGTGTCCGCCGGCCGGGAGATGTACCTGCGCCTTCTGCGGGCGGAGAACCAGTTGCAGAAGGTGTCGCAGCACTGGCCGGGCGTGATCTTCAGCCAGAGGCCGGATTTTTCGTTCGGACATGTGAGCGGGCGGATGGAGGAGTTGACGGGGTTGTCGCTCGAGGAATGGCGCCATCAGCCGCGGCGCTTCTGGGATGTGGTGCACGAGGCGGACGCGGTCGAGCTCCAGCATCAGTTCGCGCAGGCGGCGCGTTCCGGGCAGGCCCTGACATCGACGTTCCGCGTGAAGAACCTGGTGACGGGCCGGGTGAGCTATGTCCTCGAGCACCGGCGCGCGGTGGTGAGCGGCGGGCGGCTGGTTCTCGGCTACGAAGGGGTCTGGCTGGATGTGACGCGTCAGACCCTCGCGGAGAAGCGGCTGACCTCGGCGGCCTGGAAGGAGACCCTCGCGGTGGTGACGATGGGGCTCGCCCACGATTTCAGCAACGTGATGGCGGGCATCCATTCGCTGAGCGAGTCCTTCCACAAGGAGCTGGAGGAGTCCCACCCGTTCTGGGAGGGAATGGGCCTCATCACCAAGAGCGCGCTTCAGGCCAGCCAGCTCGTCCACCGCATCGTGAACCTCCACCTCGGGAAACCGGGGGAGCGCAATTACCACGATCTCAATCAGATCGTGAGCGAACTGCTCGAACTCGTGCGAAAGGTCATCCCCCGCCGCATCGAGATCGTCAGCGAACTGTCCGTGCCCGCCCTGCCCGTGTACGTCGATGCGTTCGAATTCCGGCAGGTCATCATCAACCTGGCTCTCAACGCCTCGGACGCCATGCCCGAGCGCGGACGCCTTGTGTTCCGCACCTCGGGCCGGACCGCCCCCTTCGAGTCGGTCCGCCAGCGCGGAACCGTCGCGCGGTACCCGTGCGCGGTCCTGTCGGTGGAGGACAACGGATGCGGAATCCAGCCGGTCCATCTCGACATGGTTTTCGATCCGTTTTTCACGACCAAGTCCGGGACCAAGGGCTCCGGGCTGGGTCTCTACAACGCCTGTCTCTTCGCCGAGAAGCATCATGGCGCCATCGGGGTCGAATCCGAGCTGGACCGGGGTTCGACCTTCCATGTGTGCCTTCCGGTGGCGGATTTTTCGGAGACCGAACGCGATCCGGACGAGGCGGGTCCGCGCAGGCGCCTGGGGATCCTGGTGTGCGGAAGTCCCGGAGTGTTGCTGGACGCCGAGGCGGAACTGCTCCGGACCGACGGATACCATGTGGCGACCGCCGAAGGCGCGGGTCGGGTGTTGGAGATCCTGGGGGCGGGGGAGTACGACTACGAGGGGATCCTCCTGCTGGTGGAATCCGGGAATCACCCCATGGAACTGCACGTGGCCGCCTGGAGGAGGGCGCGACCGGGCTTGAAGGTGGTCCTGCTGCCCGTGGGCGGGGACGGGGACGGACTCGACGTTGGGATGGTGAAGCTGGCGGATCGGGTGTTGACTCCGGAGTTGTCGCAAGCCGAACGGCTGGCGACGCTCAGGCGAACCCTGACCTCCGATACGCATGGCTAACCCGGCAACGAGCTTGGACGAAAAGGAATGGCGGCGGCTGCTGGTGGTGGACGACGAGGAGATCGTGCTGGTCGCGCTTCGGGAGACGCTGATGCGGGCGGGTTACGAGGTCACCGCCACCCAGGACGCCTCCGAGGCGCTGGAGGCTCTCCGGACGACGCGGTACGCCGTGATCATCACGGATCAGCAGATGCCTCGGATGACGGGCCTCGAGTTTCTCGCCCAAGCCAAGGAACTGCAGCCCGAGGCGACCCGGATCCTGGTCACGGCGGTGCTGAATCTCGGGACCGTGATCGAGGCGATCAACCAGGGGGAGATCTACCGGTTCATCGTCAAACCCTGGTTGCGCGAGGAATTCCTGGGAGGAATCGCCAGCGCCGTCGAACGGTACCG